>NZ_JBJSWH010000001.1:0-994799 GCF_046087985.1 Aeromonas ichthyocola
TTGGAAAAAGAAAAGACGCCGCAAGGGCGTCTTTTACATTTTTATGCTTGAAGGGTGAAGAGGCGTTAGCCGCTTATTCCCATTCGATGGTTGCGGGCGGCTTGCCGGAGACGTCGTACACCACGCGGGAGATGCCGTTGATCTCGTTGATGATGCGATTCGACACATGGCCGAGGAAGTCGTACGGCAGGTGAGCCCAGTGGGCTGTCATGAAGTCGATGGTCTCGACGGCGCGCAGGGCAATGACCCAGTCATATTTGCGACCATCGCCCATGACGCCGACGGAGCGTACCGGCAGGAAGACGGCGAACGCCTGGCTGACCTGGTTGTAGAGGTCGGCCTTGCGCAGCTCTTCGATAAAGACGGCATCTGCCTTGCGCAGCAGATCGCAGTACTCTTTCTTCACCTCGCCGAGCACCCGCACACCCAGACCCGGACCCGGGAAGGGGTGACGGTAGAGCATGTCGTAGGGCAGACCGAGTTCGAGACCGACGCGGCGCACTTCGTCCTTGAACAGCTCGCGCAGCGGCTCCACCAGACCCATCTTCATCTCTTCCGGCAGGCCGCCGACGTTGTGGTGAGACTTGATGACGTGGGCCTTGCCGGTCTTGCTGGCGGCAGATTCGATGACGTCAGGGTAGATGGTGCCTTGCGCCAGCCACTTGGCGTTTTTCAGCTTCTTGGCTTCGTCGTCGAACACTTCTACGAAGACGCGGCCAATGATCTTGCGCTTGGCTTCCGGCTCGTCTTCACCTGCCAGGGCAGAGAGGAAGCGCTCTTCGGCATCGACCTTGACGATCTTGAGGCCGAAGTGATCGCCAAACATCTCCATGACCTGGGTGCCTTCGTTCAGGCGCAGCAGGCCGTTGTCGACGAAGACGCAGGTCAGGCGATCGCCGATGGCGCGGTGCACCAGCATGGCGACCACGGAGGAGTCCACGCCGCCGGAGAGGCCCAGGATCACTTCATCGTCACCCACCTGCTCGCGGATGCGGGCGACGGCGTCGTCGATGATGGTGGCCGGGGTCCAGAGGCATTCGCAGCCACAGATCTCCTTGACGAAGTGCTCCAGCATGCGGGCACCCTGACGGGTGTGGGTCACTTCCGGGTGGAACTGCACGCCGTAGAAGCGACGGGCCTCATCGGCCATGGCCGCATGGGGGCAGGTCGCGGTCTGGGCTATGGTGGTGAAGCCGGCCGGGATCTCGGTGACCTTGTCGCCGTGGCTCATCCAGACGTCCAGCAGGGCGTGGCCGTTCTCTGCGATGGCGTCTTCGATGTTGCGCAAGAGGGCGCTGGTCTTGCCGGAGTGGCCCAGCACTTCGACCTGGGCATAACCGAATTCACGCAGGGTGGAGGATTGCACCTTGCCGCCCAGTTGCTCGGCCATGGTCTGCATGCCGTAGCAGATGCCGAACACCGGCACGCCAGCGTTGAAGACGTACTCGGGGGCACGGGGGCTGCTCGCCTCGGTCACGGATTCCGGGCCGCCGGAGAGGATGATGCCGCTCGGATTGAATTCGCGGATCTGCTCTTCGGTTACGTCCCAGGCCCACAACTCGCAGTAGACGCCGATTTCACGGACACGACGGGCGATAAGCTGGGTGTACTGGGAACCGAAATCCAGGATGAGGATGCGGTGCTGGTGAATGTCTTTAGTCATTTTATTCCTGCATCAGGCTGATTTATCACAAAAAGCGTGGGGATAAAAACGTGTTAAAGAAACGGGGCCAGAGCCCCGTTTTATCAGCCCATCCGGTAGTTGGGGGCTTCTTTGGTGATGGTCACATCATGGACGTGGGACTCTTTCATCCCGGCGCCCGAGATGCGCACGAACTCGGCCTTGGTGCGCATGTCGTCTATGGTGGCGCAGCCGGTCAAGCCCATGGAGGAGCGCAGGCCGCCCATCTGCTGGTGAATGATCTCCTTGAGGCGGCCCTTGTACGGCACGCGCCCTTCGATACCTTCCGGCACCAGCTTGTCGGCGGCGTTGTCGGTCTGGAAGTAGCGATCGCTGGAGCCCTTGGACATGGCGCCGAGGGAGCCCATGCCGCGGTAGGACTTGAAGGAGCGGCCCTGATAGAGCTCGATTTCGCCCGGCGCCTCTTCGGTACCGGCAAACATGGAGCCCACCATGACGCAGCTTGCGCCCGCGGCTATGGCCTTGGCCACGTCGCCGGAGAAGCGGATGCCGCCATCGGCAATCACCGGCACGCCGGTGCCTTCCAGGGCGTCAACGGCGTCGGAGATGGCGGTGATCTGGGGCACGCCAACACCGGTCACGATGCGGGTTGTGCAGATGGAGCCAGGGCCTATGCCGACCTTGACGGCATTGACGCCGGCAGCGACCAGCGCCAGGGCACCGGCGGCGGTGGCCACGTTGCCACCTATGATTTGCAGCTCAGGATAGGCGTCGCGGGTCGCCTTGATGCGATCCAGCACGCCCTGGGAGTGGCCATGGGAGGAGTCAATCAGCAGCACGTCCACACCGGCTTCCACCAGGGCGGCGACGCGCTCTTCGTTGCCTGCACCGGCACCGACGGCGGCACCGACCCGCAGACGACCGCGCTCGTCTTTACAGGCGTTCGGCTTGCGCTCGGCTTTCTGGAAGTCTTTGACGGTGATCATGCCCTTCAATTTGAAGTCGGCGTTCACCACCAGCACCTTCTCGATACGGTGCTTCTGCATCAGGGCAACCACCTCTTCGCGAGGGGCCCCTTCACGCACGGTGACCAGACGATCCTTCTGGGTCATGATCTGTTCAACGGTCTGGGAGAGATCGATCACGAAGCGCACATCACGGCCGGTGATGATGCCGACAAGCTGGTTGCCGTCAGTGACCACTGGGTAACCGGCGAAACCGTTCTTGTGGCTCAGCTCCTTGACCTGGGCAATGGTCATGTCAGGGCGTACGGTGACGGGGTCGGAGACCACGCCGCTCTCGTACTTCTTGACCTTGCGCACTTCGGCAGCCTGCTGCTCGATGGACATGTTCTTGTGAATGAAGCCGATACCGCCTTCCTGGGCCAGTGCGATAGCCAGACGGGCTTCGGTCACTGTGTCCATGGCAGCGGAAATCATCGGGATATTCAGGGAGATAGCAGACGTGAGCTTGGTACGCAGGTCGGCGGTATTCGGAAGAACAGTGGAGTGTGCTGGAACCAACAGTACATCGTCGAAGGTCAGCGCTTCTTTGGCAATCCTGAGCATGGCAATATCTCACCGTTGAGGAGTGGGGGTGTAAAATATTGCCGACAAATTTTACTCATGCATTGGTCACTGGTAAAGAAGTTTTTTGAATTTTTTATGGTTTAGCCCGGTTTAACGCCGCCAACGGGGCAAAAAACCAATAAATTCAGGCGTAACCATGCCTTTTTTCGCAACAAGATGATCTTTTTTGCCGTTGGCAGCCAAATGCCCGCCAGGCGCCCCTCGGGTCACTTTTTAACAATTCCCCTCCCCCTCAGGGCCGCCACTCAGCCCCCCTGATAACGACCGGGTTTGTGCCAGTTCATCAGCATGGCGTTCATGGCGAGCGCGCTCAAGGTGGACCAGAGCAGCAGAGAGAGCGGCAAGGTGAGCAGGGAGAGCGCAAACACCAGCACATCGAGCAGCATCTGGCTCTTGCCTGCGTTGATGCCGGTGCGCCTTTGCAGCCAGAGCGTCACCACGCCTATGCCCCCTACGGAGGCGTTGTGGCGAGCGAGGGAGAGCACCCCCATGCCGAGGAAGGTGCCCCCCACCAGGGCGGCAAACAGCGGGTGGATGTAGCTCACCGTCAAGAGCAGCGGCACCCCCTGGGTGGCGGCCGAGAGCGCCACATTGACCACCAGCGTCTTGAGCATGAAGCCCCGCCCCATGGTGAAGTAGCTGAACACCAGAAAAGGCAGGTTGGCCAGGAAGAAGAGCACCCCTATGGGCAGGCTGCTGACGTGGGCGAGCAGCAGGGCTATGCCCGCTATGCCGCCGGTGATCATGCCGGAGCACTTGAGCAGGTTGAGGCCGACCGCGATGAACATGACCCCGAGGATCATGCCGTAGACGTCGTCCTTGAGGGTGTGGGCCAACCCTCTGCCCACAGCCGCCGGCTGCATGGTCATTTCACCTTCCATATGACTCCTTGACACGAATTGATTGTGGCGTCCCTTGCCCGAAAACCAGGCCGTTCCGGCACGGATGGCGGCGGTGCATTCAGCCTGCTGGCACCAGCCCCCGACCTTGCGGCCCCCTGCCCCTGACATAGCCATCATGGGCCTGACAAGTCACAGCAAAAAGAGCGCCAATCAAAACAAGAGTCCGAGATACCATAAAAAATCGAATTTAAATTCCGCATAACCATCAAAAAACAGATGGATCATACCAATCCAGGGATCAGCCCCCATGCCGGATCAGCATGTTTACCCAATTAACCACAAAACGTGTCGTGGTCCTTCCTAATAAACCCGTTTATTCGGTTGATCATGCCGATAAAATCTCACTTTACAGCATGGAAGATGCACATCAGGAGGGCGCCATGGGGCTGTCTGACATGTTTCTGCGGGATTGGGTCAAGGGCAAACAACAAGAAAATGCACCATATCAGGGCAAGCGCACCAAAGATGTGCAATTTAGGGCCCTGCGCTTGCCTCACCCGGCGCGACCTGGGTGGGATGCGCCGGCCCTCATCCCCCGCTTCATGCCTCGGCGCCATAAAAAAGTCGGCCCCAAGGCCGACTCGCTGCACACCATTACAGGCGCCCCTTATTTGAGGTATTTGCCGTCGGCTCCCACCTTGCCGGGGCCGTTCAGCACCCAGACCCGGGCCGAGTAGGCGGGCACCTGGAAGCTCAGGCTGCCGTTGCTGACGCTGACCGTGGTACCGGTAACCGCATCCGTGTAGGTGCCGTTTTTCAGGCCGCTCAGGCTTATCTGCTGGGCCGAGTTGGCAGCAAGGCCCACGGCTGCGTAGCTCCCCTCGGCGCCGAGATCTCGCACGAAGCTGATGCCGCTCCCCCACTCGTTCACCTGGCTCATGGGCGCCTTCTGCAGGGCGGGCACCGCCTTGCGGATCTGGTTCAGGCGCTTGATGTGCTGATAAAGCGGGTGGCTCGGGGTGGCCGGGTTGTCCAGCACGTCCCCAAAGTAGGCACGGCCGGTCTGATCCACCGTCATGGTGGCCCCGTCGATGTCTTGCGGCTTGCCGGCCTGGAACATCACCTCCTCCCCGTAGTAGAGGGTCGGGATGCCGCGGGCGGTCCAGAGCAGGTTATAGGTCATGGCCGCATTGCCCTCTTCCCCACCGTAGCGGTACTTGAAGTCATTGTCCGGCCCCACGTCGTGGTTCTGGAAGAAGGTGATGAGCTTGGTGGCATCCCCATAGACCCAGTCCATGGCGAAGATCCCCCCCACTCCGCCAAAGCTCCCCTTGGTGACGTTGTCACGGAAGGTGGAGAAGAGGGAGAAGTCCAGCACCGAGAGACCCGAATCACCGCCAGCGCGAGGGTTGGCCGGGTTCGCCGTGGTGCGGGTGTACCACCAGGGGCGGATCACCGCGGAGGCGTTGTCGTTGGCCAGCTCGGATCCCCAGCCGGTGCCCTTGACCAGGTTCTCGCCAAACACGAACAGCCCCGGCTTGTGGGCCTGCCAATCGTGCACATAGGTCAGCAGTTCGTCCCGCTCTATGTGCTTGAGGGTATCGATGCGGATGGCATCCACCCCCATGTCGAGGTACTGACGAATGGCGCCGTTGAGGTAATCCTTGACGTTCTGGTTACCGGTGGCGAGATCGATGCAGTCCCCCGCCATGTGCTTGCGCTGCAGGGCGAGCGGGTTTTCCCAGTCGCCGCCGGACATGAAACCGTCCAGGTGATACCAGCTGGGATCCAGGGTCTGGGCATCGATGCCGAAGAAGCGGTTGGGGTTGTAGCCTGCGCTCGGCACGTTGGCCCCTGTCTTGGGATCGATCAGGGGCTGGGTGCCGGCCGGATCGGACTGGCAGCGGGCCTTGTACCAGTCGGGGGCGGCGGGGTTGTCATCGTCACAGCGGTTGGCGCTGGCGTAGTCCCCGAGGTTGCCCTGATAGGGCCCGTTGTTGATGAGCCCCTGGCTGGATCCTGCCGGCACGTAGTACTTGACCGGCAGGCGATCGATCCAGGTCTTGCCACGCAGGCCGTACTGGCTGGAGTGGTTGATCACCACATCCTGTATCACCTTGATCCCCTTGGCGTGGGCGGCCTGGATGAACTCCCGGTAGCCCGCCCCCGGCGACTCCAGCCGGGGATCGACCCGATAGAAGTCGTAGGCGTGATAGCCGTGATAGTCGAGGCCGGAGCGGTTCTCCACCGGCGGCGTCACCCAGATGGCGGTGAAGCCGAGATCCTTGATGTAGTCGAGCTTCTCGATGAGCCCCTTGAAGTCGCCACGCCAGTGGGGATCCCCCGCCTTGTAGCGATCCCGGTTATGGTAGTTGTTGTTCCCGTCCCCATCGTAGAAGCGGGCGGTCAGCAGGAAATAGATGCTCTCACCACGAAAATCGCCCCCCGCCACCGGGCTCTCGCCAATCTGATAGCTGAAGCTCTGCTCCCCTTGATTGCCGGTCCCATCGACACTCAATGTCTTGATCACCAGATCGGTGCCGCTGCCCTTGTCGCTGGCGACAATGGCCTGGCCGGCGTAGCGGGGGGACGCCGTGGTGGGCTGGCTGCCGTCCGTGGTGAAATGGACCCTGGGGGCGCTGTCGTTATCGTCGCTCACCCCCAGGGTAATGGACTGCGCCTCTGCATAGCTGCCCGGGGCCGGGGTGGCGGTCACAGTGGGCGCCTGATTGTCGGCGCCGGCCAGAGGTGCCGCCTCCAGCGTCTTGTCCTGGCTATCGAAGCAGATGCGGTAACTGGTGTTGGCACTCACCTTGTAGTCCTGGGCCGGATAGGCTTCGGTCCAGTCCCCCTTGCGATCAATCTTGAAGCGGGGGTTGCTGCCGCCAAAGGCCTGCTCGGTACAGAAGGTCACTCCGTCCTCGCTGATCATGGCGGTCAGGCCCCAGTTGTTGGGAGTACCGCGGAAATACCAGCTGCCGCCGGTCTGGGGGGCGGCCACCACCAGGCTCACGCTGCTGCTGCTCTTGGCCCCCTGATCGTCGGTGACCGTCAGGCCATAGGTGAAGGTGCCCGCCTGAGCCGTGTTGACGCTGATGCTCTCCGTGGTTTCGCCGCTGCTCCAGAGATAGCTGGCAATCTGGCCATCGGGATCCGTGGAGTCGCTGCCGCTCAAGGTGAGCGCATCCCCCACAGCGACATTCAGGGTGCCGCCCGGGGTGATGACAGCTATGGGGGGCTGATTGTCGTCCCCGAGCGGCGTGATGCTGTAGGCCTGGGTCTCGTCATTGACCTGGAAGCGCACCGTTCCGGTGCCGCTCCAGAGGATGTCGCCGCCGCTGCGCTCCAGCACACCATCGGCGTTGCTGTCGCCGAAGTTGATGGCCCAGTCCCCCGCCTGATCGAACTTGAGCCGCTGGTTGGCCTTGCCATCCATGTAGGCTTCGGCCTGCCACAGGTGGTCGGCCACCAGCGTCATGGGCAGGCTGGCCCAGCCATTGAAGGTACCGCGCACCTGAAGCTGCGGCAGCGTCCTGGCAAACCCCGAGGCCTCGCAACTCGCCACCGCCGTGGTGGTGATGGCCTGGGTGCCGGCATGAATGCGGATCTGATAGTGGGTGTTGGCAGTGACCGCGTAGTCGGCGGTTGGGTAGCTCTGCTGCCAGTTGCCGTATCGGTCGATCTTGAAGCGCGGGCCGCCGCTGGCGTCCCCGCTCTGGAAGAACTGACAGGTGTCAAAGTTGAGCCCATCGGTCGACACCATGGCGGTCGCCGCCCATCCATTCGCGGTGCCCCGGAAGAACCACTCCGCCGCCGCCCCGCAGGGCGCCGTGATCAGGGTTCCCAACAATCCGGCCGCGAGTATCCATCTAGCCATTGATAGTCCTTTATTTTCATTGTTTTGTGTGTGACGCCGGTGTGCCCCGGCATTCCCCATCCGCTACAGTCCCGCCTTCGAATGAGTCACGCCAGTCTAGGGCGTGCACTGGCCGACTCATGGCAGATACGTATGAAATGTGACCTGAATCGCCCCGCAAATAATGCATATGTGATTGATAGCGCTTTCATTTTTGCTTAGGCCGTGGGCCAGGGTGAAGCCCGGCGCCTGCCACTAGAATCCCACCTCTTTATCGCGCCCCTGTCAGGGTCCGGCACCGCCTGTTTACTGAGGGTTGCGATTAAAACGCGATTGATAATGTTTCTTGTTTGCAGGCTATCCGATGGCGCATGCTGGGCGCCAAGGCCCGGATCCGGGGCCAATTCCATGGGCATTTGAGTACGAATATGACGACCAGCAAGGAGGCAGACTGGTGAATGCCTGCGCAATGAGGCCGACTCACGGCCGCAACCAGCAGGGATTGGGTCCGGTTCACCTTGCCTGCCTGAGCGTCGCCCTTGTCTTGCACCTCGCCCTCCTGTGGCTGATGCAAGGCAGCCGCCCCGCCTCCGTCACGCCGCCCGAACCCATTACCCTCTCTGCCCGCTGGGCCGGGGAGTCGAACCAGCATGACGCGCCGGGCAGACCGGTGGCGCCAGCGCCCACCCCGGCCCAGCCGAAGGTCGTCAAGCCGCCCACGCCCGTTAAGCAGAAGCAGTCCAAGCCGGTGGTCAGGAGACCCGCCCCCAGGCCGGTGCCCAAGGCACCGCCAGCGCCCGTGGCCAAACCTGTCGCCAAGGCCCAGCCGGTGACGGCACCGGCGGCCCCAGCCGCACCGCTGACCGCGGCCAATTCCTTGAGTCGCGGCAGCAACAGCGCCCCCACCAAGACGAGCCAGAGCGGGACAGGCGGGGGCAGCAGCGCCCCCATCGCCCGGGACGCCAGATTGAACAACCCCGAGCCCCCCTACCCCCCGGAATCACGCAGACGGGGAGAAGAGGGGCGCGTCATCCTCAATGTGCGGGTGACGGCCGAGGGCACCGCCGCCTCGGTGGAGGTGGACAAGAGCAGCGGCTATCGGCGGCTGGACATGACGGCCCGCAAGACCGTCAGCCGCTGGAAATTCATTCCTGCCAAACAGAACAACGTGGCCGTCGAGGCCTCGGCAAAAGTCACCATCATTTTCAAATTAAGGGCTTGAACATGGATCCTGAAATCGCAAGCAACGGCATGGGCATCGCCCACCTGCTCAGCCAGAACAGCGGTGTGGGGCTGATCCCCTTCATCCTGCTGGTATTGATGTCCCTTGGTACCTGCTACTACGCCCTGCTCAAGGGCTATCTCGCGCAGCGGACACAACGCCTCAACGCCCGCTTCATCGCCGATTTCTGGCAGCATGACAGCGTGCAGGAGATGGAGCGCCAGCTGGCCCACCTGCCACCGCAGGAGGCCTATGGCCGGCTGACCGGCGCCGCGCTGGCGGCCGTGGCCCAGCTGAACCGGGCTGAGGAGCGTGCAGTCAGCTGCAAGCTGGGCTCGCCGGATGAATATCTGCTGCGCGCCATGCGCCGGGCCATCGCCCAGGAGCGGGTGCGGCTGGAACAGGGGCTGGCCTTCCTCGCCTCGGTGGGTTCGGCAGCCCCCTTCATCGGGCTGTTCGGCACCGTCTGGGGCATCTACCACGCCCTGCTGGCTATCGGCGCCGCCGGTCAGAGCAGTCTGGACAAGGTCGCCGGCCCCGTGGGCGAGGCGCTGATCATGACCGGCTTCGGCCTCGCGGTCGCCCTGCCGGCCGTGCTCATCTACAACTTCTTCGTGCGGCGCAATCGCCTCAGGCTCGCGGCGCTGGAGGAGTTTGGCCACGACCTGTTTACCCTGCTGGTGACCGGCTTCGAGCAGGTCGCCACCAACAACGTCACCCCGCTGGTCGAGCGGGAAACCAGACAGGGGCGCGGCTGATGGCATTTGGCAAACTGTCGGACGAGGGGGACGATCAACCCCTCTCCGAGATCAACATGATCCCCATGATAGATGTCATGCTGGTGCTGCTCATCGTCTTCATGATCACGGCCCCCCTGCTCACCAACGCGGTCAAGATCGAGCTGCCCGAGGCCAGCAGCCAGTCCATCAACCCAGCCAGACAAGCAGGACATCAACCTCGCCATCGATGGCGCCGGCAAGATCTACTGGAACGACCAGGAGGTCGACGAAGCCGACCCTGCTCGCCAAGATGGAGAGGCTGGCGAAACCAAGGGGGAGCTGCCCGATCCAGCTGCGCATCGATCGCAAGGTGGAGTACGGCATCATCGCCAGGGTGATGGCCCAGGCCTCCCAACACGGCCTGCACAAGATTGCCTTCGTGAGCCAGCCGGAGCCGTAACGCTCCCGTCACCCACAAGCCGGCACGCCAGGGCATGGATGCCCTGCTGCCATCCAGGCAGTTGCCAGCACAGGCACCTTGTCGGCATCATGCCGATGCAGCGCCAATATTGGCCACCATCACCTCAAGGACGACACCATGAAACCTGCCGATTATGGGCGCCTGCTTCTGCTGGCCGCCATCTGGGGCGCCAGCTTCCTGTTCATGCGCATCGCCGCCCCGGCGTTTGGCGCCGTCAACACCACCTTCCTGCGGGTCTTCTTCGCCCTGGTCGGGCTCGCCGCCATGCTGTTGCTGCTGCGCACCCCCATGCAGTTCCAGGGCAAGCTCAAATCCATCATGGTGCTCGGCATCATCAACTCGGGCGTGCCCTTCCTGATGTACGCCATCGCCGCTCTCTGGCTGCCCGCCGGCTACTCGGCCATCCTGAACGCCACCACGCCGCTGATGGGGGCCCTCATCGGCTTCTCCTTCTTCAACGAGACGCTGACCTTGCGCAAGTGGAGCGGCGTCATGCTGGGGCTGATGGGCATAGCCCTCATCACCACCACGGGAGAGGTGAGCCTGACCGGCAATCTCGTCACCGGCGTGCTGGCCTGCCTCATCGCCACCGCCTGCTATGGCTGCGCCGGCTTTCCTCACCCGCAGCTGGATCACCCATCGCGGCGGGCTCGATGCCAAGCTGGTGGCCTTTGGCAGCCAGCTGGGTGCCAGCCTGTTCCTGCTGCCCTTTTCGCTTACCAGCTGGCGGCCGGCCCCGCGGTCGACTGGGCCCTCCCCGACCGCCTGGGCCAGCGTGCTGGCGGTCGGCTTCATCTGCACCGCCCTCGCCTATCTGATCTACTTCAGGCTGATCGCCGATATCGGGCCCCTGCGCTCCCTGACGGTCACCTTCCTGATCCCGCCCTTTGGCATCTTGTGGGGCGCGCTGGTGCTGGGCGAGACCTTCACCGGCGGTTTCGTGGCGGGGGCGCTGGTCGTCTGCCTCTCGGTCTGGCTGGTGGTGACCAGCCAGGCCAGCCCCCGGCCGTTCAGTCCCGGGCGCAGCCTGCCAGGATCCGGACGCACGCTGAACCCGACAGGGCCAGCGCCGCTCGGCGTTCGCCCCGAACTGCGTTAAGATGTGCCCCATCGTTTTCTCCCCGCTCCGGCGGACACAGCAGCAGGGCCAGCCTTGAACCACCTCGACGAATCCAGCCAGAGCAGGCAACAACAGATCTTCACCGTCACCCGCCTCAACAGCGCCGTGCGCATGATACTGGAGCAGGATCTGGGGCTGGTGTGGCTGACGGGGGAGCTCTCCAACCTGGCGATGCCAAGCTCGGGCCACTGGTATTTCTCCTTGAAAGACATCTCGGCCCAGGTGCGCTGCGCCATGTTCAAGGGCAACAACCGCCGGGTGCCGTTCCGACCGCAAGATGGCATGCAGGTACTGGTGCAGGCGCGGGTCTCCCTCTATGAGCCCCGCGGCGACTACCAGCTCATCATCGAATCGATGCAGCCCGCCGGGGACGGCATGCTGGCCCTGCGCTTCGAGGAGCTCAAGCGCCGCCTCGGCGCCGAAGGGCTGTTCGACGAGGGCCGCAAGCGCCCGTTGCCTCGTGAGCCCCGCGCCGTGGGGCTGGTCACCTCGGCCACCGGCGCCGCCCTGCACGACATGCTGACGGTGCTTGAGCGCCGGGCGCCGGATCTGCCTGTCTTCATCTACCCAACCCAGGTGCAGGGCAGCGCCGCCATCTCCCAGATAGTCGCGGCCATCACTCTTGCCAACCGCCGCGCCGAGGTGGATGTGCTCATCGTCGGTCGCGGCGGCGGCTCCCTTGAAGATCTCTGGTGCTTCAACGAGGAGGCGGTGGCCCGCGCCATCGCCAACTCCGCCATTCCGGTGGTGAGCGCTGTGGGCCACGAGGTGGACGTCACCATCAGCGACTTCGCCGCCGACTTGCGCGCCCCCACCCCCTCCGCCGCCGCCGAGCTGGTGGCACCGGACAGAAGCGCCCGCGCCCAGCGCCTGGTGCACCTCAAGCAGCGTCTGGTACAGGCCATCTCCCGGCGCCAGACCGACGCCCGCCATGGCTTCGCGCTGCTGCAAAAGCGGCTCGACCATCAGGATCCCAAGCGCCGGCTGGAGCAGCAGTCCCAGCGTCTGGACGAGCTGTCCGGCCGCCTGCAGCAACTGCTCAATCTGCGCCTGCATCAGGGGGAGCGGCGCCTCGCGAACCTCGAGCTGCGGCTGCAGGCCAGGAGCCCTTCAACGCTGCTGGCCGCCGGCAAGCGCCGCCACCAGCTGGCCGAGGAGCGGCTCCATAGCCTGATGAGCAAGCGCCAGGATATGGCCGCCCACCGCCTCGCCATGCTGAGTGCCCGGCTCGACGGGATAAGCCCGCTGGCCACCCTGGGGCGGGGTTACTCCATCACCCGCACGCCAAGTGGCGAGGTGATAAGCCGCGCCGCCCAGGTGAGCCCGGGCCAGCAACTGGTCACCATGCTCGCAGAGGGGGAGCTGCGGGTGCGGGTGGAGGAAGTGCACAACCAATAACGAAAGGGGGGCCATCAAGCGGCCCCCCTTTCGTTCCCTCCTTAGTCTTGCCCCTGCCCGCTACACCGGTGAATGATGCCGGGCCCCGCCCGGATGAGCGGCTGGGGTTGCCGCCTCCCCTCCCAGGGGATTTGACTGCAGATATTCGAACAAACCTGCCTGCAGATTGACGTTCCAGAAGCGCCCCGCCAGGGTCAGCGCCAGTGTCTCCCCGGTCAGCTCGGCCAGGCCATGCTGCTGCCAGCGCTCAAAGAGCGGCAACAGATGCGCCCGCAAGGGGGATGGCAAGCGCCCGAGGGCAAGCCAGCCGGTATCGAGGCCACCGCGCAGCAGGCCGTCCATGGGCCCGTTGGGATTGGGCCTCATCACCATGCCGGGGGCACGCTGACCGGCCGCCAGCGCCTGGTGCCAGGCCCCTAGATCCCGGCCATACATGAGGCCGTGGCCATGAATGCTGCCCCCCGCCCCCGCACCGAAGGGGAGGATCTCGGCGCCGCGCTTGGCCATCTGGTTGTAGCGGCTCTGCTCGGCCTCGCTTCGCCGCCAGTGGCTGCAGGAGAGCCGTTGCCAGCCCCCCTGCTCCAGGATGCGGGCGCCATAGGCATACATGGTCGCCCGCTGCTGACCATCGGCGGACCAGCCGAGCCGGCCCTTCTCCTGCGCCCGATCCAGATTGGTGCCCTGCATGGGGATGAGCTGGTAGAGATCCACCCCGTGCACGCCGCTGGTCATCACATCCGCGATGTCCTGGCGCCACAGGGCCTCATCCTGCCCCGGCAGGCCGAAGATGAGATCCGCCACTATGACGGCAGCGTCATCCCGGGTCAGCTCCTCCAACCGGGCGAGCAGTGTCTCCCTGTCGTCGAAACGGGCCGCCTGCTGGCGCACCTCTGTGTTGAAGCTCTGCACCCCGAACGAGAAGCGGTTGAAGCCCCCCGCCAGGGCCGTCTGCCACTTCTCATCATCAAAGCCGTTGAGCCGCCCCTCCAGGGTCACTTCCGCATCGGCCATCAGCGGAAAACGGCGGATAGCCTCGGCGAGGCGCGCCAGATCGTCCGCCGCCATGTCGGTGGGGGTGCCGCCCCCCACATAGACGGCCGAGAAGGGGTGACTCTGGCCAAAGGGAGAGTCGGCGGCCCGGTGCAGACTGTCACACAGGGCCGCCATATAACGCCTCATGCGCGCCGGGTTGGCGCCATTTTCGAAGAAGTTGCAGAAGCTGCAGCGCTTGCGGCAGAAGGGAACATGGATATAGAGCGCCCGCTCCTGGGCCTCGCTCGGTCGCTGCCACCAGGCTTGCCAGCCGGCGTCGTCCAGCGTCAGGGGGCCTGCGCCGCCCCGGCTGGCATGGGCCGAGGTCTTGGCGCCAAAGGCGAACTTCAGGGGATCCGGGGTGGCGAGCCCCGTCATGGTCGGGGTGAACTGTGGCGTCATCACTGGCAGGTTACCGTCTGGAAATAATGCAAATGATAACGAATATCAGTTAAGCCTTGTGTTGTGCTGGATCAAGTCAGGGGCATTGAGAGGACGTCATCTCCCCCCTCTGCCTGGGCGCGAGAGCAGATGTAAAGCGAGATAATGCAGGAGGCGTGGCAGGAAGAGAGCCACTCTCCGGCGGGAGAGTGGTGGCACACACGCGGTCAGGCCAGAGGAAGGATCCCGGTGGCGGGATCAGGGCGCTGACGCCGGGCTGGGCAGATCAGCCGTTGTCTATGACGATGGCAACCCGGCGGTTGGCGGCCCGGCCGGCGGCTGGTCTTGTTATCCGCCAGCGGCATGGTCTCGCCACGGCCATGGATCTCCAGATTGGCTGGCTTCATGCCGACCGAGACCAGCACCTCGGCCACCGACTGGGCCCGCTTCAGGGAGAGCTGCTGGTTGTAGCCGCCTCGCCGTTGGAGTCGGTGTGACCGTCCACCCGGGCCCGGTTCAGCCCCACCTCAATCAGGGCCCTGCCCAAGGCTTCCACCACCTGGCGGGTGTCGGGATTGAGGACCCCCACGTTGTTGGCAAAGAGCACCTTGTTGGAGATATCCAGGGTCCAGCCCTCGTCGGTCAGGTGAAACCCCTGCTCCTTGAGTGCGGCGATCTGCGCCTGCGTGAGGCCCTGGGGAGCGCTCTGGCAAGCCGCCAGCCCACCGAGCAAGAGTGCGAACAGACCTGCTCTCATCAGGTTGAAAAACGTCATCATTCTTGTCCTTTCATTATTTTCCATATCAATTTCACGTGGTTGTCTGGTTGTCTCTGTGTCCCTCCCTGCGTTGTCGTTTGGATTCATACATGGCGCCGTCGGCAGCCTGCAACAAGGTATCCGCCGTCTCCCCCTGCTCGGGGTAGAGGGCGGAGCCGACGCTGATGCCGACCCCCAGCTGACGACCATCACGCAGCGCCACGGGGTCTGCCATCGCCTGCTGGATGCGGCCAATCACATCTTCCACCTCATGCCCGCTGGACAAGGGGGCCAACCAGCACCGCAAACTCGTCACCACCGAGGCGAAACACCAGATCATCCGGACGCAGCTGATGCTGCACCCGTCTTGAGAGCGCGATCAGCACCTCGTCACCGGCGTTATGCCCCAGGTGTCATTAATTTGCTTGAAGCGATCACAATCGAGGTAGAGCAAGGCGAATCCCTCCCCTGCTCGCCGAGGCATGATCGCCTGACCGAGCCGCGCTTCAAACAGGGCGCGATTGGGCAGTCCGGTCAGGGCATCGTGAGTCGCCTGATGGAGCAGGCTGGCATTTTCGCGGGCCTGCTGGGCCTGCCAGGCTTGCAGCTCGTCGAGCAGGGAGTTGAAGTCATCCCCCAGCTCGTTGATCTCGACGATATCGGCCGGTCGGGCACCCGCATCCCCAGGGTGCGCTGACGGCGCACCGAGTGGGCCACCTTGCCAGTTTGCGCAGCGGTGCGGTGATGGAGAACTGCATCCGGTCGGCCACATAGAGTGCCCCATGGCGCTCAGCACCAGGCAGACCACCATCGCCAGCACCACCGAGAGCAGGAACAGCAACAGGTATTCGCCATGGCCGCGCAGCTCGATGGTGGCGATCTGCTCACCCCCTCGCAACATGGGGAGTTTGACCGGCCCCGGCATCAGCAGTTGGGCCAGATAGTCCTCAAGAGCGTCACCAGCGGGTTGCTTCTGGGGCGCACCCAGCTGGCAAGCAGCTGGCCATTGTTCAGAAAGATGGTGGCCTCGGCCACCTCTTCATGGGCAACGATGCCGCTAGCAGCGCCTCGCTCGCCGCCTCCTCATCGTGGAACACCACCGCCGCTCGGCGCTGTAGCTGATGGCGCGAGCCACCAGTTCCAGGTTGTGGTCGGCGTACAACCGCACCACCAGCAGGGCCACCAGGTCAAAAGAGTCCCGCCACGCTGACGGCGGTGATGGCCGCCACCAGATGGGTTCGCCCCAGGCTCTGACGCAGGGTCAGACGGCGGGAGCCACGCTGGCGTGTCGTCTCATGGGCCCTCCTTGTCGGCATGGGCCAGCTTGAGCACGGCCGGGTGCACCTTCACACCGCTTAGGGCCAGGGCATCCAGATTAACTTTAAAACGTATCCGCTCTTGTCCTGAGCGGTCTGCAGGCAGAACACCGAACTGCTGGTGCAGTCGTGGTTGTATTCGCTGATGCTGAGCACTGGGTGTCCCTGCAGGCGGGCAAACAGCGCAATCCGGGTCGGCTCGTCGAGCACCCCCAGATAGAGCACATCGCAGTTACTGCTGATAGCCGGATCGTTCGCCTCGTAGCGATGGACCTGTACCGGGCGGCCATTGGCTTGACGGTTGATGGTAAAAAGCGCGCCGGCATATTCGGTCGGCGCCGCCACGCACATGCGCAGCACCGCAGGCTCGGTGGGCCAGCGGGTGTAGCTCATGATATCGAGCACGGCTCCCTGACCGCCGTCGCCGCGGCTCTCACGCCGGCCGTTTCCGCCAACCCGCACGGGGCAGCAGCAGCCCGAGTGCAACCAGCACGGGCACCAGACACGCCAGGATACGGGGGAAAGCGTAACAAGCATGATCAGAAACTGACCGCCTTGACAACACCGCTGCTATGGCACTGCGGTTCGGATATATAGACGCTGATAGTAAGTTGGCTGAGTGATGGCCTGACAAGGCTCACCCCGCCATCATTGCTCAGAGCCGTATAAAGAAAACCAAAGAGCCCGTCTGGCGACGGGCTCTTTGGTGGTGAGGCATCAAGGCGCGGATTACTTCTTGCTGATACCGTATTCTCGCAGCTTGTTGGCGATGGCGGTGTGCGACACGCCGAGCCGCTTGGCCAGTTGCCGGGTAGAGGGGAAGGCCGGGTAGAGCCGCTCCAGCAGCCGGCTCTCGAAGCGCTTCACCGCCTCGTCGAGCCCCCCCTCGAACCACTCGTCGATAAGGGGCATGGCGTCGGCCGCCACCGGCAGGTCCACGTGCTCGGGGCCTATTTCGTCCCCTTCCAGCAACGTCATGGCCCGGTAGAGGCAGTTGCGCAGCTGGCGCACGTTGCCGGGCCAGCGGTAGGCGGTCAGGTACTCGGCCATGTTGCGGGTAAAGCGCGGGCGTGGGCGCTGCAACTCGCTCGCGAAGCGGGAGACGAACTGCTGTGCCAGGGCCATGATGTCCGCCTTGCGCTCGCGCAGGGGGGGCAGCGCCAGACTCAGCACGTTGAGGCGGTAGTAGAGATCTTCGCGGAACTTGCCTTCGTGCACCAGATCCAGCAACTGCTTCTGGGTGGTACAGATAAAGCGCACGTTGACCCTCACCTCCTGCTCGTCCCCGACCCGGCGGAAGACGCCGTCTTGCAGCACCCGCAGGAACTTGGTCTGCAGATGGGGAGACATGTCGCCTATCTCGTCCAGCATCAGGGTGCCGCCGCTCGCCAGCTCCAGCACGCCGCGCTTGCCTTCGGTGTTGTTGCCAAAGGCGCCGGGGGCGTAGCCAAACAGCTCGCTCTCGGCCACGTTGTCCGGCATGGCGGCGCAGTTGAGCGCCATGAAGGGATGGCTGGATCTCAGGCTGGCGCCGTGGCAGGCGCGGGCCAGCAACTCCTTGCCGGTGCCGGTCTCCCCCACGATGAGCAAGGGGGCATCCTGCATCGCGAGCTTGGCGGCCTGAGCCAGCACCTCCTTCATCTTCTGGCTCTCGGCCTGCAGGTGCTCGAAGCCCCCGACTTCCACCGCGTGCAGCGCGCTGAAGTGCATGCCGACCCGGCGGGCGGATTTGAGCACCACCACGGCGCCGGCCAGGGCCTGTTTGCCCTTCTCCTCGGCCACGAACAGCGGCATCAGATCGCCGAGGTACTCCTCGCCGCCGAGGCTGAGTTTGCAGGTCTGGGGCTTGATCTCGCTCGCCTCCAGCCAGCGGGCGAAGGAGAAGCCCTTGACCAGGGATGCGAGCGCCACCCCGCGCACCTCTTCCGGTGGCAGCGCCAGCGTGGTGAGGGCGGCCTGGTTGGCCTGGGTCACCCGCCCCTTGCTGTCGAGGGAGAAGACCAGATCCGGCAGCGCCTTGAGCAGGGCCTCTATCTCGTGATGCTCCCGCTCGGAGGGCATATAGGGGATGGTCTTGACGTCATAGACGCCGGGAATGCGGCGAATTTCCGGCATCAGATGCTGGAAATCGCGAAATTCCAGCTCGGGGAAATTGAGATAGATGATGCCTGAGGTATCGATTTCGATGCCGCGCAGATCGATGTTGTGCTCCACCAGTCGGTCGAGCAGTTCCCGGGTCAGGCCCAGACGGTCTTCACAGCTGACTTCAAGACGCATTCGGCACACACTTCCTAGCTAACATTCTGAATAGCCGGATGATACAGACTCGATCCCGCCAGTGCGAGCGCTCCCCCATAAAAATGCGGGCCTGCCCCGTTTTCACCGGGCAGGCCCTGTTTCTCCGCGTCAAGCCGCGGTTACTTCATCAACTCGTCGGTGCGTGCCGCCATGATGAAGTCGTTGCGATGCAATCCACCTATCTTGTGGGTCCACCAGCTCACTGTCACCTTGCCCCACTCGAGCAAGATCGCCGGGTGATGGAACTCGGCCTCCGCCAGCTCGCCCAACCGGTTGGTGAAGGCCAGCGCCTCCTTGAAGTTGCGAAAGGCAAATTCTCGCCTCAGTTGCAGCTCGCCGTTCACCACCAGGGGCTGCCAGTCGGGGATGGCGTGCATCAGCTCGCTCAGCTCCTGCTCGCTCACCCTGGGGGCATCGGCGCGGCACGCTTCGCACCGCTGGTTTGCCAGTTCAGACATTCGGGACTCCTTTCATCAATGGAATGGGTTGGAAACGGGGTTAGCTCGCCTGCCGGCCAGAGGCCGGGGCAAAGCGGGGCGGACGCAGGCCGAGGCGACGGGCCTCGGCCACCGCCGCCATGATCTGCTGCGGCCCCAGGCGGTAGAGGCAATCCAGGCTCGGCAGCACGAAATAGACGGGCTGCATGATGTCGATGCGATAAGGGGTGCGCAGCACCTCCAGCAGATCGAAGGGTTGCAGCACCGGCTTGCCGGAAAGGGCATAGGCGGTCTCGCCGATGGAGGAGAGGATGCCGCCCCCGTAGATGCGCAGCCCCTCCCCCTCCTGCAGGAGACCAAACTCCACGGTGAACCAGTAGAGCCGCGCCAGATAGACCCGCTCCTCCTTGCTGGCGTTCAGCCCGAGCTGGCCATAGAGGTGGGTGAAGTGGGCGAAGGCGGGATTGGTCAGCATGGCGCAGTGGCCGAAGATCTCGTGGAAGATGTCGGGCTCTTGCAGATAGTCGAGCTCGTCCCGGCGGCGGATGAAGGTAGCCACCGGAAACTGGCGATCCGCCAGCAGGGCAAAGAAACGATCGAAGGAGATGAGCGCGGGCACGGCGGCCACCGACCAGCCGGTGGTGGGGGTCAGGGCGGCGTTGATCTCCCCCAGTTGCGGGATACGATCCCGGGGCAGTGCCAGCCTATCCAGCCCCGCCAGGTATGCGTCGCAGGCCTTGCCCTCGAGCGCCGCGAGCTGGCGCGCGATCAGGATCTGCCAGGTCCCCTGCTCTTCCTCCGAGTAGTGGATGCAACCCTGATCGTCCGGTTGGTGTGCTGTGTAGCGGCTTGCCATGATCCCTGCCATCTTCGGCCCCTAAAGGCCCCTTGTCGTTGCTCTTCAGGATCACTGTAACGGCTTGCCCATCAAAAAAGCAGCCGACCCCGAGGTCGGCTGACTGCCACATATGTAAATAATTTGTGACATCTCGATATGCTTTCCCGGGGCGCTGCCGTGGTTGAGGCAAGCCGCCCGGGGGATGGCTCAGGCAGGGAGATCACCGCCCTTGAATGGCCCCTATGACTTGCGAAGATAGCCCGCCAGCTGGCCGACAAGCCGTTTGCGCAGCTCACCTAGCCTGGGTTTCTCGTCCGCACACCAGGGCAGCGGGCGGCACGCCTCTATGGTGCGCAGCCCCAGGCGGGCGGTGAGCAGGCCGGCCCCCACCCCTTGCGCGGCGCGGGCGGAGAGCTTGGCGGTGAGCTCGGCCCCCAGCAGATCCATGCCCACCTCTGTCACCAGCTCGGTGGCACCGGCATAGAGCATGTTGCGAAACACCTGGCGGATGAGGCGAATGCGGCTCCAGTAGCCAAGCTCGATGGCGTAGACATCGGCGATATCCTCTATCATCCGCAGGTTGCGCCACAACATCAGCATCATGTCGACGGTGGCGAGCGGGCTCAGGGCCACCAGCACGGCGGCCTCCCCCGACCATTTGGCGACCCGGGCCTGGGCTAGCTTGTCCCGCTCGCCAAGCACCAGCTGGCTGTAGAGGGTCAGCACCTCCCGATCGCTGTGGCTCTCGTCGAGCTGGCCGAGCCAGGTCTGATACCCCTCCCGCCCCTTGTCGCCACTCTTTTCGGCCAGGGCCTCGCAAAATGCCTGCCCCTGCCCCACCCCCTGATGGGCGAGCAGATCTTCGGCCCGGGAGCGCACATCCTGGCGCCGCTTGAGGGTGCGCAGCCGCAGCCACTCACGCCCGACCACGCCAGCCGTGCCCACCGCCACCAGGCCAGAAGCCAGCAGCCAGGCACCGCCCCAGAGCGGGGTGGTGAGAAACTGGTCGTAGAGGAAGGCGCCAAACTGGCCCAGGGAGAGCAGGCCGACCGCCCCCAGCCCCCAACCCAGCAGGCGATGGCGGCGACGGGGCCGCACCGTCAGGGCCGGGGCCACCTCGGTGAACTCATCGAGCTCCTCGAGTCGCTCGAAGCTCTCTTCTTCCAGCCGCTGGGCCGGGGCCGGGGGCGGCGCCTCGCTCGCCACCGACAGGGTCGGCTCCAGGATCACCTTGCCTTGCAGCGGCATCGTCTGTGTTGTCTGATCGTTCATCTTGTTCTCTGCTCCTTGGTGCGGCGCCGGTTATTCGAGGTGATCCCCGAGCAAGAACTCCAGTGCCGCGTCCAGCCGGATATGGGGCAGCGCCTGATGGGCGCTCATGGGCATGGGGCGAAATGCCTGAAAATCAAAACCTTGGCTTTGCCACCATTGGGCAGGCGGTATCTGGGGTGGCACCTCCCCGGGAAACAGCAAGAGCGGCTCCCCTGCCAGGCTGGTGCCACGGATGGCCGGGAACTCGCGGCCATTGGCCTGCCCCTTGCCCACCTCGGTGGCCTTGATGGCGGCCAGCGCCAGGCATTCGGTCTCTATCCCCTCGAAGCGGGCCTGGCCCCGGCCGCTGCTCACCAGATGCTGGAGCAGGGAGACCAGGGGCCCATGCTGCTCCGGGGTGACGTGATCGGCCTTGCTCGCCACGAACAACAGCTTGTCGATGCGTGGGGAGAACAGGCGGCGCCACCAGTTGCTCTTGCCATAGGCGAAGCTCTCCATGATGCGGGCGATGGCCTGCTGCATGTCGCCAAAGCTGGCGGCCCCGGCGTTGAGGGGCGCCAAGCAGTCCACCAGCACTATCTGGCGATCGAAGCCGGCGAAGTGCTGCTCGTAGAAGCCCTGCACCAGGTGCTGCTTGTACTGCTCGAAGCGCTGCTTGAAGGTGGCGTAGAGGCTGCCATCGGCGGGCTCCTGGGCGGGTTTGTCCCAGACCCAGGGCACGAATTGCAGCAGCGGCGCCCCGGCATACTCCCCCGGCAGTACGAAACGGCCCGGCTGGATAAGGTGCAGCCCCAGCTCGCGCTTGCAGGCGTGCAGATAATCGGTGTAACGCGCCGCCAGCTGGCTCGCCGGCCGCTCCTCGAAGGCTTGCTCGGCCTGCCAGCCGGGGGTCAGCCAGTCGGCGGCCAGGGCCTGCAGCTCGGGGCGACGCAACTGGCTTGCCACCTGCTCGCTCCACTGCTCGTAGCTCAGATCCAGCAGCGGCAAGTCCAGCAACCACTCGCCGGGGTAGTCCACCAGATCCACATAGAGGGTGGAGATCTCCCCCAGGTGCCGACGCAAGGGGTGGCGGGTGCGGTAGCGAATTTCCAGGCGCACCTCAGCCACCCCACGTGTCGGCTCGGGCCAGGCAGGGGGATCGCCAAACAGGGCATCGAGGCCGCGCTCGTAGGGGAAGGTGGGAATGTGGGCATTTTGCTGGGGAACCCGGCGGGCGCCGAGGATCCGCCCCTGGCGCTGGGCATCCCACAGGGGCAGGCGACCGTCGATGGCGGCGTGCTCCAGCTGATTGACCAACGCCGTGATGAAGGCGGTCTTGCCGCTGCGGGACAGGCCGGTGACCGCCAGCCGGATGTGGCGATCCCGAGCCCTGTTCACCACCTCAAAGGCCTTGTGCTGCAGCACAGACCATGACTGTTCGAGTTTGTTGCGTATCAAGGCGGGTCTTTTTCTCCTGTCACAGCCGAACCATGGGGATAAGGGCCGGGGCCAGGGCCCCGCGCCCTTGCGGTACTCAGAGCTTGCTGAACTCGCGCTGCAGGGTGAACTCCTTGGAGGTCACCAGCTTCTCGATGCGTTGCAGTCTGGGCTCGAGCGTGTCGAGCTCCTGGGCGATGCGGCCGAGCGCCTGATGGGGGGTGACCCCCGCCTGCCAGCTGCGCGCCTTCATGCGCACCTCGGCAAAATCCGCCTCCTGCTCCCCGTAGAGGGTGACCGGCTTCTTGTCGAGCAGGAACCAGGCGGCTATGTAGGCGGTGAAGGTGATGAAACCGGCGAAGATGAGGCCTGTGATGGCCAGCAGCCGCACTATCCAGGTCTCCACCCCGAAGTAGTCGGCAAGACCGGCGCAGACGCCGGCTATCTTGCCCTTCTGGGGATCCCGGTAGAGATTGCGAGAGTTATTCGAGGCGCTCATACCTTGTTCCTCCAACCGGGGACCTCGGCATCCAGAATGGATTCCAGTGCCCCTACTCTCTCCTGCATCTTCTCGGCTCGGACCAGCAGGCCCTGCAACTGCTCCCGCTCATTGTCGGCGAGACCCGCACCGATCCGGCCCTTGGCGCGATAGTGCAGCACCAGCCAGATGGGGGCCACTATGACCATGAAGACGATGAGTGGCGTCGCCAATATCCCAAGAATGTCTTCCATTCATCACTCTCCTTTCGAGGCGGTGTCGCTCTGGCCGAGCTTCTGGCGCATGGCCTCGAGCTCGCGGCTGATCTGATCGTCCGCTTCCAGCTCGGCAAACTGCTGGGCGAGCGCCTTGTCGGACTGGCCGAGATCGGCGCGGGCCTCCATCTCGTCGATGCGGCGCTCCATGCGCTCGAACTTGCTGACCACGGCCTGGCTGTCGCCACGGGCCACCTGGCTCTGCACGTTCAAACGGCTGCTGGCGGCCTCGCTGCGAATGGCCATCGCCTTCTGGCGGGCACGGGCGTCTTCGAGCTTGGCTTCCAGCTGGCGGATCTCGTCACCCAGCTTGTCGATGCCGCTGTCCACCGCCTGCTGCTCGCGATAGAGCGCCTCGGCAAGCTCGCTCTGCTTGTTCTTCTCGATGAGGGCGGCACGGGCCAGATCCTCGCGCCCCTTGGTCAGGGCCAGTTCGGCCTTGGCCTGCCATTCGTTCACCCGCTCCTGATGGCGGCTGACCTGACGGCCAATCTCTTTCTGGTTGGCGAGGAAGCGGGCCAGGTTGGAGCGCTCCTTCACCAGTTCATCTTCCATCTCCTGGATGATCAGGCGCACCATCTTCTGGGGATCCTCGGCCTTGTCGAGCAGGGACGTCAGATTGGAATTGATGATGTCGGCCAGGCGGGAAAAAATACTCATGGTTGTACTCCTGTGATGGGCATTGGGTTGTTTCTCCATTGACAATGGCAACTTGTGTGCCAATCTGGAACAATAATTAACTTGTTGATTTATATGGGCACTCTCCATGAGTTTCAAGATGCCCGGAACAAGAGATGATTAAAATAACCAACTTTTGGTAAGATTAACCAGATTTTTCAACGAACAGGGATCAGGATGACCACGGCCACGGAAAGTCTGTTGGGTGAGTCCAACGCGTTTCTAGAGATCATCGAGCAGGCCTCGCGACTCGCCCCCCTGCGCAAACCCGTGCTGATCATCGGCGAGCGGGGGACCGGCAAGGAGCTCATTGCCCACCGCCTACATTATCTCTCGGATCGCTGGGATCAAAGCTTTGTCACCATCAACTGCGCCACCTTGAGCGAGAGCCTGCTGGAAACCGAGCTGTTCGGCCACGAGGCGGGATCCTTCACCGGCGCCGCCAAGCGTCATCAGGGTCGCTTCGAGCGGGCCGATGGCGGCACCCTGTTCCTCGACGAGCTGGCCACCACCAGCGCCCGGGTGCAGGAGAAGCTGCTGCGGGTTATAGAGTACGGTGAATTCGAGCGGGTGGGCGGCGCCAAGGCACTCAAGGTGGATGTGCGCCTGGTGTGCGCCACCAACGAGGATCTGCCGCAGTTGGCGGCCCGGGGACAGTTTCGTCACGATCTGCTGGACCGGCTGGCCTTCGATGTCATCACCCTGCCCCCGCTGCGGGAGCGGCGAGAAGACATATTGATGCTGGCGGAGCACTTCGCCCACGGCATGACCCGGGAGCTGGGGTATCCGCTGTTTGCCGGCTTCTCCCGCAAGGCGACCCAGTTGCTGCAAGATTACCCCTGGCCCGGCAACGTGCGGGAGCTCAAGAACGTGGTGGAGCGCAGCCTCTACCGTCAGGGCAATCCGCAGTTACCGCTCTCGGAGCTGGTGATCAACCCCTTCGACTCCCCCTGGCGCCCCCGTGCCAGGCAACCTGCGCAAGAGTTGCCCGAGCGAGGTACAATCTGCATCCCCCCATGAGCCTGCCACTGGATCTCAAAGGGGCGGTCGCGGAATACGAGATTAATTTACTCAAGCAAGCGATGCAGCAATCCCAGTATAATCAGCGCAAAGCCGCCCAATTGCTGACCCTGAGCTACCACCAGTTCAGGGGCATGCTGCGCAAATACCAGCTGCTCGAGGGTGATGATAACGATGCAACAGGACAAGACTGACCCTCTGAAGGAGCGCGGCAAATTAGATGCTCGAGGGGGATGACAACAATGGCAACACGCCAGCCTTCGCGCTGGCACCCATTTGTATCAAAACGTGCTGTACAAAACCCCCTATAAGAACATGGTTCAACAATGAGAATGCTCACACCCTTGCTGCTGGGTCTGCTGGTGCTGGTCACCGGCTGCCAGAAGCAACCCGAGGCCTCCAAAACCGGACTCATCTATTGTGCTGAGGGATCCCCCTCTCCTTCAATCCCCATGTTTCCAACTCCGGGGTGACACTGGATGCCAGTGCCCGTCCGCTCTACGACCGCCTGCTGGAGGTGAACCCCAACACCCTGGCGCTGGAGCCGGCGCTCGCCACCAACTGGCATGTCAGCGAGGATGGCCTCACCTATACCCTGACCCTGCGCAAGGGGGTGACGTTTCACCATACCCCCTGGTTCAAGCCCACCCGCACTTTCAATGCCGATGATGTGGTCTTCACCTATGCCCGCCAGCTTGACGAGCAGCACCCCTATCACAATGTCTCGGGCGGCGATTACCCCTACTTCTACAGCCTGGGGCAAGATCTGCTGATCAAGCGGGTCTACAAGAAGGGGCCGCAGACGGTGGTGTTCGAGCTGAACCAGCCGAATGCCTCCTTCCTCGCCACCCTGGCCAGCGACTATGCGGTGATCCTCTCCGCCGAATACGCCGAGCAGATGTTGCAAGGCGGGCACGCCGGCCCTGCTGGATAGCCGCCCCATCGGCACCGGGCCCGTTCAGCTTCAAGGAGTATCGCCACAACGAGTTCGTGCGCTACCTGCGCCACCCCGGCTACTGGGGCGGCGAAGCGAAGATTGAGCAGCTCATCTACGACATTACCCCCAAGTCGTCCAAGCGGCTCGCCAAGCTGCTGACCGGCGAGTGCGACGTGATGAGCACCCCCTCCGCCAGCCAGCTGTCGGTGATAGACAAGGACTCCCGCCTCAGCCTCTCGGTCCAGTCGGGGATGAACGTGGCCTTCCTGGCCCTCAATACCCGCAAGGCCCCGTTCAACAAGGTCAAGGTGCGTCAGGCCATTGCCAGCGCCATCAATATCGACAACCTGTTGCAGGCGGTCTATTTCGATACCGGCCTGCCCGCCAACAGCCTGCTGCCGCCCTCTCATGGGGCTACAACCCCAGCCTGCCCGAGCGCAAGCCCGACCTGAAACGGGCCCGTCAGCTGCTCAAGGAGGCGGGGCTGGAGAAAGGGTTCGAGATGCAGGTGCTGGTGCAGCCGGGCGCCCGCCCCTACAACCCGGACGGTCTCAAGACGGCCCAGCTGATGCGCAGCGATCTCGCCAAGATAGGGGTGAAGCTCAAGATAGTGCAGCAGGCCTGGCCGGTCATCGAGACCCGGCTCGCCCACGGGCAATATGACAGCCTGCTCTCCGGCTGGATCGCCGATAACGCGGATCCGGACAACTTCTTCCGCCAGCTGCTGAGCTGCGCCGCCGTCGAGCGGGGCAACAACTACAGCCGCTGGTGCAGCCCCGCCTTCGATCAGCTGCTGGACGACGCTGTGACCACACCGCAACTCGCCTTCCGCCTGCGCAACTATTACTATGCCCAGTCGCTGCTCAACGAACAGCTGCCGCTCATCCCGCTGGCCCATGCCCTGCGCACCCAGGTGAGCCGCAGTGACATTCAGGGACTGACCCTCATGCCCTTTGGCGGCACCACCTTCAACCAGGCCTATCGGGAGTAAGCATGCTTTTATACACCTTGCGCCGCATCAACCTGCTGCTCATCACCCTGCTGGCGCTGACCTTTGTCGCCTATCTGCTGGACTATCGGCTCATCGGCCATCAGCTGGACTTCTGGCACGGCTACCCGGACTTCCTGCAGCGCATCGCCGCCGGGGATTTCGGCCTATCCAGCGTCTCCGGCCTGCCGGTGCTTGACGAGATCCGTCACTACTTCCCGGCGACCCTGACCCTCTGTCTCGCGGCCTTTGCCATCTCGCTGCTGGTGGGGATCCCGCTCGGGACCCTGGCGGCCCTCTATCAGGGGCGTGGCCTGGATCTCTCCATCATGGCCGCCGGCCTCATCGGCTACGCCGTGCCCGTCTTCTGGCTGGCGCTGCTGATGGTGATGTTCTTCTCCCTGGATCTCGGCTGGCTGCCCTCTTCGGGCCAGATCAGCCTGCTCTACGACGTTCCCTCCATCACGGGGATCGCCATCGTCGACGTGCTGATGAGCCAGGAGCCCTGGCGCGAGGCGGCACTCCATGACGCCCTGCGCCACCTGGTGCTGCCATCCCTGGTGCTGGCCGTGGTGCCCACCACAGAGGTGATCCGCCACGTGCGCAGCTCCCTCATCGATGTGATGAAGCAGAACTACATCAAGGCCGCCGCCAGCCGTGGTCTCTCCCGCCGCCAGATCGTCTGGCGCCACGGCCTCAAGAATGCCCTGCCCCCCGTGCTGCCCCTGCTCGGCCTGCAACTCGGCAGCGTGCTCACCTCCGCCATGATCACCGAGGTGGTATTCGACTGGCCCGGGATCGGCCGCTGGCTGGTGAGCAGCATAGCGCTGCAGGACTATGCCGCCATCCGCGGCGCCTTCCTGGTGGTGGCCAGCTTCGTCATCTTCATCAGCGTCAGCACCGAGTTGCTGACCACCATAATGTATCCGGCACGGCGCAAAGAACTCTATGCAAAACAAGACTGAGTACGCCCACAGCGGCACGCACGCCAGCATGTCGGCCTCGCGCTGCTCACCGCCCTCATGCTGTATCCGGCACGGTGCAAGGTACCCTATGCAACACAAGACTGACCCCGCTCATGGCCAGGGCTGGAGCCTGTATCATGCACGATAAATCGAACATCTATCCGGAGCTCAAGATCCTCTCCCCCCTGGAGCAGACCTGGGCCTCCTACCGCCGCAATCCGCTGGCCATGGGGGGGCTCTGGTGCTTCGGCCTGCTGCTGCTCATCACCCTGGTGGGCCCCCTGGTGGTGCCCTACGGCATCGATGATCAGCACAGCGGCCGCCTGCTGCTGGCCCCCTCCTGGGCCAGCACGGGGAACATCGACTACTTCCTCGGCACCGACGATCTGGGCCGAGACATCCTCTCCCGCCTCGTGGTGGGGGCCCGCCTCACCTTCGGCAACGCCTTGCTGGTGGTGGTGATCGCGCTCCTCGTCGGCTCCGCCATCGGCATCCTCGGCGGCATGAGCAAGGGGGTGAAGTCGAGCGTGCTCCATCACCTGCTCGATACCCTGCTCTCCATCCCCTCCCTGCTGCTGGCCATCATAGTGGTCGCCATCCTGGGGCCAGGGCTGTTCAACACCCTGATCGCCATCACGCTGGCGCTGATCCCGCCCTTCATACGGGCGACCTACAACGCCGTCCACGCCGAGATGCAGAAGGAGTACATCATAGCGAGCCGCCTCGACGGTTCGCCCCCCTTGCGGATCATGCGCCTCGCCATACTGCCGAACATAGTGGAAACCCTGGTGACTCAGACCACCCGGACCCTCTCTGCCGCCATCCTGGATATCTCGGCGGTGGGCTTTCTCGGCCTCGGGGCCCAGTCACCCCAGCCGGAGTGGGGCGCCATGCTGGCGGATTCGAGCGATCTCATCTATCTGGCCCCCTGGACAGTGACCCTGCCGGGCATGGCCATTTTGTTCAGCGTGCTGGTGACTAACCTGGTGGGTGAAGGCATTCGCGAAGCGCTCAAAGAGGGGAACGATTGATGATACTGCGGCTCTATACCATCAAGGACGGCATGGCCCAGATGCAGCACGCCCTGCCACAGCCTCATGAGGAGCGCCACTGATGCCCTTGCTCGACATACGCAACCTGACCATAGAGATCGACACCCCCCAGGGCAAGGTCAAGGCGGTGGACAGGGTCAGCCTGACCCTGAACGAGGGGGAGATCCGCGGCCTGGTAGGAGAATCGGGATCGGGCAAGAGCCTGGTGGCCAAGGTGATCGTCGGCATCCAGAAGGACAACTGGACGGTGCGCGCCGACCGGATGCGCTTCAACGACATGGACTTGCTGACCATGGCCCCCAAGGAGCGACGCCGCATCATGGGCCGGGAGATCGCCATGATCTTCCAGGATCCCATCAGCTGCCTCGACCCCTCCGAGGAGATAGGCACCCAGCTGGAAGAGGCCATCCCCACCAGCGCCTTCGCCGGCAAGTTCTGGCAGCGCTTCCAGTGGCGCAAGAAGCGGGCCATCGCCCTGCTGCACAGAGTCGGGGTCAAGGATCACCGCAAGGTGATGCGGGCCTATCCCCACGAGCTGTCGGATGGCATGTGCCAGAAGGTGATGATCGCCATGGCCATCGCCAACCAGCCGCGGCTGCTGGTGGCGGACGAGCCCACCAGTGCCATGGAGTCCACCACCCACTCCCAGATCCTGCGGCTGCTGGACAAGATGAACAAGCTGGGCAACACCACCATCCTCATCATCAGCAACGACATCGCCGCCATCGCCAACCTGACCGACACCATCAACATCATGTACTGCGGCCAGATGGTGGAAGTGGGCACCCGGGATCAGATCCTCGAATCCCCCCGCCACCCCTATACGGACGCCCTGCTCAAGTCCATTCCCGACTTTGACAAGCTGGTGCGCCACAAGTCCCGGCTCGAGACCCTGCCCGGGGTGATCCCCCCCCTGCAGCACCTGCCCATCGGCTGCCGCCTCGGCCCCCGCTGCCCCTACGCCCAGAAGCAGTGCGTGCAGACCCCGCTGATGAGCAAGGTCAAGGGACACCAATTTAGTTGCCACTTCCCCTTGAACATGGAAGAGCCGAAGAAATGAACCCGAGTCATCACCACTCCATGTCCAATCAGCAAGGCCAAGGGAGATCCATTTCCCAGCTGCCACTGCCCGCTGAACATGGAAGAATCGAAGAAATGAGCCTGACCATGAATGCCGCCATAAAGGAGCCCAGCCTGTGATCGAACCCGCCCTGTTGCAGGTCAGGGGCCTGTGCAAGACCTATCAGAACCGCACCGGCCTGTTCCGGCGCCAGGCGGTGGAGGCCATCAAGCCCCTGTCGTTTGATCTCGGAGTGGGCCAGACCCTGGCCATCGTCGGCGAGGCGGGCTCTGGCAAGAGCACCCTGGCGCGGATCCTGGCTGGCATGATAGAGCCGAGTGGCGGCGAAATCGCCATCGAGGGGCAGCCCCTGGTTCACGGTGACTATCAGACCCGCTGCAAGCTGCTGCGGATGATCTTCCAGGACCCCAATACCTCGCTCAACCGCAAGATCCGGGTCGGCCAGATCCTGGAGACGCCGCTGCGCCTCAACACGGCCCTGAGCGAGGAGGAGCGCCGGGAGAAGGTGGTCCAGACCCTGCGCATGGTGGGCATGCTGGCGGATCACGCACTCTTCTACCCCCAGATGCTCTCCGCCGGTCAACAGCAGCGGGTGGGGCTGGCGCGGGCGCTCATCCTCAATCCCAAGATAGTGGTGGCCGACGAGGCGCTCTCGACCCTGGACATCTCGGTGCGCTCCCAGATCATCAACCTGCTGCTGGAGATGCAGGAGACCACGGGGCTGAGCTATGTGCTGGTGGCCAACGATCTGGGCATCGTCAGCCACATCAGCGACGAGGTGCTGGTGATGCACGAGGGCCGGGTGGTGGAGCGCGGCAAGACCCTCAAGGTGTTTGCCGATCCCCAGCACGACGTGACCCGCCGCCTGATCCAGAACTACAACAACGAATATCGCCGCTGATCCCCAGCCGTTCCCCCTCCGGCCCATGGGCCGGGCATAAAAAAACCCGGCCTGATGTCGAATCAGTCGCCGGGGGATTGCGCTCAAAAAAGTGATTGCGTCGCTCGTAGTAGGAACACCGAGATAGTAGGCAGCCCCTCTGGGCTCAACAACTGTCAGATCTGACAGGCAGGCCGCTATGGAACCTGAACTGCGGATCCGGCGAGCAGATAAGCTCTGCTTCAATCCGGCCAAAATAGGCGACCCGCTCGCTGATATCCTCCCCGGCGTACTGCTCGGCCAGTGCCAGATAATCCTGGTAGTGGCGCGCCTCCGATCGCAGCAGGGAGACATAGAAGCGGCCCAGCTCCTCGCCCAGGTGGGGGGCAATCTTCGCAAAGCGCTCGCAGGAGCGCGCCTCTATGTAGGCGCCGATGATCATCTTGTCCACCACGGCCGCCGGCTCGTAGGTACGCACGTGGGCCAGCAGGCTGCGGGCATAGCGGGAGGCGGTGACGGGCCCATAGGGGATGCCGCGGGCCTGCATTATCTCCAGCACCTGCTCGAAGTGGTGCAGCTCCTCCTGGATGAGCCGCACCATGGGAAACAGCAGGGGATTGCGTTCGAGCTCGGCGAACACGCTTCTGTCTGACTCCCCCATGGTGCGTTTGCCGAGGATCTCGGCCTTCTCGGGGATGGCATCCAGCTCACGGTAAAATTCAAGCTTGGGCAGCAGGTGGCGCTTCTCCTTGGGCAGGCAGTAGCGGCGCACCAGGCTGTGGGCCGTCAGGGCGGCCTTGTTCTCGCAGTTGGCGTGATCGATGAGCAGGGTCGGCAACTGGGCGGGATCCCGCGCCATTTCTACCCACTCATCCGGGGTCTCACAATGCAGGAACTGACGAACGGGGGCTAGCAGGTCATCCATCTGAACTCTTGTGCTCTCTGGTTAGTCTTGATTGGCATATATTGATGCGGCTTGATACGGCGGGCGAAGCCCGCGAAGGGGGCCCATGCTAACGGATCCCGCCCCGCCTGCCCAGCGCAGAGGCGGCCTCACTCCAGCAGGCGCTTGAGGGAATCGCGCCGGACCAGCTTGCCGCTGAAAGAGGGCAGCTCACCGGCTTCCCCCTCCTCCACCATGGTGATCAGCCGGCTGATGGTCTCCTGGATCATCTCGGTCACCGGCATCTTGACGCTGGCCAGCGAAGGAATGACGTAGGGAGCCAGGGCGATGTCGTCGAACCCCACCACAGAGACCTGCTCCGGCACCGACAGGCCGCTCTCGTGCAACTGCTTGATGGCACCGATCGCCATGTCATCGTTGCTGGCGATCAGGGCACTGAAGCTCACCCCGCGCGCCAGCAGGGTCGAGACCCCGGCCGCGCCGCAGGCGGGGGTCCACTTGCCGGGGGCGATCAGTGCCTCTCGCACGGGAATGCCGTGCCGGGCAAGGGCCTCGCGGTAGCCGGCGAGACGCTCCATACCGGTGGGGGAATCCGCCGAGCCTGTGATGAAGGCGATGTCGCTGTGCCCCATCCCGACCAGCCTGTCCACCACGGCCGCAGCGGCCGCCTGCTGATCGGCGTAGACGCAGTGCGCCGGGTGGCGCCGTAACTTGCGGTTGAGCACCATGATGGGCTGGGAGTGCTGCTCGATTATCTCGTCCATCTCCTCGACGCTGAGAAAACGCGGGTAGATGATGACGCCGTCACAGCGGGAGTCGAGCAGGTACTGGATGGCCTGTCGCTCCTCCTCGGCGCTGTGCTTGCCGTCGGCCAGGATCAGCTGCCGGCCCCGATCTTCGGTCAACCGCGCCGCGTGGGAGAGCAGCTCGCTGAAATAGACGCCGTGATAGAGGGTATTGGTCACCACCAGGCCCAGAGTCTGGGTGTTTTTGGTGGCCAGCTGCCTCGCCAGCAGGTTGGGGCGATAGCCGCTCTCCTCTATGGCCTGGAACACCCGATCCCGGGTCTCCTGACTGGTATAGCCATTGCCCGACAGCACCCGGGAGACAGTCGCCTTCGACACCCCTGCCCGCTTCGCCACCTCCAGCATAGTCGTCATCATCTTCCCCTCTTCTCGACGGGCCGCAGTGTACTGCACGGGACCCGCTTGTGCTAACGAGAATGGGCGCAGGCCCCCCCTTTCAGTGATCCCATTCACGGTTCTGCACAATGGCGGTGCGGCCGTCTTGTCTGTGAGCATGAAACTGCGCATGCTGTATGGAACCGGTTCCACAATACAGTTTCATTCCCGTTCTTCCCGTCGTCAATGACGGGGTTCGACAAGCCTCATTTGGTAAAAAGGATACGACTAGATGTCAAAGAACTACGCGGCCCTGGCCGGCAAGGTCATCACGGCCCTCGGCGGAACCGGCAACATAGTCGCCGTGACCCACTGCATGACGCGCCTGCGCTTCGTGCTGCAAGACCCCACCCTGGTGGACAGCCCAACGCTCAAGGCCACTGCCGGGGTACTTGGGGTGGTCAGCAGTGATAACCAGTGCCAGGTGATCATCGGCAACATGGTCTCCCACGCCTATCGCGAGGTGCTTGCCCAGTTGCCGGAAGGCGCACAGGGAGACGTGCCAGCGGCCAAGCCAGGTTTCAGCCTGCGCCGCATGGGCGCCGCCATTCTGGACGCCCTGATCGGCACAATGTCGCCCCTCATTCCGGCCATCATCGGCGGCTCCATGCTCAAGCTGCTGGCCATGGTGCTGGAGATGACAGGGGTGCTGGAGAAAGGATCCTCGACCCTCACCATACTCACTGTGGCCGGGGACGGCGCCTTCTTCTTCCTGCCCCTGATGGTGGCCGCCTCCGCCGCCGTCAAGTTCAAGACCAATATGTCGCTCGCCATCGCCATCGCCGGCGTGCTGGTGCACCCCAGCTTCATCGAGCTGATGGCCAGGGCCGCCGAGGGGGAGCAGGTGACCTTCGCCCTGATCCCGGTCACGGCGGTGAAATACACCTATACCGTGATCCCGGCCCTGGTGATGACCTGGTGCCTCTCCTACATAGAGCGCTGGGTCGATCGCATCACCCGGCGGTGACCAAGAACTTCTTGAAGCCCATGCTGATAGTGCTGATCGCGGCGCCGCTCGCCATCCTGCTCATCGGCCCCATCGGCATCTGGATTGGCACCGCAATCTCGGGCCTGGTCTACACGGTTCACGACTACCTCGGCTGGCTGTCGGTGGCCATCATGGGCGCGCTCTGGCCGCTGCTGGTGATGACAGGCATGCACCGCGTCTTCACCCCGACCATCATCCAGACCATCGCCGAGACCGGCAAGGAAGGCATGGTGATGCCCTCCGAGATAGGCGCCAACCTCTCCCTCGGCGGATCCTCCCTGGCCGTCGCCTGGCGCACCAAGAACCCCGAGCTGCGCCAGACCGCGTTGGCGGCGGCCGCCTCCGCCATCATGGCGGGGATCTCCGAGCCCGCCCTCTACGGGGTGGCCCTGCGATTGAAGCGGCCCCTCATCGCCAGCCTTATCAGCGGCTTCATCTGCGGCGCCGTGGCAGGCATGGCCGGGCTCGCCAGCCACTCCATGGCGGCCCCCGGGCTCTTCACCAGCGTGCAGTTCTTCGATCCGGCCAACCCCATGAGCATCGCCTGGGTGTTCGCCGTGATGGCACTCTCGGTGGTGCTCTCCTTCGTGCTGACCCTGCTGATGGGCTTTGAGGACATACCTGTGGAGGTACCCGGCGAGAGCGCCGCTCCCCAGCCCGTCGCGGCCAGCCAGACGCAGGCCACCGCCGGTGCGTGACTCCCCTATCAGACATGACAAGAGGTAACCAATGTCGTTAGCAAGATTTCCACAAGGCTTCCTGTGGGGCGGCGCCCTGGCCGCCAACCAGGCGGAAGGGGCCCATCTCGAAGGGGGCAAGGGGCTGACCACGGTCGACATGATCCCCCACGGTGCCAACCGCATGGCGGTCAAACTCGGCCAGGAGCAGCGCTTCACCCTGCGGGATGACGAGTTCTACCCAAGCCACGAGGCCATAGATTTCTATCACCGCTACAAGGAAGACATCGCCCTGATGGCCGAGATGGGCTTCACCGTGTTTCGCACCTCCATCGCCTGGAGCCGGCTCTATCCCAAGGGGGACGAGCAAGAGCCCAACCCCGAGGGCATCGCCTTCTACCGGGCGCTGTTCGAGGAGTGCAAGAAGTACGGCATCGAGCCCCTGGTGACCCTGTGCCACTTCGACGTGCCCATGCACCTGGTGGTGGAGTACGGCTCCTGGCGCAACCGCAAGATGGTGGAGTTCTTCACCCGCTACGCGCGCACCTGCTTCGAGCAATTCGATGGTCTGGTGAAGTACTGGCTCACCTTCAACGAGATCAATATCCTGCTGCACAGCCCCTTCTCAGGCGCCGGGCTGGTGTTCGAGGAAGGGGAAAACAGGGAGCAGGTCAAATACCAGGCCGCCCACCACGAGCTGGTCGCCAGCGCCCTGGCGACCAAGATTGCCCACGAGGTCAATCCGCACAACCAGGTGGGCTGCATGCTGGCGGGGGGCAGCTTCTACCCCTACTCCTGCAAACCGGAAGATGTCTGGGCCGCGCTCCAAAAGGAGCGGGAGAACCTGCTGTTTATCGATGTGCAGGCCAGGGGCGCCTACCCGGCCTATGCTGCCAGCCTGTTTCGCGAGAAGGGGATCCAGCTCGTCAAGGCGCCGGAGGATGATGACATTCTCAAACACGGCGTCGACTTCGTCTCCTTCAGCTACTACGCCTCCCGCTGCGCCTCGGCCGACATGAACCAGGACAACACCAGCGCCGCCAACGTGGTCAAGTCCCTGCGAAACCCCCACATCCAGCAGAGCCAGTGGGGTTGGGGCATAGACCCGCTCGGCCTTCGCATCACCATAAACAGCCTGTACGATCGCTATCAGAAGCCCCTGTTCCTGGTGGAGAACGGCCTGGGGGCCATCGACGAGATCAACGCCGATGGCGAGATAGAGGACGACTATCGCATCGACTACCTGCGCGCGCACATCAGCGCCATGGGGGATGCCATCGCCGACGGGGTGCCACTCTTGGGCTACACCAGCTGGGGCTGCATCGATCTGGTGTCCGCCTCCACCGGCGAGATGAGCAAGCGCTACGGCTTCGTCCACGTGGACAGGGACGATGCCGGCCAGGGCACCCTGGCGCGCAGGCGCAAGAAGTCGTTCTGGTGGTACCGACAGGTGATCGCCAGCAACGGGGAAGATCTGGCGTGACGAGGGCCGCCCCGGTGAGGGGGGCGGCTTGAGACAGAGACGAAAACAGAGATGGGGGCCTGAGCCCCCATCTCTGTTTCATGTCGACGGTAAATGGAAAACGTTTAACTGCCTTCGTTGAAGATCTCCAGGTTGCTGGTCCCTTCCTGCCACTCGCGCACCGCCTTGTTGTCGTCGCTGCGCAGGGCGTTCAGGTGGTCCAGATACCCCTGATCCACATCCGAGGTCACGTAGTGGCCGTTGAACACCGAGGTCTCGAAGTGGCGCAGCTCGGGGTTGATCTCCCGCACCGCCTCTTCCAGATCTTCCAGATCCTGGAAAATCAGGCCATCGGCGCCAATCAGCTTGCACACCTCTTCCACTTCACGGCCATGGGCGATCAGCTCGTTGGCGGTGGGCATGTCGATGCCGTAGACGTTGGGGAAGCGAATTTCCGGTGCTGCCGAGGCGAAGTAGACCTTGGCCGCCCCCGCTTCACGGGCCATCTGGATGATCTGCTCCGAGGTGGTGCCACGGACGATGGAGTCATCCACCAGCAACACCTTCTTGCCCTTGAATTCGGAGCTGATGGCGTTGAGCTTGCGACGCACCGACTTCTTGCGCTGGGTCTGGCCCGGCATGATGAAGGTACGGCCTATGTAGCGGTTCTTCACGAAGCCCTGACGGTATGGCAGACCCAGGGTATGGGCGATTTCCAGCGCCACATCGCAGGAGGTCTCGGGGATGGGGATGACCACATCCACGTCGAGATCTTCCCACTCCCGTGCAATCTTCTTGCCCAGCTTGCGACCCATGTTGAGGCGGGCGGCGTAGACGGAAACCTTGTCGATGCAGGAGTCGGGACGGGCGAAGTAGACGTACTCGAAGATGCAGGAGCTCATCTGGGGGTTCTCCGCACACTGCTCGGAGAAGAGCTGGCCCTGCTCTGTGATGTAGATGGCCTCGCCCGGGGCGACGTCACGCACCGTCTCGAAACCGATGGCGTCCAGCGCCACGCTCTCGGAGGCGAGCATGTACTCCACCTGGCCCTGATCGTCGACGCGACGACCCAGGATCAGCGGGCGAATGCCGTTGGGATCGCGGAAACCGATGAGGCCGTGGCCTATCACCAGCGACACCACGGCATAGGCGCCGCGGATCTGCTGGTGCACCTTGCGCACCGCAGAGAAGATGTCCTCCGGCCGCAGCGCCATCTTGTCGCACAGATCCAGCTCATGGGCCAGCACGTTCAGCAGCACTTCGGAATCCGAGGTGGTGTTGATGTGGCGGCGGGCCACCTTGAACTGCTGCTCCTTGAGATCCTTGGCGTTGGTGAGGTTGCCGTTATGGGCCAGCACCATGCCGTAGGGAGAGTTCACGTAAAAAGGTTGGGCTTCAGCGGCACTGGAGCTGCCTGCGGTGGGATATCTGACATGTCCTATGCCGATATGCCCCTTCAGTCGCTGCATGTGGCGCACTTCAAACACATCCTTCACCAGGCCGTTGGCCTTGCGTTGCCGGAAGTTTCCACTGTCAATGGTCACGATCCCGGCGGCATCCTGTCCCCTGTGCTGCAACACCGTCAAGGCGTCGTAGAGGGCCTGATTGACGGGGGTGGTGCCAACTATACCGACAATACCGCACATGTCTTTGCTACCTCGAAGTCACTGTACCTGTTGAAGAAAACTGGACGAGTTCAGCATGAACCCGAAAAACCACTGGATCACCGGCTTGAACTCGGGAACCAGTTTGGACGCCACCCACCAGTCGCTCTGGGAGAGGCTGGTGAAGGTATCCATAAAAAACAGCAGGGCACTGACGATCAGTACCCCGCGAATGGCGCCAAAACAGACACCCAGCACCCGATCCGTGCCGGAGAGTCCCGTCTTTTCCACCAGCAGGCCCACCACGTAGTTGACCACGCTCCCCAGGATCAGGGTCGCGACGAAGAGGGCGGCGATGGCCAGGCCGTTGCGCACCATGGCGTCGGAGAAGGAGGTGAAGTAGATGGCGAGATCGGGATAGAAATGGCTGGCAATGAAAAAGGCGACGAACCAGGTGACGAGGGACATGGCTTCCTTCAGGAAGCCGCGCACCAGGCTGATGAGGGCAGAGAAACCGACGATGCCGATGATGGCGTAATCAATCCAGACCATAGAAAAAGATGTCCTGCGAAATTGCGGCGCAGTCTAACAAAAACGATTGCGCAATGCTTGATAAAAATGTGTTAAAGGTTCAATGGAGCGCCGAAGGAGACTGCTCCTCTCCCCTGCCGGGGGGCGACTGGCGCCCAAATGCACAACGCCATGGCATGGCCATGGCGTTGTGTTCAGCAAGAGGCGCTTACCCTATGTGGGTCAGGCCGCCCATGTAGGACTGCAGCGCCGCCGGGATGGCGATGCGGCCGTCTTCCTGCTGGTAGTTCTCGATCACCGCCACCAGGGTGCGGCCCACCGCCAGGCCGGAGCCGTTCAGGGTGTGCAGCAGTTGCGGCTTGCCATCGACACGCACGCGGGCCTGCATGCGGCGCGCCTGGAAGTCGGTGCAGTTGGAGACGGAGGAGATCTCGCGGTAGGTGTTCTGAGCCGGCAGCCAGACTTCCAGATCGTAGGTCTTGGCGGCGCAGAAGCCCATGTCACCGGTACAGAGCGCCATCACGCGATAGGGCAGCTCCAGCAGTTGCAGCACCTTCTCGGCGTGACCCACCATCTCTTCCAGCGCATCCCAGGACTTTTCCGGGTGCACCAGCTGAACCATCTCGACCTTGTCGAACTGGTGCATGCGGATGAGACCCCGGGTATCTCGGCCATAAGAGCCGGCTTCGGAGCGGAAGCAGGGGCTGTGGGCCGTCATCTTGATGGGCAGCTCCTGCTCGTCGAAGATCTCGTCGCGGGCCATGTTGGTGAGCGGCACTTCGGAGGTCGGGATCAGGGAGAACTTGCGCACCTTGCCCTCGTCTTCCCCTTCGCCCTCGATACCTGTGTTGAAGAGATCCTGGGAGAACTTGGGCAGCTGGCCGGTGCCGTACAGGCTGTCCGGGTTCACCAGGTAGGGCACGTAGCATTCGGTGTAGCCGTGCTGCAGGGTGTGCAGGTCCAGCATGAACTGCGCCAGGGCGCGGTGCAGGCGGGCAATCTGACCCTTCATCACCACGAAGCGGGCACCGGAGAGCTTGACGCCGTTCTTGAAGTCCACGCCCTTGGCCGCTTCGCCGAGATCGATGTGATCGCGCACCGGGAAGCTGAATTCGCGCGGGGTACCCCAGTGGCGAACGATCACGTTGTCGTTCTCGTCGCGGCCCACCGGGGTGCTGTCGCTCGGCAGGTTGGGGATGGCGTCGGAGATGGCCTTGATGTCGGCCAGCAGTGCCTCGAGCTCGACCTTGCTGGTCTCCAGCTCGTCGTTGATCTTGGTCACCTCGGCCTTGAGGGGAGCCACATCTTCGCCGCGACGGGCAGCCTCACCGATGGACTTGGAGCGGGCGTTGCGCTCGGCCTGCAGCTCCTGGGTACGGGACTGCAGATCCTTGCGTTTCTCTTCCAGAGCATTGACAGCCGCTACGTCCAGCGCGTAGCCACGTGCAGCCAGACGAGCGGCGGCCTCTTCGATATCGCTGCGCAGATATTTGGGATCCAGCATGGTTTACCTACTTTTTTTAATGGGATCTGGGCCTGGGTCATCCGCCCTGGCGAGAAAACAGATCCGGAAGTTAACATCGGTTGGCGCACCCCTATGTCTTCGGAATCGGGCCTTCTAAATCAAGAAGATGGTGCAAGGCCAAGACAAGCGGGGTCAGAGGGGCAGTGTAGCAGACCGCCCCCCCGCCCGAACAGGGCGTATTGCTGTCGTTTTTGCCAAGTTTGACGGCATCGGCAGGCTTATCTTCGCCGATCCGAGGGATCGCCATGCTGCCCGGGCAAGGCGCCCTTACTTCTCTCTTTGGCGCGGGCTTTGGCGGTCCAGCTCGCGCAGATAGTCGAGCTTCTGGGCGATCTGCTTCTCGAGGCCCCGTTCGGTGGGCTGGTAGTAGTGCCTGCCAGCCAGTTCGGGGGGGAAGTACTCCTCGCCGGCGGCATAGGCGCCGGGTTCATCGTGGGCATAGCGGTACTCTGCGCCATAGCCGAGCTCGCTCATCAGCTTGGTCGGCGCGTTGCGCAGGTGCGGCGGCACCTCGAAGTCCGGCAGGTTTTTGGCATCGTTGAGCGCCGCCTTCCAGGCGGTATAGACCGCATTGCTTTTGGGGGCGCAGGCAAGGTAGACGATGGCCTGGGCGATGGCCCGCTCCCCTTCCGCCGGGCCTATGCGATGGAAGCAGTCCCAGGCTGACAGCGCCACCTGCATGGCGCGGGGATCGGCGTTGCCCACGTCTTCCGAGGCAATCGCCAGCAATCGGCGGGCAATATAGAGGGGATCGCAACCGGCACTCACCATGCGGGCATACCAGTAGAGGGCCGCATCCGGCGCCGAGCCGCGAATGGACTTGTGCACCGCCGAGATGAGGTCGTAGAAGTGATCCCCGCCCTTGTCAAAACGTGCCACGTGCTCCCCCACCACGGCGGCAAGCAGGGCGCTGTCGATCACCCTCTCCCCTGCCCCATTGGCCTCGGCCATGTCGGCCAGGAGCTCCAGATAGTTGAGGGACTTGCGCCCGTCCCCATCCACGGCTTTGGCCAGCGCCGCCTTCACCCCGGGGGCAAAGGTGAGACTGGGGTCATTGAGACCGCGCGGATCCTGCATCGCCTGATCGAGCATGGCGAGGATGTCGTCTTCCTCAAGCCTTTTCAGCAGGTAGACCCGGGCCCGGGAGAGCAGTGCGTTGTTGAGTTCGAACGAGGGGTTTTCGGTGGTAGCACCGATAAAGGTGATGGTGCCGTCTTCGATGTGGGGCAGGAACACATCCTGCTGGCTCTTGTTGAAGCGGTGCACCTCGTCCACGAAGAGGATGGTGCGCACCCCGCGCCAGCTGTTCTCCTTCGCCTTGTCGATGGCGGCGCGGATCTCCTTGATGCCGGAGGTGACCGCGGAGAGCCGCTCCACCTCGGCCTGGCAGTAGTGGGCCATCAGCTCGGCGAGGGTGGTCTTGCCGGTACCGGGCGGCCCCCACAGGATCATGGAGTGGCAGAGCCCCGCCAGGATCGCCTTGCGCAGGGGCTTGTCGGCCCCCAGGATGTGCTGCTGACCTATGTATTGATCCAGGTTCTGCGGCCGCATCCTGGCCGCCAGCGGACGAAAGTCCGACGAGAAATCCAGGGACAAGTTGCTCATCTGCGTTAACCGTCCAGTGCCACGCCGGCCGCCGGTGAGAGGCGCTCCGACGATGATTCCAAAGAGCGCTTGCTCATCTTGGTTGAGAGCCCCCGAGGGGCCGTCAGCGGATGACGGCCCGACCGGAGATCCGAAGAGAGAGGGCTCATCAGCGCTGATCGTCCAGTGCGACCCCCTTGGGTATCTTGAACACGAACTCGTTGCCCTTGAGCACCGGCTTGCGGTTGAAGCTGCTCAAGACGAATTCGCTCCACTGCCCCTGGGCCTCTTTCACATCGAACCGGCTGATGTTGTTCTGACGGTCGAAGGTGATGCGAAAGGAGGCAATAAGCTCATCCTTGTTGCGGCTGGTGACTGTGTAGACGTCCCCCTGCTGGGTCACGTCGTAGTTCTTCCAGAGCCCGATATCGTTGCCGGCGATCAGCACGAAGGGGGTGTTGAGCACCGCATCCTTCATCTTGAGGGCGGTGACCTGCTCGACGAAGGGGTCATAGACCCACACATCCTTGCCGTCCGCCACTATCAGGCTCTCGTCCGGGGCAGTGGTGTGCCAGTTGAAGCGGTTCGGGCGCTGCACCAGCAGGGAGCCGCTCGCCTTCTGCAGCTCCTTGCCCTTGCTGTCATAGACGGTCTGGGCAAACTTGGCCGAGAACAGGCTGACGCCCGTCAGCTTCTGCTTGAGATCGCTGGCCGCATCGGCCCACACCTGGCTGCTGGCGAGCAACAGTACAGAACCCATCAATAATGCTTTTTTCATCGCGATTCCCGTTGAAGAGGGTCAGATAAAAGGCCATGTCCGCAGACATGGCCAGGATGATATGAAGGCTTAATCACGCACCGGAGGCGGTGCCAGCACATCGCGCTGGCCGTTGCCCCCCGGAGAGCTGACGATGCCCTGGTTTTCCATCTGCTCGATGAGACGGGCCGCCCGGTTGTAACCAATCTTGAACTTGCGCTGCACGCTGGAGGTCGAGCCACGGCGGGATTCCACCACAAAGGCGACCGCCTCGTCGAACAGGGGATCCAGCTCCTCGTCACCGCCGCCGCCGTACTCGCCGCCACCGCCCTCGCCGTCCGACTCACCGGAGAGGATCTCCTCGATGTAGTTCGGCTCGCCGCGCAGTTTCCAGTCCGCCACCACCTTGTGCACCTCGTGGTCATCGACGAAGGCGCCGTGGACCCGGGTCGGGTTCGAGGTACCGGCCGGCATGTAGAGCATGTCCCCCATGCCGAGCAGGGATTCGGCGCCGCCCTGATCCAGGATGGTACGGGAGTCGATCTTGCTCGACACCTGGAAGGAGATCCGGGTCGGGATGTTGGCCTTGATGAGGCCGGTAATGACATCCACCGACGGACGCTGAGTCGCGAGGATGAGGTGAATACCGGCGGCCCGCGCCTTCTGGGCGATACGGGCGATGAGCTCTTCCACCTTCTTGCCGACGATCATCATCATGTCGGCGAACTCGTCCACCACCACGACTATGTGGGGCAGCTTCTCGAGCTCAGGCGGCATCTGATCCATGGAGTCACCCGGACGCCACAGGGGATCCCGCAGGGGCTCGCCCTCGGCGGCCGCGGCCAGCACCTTGTCGTTGTAACCCTTAAGGTTGCGCACCCCGACCGCGGACATCAGCTTGTAGCGACGCTCCATCTCTCCTACACACCAGCGCAGGGCGTTGGCGGCGTCCTTCATGTCGGTGACCACCTCGGTCAGCAGATGGGGATACCTTCGTAGACCGAGAGTTCCAGCATCTTGGGGTCGATCATGATGAAGCGCAGATCATCGGGGGATGACTTGTAGAGCATGGAGATGATCATGGTGTTCACCCCCACCGACTTGCCCGAGCCCGTGGTACCGGCCACCAGCAGGTGGGGCATCTTGGCGAGGTTCACCACCACGGGTTCCCCCGCAATGTCCTGCCCCAACCCCATGGTCAGAGGATTGTGGCTGCCAGAGAAGGCCTCGCAGTCCAGGGTCTCGCGCAGGTAGACGGTCTGGCGTACCCGGTTGGGCAGCTCGATGCCGACGAAGGTCTTGCCCGGGATCACCTCCACCACCCGCACGCTGCTGGCGGACAGCGAACGGGCGAGATCCCGCGACAGGTTGGTGATCTTGCTCGCCTTCATGCCCGGCGCCAGATCCAGCTCGAAGCGGGTGATGACGGGGCCCGGATAGACGCCGACCACCTTGGCCTGCACGTTGTAGTCGGCGAGTTTCGCCTCCACCAGCCGGCCCATGCGGTCCAGCTCGTCCTTGCTCATCATCTGGGTCTTGGCGGGCGGTCTGTCCAGCAGATCTATGCTCGGCAGCGGCGCCATGGCGGGCTGGGGGCGACGCTTGGGCTTGACCGGTGCGGCGACCGCAGGGGCGGCAGCGGCCTCCTCCCCTTCCGCCCAGGGCAGATCGAGCTCGTCATCCCCGTTATCGGCCAGGGCCGGCTGACGGCGGGCATTGGCAACGGCGGCGCGCTTGGGTCTGGCCACGGGCGCCGGCTCGTCCTCTTCATCATCGAATTGCGGATCGAACTGGAAGGTGTCGTCATCGAGCTCCGGCAGCCATTCGTCAGATTTTGACTTCTGGCTCCCCTTGGCCTTGGGGTTGCGCGTCCAGCTGCTATGGGGCTCGTCCTCTTCCTCGTCGAGCTCCAGGGCTCCCACGCCCCCTTCCAGCAGGGGGTCCGGTCCCTCAAAACGGGGCTGGCGCCAGCCGCCGGTCAGCCAGCGACCCAAGGTCGTCGGGAAATGGTAGATGGCGCTGACGCTGCCGGTGCAGGTGGCACCGATCCGCTCGACTATGGTGAGCCAGGACCAGCCGGTGAACAGGGTGATGCCGGTGGCCACGAAGCAGAGCAGCATCAGGTTGGCCCCGACCCCGCCAAACAGGGGCACCACGGCGGACGCTATCACGTCCCCCACCAGGCCGCCCGCTGAGAAATTCTGCAAGTCATTGAAGTTCATGCTGGCAATGGCCGACATGCCGAGCACCGTCAGCACGAAGCCGATGATGCGCACCGACAGGGTGAGATAGTCCACCTCCAGCAGCCGGCTCGGGCGCCAGAACAGGCTCCAGCCGAGCAGCACCACCAGGGGAGGCACCAGATAGGAGAAGGCCCCGAAGGTGAACATGGTGATGTCGGCGAGCCAGGCACCGGCGCTGCCCGCCAGGTTCTTCACCTCTCCCTGCCAGGAGGTCTGGGACCAACCGGGATCGGCGGGATGGTAGGTCAACAGGGCAAGCAAGAGATAGGCAGCCATCAGCGTGATGGCGATCAAGACGGCCTCGAAGATCCGTTGCGTACCTGACAAAGGAGTAAACAGCTTTTTATCGGCCAAACTCCGGCTCCTTTCTGAAAACATGTAATGCGGGGATAGGGGGCCTAGTATCCCTGAAAAGCCCACCGATTGTCAGCCAGTGCCTGAGGGCGGGGCCATGAATACAGTAATAAGAAGAAACGAGCGGACCGGCCGCTCGTTTCTGACTATCGTGACTCGTCGTGGTGCTTGCAAGTCACAGCACAATCCCGCTTATCGGGTGCTGATCACCAGACGGCTGCTCTGCTTGACCTCTTCCATGACCACATAGGTACGGGTGTCATTGACGCCGGGCAGACGCAGCAGGGTTTCCCCCAGCAGGCGGCGATAGGCCGACATGTCGCTGACGCGGGTCTTGAGCAGATAGTCGAAATCACCGGACACCAGATGGCACTCCTGGATCTCTTCGAGCACCTGAACAGCCTTGTTGAACTGTTCGAACACGTCGGGGGCGCCACGATTGAGGGTAATTTCCACGAACACCAGCAGAGACGCATCCAGATAATGAGGGTTCAGAATAGCGGCATATCCTTCGATATAGCCTTGACGCTCGAGGCGACGAACCCGTTCCAGACACGGTGTAGGACTCAGGCCAACTCGTTTGGACAACTCAACGTTCGAAATCCTGCCATCCTTTTGCAGTTCATTCAGAATGTTGCGGTCAATCCTGTCCAAATCCTTTAGCCGACTCTTAGCTTCCATCATTTAATTCCATCCTTTGGCTATTTTTTGGTAAGAATCACCAGTCATTTTATAATAATGGTCACAAATCCTGTCAATACCTGAATATACTAGGCGCAAATGTTGCTTAACATCTGGGCAACATAAACCACCAATCGATAGACGAGGGATAGCATGATTATCGGTGTACCTAAGGAAATAAAAAACCATGAATATCGCGTAGGCATGGTTCCGGCCAGTGTACGTGAACTGACAGCACGAAACCATACCGTTTTCGTCCAAAGCGGCGCAGGAAATGGCATTGGCTTCAGTGACGCAGATTATCTGGCTGCCGGAGCCGAGATCCTGGCCTCCGCAGCAGACGTTTTCGCCAAGGCGGAGATGATCGTCAAGGTCAAGGAACCCCAGGCGGTCGAGCGCGCCATGCTGCGTCCGGGCCAGACCCTCTTTACCTACCTGCACCTGGCGCCAGACCTGGCCCAGACCCGGGAGCTGGTCGACAGCGGCGCCGTCTGCATCGCCTACGAGACAGTCACCGACGGCCGTGGCGGTCTGCCCCTGTTGGCACCCATGTCGGAAGTGGCAGGACGCATGTCTATTCAGGCCGGCGCCCAGGCGCTGGAGAAGTCCCGCGGGGGTAGCGGCGTGCTGCTCGGCGGCGTGCCCGGGGTCGAACCGGCCAAGGTGGTGATCATCGGCGGTGGCGTGGTGGGTTCCAACGCAGCCCGCATGGCCATCGGCCTGCGTGCCGATGTCACCATACTCGACAACAACATCGACACCCTGCGCCGTCTCGACAGCGAGTTCCAGGGAGCAGCCAAGGTGGTCTACTCCAATCGCGAGACCCTGGAGCGCCACCTGCTGGCGGCGGATCTGGTCATCGGCGGCGTGCTGGTGCCGGGCGCCACTGCGCCAAAACTTGTCAGCCGTGACCACATTGCACGCATGAAGCCGGGCTCCGCCATCGTGGACGTGGCCATCGATCAGGGCGGCTGCGTCGAGACCTCTCACGCCACCACCCATGAGGATCCCACCTTCATCGTCGACGAGGTGGTGCACTACTGCGTGGCCAACATGCCAGGCGCCGTGGCCCGCACCTCCACAGTGGCCCTCAACAACGCCACCCTGCCCTTCATCATCAAGCTGGCGGAACAGGGCTATCGCGGTGCACTGCTCAGCGATCCCCACCTGTTGCACGGCCTGAACGTGATGGCGGGCAAGATCACCTGCAAGGAGGTCGCCGTGGCGCACAACCTGGCCTACACGGATCCCCTGACCCTGCTGAACTGATCCCGCCCCCGCAAGGGTGTGTCGATGAGTGAAAATCCGCCCGCGATGGGCGGTTTTTTTATGGCGCAATCCGGCCCCCCTCCCCCTCTTTGGCGATTGCCACAATCGATGCCCTGGCCTTTGACCCCGGATCACGAATTACCTACAATCGCGCAAACTCATCACGTCTCGGAAATCACATCATGAGCCAAGTCATTCATAGCAAACTGCTGATCCTGGGGTCAGGCCCGGCGGGTTACACCGCCGCCGTCTACGCCGCCCGCGCCAACCTCAATCCCCTGCTCATCACCGGCATGCAGCAAGGTGGTCAGCTGACCACCACCACAGAGGTGGAAAACTGGCCAGGTGATGCGGAAGGGCTGACCGGCCCGGCCCTGATGGAGCGCATGAAAGAGCATGCGGAAAAATTCGATACCCGCATCCTCTTTGATCACATCAATGAAGTGGAGCTGACCCAGCGCCCCTTCCGTCTCAAGGGTGACAACGGTGAATACACTTGCGACGCGCTCATCATCGCCACCGGCGCCTCCGCCAAGTACTTGGGGCTACCCTCCGAGGAGGCCTTCAAGGGCCGCGGCGTCTCCGCCTGTGCCACCTGTGACGGTTTCTTCTATCGCAACCAGGAAGTGGCCGTGGTCGGCGGCGGCAACACTGCCGTGGAAGAGGCGCTCTATCTGGCCAACATCGCCAAGAAGGTGCACCTGATCCACCGCCGCGACGAGTTCCGCGCCGAGAAGATCCTGATCAAGCGCCTCAATGACAAGGTCGAGAGCGGCAACATAGTGCTGCACACCCACCAGACCCTGGACGAGGTGCTGGGTGACAACATGGGCGTGACCGGCGTGCGCCTGCGCAGCACCCGGGACGACGTTACCTCCGAGCTGCCGCTGATGGGGGTCTTCATCGCCATAGGTCACCAGCCCAACACCCAGATCTTCGAAGGCCAGCTGGCAATGGAAAACGGCTACCTCAAGGTCCGTGGCGGCCTGGAAGGCTTCGCGACCCAGACCAGCATCCCGGGCGTGTTTGCCGCCGGCGACGTGGCCGACCACGTTTACCGTCAGGCGATCACCTCAGCCGGTACCGGCTGCATGGCGGCCCTGGATGCCGAGCGATATCTGGACGCACAATAAGCACAAGGATATAAAGGGCATGCCAAGTGGCATGCCCTTTTCTTTTAAGGAGCCGGATGAAACGGAAAATATTGATTGTGGAAGACAGCCTGACGGTGCGCCGCATGTTGACCCAGGCCATTGCGCAGCAAACCGGGCTGGAGATAGATGCGTTCGATACCCTGGAGGGCGCCCGCGACTGCCAGGGAGAAGAGTACGTGGTCGCCCTGGTGGATCTCACCCTGCCGGATGCCCCGAGCGGAGAAGCCGTCAACGTGTTGCTGGCGCGAGGGTTGCCCGTGGTGATCCTCACCGCCGACATCAGCGAGGAGAAACGGGAAGCCTGGCTGGAGGCCGGGGTGCTGGATTACGTGATGAAGGATTCACGCCACTCCCTGCAATACGCCGTCAGCCTGGTGCACCGCCTCTACCTCAACCAGGCCATAGAGGTGCTGGTGGTCGATGATTCGCTCACTTCTCGTCATCGCACCGCCGCCCAGCTGCGCAAGCAACTGCTGCTGGTGCACGAGGCAACCTGCGCCCGGGATGCCCTGGCCCTGCTCGAGCAGCACCCGGCCATTCGCCTGATGCTGGTGGATTACTACATGCCGGAGATAGACGGCATCAGCCTGGTGCGGATGCTGCGGGAGCGCTACAGCAAGCAGCAGCTCGCCATCATCGGCATCTCGGTGTCGGACAAGCACGGCCTCTCTGCCCGCTACCTCAAGCAAGGGGCGAACGATTTTCTCAACCAGCCGTTCGAGCCCGAGGAGCTGCAGTGCCGAGTCAGCCACAATCTGGAGGCCCTTGAGCAGTTCAACAGCATCCAGGAATCCGCCAATCGCGACTACCTGACCGGGCTCTACAACCGGCGTTACTGGTTCAACGAGGGGCAGAAGTTGTTCGAGGAGCATCAGCGTCAGCAGGCGCAGCTCGCCCTGTGCGTGCTCGATGTGGATCATTTCAAGCAGGTCAACGATCACTGGGGCCATGCCATCGGCGATGAGCTGCTCTGCCACCTGACCCGGTTGCTCTCCCAGTTCTTCCCGGATGCCATGATAGCCCGCTTCGGTGGGGAGGAGTTTGCCCTGATGGTGCCCCATTGCCCGGTTCCCGTGCTGCTCAAGCGGCTGGAAGGGCTGCGCCAACAGCTGCGTCAGCAGCCGCTGTCACGGGAAGTGCCGCTGTTCGTGCGCGCCAGTTTTGGCGTCATCAACGTCGGGCGGCTCTCCATGGACGAGGCGCTCTGCGAGGCAGATCGCCAGCTGTATCAGGCAAAGAACACGGGTCGTGACAAGATAGTCTCCCAGGACGCCTGAGCACGTCTCGAGTGAGACGCTTCGTGTAGTACCGCCCGGCGCCCCTTGCGGCCGCCGGGTTATTCCCCCTCCTCATGGCTCCCTGCCCGTTCACGGGTTTCCTCAATAGGTCTTGTCGACCCGCACCCCATCGCTGAAATAGAGGATGCGCACCTTGTCCCCCCTCGCAAACACCATGGCCGGATCGTAATCCTGGATCACGTTGATAAGCCCGTCTTGCTCGTTGCGGATTAGCAGCTCCACCAGCTTGTTCTCCACCACGCTGCCCCCTGACTGGTAGTGCTGCACCGCGGCCGCCCCCGCCAATGCCCCCACGGCGGTGGCTATCTCCCGCCCATGACCGCCGCCAAACTGGTTGCCGAGCAGCCCCCCCAGCACGGCGCCCCCCAGGGTTTTCCAGCCGGTATGCTCGGATTCCAGCACCTGGCGTTGGGTGATGTTGCGCACCGTATCCACCTGGCCAAACACCACCTGATCGACGGGGCGCGCCGTATTGCGCTCATAGGGTGCGGCCCAGGCGGGCGCCGTGACAAAGCCCAGCAAGCTGGATACTATCAGGATAATGGCCTTCATCTGTGAACCTCTGTCTTATGTCTCGCTATCTCACCGAACTGGATGATGAGCTGTGCTGGTTTCCCTCCCCCAGCCATGCGCTGGAAGAGCCCAATGGCCTGCTGGCGATCGGGGGAGATCTCTCTCCTGCTCGATTGCTGGCAGCTTATCACAGCGGGATCTTTCCGTGGAATGAGCCACACCAGCCACTGCTGTGGTGGTCGCCGGATCCCAGGGGGGTGATAGTGCCCGATGAGCTGCACATAGGGCGCAGCCTGCAGAAGTATCTGCGCCGCACCACCTTTGACATTACCGTCGACAGTGCCTTCGATGAGGTGATAGCGGCCTGCGCCGCCCCCCGTCGCAGCGCCAGCGGCACCTGGATAAGCGTCCCCATGATCGACGCCTATCGGCAGTTGCACCGCCTGGGCCATGCCCACTCCGTCGAGATCTGGCAGGACGGGGAGTTGCAGGCGGGGCTCTACGGCCTCTCCCTTGGCCGCCTCTTCTGCGGCGAATCCATGTTCAGCCGCATCGATAACGGCGCCAAACTGGCCATGGTGGCGCTCTGTCGTCACTTTTCACGCCATGGGGGTGCCCTCATCGATTGCCAGATGCAGAACGACTTCCTGGCCACCCTGGGGGTCCAGGAGTGGCCAAGAAGCCGGTTTCTGACCACATTGGCGCGCCTGACCAGGCAACCACTGCAGGACGGTTGCTGGCAGCAGAGGAGAATCAGCCTATGACAGAAGAAGTGATCCTCAAGGTAGGCCTGACCCCTAGACACCCGTGCAGCTACCTCGGCCATGAGCAGGAGCAGTTGCTGGTACTGATGGATCATGAGCTGCTTAATGCGGCCGGTTATGAGCGACTGCTGACGGCAGGATTCAGGCGCAGTGGCAACGACATCTATCGCCCCCATTGCCCGGCCTGCAGTGCCTGCCAGTCCCTGCGCATCCACAGCGAGCGTTTCGTGCCGAACCGCAGTCAGAAACGCGTGCGTCAGCTGAACCGGGATCTCGAGCTGGTGCTGAGTTACGACGACAAACCCGAGTATTACCAGCTCTATGAGCGCTACATCCGCGAGCGCCACCACGATGGCAGCATGTACCCGCCGAGTCGGACCCAGTACAAGGGATTCCTGCACTGCGACTGGATGCCACCGCTCTACATGGAGATACGCAAGGAGGGACGCCTCATCGGGGTGGCCACCACGGACCTGCTACCCCACTCCATGAGCGCCATGTATACCTTCTTCGATCCTGACTATGCCGACCGCTCTCTGGGCACCTTTGCCATTCTGAGCCAGTTGGAACTAGCCAGGCGCACGGGCCGCAGCTGGCTGTATCTGGGCTATCTGGTGGAGGCCTGTCGCAAGATGAATTACAAACGCCAATACCTGCCCCACGAGCTGCTGGTGCAGGGAGAATGGAAAAATATCGACACCAAGCCCGAGTAAACTTTACACATAGCCTTAAATCCGGCATGATCCAGCGGTTTTTTGTTGTGGCTTATCAAGAGGATTCAATGGCTAAAGAAGACAGTATTGAGATGCAGGGTACCATTCTCGAAACCTTGCCCAATACCATGTTCCGTGTGGAACTGGAAAATGGTCACGTGGTTATCGCTCATATTTCCGGCAAGATGCGCAAAAACTACATCCGTATCCTGACTGGGGACAAAGTAACGGTGGCTCTGACTCCGTACGATCTCTCCAAGGGACGTATTGTTTTCCGCTCTCGCTAAGCCAGGAATTCAGCAAAAAACCCCAGCCTCTCGGCTGGGGTTTTTTGTCGTTTCTGGCCTCAATTACATTTAGTGAGAGACAGCTTCAACATTGACCTGGAAGTCAAAGCTGAGGCTGTTATTCACCAGCTCCACTCTCACCACTCCGCCATCGACCAGTGAGCCGAACAGGATCTCATTGGCCAACGGCTTCTTGAGGTGCTCCTGAATGACCCGTCCCATGGGTCTTGCACCCATTGCCCGATCATACCCCTTCTCGGCCAACCAGTGGCGCGCCTCTTCAGATACCTCCAGTGACACCCCTTTGGCATCCAGCTGTACCTGCAGTTCGACGATGAACTTGTCGACGACCTGATGGATCACCGTCATGTCCAGATGGTTGAACCAGATGGTGTGATCGAGCCGGTTGCGGAACTCCGGGCTGAACGTCTTGTTGATCACCGCCATGGCATCGTGGCTCATGTCCTGCTGCTGGAAGCCAATAGACTTGCGCTGGGTTTCCTGCACCCCTGCGTTGGTGGTCATCACCAGGATCACGTTGCGAAAATCGGCCTTGCGCCCGTTGTTGTCCGTCAGGGTGCCGTTGTCCATCACTTGCAGCAGCAAGTTGAAGACATCCGGGTGGGCCTTCTCTATCTCGTCCAGCAGCACCACCGAATGGGGATGCTTGAGCACAGAATCGGTCAGCAAGCCGCCCTGCTCGAAGCCCACATAGCCGGGAGGTGCCCCAATCAACCGGGAGACGGTATGGCGCTCCATGTATTCGGACATATCAAAGCGCAGCACCTCGACCCCGAGCGCCTTGCCGAGCTGCTGGGTGACTTCGGTCTTGCCCACCCCGGTCGGGCCGGCAAACAGGAAGCAGCCCACAGGGCGACGCTCGTTGCCAAGGCCGGAGCGTGACAGCCGGATGGCATCGGTCAATACGGTTATAGCCTTGTCCTGGCCGAACACCACCATCTTGAGGTTGCGCTCCAGGTTCTTCAGCACCTCCTTGTCGGAAGAGGAGACTGATTTCTCCGGGATGCGGGCAATCTTCGCGACTATGGCCTCGATCTCCGGCACATTGATCACTTTTTTACGCTTGCTGACCGGCAACAAACGCTGCCCCGCCCCCGCCTCGTCGATCACGTCGATGGCCTTGTCCGGCAGGTGGCGGTCGTTGATGTACTTGGCGGAGAGCTCGACCGCGGCACGGATGGCCTTGACGGTATAACGCACGCCATGGTGCGCCTCATAGCGGCTCTTGAGCCCCATCAGGATACGGGTTGTGTCGTCTATGCTCGGCTCGACGATGTCGATCTTCTGGAAACGGCGCGCCAGAGCCCGATCTTTTTCGAAGATCTGGGAATATTCCTGATAAGTGGTGGATCCCACACAGCGCAGCAAGCCATTGGAGAGCAGTGGCTTGATGAGGTTGGCCGCATCCAGCTGACCGCCGGAGGCTGCACCCGCCCCAATGATGGTGTGGATCTCGTCGATGAAGAGGATGGCCCCTTCCTGGCGTTCGATCTGCTTGAGCAGCACTTTGAGACGCTTCTCGAAGTCACCGCGGTACTTGGTGCCTGCCAGCAGGGAGCCCATGTCCAGGGAATATATAGTGCTGTTAGCTATCACCTCGGGCACGTCACCCTTGACGATACGATAGGCGAGCCCCTCGGCGATGGCGGTCTTGCCCACGCCAGCCTCCCCCACCAGCAAGGGATTGTTCTTGCGACGACGGCAGAGCACCTGGATGGTGCGACTCAGCTCCTGATCGCGACCGATCAGCGGGTCGATGCGCCCCTCCAGCACCAGTTGGTTGAGATTGGTGGCGAAGCTCTCGATCTGGGCTGACGAGACCTCATCATCGGACTCGGCATTGTTGCCGCCACTCTCGGGCTTGCTGTCTTTGCGCACCCCGTGGGAGAGGAAGTTCACCACATCCAGGCGGCTTATTTCGGCTTTTTTCAGGAAATAGGCGGCCTGGGACTCTTGCTCGCTGAAGATGGCGACCAGCACATTAGCGCCGCTCACCTCGGTATTGCCCGACGACTGGACATGGAACACGGCACGTTGCAGCACGCGCTGGAAGCCAAGGGTCGGTTGGGTTTCTCTGTCTTCGTCATCGCGGGGGATGAGCGGGGTCGTTTGATTGATGAATGCGCGGATCTCCTTGCGCATCTGCTCCACATCCGCACCACACGAACTCAGCGCCTCATGGGCTGAGCTGTTATCCAGCAGGGCTAACAACAGGTGCTCGACGGTCATGAATTCGTGGCGCTCGTCACGGGCCAGTTTGAAAGCCTCGTTCAGCGTCTTTTCTAGATCTTTGTTCAACATAGGCACCTCCCCTCAGTACAGCAACAATGCGGTGTCGTTATCGCCATCAAGTCATCAGATTCAAGCCTTTTCCATGGTACATAGCAGTGGATGTTCGTTATTACGTGAATAGGTGTTGACCTGGACCACTTTGGTCTCGGCAATCTCGGCGGTAAATGTGCCGCAGACTCCCTTACCACTATAATGCACGCTCAGCATGACCTGAGTGGCCTTCTCCAGATCCATACCAAAGAACCTTTGCAGCACCTCCACCACGAATTCCATCGGTGTGTAGTCATCGTTGTTCAAGACGACCTTGTACATGGGTGGCGGTTGCAGCTTCGTTTTCTCTGCTTCTGCAATCTCTTCATTAGCAAAGAGTTCTTTCTGCTTGCTCATAGTTGCGCTTTGGTACCTCTAGATTACTACCGTCTCGCTCAAGATTGTCAATAGACTTGTTAACCAGATCACATCGGTTGTTAACAACTTCTTGACTCGCTTAAAAGTTGGACTAGATTGGTTACTTGCTAATCGGCGCCCGTCTGCTACGGGGTGATGCTCTAGTTATATAAGGCTGGCGCAGGTTACTCAACGACTTCAGGGTAATCAATAAAAGGATGTAGATGTATGGCAACCGGAACAGTCAAGTGGTTCAACAACGCAAAAGGATTTGGGTTTATCTGTCCGGAAGGCGGTGGTGAAGACATCTTCGCTCACTACTCCACGATTCAAATGGAAGGTTACAAGACCCTCAAAGCGGGTCAGGCAGTCAACTTTGAACTGCAGCAGGGGCCGAAAGGAAATCACGCCTCTGTCATCGTGCCAAACGAAGCACAGAACATGTAAGAGTCAAACTGGATCAATTAAAAAACGGCATCCCGCAAGGATGCCGTTTTTTTATGTCGCTCGATGTGCCGGCACAATAAGAAAGGCCAGGCCTTCCTTATTGTGTGCTCTTGCGAGCTATCCCCTGTCAGCGCGCCAGCAGGATGTTGAGCATGCGGCGCAGCGGCTCGGCGGCGCCCCACAGCAGTTGGTCACCCACGGTGAAGGCCGCCAGGTATTCCGGGCCCATGTTGAGCTTGCGCAGACGGCCTACCGGGATGCTGAGGGTACCGGTGACGGCGGCCGGGGTCAGCTCGCGGGCTGTGATGTCGCGATCGTTCGGGATCACCTTGACCCAGTCGTTGTGGGCGGCCAGCAGGGCCTCGATCTCGGGGAGCGGCACGTCTTTCTTCAGCTTGATGGTGAAGGCCTGACTGTGGCAGCGCAGGGCACCGATCCGCACGCAGAGACCATCCACCGGAATGGCGGTATCTTCGATCCCCAGGATCTTGTTGGTCTCGGCCTGACCCTTCCACTCTTCGCGGCTCTGGCCGTTGTCGAGTTTGGTGTCGATCCAGGGGATGAGGCCACCGGCCAGCGGCACGCCGAAATTGTCCACCGGCATGGTGCCGGAGCGGGTCTTCTCGGTGATCTTGCGCTCGATGTCTAGGATGGCGGAGGCGGGATCCGCCAGCTCCACCGCCACTTCGTCACGCAGCAGCCCCATCTGGGTGACCAGCTCGCGCATGTGGCGTGCACCACCGCCCGATGCGGCCTGATAGGTGGCTACACTCACCCACTCCACCAGATCGGCCTTGAACAGGCCACCCAGGGCCAGCAGCATCAAGCTGACGGTACAGTTACCGCCGACGAAGGTCTTGATCCCCTTGTCCAGCGCCTCGTCGATCACGTCGCCGTTGACCGGATCCAGGATGATGACGGCGTCCTTCTCCATGCGCAGGGAGGAGGCGGCATCAATCCAGTAACCCTGCCAGCCGGAGGCCAGCAGACGGGGATAGACATCCTTGGTGTAGTCGCCACCCTGAGCCGTGATGATGATCTCCTGTGCGGCCAGCGCCTCGATATCGAAGGCGTCCTGCAAGGTGCCGGCATCGACGCCGAAATTGGGGGCGGCCTCACCGGCCTGGGAGGTGGTGAAGAAGGTGGGTTGAATGCGGGCAAAATCCTTCTCTTCCTGCATCCGGCTCATCAGTACCGAACCCACCATGCCACGCCAACCGACCAAACCAACTTTTTTCATAATGTCCTACCCTGGATAGCTGCTGTAAAAATGAAGTCTCATACGCCGTGATCCCTTGCCGGACACGGGTCCGTTCACAAATTGGCCACAAGCATGATGTGTAATTAATGCGTCTGTCCACATTACGGATTGTGGCGACGGGCGCAAGTCGAATTGCGCAATAATCTGTGTCATTTGCCGCAATAACCATGGGTTCCGGGCTACCGCGCTTGGCGGACTCCCCATCGGTCAGGCATCATGATGTCCGACTGGCAACCACTGCCCCCTGGGGACGACCCCAAGGTCTTCTTGACTCGCAGGGACGACCCTGCCCCGCGTGGAATATTCATATGCCCTGGTTACTCCTGCTACTGGCCGGCCTGTTCGAGGTCGCCTGGGCCATCGGCCTCAAGTACACCGACGGTTTCAGCCGTCCCCTCCCCACCCTGCTGACCCTAGCTGCCATGGGGGTGAGCGTGCTGTTGCTCGCCATGGCGGTCAAACAACTGCCCCTTGGCACAGCCTACGCGGTCTGGACCGGCATAGGCGCGGTCGGCACAGTGTTGATGGGGATCTGGCTGTTTAACGAGCCAGCCACCCTGGCCCGGGTGCTCTGCCTGCTGCTGATCATCGGCGGTATTCTGGGACTCAAGTTTATCGGCTGATAACGAGATGGAAGCGCAGCCCAGCGGCGCCCCAGCAGCGCGTATTAAAAATGGCCACCCAGGGTGGCCATTATGTTTTCCTCATGCCCCGTCTGGGCTTCCTATCAGCACACTCTCAATCCGGGCGCCCGGCATCATCTGCCTTAACCCCTCGATCAGCCGATCACCGGCCTCCTGCAGCGCCGCCAGCGGCATTTCAGGCAAGCTTTCCAGGATGAACCACATCTGCCCGGACTCGGCGCTGAGCCGGGTTCTGGTCCCCTGACGCCAATTCCAGCGGCGACAGGTCACGCCTCTGTCATCACACCAGACCACCTCGCCAGGTTCGGGGGTCTCGTGGGCAGGGGCCCCCTCCTTCATGGTGTCAAACAACTCGGTGCCATCGGCAATGATCAGCCGGGGCGACCCCTCATAAGCGGTGAGATCCTCCCCACCGACGGGGATGGCGTATTCGATGCTGATGGCGTTGTAGAGATCGACGACAGGATCGATGCAGGGCAGGCTGCCCTCCCGTTGCACCCGCTTGAGCAGCGCCTGGGCCGAGCAGGGGGTCCGCTGGGGCTTGGCACCGAAGCGTTTGAATACCTCCCCCCAGGCGGACAGATGATCCTGTGCCCAGGGCGCACCGCCCGCCGCAACGTATTGGCAGGCCCGCGCCAGCGCCTGTGCGCCGACGTTGCGATCGACCATGGTGGCCCCGTCGACCTGGATGCTCAGGGCCCGGAATCCCGGGGCCAGGCTGGTCACCCTGGCATCAATCTGTGGTGTCATGAATGGCATAGCAACTCCCAATGGGTGAATCGTGGCGAAGGCGATAACGGCAGACGAGGCCAGGTGACCCATGCCCAGAGGGCTAGCGCGTGATGCTTGTCACCACGAAGAAACAAGTCGGCCCCATGATGGACGGCGGCATGGCATAAAAAAATCTACTTTTTCTTAATGTTGTTCAGGAGAGCTAATAACCCAAACTATGCCGGCCACCGACGGCAACTTGACCCGCACTTGGAAGGGGATTGTCCTGGCCGCTTTTCCCGCCACTCATGCTATTATCTGCGACCGAACATGAGCCATTAAAAATCAGGATATTGTGATGACCGACCACACTTTTATTCCCGGCAAGGACGCGGCGCTGGAAGACTCCATCGAGCGGTTCCAGACCAAGTTGCAGGCCCTGGGGTTTGATATCGAAGAGGCATCCTGGCTCAACCCAGTGCCCAACGTCTGGTCCGTGCACATCCGGGACAAAGAGTGCGCCCTCTGCTTCACCAACGGCAAGGGAGCCAGCAAGAAGGCGGCCCTGGCGTCGGCCCTGGGGGAGTATTTCGAGCGTCTCTCCACCAACTACTTCTTCGCCGACTTCTATCTGGGCGAGCAGGTAGCGAACGGCGACTTCGTCCACTACCCGAACGAGAAGTGGTTCCCCATCCAGGGTGACCAACTGCCTGCCGGTCTGCTCGACAGCTTCACCCGCAAGTTCTACAACCCGGATGGCGAAGTGACTGCCGACATGCTGGTGGATCTGCAATCCGGCAACGAAGAGCGCGGCATAGTCGCGCTGCCGTTCGAGCGTCAGTCCGATCATCAGACCGTCTATATCCCGATGAACATCATCGGCAACCTCTATGTCTCCAACGGCATGAGCGCCGGCAACACCAGGACCGAGGCCCGCACCCAGGGCTTGTCCGAGGTGTTCGAGCGCCACGTGAAGAACAAGATCATCGCCGAAGCCATCAGCCTGCCCGAGATCCCGAACGAGGTGATCGCCCGCTACCCCGGTATCAAGGCCTCCATCGATGCGCTGGAGGCCGAAGGCTTCCCCATCTACAGCTTCGATGCCTCCCTGGGTGGCCGTTATCCGGTCATCTGCGTGGTGCTGCTCAACCCGAGCAACGGCACCTGCTTTGCCTCCTTCGGCGCCCACCCGCGCTTCGAGGTGGCCTTCGAGCGGACCGTCACCGAGCTGCTGCAGGGCCGTGGCCTCAAGGATCTGGACGTCTTCGTGCCGCCGTCATTCGACAACGAGCAGGTGGCGGATCACCACAATCTGGAGACCCACTTCATCGACTCCTCCGGCCTCATCAGCTGGGATCTGTTCAAGCAGGAGTCCGACTTCGAGTTTGCCGACTGGGACTTCCGCGGCACCTCCCAGGAGGAGTTCGATCACCTGATCGGCATCTTCCACGAGCTGGAGCAGCCGGTCTACATCGCCGACTACGAGCACCTGGGCGTCTACGCCTGCCGCATCCTGGTGCCGGGCATGTCCGACATCTATCCGGTCGAAGATCTGCTGCTGGCCAACAACACCATGGGCGCCCACCTGCGAGAAATCATCCTGGCCCTGCCGTCCCTGGAGTGGGACGCGGAGCAGTACATGGCACTCTTTGATCAGCTGGATGAAGAGGGTCACGACGAGCGCACCCGGGTGCGCGAGCTGCTCGGCATCGCCGCCGCCAAGGGCACAGCCCTGCACACCCTGCGGGTCGGTGAGCTCAAAGCCATGCTGGCGCTGGCCGCCGGTGAGCTGGAAAGCGCGCTGGATCTCATCGACTGGACCATGGAGTTCAACCAGTCGGTGTTCCCGGCGGATCGCGCCAACTACTACCGCGCCCTGCGCGCCTGCGTCGAGCTGTTCCTGGATGAAGAGCGTGACCCCGAGCAGTACCGCCCGGTGTTCGCCCGCATGTTCGGGGAAGAGACCCTGGCCGAGGCCTGGGCCCATGCCCGCGGCGAGGCGCGTTTCCACGGGCTGGAGGCGGCCGATCTGTCCCTCTCCCAGTTCCCGCTGCATCAGAAATTGCTCGCGGCCTACGAGAAACTGCAAAAAGCCAAACGAATCCATACGTGGAACTGATATGCTAGTGTGACGAAGGGGCCTGATGGCCCCTTCTGTTTTATGGGCTACGCTTTGGCGGGCCCTCACTCAAAGATGAAATTAATAACAAAAAATACCTCTTAGGGGGTTGTCAATTTGAGGTTCATCATGTTCGGGAGGCGTAAAGGTGCATTGCCGGTGCTTTTTTTGATGAGAAAGATATAAATTCTTAAAAATCATGAAATTAAAAACAGACGCATTTCTGTTTCACCTGAAACCTGGTGTAAAGTCAAGCTTCCGGATGAAGAAAAAACCTGTAGTAAAATTACATTCACAATCTGTAATTCTTGATCGGAGTCAATTTTGGGGATCAGCCCCTTTGTTATGATTTCCACAGGCAAAATATGCAGGTACTGAGAATTGAAAGCAGAATCTCCCTTTGATTGTCTGAAGCCCGAAGCCATAGCCGCGCTGGCCGAAGACATTACCTATGCCAAGGCAACCAAGCCCGCCCACAAGGTCATTCCTCTGGCCATCACGGCAGGTGCTTTCATCGCCATCGCATTCGTCTTCTATATCACCGTCACCACGGGATCGAGCGGCATGGCCTGGGGTATGTCCAAGCTGGTCGGCGGTCTCTGTTTCTCCCTCGGTCTCATTCTGTGCGTACTGCTCGGTGCCGAGTTGTTCACCTCCACCACCCTGACCCTGGTGGCCAAGGCCGCCAACCGCATCAGCTGGGCTCAGCTGTTCAAGAACTGGGGTCTGGTCTACTTTGGCAACCTCATCGGCGGGCTCATCATAGTCGCGCTCATCATCATGTCGGCCGAATACACGGCGGCGGATGGTCAGTGGGGGCTGAATGCCATGAAAGTGGCCCAGCACAAGATCCATCACACCTTCTTCGAGGCCCTGGCCCTTGGCATCCTCTGCAACCTCATGGTGTGTCTCGCCGTGTGGATGGCCTTCGGCGCCCGCACTGCCACCGACAAGGTGATGGTGATGCTGCTCCCCGTCGCCATGTTCGTGGCCTCCGGCTTTGAGCACAGCATCGCAAACATGTTTATGATCCCGGTCGGCATCGCCATCCATGCGGTAGCAGGCCCGGAATTCTGGCAGGCCATCGGCCAGGACCCGGCATCGTTCGCCGACTTGACCGTATCCAACTTCGTCCTAAACAACCTCATTCCGGTCACCCTTGGTAATATCATTGGTGGCGGCGTCATGGTTGGTCTGACTTACTGGTTTATCTTCCGTCGCCATCATTAAGGATGGCGGCAGACACATAAATACCTTGAGAGGTAATGAAAATGGCAGAACTTAACGAACAGTTCCAAAAAGCATGGGAAGGCTTCGCGGCCGGTGAATGGCAGACCTCTGTCAACACCCGTGACTTCATCCAGAAGAACTACACCCCGTATGAAGGTGACGAGTCCTTCCTGGCTGGCGCGACCGAAGCTACCACCAAGCTGTGGGACAAGGTCATGGAAGGGATCAAGATCGAGAACCGCACTCACGCGCCGGTCGATTTTGATACCGACCTGCCCTCCACCATTACCGCTCACGATGCCGGATATATCGATCAGAGCCTGGAGCAGATCGTCGGTCTGCAGACCGACAAGCCGCTCAAGCGCGCCATCATCGCCAACGGCGGTATCAAGATGGTCAAGACCTCTTGCGAAGTCTACGGTCGTCAACTTGACCCCATGGTCGAGAAGATCTTCACCGAGTACCGCAAGACTCACAACCAGGGCGTGTTCGACGTTTACACCAAGGACATCCTGAACTGCCGTAAATCCGGCGTCATCACCGGTCTGCCGGATGCCTACGGCCGTGGCCGCATCATAGGTGACTACCGCCGTGTAGCCCTGTACGGTATCGACTTCCTGATGGCCGACAAACTGGCCCAGTTCAAGTCCCTGCAGGCTGATCTGGAAAACGGTGTCAACCTGGAAGCCACCATCCGTCTGCGCGAAGAGATCTCCGAGCAGCACCGTGCCCTGGCCCAGATGAAGGTGATGGCCGCCAAATATGGCTGCGACATCTCTGTACCGGCCAAGACCGCCAAAGAAGCCGTGCAGTGGACCTACTTCGCCTACCTGGCGGCAGTCAAGTCCCAGAACGGTGCCGCCATGTCCTTCGGTCGTACCTCCAGCTTCCTGGACGTCTACATCGAGCGTGACCTGAAGAAAGGCCTGCTGACCGAGCAAGAAGCCCAGGAGCTGATGGACCACATGGTCATGAAGCTGCGCATGGTTCGCTTCCTGCGTACTCCTGAATACGATTCACTGTTCTCCGGCGACCCCATGTGGGCAACCGAGACCCTGGCCGGTATGGGCGTTGATGGCCGTACCCTGGTCACCAAGAACAGCTTCCGTATGCTGAACACCCTGTACACCATGGGCCCGTCCCCTGAGCCGAACCTGACCATACTCTGGTCCGAGAAGCTGCCGGTCGGTTTCAAGAAGTACTGCGCCAAGGTATCCATCGAGACCTCTTCCGTTCAGTACGAGAACGACGATCTGATGCGTCCGGACTTCAACAACGATGACTATGCCATCGCTTGCTGCGTGTCCCCGATGATCGTCGGCAAACAGATGCAGTTCTTCGGTGCCCGTGCCAACCTGGCCAAGACCATGCTGTATGCAATCAACGGCGGCATGGACGAAAAGCTCAAGATCCAGGTCGGCCCGAAAACCGAAATGGTCAAGTCCGAGTACCTCGACTACAACGACGTGATGGACAGGCTGGATCACTTCATGGACTGGCTGGCCAAGCAGTACGTCGCCGCCCTGAACATCATCCACTACATGCACGACAAGTACAGCTACGAAGCCTCCCTGATGGCGCTGCACGACCGTGACGTCTATCGCACCATGGCTTGCGGCATCGCCGGTCTGTCCGTGGCGGCTGACTCCCTGTCTGCCATCAAGTACGCCAAGGTCAAGCCGGTTCGTGACGAAGATGGCGTTGCCATCGACTTCGAAATCGACGGCGAGTACCCGCAGTTCGGTAACAACGACGCTCGCGTCGATGACATCGCCTGTGACCTGGTCGAGCGCTTCATGAAGAAAATTCAGAAGCTGAATACCTACCGTGGTGCCGTGGCTACCCAGTCCGTGCTGACCATCACCTCCAACGTGGTGTACGGCAAGAAGACAGGTAACACCCCGGATGGCCGTCGTTCCGGTGCGCCGTTCGGCCCGGGTGCCAACCCGATGCACGGTCGTGATCAGAAGGGTGCCGTTGCGTCCCTGACTTCCGTCGCCAAGCTGCCGTTCGCTTACGCCAAAGATGGTATCTCCTATACCTTCTCCATAGTACCGAACGCCCTGGGCAAAGACATGGAAGCCCAGAAAGCCAACCTGGCCGGCCTGATGGATGGTTACTTCCACCATGAAGCCAACCTGGAAGGTGGTCAGCACCTGAACGTCAACGTGATGAACCGTGAAATGCTGCTGGACGCCATGGAAAACCCGGAGAAATATCCGCAGTTGACCATCCGCGTATCCGGTTATGCCGTTCGCTTCAACTCTTTGACCAAAGAGCAGCAGCAAGACGTCATCACCCGTACCTTCACCGCCTCTCTGTAATAGAATCTCGGTGAACAAAAACCGGCGCCCAGGCGCCGGTTTTTTTATGTCTGCTCTTCAGCTTCAGGCCTCAGCGGCTTGCAAGGCCGATGACAACCCAAGCCTCCCCTTCCCTCATACCGCCTTGTTCAGGGCCGCTCCCCTGCCGCCAGACGGCGGTTGATATCGGCGATAACCGGGGCGATATCGGCCAGGGTATCGATCACGTAGTGAGCCCCCGCCCCCCGCAGCTTGGCCTCAGCCGGTGCGCGCTTGGCGGCTATCTCCACCTCGCTCATGGCGGTGAATTCCTCCCAGGTGGCACCGAACTCGTTGCCGGAGACCGACAGACCTACGGTCCACATACCGGCGTTCAGCCCCTCGCTGATGCCGGGCACGGCGTCATCGACCTTGATGCAACGATGCACTGCACTCACTCCCAGCTCAATCAGGTTGGCCAGCGCCATCCAGGGGCCGGGGCGCCCGCCCGCCTTGAGATCGTCGGTGGCAACCCAGTGATCGGGGCTATAGCCGTACTCGGCTGCCGCCGGCACCAGCGCCTCCATCACCGGTCGGGGGTAACCGGAGCAGGATCCGATCCGCATCCCTTGTGCTCGCAGCGCCTCCAGCACCGGCAGCACACCTGGTATGGGGGCGGCGAAGCGGGTCACGGCGGCAATCTGCAGCGGCATAAAGGTGTGATAAATGTGGTCCACCTCGGCATGGCTCATGGGGTGGCCGAAGCGGGCCTGCCAGCGCGCATCCACCGAGGGCAGACGGCCCAGCGCGGCGATATGATCCCACTTGCCAAGGCCCATGGGCTGGCGCGCTTCCTCCAGGCTCACGGGGAAGTCATAGGCGCGGGCGAAGGCCTCGACGAAGATGGAGGTGGGGGCGAAGGAGCCAAAATCGACGACGGTGCCGGCCCAGTCGAGGATCAGCGCCTCCACGTCTGTGCTCGGGGCTACGGCAATCTGCAAGTCAGTCATGGTGATCTTCCTGTTCCGGTGAAAGGGCGATCTCGCCGAGGGCGCGATCGAGAATGGTGATGGCGCGCACCAGATCGGCGCGGGCGATATTAAGGGGGGGCGAGAGCTGGATGACGTTGCCCTGGGAGACCTTGAAGCTGAGCCCGAGTTCCAGGCAGCGGTAGAGCAACCGCTCGGCGGCCTGGCTATTGCGGGTGCGACTCTGGTGATCGACCACCAGATCCAGCGCCCAGAGCAAACCTATGCCGCGCACCTGGCCGATCAACGGGTGGCGCTCGGCAAGCGCCGCGAGTTCTGCCGCCATAAAGCGGCCATCCTCCTGCACCTTGGCCAGCAGCCCCTCTTCACGGATGGTGGCTATGGTGGCGAGGGCCGCCGCACAGCCGATGGGGCTCTTCTCATGGGTGTAGTGACCCAGCGAAATAGCTGCGGCCTGATTGAAACGGTCGCGGGTGATCAGTGCGGCAAACGGCACCACTCCGCCCCCCAGCCCCTTGCCCAGACAGATGATGTCTGGCTCGATGCCAAACTCTTCGAAGCTGAACCAGTGGCCGGTGCGACCCAGGGCATTGGGGATCTCGTCGGCAATCAGCAACACCTTGTGACGATCGCAGATCTCCCGCACCCGCTGCCAGTAGGCTTTTGAAGGCACCTGCACATCGGTGTTGCGGATGGGCTCGGCGATAAAGGCGCCAATGCCCCCCTCCTTCTCGATGACGTACTCGAGATAATCGGCGTAGTGCAGGTCATCCCCTTCCCCGCGATACCAGACGCCGCGATAACGGGTAGGGGGCGGGATGCGCTCCACCCCGGCCATCAGCGGGCCCATGCCCGCGCGAAAGCAGGCCTCGCCGCCGACCGAGATGGCATCGAGGGAGGCGCCGTGAAAGGCATCCCACAGGGACACCACCTTGCTGTTACCAGTAATAAAGCGGGCGAGCTTCAGGGCAATACCCACCACCTCGCTGCCGCCGGGGGCGAACAGCACCCGGTTGAGATCCCTGGGAGCCAGCTCGGCCAAAGTGCGGGCGCAGTCGATGGCGACCTGATGGGTGTAGCGGCGGGGGGCGAACGGCAGATCGGCGAGTTGCTGCTGCACCGCGGCCACGACGTTGGGGTGGCCGTGGCCCAGTTGATGAACGCTGTTGCCGTGAAAATCGAGGTACTGTTTGCCCGATACGCTGGTCAGCCAACTCCCCTGCGCCCCCTCAAGCAGATCGAGGCAGGGGCTGGAGAGGGCCTGATGGAGGAAGTAGCGGCTATCTTCCGCCAATCCCGCCTGCACCGCCTCGCTCTGATCTGCCCACCAGCGCACGCGTCCCTCCCCCAGATTGATGTCCCCTTCGCTGTCGGCCCGGCCGCTGCCGTGAAGAGCATTGCGCATCATCATCACGCTTCCCCTTGCCAGTAGCAGGCGCTGGCCATGGCCGCGAGCAGCTCGCGCACCCGCCCAGGGGTCACGTCGCCGATATTGCCGATACGGAAGCAATCGGCCTGGGAGACCTTGCCCGGATAGATGACAAAGCCCTGCCCCTTGAGCCGCTGATAGAAGTCGGCGAAGCGGTAGTCCGGGTGAGCCGGGGAGTAGAAGGCGGTGATGATGGGGGATTGCCACTGCTCGGGCAGTAGCGGTGCAAAGCCGAGTTCGGCCATCCCCGCCACCAGAATGCGCTGGTTCTCGCTGTAGCGCTGATGGCGGGCGGCAATGCCCCCCTCTTCATCCAGCTCGCGCAGGGCCTGGGCAAAGGCGAGCACCGTATGGGTGGGTGAGGTAAAGCGCCACTTTCCCCCCTGCTGCTCCATGGTCTGCCACTGGGCGTGCAGGTCGAGGGAGACAGAGCGAGCGCGACCGGCGCAGGCCGTCAGCGCGGCGCGACGGGCGATGACGAAGCCAAAGCCCGGCACCCCCTGAATGCACTTGTTGGCAGAGCTGATGAGAAACTCGATGCCAAGGCGCCCCATGTCGATGGGGATGCCGCCAAAGCTGCTCATGGCATCGACGATGAGGCGAATGCCGCGGCGCTGGCAGAGCTCAGCCACCTCTTCAAGGGGGTTGAGCATGCCAGTGGTGGTCTCGCAGTGCACCATGGCCAAGTGAGTGATCTCGGGGTGGCGCGCCAGCATGGCCTTGATGGCGGCAGGCTCGGGGCGGGTCGTCTCGCCGCAGTCTAGCTCGTGGTGGCGCAGGCCAAGACAGCGGGCCATCTCACCCATGCGAGCGCCGTAAGCGCCGTTGTTGATGATGAGCAGACACTCGTCGGCACCGATCGCCGAGCCCAGCACGCTCTCCACCACATAGCTGCCGCTCCCCTGCAGCAACACGGCGCTGTAGTCGCTTTCATATTCCGGGCCAGTGGCCAGCCGCACCAGCTCGCGGCGGATGGGCTCCACCACGCCGAGGTTGTAGTCCGCATCCCAGGTGCAGCTGTCTTGCAGCATGGCGGCGCGCACAGTGGCGGTGGTCGAGAGGGGGCCCGGGGTCAGCAGCAGGTAATCGACGGCGGCGGGGGCCGCAGGAATATGGGTCATGACTTCGCTCCTTTTGGTATATACCAGAATGAGCGCATTGTGGGTAACTACCCCGCCAAGGTCAAAGGGGTGGGGCCACGTGCAACAAAAAATTCATTTTCGGCGCCGGGATCGCGATAATCTAGGTAGCCTGAACAACAGGGGCAACACTGGTATCTACCAACGCATTATATCGCCTCCATTTAGCGACCGGACCTGCGCCCCAACCACTGCCCAGCCAAGGATTTTCATGAGCAAACCCCAATACCTGCAGATCAAGGATGCCCTCGCCAACCAGATCCTGGCGGGGGGCCTGACCCCCAACGACAAACTCCCCTCCGAGCGGCTGCTGGGGGAACTCTACGGCACCACCCGGGTCACCATCCGCGAGGCGCTGGTGCAGCTGGAGGCCAATGGCCTCATCTATCGGGAGGATCGCCGGGGCTGGTTCGTCACCCCGCCGCGCTTTCGCCTCAACCCCAGGCGCACCTCCAACTTTCACCAGATAGTGCGAGAGCAAGGGGGCGAGCCGCGTACCGAGCTGCTGGAAAAAAGCCGCCAGGCGGTGCCACCCGCGTTGATGGCGCAGTTGCAGCTCAAGCCGTTTGACAGCCTGTTTCTGCTCAAGCGGCTGCGCTATGCCAACGGGCGCGCCATCTGCTATTGCGAAAACCACTGCCTGCCAGAGCGGGTTCCCGGTCTGCTGGAGCTGGATCTTGCCGGCAGCCTGACCGAGATCTACCAGGCCCATTACGATCTTCACTACGCCCGCATGCAGGTGCGCTTCTTCCCCACCGCCCTGCCGGACGAGGTGGCAAAGGCGCTGGGGGCCACCGCCGGGCTACCCGCCCTGCGCCTGGAGCGACTCAACTTCGATCAGCACGGCCGGGTGCTCGACTTCGATCTGGAGTACTGGCGCCACGACAGTCTGGAGATAGAGGTGGATACCCAGAATTAGGAACAGACAAGTTAAGTGCGGCAAATCGAGTGCGGCAAAACGTCACTGAGCCGTCACCGTACCGTCATAAAGTTCCCCTAGCCTCTGCTTCGACCAATCTGGTTTATACCAAGCCAACCAAAATGGAGAAGAGGATGAAACAGGGAACCCATTTGCTGGCCGCCGCCGTGCTGGCCGCCATGACAGCCCCGGCACTGGCCGCGACCGATCTCACCGTCTACACCGCCTTCGAGCCGGAGCAGCTCGGCGAGCTGAAGACGGCGTTTGAGCGCCAGCACCCGGATATCAACATCAAGTGGGTGCGTGACTCCACCGGAGTGGTCACAGCCCGCTTGCTGGCTGAAAAAGCCCAGCCCAAGGCCGACGTGGTGTGGGGACTGGCGGCCACCAGCCTGATGCAGCTCGATCAGCAGCAGATGCTGACCGGTTACGCCCCCAAGGGGCTGGAGAAGCTCGACAGCCGTTTTCGTGACGGCAAGGCCGAGCCCCACTGGATTGGTCTGGACGCCTTCTTCAGCGCCATCTGCTTCAACAAGGTAGAGGCAGAGAAGCAAGGAATACCGGCGCCGACCAGCTGGGCCGATCTCACCAAGCCTATCTACAAGGGCAAGGTGATCATGCCCAACCCCAGCTCCTCCGGCACCGGCTACCTGAGCGTCGCGGGCTGGCTGCAGACCATGGGCGAGCAGCAGGGCTGGCAGTTCATGAACGGCCTGCACCAGAACATAGACCGCTACACCCACTCGGGCTCGGCCCCCTGCAAGCTGGCCGCCAGCGGCGAGACGGTGATCGGCATCTCCTTTGACTTCCCGGCCACCAGCCTCAAGGCCAAGGGGGCCCCCATAGAGGTGGTGTTCCCGAGCGAAGGCTCGGGCTGGGACATGGAAGCCGCCGCCATCATCAAGGGCACCCCCAAGCTGGATGCGGCAAAGCAGCTGCTCGACTTTGCCGCCACCGAGCAGGCCAACGCCCTCTACAACAAGTCGTTCGCCGTGGTCGCCATCCCTGGGGTCGCCCAACCGAGAGCGGGCTATCCGGCGGATATCAAGGGGCAGATGATCGACAACGACTTTGCCTGGGCAGCCCGCGAGCGCAACGCCATCCTGACCCAGTGGAGTGCCAGCTTCGACGGCAAGTCGGAAGCCAAGCAGTAATCCTGAAGGAGCGGTTTGTGTACCCCAGACAAACCGCTGCCAATCAACCCCTTGCCGAAGGCCAACAGGTGTTGGCCTTCGCTTTTTGGGTTTCGCTCCCAGTTTTTGTTTCACCCCCAATGGGCAGCGCCCCGCCCGTCTGCACGCGGCCAAGCCACCTGCCGAATGCCCGCCGTCATCTGACTGTCATCAAGCTGTCATCCCCCGATCACCTGACCGTCACACTTCACCGGCAAACTGGTATATACCAAATCAGTAGCGAGTCGAAACATGACCCAGCCCTATCTGGACATTCAACACCTCAACAAGCAGTTCGGTGCCTTCCAGGCCCTCAAGGGGATCTCTCTGAGCATCCATCCGGGGGAGTTCATCTGCTTTCTCGGCCCCTCCGGCTGCGGCAAGACCACCTTGCTCAGAGCCATTGCCGGGCTGGATCTGCCGGACAGCGGCGAGATCTGGCAAGGGGGGCGCAATATCTCCCTGCTGCCCCCCCAGGAGCGGGACTTTGGCATAGTGTTTCAGTCCTATGCCCTCTTCCCCAACCTGACGGTGGCCCAGAACATCGCCTTCGGCCTTGAGAATCAGGGGCTGGCGCGCGATGCCATCAAGGAGCGGGTCGATCACTGGCTGGCGCTGGTGGATCTCGATGCCCAGTCCCACAAGTACCCGAGCCAGATCTCCGGCGGCCAGCAGCAGCGGGTGGCGCTGGCCCGGGCGCTGGCGCTCTCCCCCGGCCTGCTGCTGCTGGACGAACCGTTAAGCGCCCTGGATGCCCTGGTGCGCACCCACCTTCGCAGCGAGATCCGCGCCCTGCAGCAGCGCCTTGGCATCACCACCATCATGGTGACCCACGATCAGGAAGAAGCCCTGACCATGGCGGACCGTATAGTAGTGATGGAGAGCGGCCGCATAGTGCAGGTGGGCACACCGCAGGAGATCTACCACCAGCCTGCGAGCCGCTTCGTGGCAAGCTTTGTCGGCACCATGAACTTCCTCGACACCCTGGTGCTAGGCCCCACTCAGGTGCGCCTCAACGAACAGCCCTTGACGCTCGCCAACCGGGCCGCTGCCGGCAGCAAATTGCAGGTGGCCATACGCCCCGAGGCGATCACCCTGGGCGCCCCCCATGAGCCTTATCCTGGTCAGCATGGCGTAGAAGCGCAGATCGATCAGGTAGAGTTTCTCGGCGCAGCCCAGCGCCTTATCTGCACCGCCGACACCTATCTGGGCCCGCAGCAAATTCTGGTGGAGCGCCCGACCCAGGAGCTGCCCCACCACGAACAGGGTGGCTGGCGAAGCGGCATGCGCTGCTCCCTGCACTGGCCCGCCGGGGCCATGCAGCTGTTTGAAGGGGAACGCCCATGAGCCCTCATCTCTCCACTCCGGCACTGGCAACCCCAGCACAGGCAACATCAGAACAGGCAACCCAAGAGCCCCAGCCTCGCTACCCCTTGTGGCAGCGGCTCTGCTCCGGCTGGAGCCGGGATCAGCTGCTGCAACTCCTGCTGCTTCTGCTAGGTATTGCCCTGCTCACCGGCGGCCTGCTGCTGCCGCTGCTCACCATGCTGCAAAAAAGCCTGCAAGACGAAAATGGCCTCTGGGTGGGGCTTGCCAACGTCAAAGCCTACATCGACTCCCCTCATCTGGGTCAAACCCTCGGCAACACCCTCTGGCTCGGGGTACTGATCACAGCCCTGGTGGTGACCATCGCCTTCGGTTACGCCTATGCCCTCACCCGCACCTGCATGCCGGGCAAGAGCCTGTTTCGCTTGGTAGGCCTTATTCCGCTCTTGATGCCCTCCCTGCTCCCCGCCATCAGTCTGGTCTACTGGTTTGGCAATCAGGGAGTTGCCAAGGGGCTGCTTGGGGGCGAGAGCATCTACGGCCCCATCGGCATTGTCATTGGTCTGGGCTTCTGGTGCTTCCCCCACGCCCTGATGATCCTCATCACGGCGCTCGGTCAGAGCGACGCGCGCCTCTATGAGGCGGCCCGAGTCCTGGGCAGCAGCGGCTGGCGCACCTTTGTCACCGTCACCCTGCCTACCGCCCGTTATGGCCTGCTCAGCGCCGCCATCGCCGTCTTCACCCTCACCATCTGCGACTTCGGGGTGGCCAAGGTGATTGGCGGCCAGTACAGCGTGCTGGCCACCGATATCTACCGGCAGGTGATTGGGATGCAGAACTTCTCACTCGGCGCCGTTGCCAGCGTTACCCTGCTGTTGCCGGCGCTGCTGAGCTTTGCGCTGGAGCACAGGGTACGCAGCAAGATGCAGGAGCAGAGCAGCACCAAGGCGGTGCCCTATCAGCCCAAACCCCATCGGCTGCGGGATCTGTTGGCGCTCGGCTGGTGCACTCTCTGGGCCCTGCTGTTTCTGGCGCTGGTCGGGATGGCCGTTTATGGCTCACTGGTGCAGTTCTGGCCCTATAACCTTGGGCTGACGCTGGATCACTACGCCTTTGACAGCAACAGCGTCTACGGCTGGCAGCCCTTTACCAACACCTTGCAGTTGGGCCTCTATACCGCCCTTGTGGGCACAGTGCTGGTCATGGTGCTGGCCTGGGCGCAGGAGAAGGGGCGCCACTTCGCATGGCTTCGCCAGTTGTTGCATCTGCTCGCCATGCTGTCGCTGGCGGTGCCCGGCATGGTGCTGGGGCTGGGTTACATCTTCTTTTTCAACGGCAATCCGCTGTTTGGCAGCCTCCATGGCACCCTGCCGCTCATGGTGCTCTCCTGCGTCATCCACTACTACACAGTGGGCCATATGACGGCGCTGACCAGCCTGAAACAATTGCCCAGGGAGCTGGAGCTGGTGGCCATCTCATTGCGCATTCCACTCTGGAAGGCGTTCTGGCGCGTCACCCTGCCCGCCTCCCTGCCTGCGCTCTTGGAGATCTTCATCTATCTGTTCGTCAACGCCATGACCACCACCTCGGCGGTGATCTTCCTCTATTCGAGCGACAGCGTGCTCGCCTCCATCGCCGTGCTGAACATGGAGGATTCCGGCGATACCGCCGCGGCCGCCGCCATGGCCACCCTGATCCTGCTGGCCGCCGCCACCGTCAAGCTGCTCCAGCTCTTTTTGAGCCGCGCCCTGCTGGATCGCACCCAGCGCTGGCGCCATCAATAACATCTTCAAGGAGTCATCATGTCCACTCGCCCCTTTTGGCTGGCTGAGGCCCTGGCCACCGAACAACCCGCCCCCTCCACGCCCCTTCAAGGCCAGCACGAAGTGGATGTCTGCATCGTCGGCGGCGGCTTTACCGGACTCTGGAGCGCTATCGCCCTTAAACAGGCCGAGCCTCACTTGCGCATCCTGGTGCTGGAAAAAGATCTGTGTGGCAGCGGGGCCTCCGGGCGCAACGGCGGCTGCCTGCTCACCTGGTCAGCCAAGTACTTGACGTTAAAGCGCCTGTTTGGGGAGGAGCAGGCCGCCTGGCTGGTGCAAGGCTCCGAGCAGGCGGTATACGAGATCGCCCGCTTCTGCGCGGCGCATCAGATAGAGGCGGAACTGAGGGTCGAGGGCACCTGCTACACCGCCACCAGCGAGGCCCAGCGGGGTCTGATGGAGCCGGTATTGCGGGAACTAAAGCGAGCGGACCTTAACCAGTGGCAGGCGATTGAAGAGGATAAACTGGCGAGCCAGAGCGGCTCCCACGTTCATCTGGAGGGGCTCTACAGCCCCCACGCGGGCTCGGTGCAACCGGCACTCTTGGTGCGCGGCCTGCTGCGGGTGGCACGGGAACTCGGGGTCGAGGTGTATGAAGGCTCCCCCATGCAGCGCCTCGACGCAGGCCAGCCTGTGCGGGTGCAAACGCCGCAGGGTGAGGTGCGTGCCCGCAAGGTGGTGCTGGCCCTCAACAGCGCCATGACGGCGCACTTTCGCGAGTTTCGCCGCAGCATAGTGCTGGTCTCCTCGGATATGGTGATAACCGACCCGGCGCCACAGGCACTGGCCGCCCAGCAACTCGCGCACGGTCGCTCCGTGGTGGATGGCCGCACCTTCGTGCACTACTACAGATCCACCCCGCAAGGGCGGTTGATGCTGGGCAAGGGGGGCAACACCTTCGCCTTTGCCAACCGCCATCTGGCCGAGTTCGATTCCCCCAGCCGTTATCTTGCCCCCCTCACCCGCACCCTGCGCCGCTTCTTTCCGGCCCTTGCAGAGGTGCCCGTCGCCGCCAGCTGGTGCGGCGCCTCCGATCGCTCGGTGGATGGCCTTCCCTTCTTCGGCCACTGGCGCGCGCAGCCCAACGTCGTCTATGGCCTCGGCTATTCGGGCAACGGAGTGGCCCAGAGCTGGATGGGCGGTCAAATACTGGCGGCCCTGGTGAGAGATGATGTGCGGGAAGCGGATAAACCATGGCGCGAATGCGCCCTGGTGAGCGGCCCGCGCGGCTATTTCCCGCCGGAGCCCTTGCGCTGGCTGGGGGCCATGGTGGTACGCAACGCCATCCGGCGCAAGGAGCGAGCGGAAGATGAAAACCGCCCTGTGGCCTGGTATGACAAACAGCTGGCCCGGTTGGCGGATGCGGCGGGCAAGGCGGACAAATAGACGCCTTCACTGCGCTTAGGAAAAAGCCAGAAAGCCGAAGAGGCAGGAGAGTGTGAGTCCCCTGCCCCTTCGCAGTTGGTACGGCTCGCGGCTGGCCGGATAGACAGGCTGGCGTTAGCTGGCCCAGGTGATGATGTGATCTATCCAGTCGCCGGCATCCACCTCGTGCACCACCTTGCCGCGCACCGACTGACCGGCCTGGTGCATGGCACTGCGGCTGCCGGTGATAAGCGGATGCCACTCAGGCAAACTCTGCCCCTCCGCCAGCAGGCGGTAGGCACAGCTCGATGGCAGCCAGTCATATTCGGCAATCTTGTCGTGGGTGATCTGCAGGCAGTCCGGCTCTTTCTTGAAACGGTTGCCGTAGTCGGAGCACTGGCAGGTCTTGGTATTGAGCAGGTTGCAGGCCACGTTGGTGAACACCAGCTCCTCGGTGTCCTCGTCGATCAGCTTGTTCAGGCAGCACTTGCCGCAGCCATCGCACAGGGACTCCCACTCCGTCATGGTCATCTGTTGCAGGCTCTTCGCCTGCCAGAAGGGGGCGGTCTGCACTTCGTTTAACTGCGGCACTTTTTGCTGCATGGCAATGGGCTCACTCAATACGCTGACAAGCGCGTGGTTATACGCCTTATGGTCCGATTTTTCAAGGTAAACGGGGAGATGCCAGAGAATCGGAAAGGTCAGAAACTGCGGTTAAACGTTGGGCTTCGCTACGCTCAGCGCCAACCTACAACGCCTGTAGGTTGTGGCTGAGCCTGCGAAGCCCAACATACGAGATTAAACCAAGTACACGGTTACACTGCAGTCAAAAAGGTGAAGCCCCAGATTTCCTACAGCCTAGGACTTAATCGACTTTATGAAGTTTCCTATTTGTTCAACTCCATCAAACGTAGACGGCAGGCTTCCATCCTCGGTCACTATTCCAGAGAATATGATTCGTTCAAATTTATCTAAAGCATCGGCATCTTGGCTTTTTATCTCGCTAGCATACCCAGAATAACTTTGAATGAACCTGCATAATGTTTTCCTAAGGTCTATTTGCAATAACTGTGATTTAACAGACTTGTAATTAAAAAGAAGAACTCTAAAGTAATAAATAGAGATCGCAACTAAAGAAAGCGTTGGAAAAATGGATACCAATAAACCATCTCTAATGGCAGATATGTTATCTATATTCTTATATATGAGTACAAATTCAGCAACTATCGGTAAGATAATTATCACAGACAACAATTTAAGCCAAAATAGAATCCCGTCCCGTTCATTTTTCTTTTCATTTGCTAAATCATCAAAGCCTTGAAATAAACCAACAAAGTTAAACGCATTCTCGTACTTAGATAGAGACGCCTCTATATTTCTTGCTCTACTCTCCCTCTCACTTAAGTCTCTATCCCATTCTTCTTTAATATTTTTAATTTTTTCTGAAACAGCATCGAAATTCTTTAAACTTTCAATTCCCTCACTGTTTGCAATCTCCTTGAAAATACTAATAGGCATGTCACGGATCGCAAACTCAATCTGTTCCTTGGCCGTAACTTCAAATAAGTTTACATTATCAAAGACGAAGCGTCTTGCAGCTTCGAACTCCATTGCCAGGTCATTTTTGGTTGAGAGATACAGCTCGAAAAGAAATCTAAAACACATCGAGCAAATATCATCCAATCGATCTTTCGTTAGATCTTTTTCATCAGCAAGCCTATTAATGAATTGATCGCCTATCCACTTTATATTTATCTGACAGAACGTATTCCATTCACTAGGTCTTTTTTCCATAGCATTAACAATTAGGCGGATAAGACTATTCCGCTGTTTATCGAAATCATCCGAAGGAACTAAGCCATCAATTTTTTGCCTAAATTTAGCAAGCACAGTTTTACTCTGGTTTGTATCAAATAATTCCATCATAAATATCGCTACCCACGAAATATGAAAAAATAAATTGTCATTTAGCCATCATCTATCCTGCGCAGGGTTCTATTCAAGATCTAGCTGTAGATAGAATAACTATTTGAAGAGTGACCATAATCATATTCTATCCATAAAAAATGCCGCCCAAGGGCGGCATTTTTATTAGAGATAACAGGCTAACTAACTTACCAGCCGGTCACTTCGCGCAGGGCCTTGCCGATATCGGCGAGGGAACGCACGGTTTTCACGCCGGCATCTTCCAGGGCGGCAAATTTCTCTGCTGCAGTGCCTTTACCACCGGCGATGATGGCGCCCGCATGACCCATGCGCTTGCCAGCCGGAGCGGTGACACCCGCGATGTAGGAGACCACCGGCTTGGTGACGTGGGCCTTGATATAGGCCGCCGCCTCTTCTTCGGCGCTGCCGCCGATCTCGCCGATCATCACTATGGCTTCGGTTTTGGGATCGTTCTGGAACATCTCCAGGATGTCGATGAAGTTGGAGCCCGGGATGGGGTCACCACCTATGCCGACGCAGGTGGACTGGCCGAAGCCCTCGTCCGTGGTCTGCTTGACCGCTTCGTAGGTCAGGGTGCCGGAGCGGGAGACGATGCCCACCTTGCCCGGCTTGTGGATGTGGCCCGGCATGATGCCGATCTTGCACTCACCCGGAGTGATGACGCCCGGGCAGTTGGGGCCGATCATGCGCACGCCGGTTTCCTGCAGCTTCACCTTGACCTGCAGCATGTCCAGGGTCGGGATGCCTTCGGTGATGGTGACGATCAGCTTGATGCCGGCATCGATGGCTTCCAGGATGGCGTCCTTGCAGAAGGGCGCAGGCACATAGATGACGGAGGCGGTGGCGCCTGTGGCTTCCACGGCGTCACGGACTGTGTTGAACACCGGCAGGCCCAGGTGGGTGGTGCCACCCTTGCCCGGTGACACGCCGCCGACCATCTGGGTACCATAGGCAATCGCCTGTTCGGAGTGGAAGGTACCCTGACCGCCGGTGAAGCCCTGGCAGATCACCTTGGTGTCTTTGTTGATCAGAACGCTCATTATTTGGCCTCCGCTGCTTTAACCACTTGCTGAGCTGCGTCAGTCAGACTCGTTGCGGCGATGATGTTGAGGCCGCTGTCGGCCAGTTTACGGGCACCCAGTTCGGCATTGTTGCCTTCCAGACGCACTACCACGGGCACCTTGACCCCCACTTCCTTGACCGCGCCGATAATGCCTTCCGCGATCATGTCGCAGCGCACGATGCCGCCGAAGATGTTGACCAGCACGGCCTGTACCTTGCTGTCAGACAGGATGATCTTGAAGGCCTCGGTCACGCGCTCCTTGGTGGCGCCGCCGCCGACGTCCAGGAAGTTGGCCGGGGAACCGCCGTGCAGGTTGACGATGTCCATGGTGCCCATGGCCAGACCGGCGCCGTTGACCATGCAGCCGATGTTGCCATCCAGCGCCACATAGTTCAGCTCCCATTGGGCGGCGTGCGCTTCGCGGGGGTCATCCTGGGACGGATCGTGCATCTGGCGCAGCTTGGGCTGACGGTACAGGGCGTTGGCGTCGATGTTGATCTTGCCGTCGAGGCAGTGCAGGTTGCCCTTGTCGGTGATGACCAGGGGGTTGATCTCCAGCAGGGCGAAGTCGCAGTCCAGGAACATCTGACCCAGACCCATGAAGATCTTGGTGAACTGCTTGATCTGATCGCCGACCAGACCCAGCTTGAAGGCCAGCTCGCGGGCCTGATAAGCCTGCGGGCCCACCAGGGGATCGATGGCAGCCTTGTGAATGAGTTCCGGGGTTTCGTGGGCGATCTTCTCGATGTCCACGCCACCCTCGGTGGAGGCCATGAAGACCACGCGGCGGCTGCCACGGTCAACCACGGCGCCGAGGTAGAGCTCCTTGGCGATGTCGGTGCAGGACTCTACCAGGATCTTGGTGACCGGCTGACCGTTGGCGTCAGTCTGATAGGTCACCAGGTTCTTGCCGAGCCAGTTCTGGGCGAAGGCACGGATCTCGTCCTTGCTCTTGGCCAGCTTGACGCCGCCCGCCTTGCCACGGCCACCGGCGTGGACCTGGCACTTGACGACCCAGGTATTGCCACCAATCTTGTCGGCCGCTTCGGCCGCTTCCTGCGGGGTAGCACAGGCATAACCTTCGGAGACCGGCAGGCCATACTCGGCAAACAGCTGTTTTGCCTGATATTCATGCAGATTCATAGATGCTCTATCCGTGTTGTAGGTATTTCCGTCCGGGGCTCGTGTTTCTCAATCCCCTGTGAATGGGGGCCTGGGCGGCCCCTCGTTATCTTTCAGTCACTCTTGCTCAGACATCCAACAGCAGACGGGTCGGGTCTTCCAGCAGCTCCTTGATGGAGACCAGGAAGCCCACGGACTCGCGGCCGTCGATGATGCGGTGATCGTAGGAGAGCGCCAGGTACATCATCGGCAGGATCTCGACCTTGCCATCGACGGCCATGGGTCTGTCCTGGATCTTGTGCATGCCCAGAATGGCGCTCTGGGGCGGGTTGATGATGGGGGTGGACATCAGGGAGCCGAACACGCCGCCGTTGGTGATGGTGAAGTTGCCGCCGGTCAGTTCGTCCACGGTCAGCTTGCCGTCACGGCCCTTGCCCGCCAGATCCTTGATGGCCTTCTCGATGTCGGCGAGGCTCATGTTGTCGCAGTCACGCAGCACAGGGGTCACCAGACCACGGGGGGTGGAGACGGCGATGCTGACGTCGAAGTAGTTGTGGTACACCACATCATCACCATCCAGCGCCGCGTTCACTTCCGGGTAGCGCTTGAGGGATTCGACCACGGCCTTCACGTAGAAGGACATGAAGCCGAGCTTGATGCCGTGCTTCTTCTCGAAGATCTCGCCGTACTGCTTGCGCAGCTTCATGATGGGCGCCATGTTGATCTCGTTGAAGGTGGTCAGCATGGCGGTGGTGTTCTTGGCCTCCAGCAGACGCTCGGCGATGCGCTTGCGCAGACGGGTCATGGGCACGCGCTTCTCGGTGCGACCGGCCAGCGGGGCTATGGGCGCAACCGGTGCGGCTGCCACGGCGGCGACGGGGGCTGCCGGCTTGCCCAGGTTCTTGATGAAGGCATCCACGTCTTCCTTGGTGACGCGACCACCCTTGCCGGTGCCGGTCAGCTTGGCCACGTCGATGTCGTGTTCGGCCACCAGGCGGCGCACCGAGGGGCTCAGGCCGTCGGCAGCGTCATCGGCTGCCACTTCCACCGGCTTCTCCTTGGTCTCTTCACCGGCCACAGGGGCCGCCTTGAGGATGGCGATCAGCTGGCGGGAGAGCACGGTCGCGCCTTCCAGTTGCAGGATGTCGCCCAGCACGCCGGCTTCCGGCGCGGGGACTTCCAGCACGACTTTATCGGTTTCGATGTCAACCAGCACTTCGTCACGGGCAACCAGATCACCCGGTTTCTTGTGCCAGGTGGCGATGGTGGCGTCCGCCACTGATTCCGGCAGGTCCGGTACCTTGATCTCGATAGTCATGTAATCAGTTCCTTGTTACTTCTTGGCCAGCAGGCTTGTTCCAGAGACGGAGAGGGTCGGCTTCACAGTGCCCCCTCCCCTTCACAACTCGTTTATTCCAGGGTCAGCGCGTCTTCCACCAGGGCTTTCTGCTGCTTGGCGTGGACAGACATGTAACCGACGGCCGGTGAGGCCGAGGCCGGACGACCGGCGTAACGCAGACGGGCATTGCTTGGCAGCACGCTGTCATAGTGATGGCGGGTGCTGTACCAGGCGCCCTGGTTCTGCGGCTCTTCCTGACACCAGACGAAATCGGTGACGTGGGCATAATCGGCCAGGATGGCGCGCACTTCCTCTTCCGGGAAGGGGTAGAGCTGCTCGATCCGTACCAGGGCCACATCCTGCTGCTCCGCCTTGCGACGGGCATCGAGCAGGTCGTAGTAGACCTTGCCGGAGCAGAAGACCACCCGCTTGACGGCTTTCGGATCCAGGGCATCGATCTCGCCGATGGCGTTCTGGAAGGTGCCGGTCGCCAGCTCGTCGAGCTTGCTCACCGCCAGCGGGTGGCGCAGCAAGGATTTCGGCGTCATCACGATGAGCGGACGGCGCATCGGGCGCACCACCTGGCGGCGCAGCATGTGGAACACCTGGGCCGGGGTGGAGGGCACGCACACCTGCATGTTGTGCTGGGCGCACATCTGCAGATAGCGCTCCAGACGGGCGGAGGAGTGCTCAGGGCCCTGCCCCTCGTAACCATGGGGCAGCAGCATGGTCAGACCGCACATCCGGCCCCACTTCTGCTCGCCGGAGGAGAGGAACTGATCCACTACCACCTGGGCGCAGTTGGCGAAGTCGCCGAACTGGGCTTCCCAGATGGTCAGACCGGCCGGCTCGGCGCTGGCGTAGCCATATTCGAACGCCAGTACCGCGTTCTCGGTCAGCACAGAGTCATAGATCTCGAACGGACCTTGCTCGTCGTGCAAGTTGCACAGCGGGGTGTAGGTGCTCGCATCGGTCTGGTTGTGCAGCACGGCGTGGCGATGGAAGAAGGTGCCACGGCCGGAGTCTTCCCCGGTGAAGCGGATGCGCGCACCCTTGTCCACCAGGGTGGCGTAGGCCAGGGTCTCGGCAAAGCCCCAGTCCACCAGCTTCTCGCCGGCGGCCATCAGGCGGCGGTCTTCGTAAATCTTCTCGACCTGGCGTTGCAGCACATGGGTCGCCGGGTACTGGCTGATGCGCTCGCCGAGGGATTTCAGGTGATCCATGGGCACAGTGCTGTCGTAGCTCATGGCCCAGTCGTGACCGAGGTACGGGGTCCAGTCCACGGAGTGCAGCTCCATGGGACGCCACTCCTTGCTCACCCGCTCGCCCCTGTCCAGGGTATCGCGATAGTCGTTGACTAGCGTGGTGGCCAGCTCGGGGGTGATGGTGCCTTCGCCAATCAGCTGATCGGCGTAAATCTTGCGCGGCGTCGGGTGCTGCTTGATCTTCTGGTACATCAGGGGCTGGGTCGCGCTCGGCTCATCGGCCTCGTTGTGACCGTGACGACGGTAGCAGACCAGCTCGATCACCACATCGCGCTTGAAGGTGTTGCGGTAATCCAGCGCAATCTGGGTCACCAGCACCACGGCTTCCGGGTCATCCCCGTTGACGTGCAGCACCGGCGCCTGCACCGCCTTGGCGATGTCGGTACAGTATTCGGTGGAGCGCAGGTCACGTTGATAGGAGGTGGTGAAACCGACCTGGTTGTTGATGACGATGCGCACAGTGCCGCCGACGCCGTAGGCACGGGTCAGGGACATGTTGAAGGTCTCGGCCACCACACCCTGCCCCGCGATGGCGGAGTCACCGTGGATGGTGATGGGCAAGACGCTGGAGCCGTCCTTGTCACCGCGTCTGTCCATGCGGGCACGGACCGAGCCGATGACCACTGGGTTGACGATCTCGAGGTGGGACGGGTTGAAGGCCAGCGCCAGGTGGACGTTGCCGCCCGGGGTGGCGAAGTCGGAGGAGAAGCCCATATGGTACTTCACATCCCCTGTGCCCCAGGATTCGCCGTGCTTGCCGGCGAACTCGTCGAACAGCTCCTGGGCGCGCTTGCCCAGCACGTTGATCAGCACGTTCAGGCGACCCCGGTGGGCCATGCCGATGACGGCCTCTTTGCAGCCCTGCTCACCGGCGCGGCGGATCAATTCTTTCAGCATGGGCACCATGGCATCGCCCCCTTCCAGGGAGAAACGCTTGGCCCCCGGGAACTTGGCACCCAGGTATTTTTCCAGCCCTTCGGCGGCGGTCAGGCTCTCGAGGAAGCGGGTCTTCTCTTCGAGGGTATAGGTCCCCTTCCCTTCGATGGATTCAAGACGGTCTTGCAGCCAGCGCTTCTCCTCGGTGGAGGTGATGTGCATGTAGTCTGCACCTATGCTGCTGCAGTAGGTTTTCTTCAGCGAGGCGTAGAGATCGGAGAGCACCATGGTCTCGCGACCTATGGCGTAGGAGCCCACGTTGAAGGTGGCCTCCATGTCTGCGCCCTGCAGGTTGTGAAATGCCGGGTCGAGCTCGGCAACGGTTTCACGGGTCCAGAGGCCGAGGGGATCCAGATTGGCATTCTGGTGACCGCGGAAGCGGAAGGCGTTGATCAGCTGCAGTACGCGCACCTGCTTGGCATCCACCTGGGGATCGGAGACAGGGGCGCTGTAACGGGAGGGATCCTTGGCCAGGCGGCGGAAATAGTCGCGAACCTGGGAGTGGGGTTGTTCAACTGCATGGCCATTGACCTGGGGCAGCTCGCTAAACAGGCTGCGCCACTCATCGGCTACGGAGTCGGGGTTTTCCAGGAAGGATTCGTACAAATCCTCAATGTAGCTTGCATTCGCACCAGCCAGGTGAGATGACTCCAACCAGGCCTTCATCACGCCGTTATGCATTTCTATCCCTTGTACATCTTGTTCACTGCAGCGCAGCTTGTAGGGTCATAGCCATCCCGGGACGGGATGGCTATCCAGAGGTCGGGCCCGGCGCAAGGCGCCCTGGCCCTGGTATCAAACAGCCCGGTTGAGCAACATCGACTTGATCTGACCGATGGCCTTGGTCGGGTTCAAGCCCTTGGGACAGACGTTCACGCAGTTCATGATGCCGTGGCAGCGGAACACGCTAAAGGCGTCATCCAGATTGCCCAGTCGTTCAGTGGCGGCGGTGTCGCGGCTGTCCGCCAGCCAGCGGTAGGCGGCGAGCAGCCCGGCAGGGCCTATGAACTTGTCCGGGTTCCACCAGAAGGAGGGGCAAGAGGTGGAGCAGCAGGCACAGAGAATACACTCGTACAGGCCATCCAGCTTGGCGCGCTCTTCGGGGGATTGCAGGTGCTCACGCACGGGCGGCAGTTTTTCATCGTTGATGAGGAAGGGCTTGACCTTCTCCCACTGGGTGTAGAACTGGGTCATGTCGATCACCAGATCGCGGATCACCGGCAGACCAGGCAGGGGCCGGATGACGACCTTGTTGCCCTTCTTCAGCAGATCGGAGAGCGGGGTGATGCAGGCAAGACCGTTCTTGCCATTCATGTTGAGACCGTCTGATCCACAGACCCCTTCGCGGCACGAGCGGCGGAAGGAGAGAGTAGGATCCAGCTCTTTCAACTGGATCAGTGCATCGAGCACCATCATGTCGGAACCTTCAGGAATATCAAGACGATATTCCTTCATATGGGGGACGTTATCAACGTCCGGGTTATAGCGATATACCGAGAATGTGACGTTCATTGTGCTTGGCTCCGCAATCAGTAAGTCCGGACCTTGGGCGGGAACGCCTCACGGGTCTTGGGTGACATGTTGACCGCGCGACGGGTCATGGACTCGGTGTCCGGATGATAGAGGCTGTGGCACAACCAGCTCTCGTCGTCACGCTCCGGGAAGTCGAAGCGGCTATGGGCGCCCCGGCTCTCGGTACGGAAGTTGGCGGCAACTGCGGTGGCAAACGCCGTCTCCATCAGGTTGTCCAGCTCCAGGCACTCGATGCGCTGGGTGTTGAACTCCTTGGAGGTGTCGTCCAGACGGGCATTCTTGAGGCGCTCGCGGATGAGTTTCAGCTCGGCCAGCCCTTCTGCCATGGCGTCCCCTTCACGGAACACGGAGAAGTTGTTCTGCATGCAGCGTTGCAGGTCACGGCGGATCTCGGCGGGATCCTCGCCATCGCGGTTGTTCTCCCAGCGATTGAAGCGGGCCAGCGCCGCGGCGATGTCGGACTCGGAGGCATCGCGGCCATGATCCATCTCGCCCAGTGTCTCTACCAGGTGCATGCCGGCGGCACGACCGAACACCACCAGATCCAGCAGGGAGTTGCCGCCGAGGCGGTTGGCACCGTGCACGGAGACACAGGCTATCTCCCCCACCGCGAACAGACCGACCACGGGGACGTCGTTGCCGTCCTTATCCTGGGTCAGGCACTGGCCGTTCACGCTGGTCGGCACGCCGCCCATCATGTAGTGGCAGGTCGGGATGATGGGAATGGGTTCCTTGACCGGATCCACGTGGGCGAAGGTGCGAGAGAGCTCGCAGATGCCCGGCAGACGGGATTCCAGTACCTCTTTGCCGAGGTGATCCAGCTTGAGCTTGATGTGCGGGCCCCAGGGACCGTCACAGCCACGGCCTTCGCGGATCTCGATCATGATGGAGCGAGCCACCACGTCGCGACCGGCCAGGTCCTTGGCGTTGGGCGCATAACGCTCCATGAAGCGCTCGCCATCTTTGTTGAGCAGATAGCCGCCTTCACCACGGCAACCCTCGGTCACCAGTACCCCTGCCCCGGCGATGCCGGTGGGGTGGAACTGCCAGAACTCCATGTCCTGCACGCCAACCCCGGCACGCAGTGCCATGCCGACGCCGTCACCCGTGTTGATGTGGGCATTGGTGGTGGACTGGTAGATGCGACCGGCGCCGCCGGTGGCGAGCACCGTGGCCTTGGCCTTGAAGTAGACGACTTCGCCGCTCTCCATGTCGATGGCGGTACAGCCGACGATGTGGCCGTCCTGATTCTTCACCAGATCCAGGGCATACCACTCGGAGAAGACGGTGGTCTTGTTCTTGACGTTCTGCTGATACAGGGTATGCAGCAGGGCGTGACCTGTCCGGTCGGCAGCCGCCGCGGTACGGGCCGCCTGCTCGCCGCCAAAATTCTTGGACTGACCGCCGAAGGGGCGCTGATAGACAGAGCCGTTGTCGAAGCGGGAGAAGGGCAAGCCCATGTTCTCCAGCTCGTAGATGGCCTCGGGGCCCGTCTTGCACATGTATTCAATCGCTTCCTGGTCACCGATGTAATCGGAGCCCTTGACGGTGTCATACATGTGCCACTGCCAGTTGTCGTCATGGGCATTGCCCAGGGCGACCGTGATCCCGCCCTGGGCGGAAACCGTGTGGGAACGAGTCGGGAAAACCTTGGAAAGCAGTGCGCAGCTCTTGCCGGACTGGGCAATCTGCAGCGCGGCGCGCATGCCGGCACCACCGGCACCGATCACGACCGCATCAAATTCACGAGTTGGAATAGTCACCTTACACACCCCACAGCACGACGAAACCCGTCATCAGATAGACGAACAGCACCACCACCAGCGCAAACTGCAGCGCACCGCGCAGCCCGACCGGCTTGATATAGTCGGTCAGCACCTGCCACAGACCGATCCAGGCGTGGATCAGGACGCACAAGAGCGTCAGCAGGGTGAAGACCTTGGTGAAGGTTGTGGCGAAGAAGCCGGTCCACACCTCGTAGGTAATGTCGTTGAAGGCGACAAAGCCGACCAGGTAGAGGACGTAAGCCGTCATGATGAGGGCGGTGGCGCGGATCAGGATGTAATCATGAACACCGCTGCGCCCGAAAGTTGCAGAATTGGTTACCATACCAGTACCCCCGCCAATACCGCCAGAATCCCGGTAATCACGAAGCCCACCCGGGCACTCTGATTCGCGGAATCCAGCTCTTCCCAATGCCCCATGTCCATGACCAGGTGACGCAGGCCGCCCACTATGTGGTATGCCAGCGCAGTCAGGATCCCCCACAACACGAACTTGACCAGGAAGTTGTCCATGATGGCAACGACGGTTTCAAATCCTTCGGGAGAGGAGAGTGAAGTACCAAGCATCCACAGCAAGATGGCCAGCGCCACAAAGGTGATGACCCCTGAGACACGGTGCAAGATGGAAGCGATGGCGGTGACAGGAAAGCTGATCGTTTGCAGGTCGAGGTTTACAGGTCTCTGTTTATTTTTCACGGCTTTGCCCACTCAGCTCCATTGAGCACGTTAGTTATTGTTTTCACACGCTTTGAGGGCTAGGAGTGGCATTTGTTAGGTTTTTGTTACCAAAACAACTCGGAAAAGCCAAAAACAACATTTTAGATATCACATCTGGCTTTGCGAAAGCGTTTCAAACACCGACGGCCATCACCCACGAGGCGCAGTATATCGGCGGCCTTAACCAATGACAATCAATTAGCTACATAGAAAACCCAAAACCGTAAACCAGATCTCACAACCGCTTTAACAAGTCATTAATGATCATTCAAGAAAATTGACAAGAAGGTGGTTCTCTGGTTCAAATAAGGCGCTCCAGCCGCCGTGGTACGGGTAAGAACCTTTGCCAGCGTCATGAAAGTCGTAATAAAGTAGGACTGGAACCAAATTATAAAAGAGCAAAGGAGACGTGCTATGGCTGATAAGATAGCCACCCTACATCTGCCCGGAAAAGAGCCGGTAGAACTACCGATCCTGTCCGGTACTGTTGGACCCGATGTAATCGATGTCAGAAAACTGGGCGCGCAAGGGTATTTCACCTTCGACCCCGGCTTTATGGCCACCGGTGCTTGCAAATCATCCATTACCTATATCGACGGAGATCAGGGTGTCTTGCTGCACCGTGGTTATCCCATCGCCCAGTTGGCCACCCAGGCCAGTTACCTGGAAGTCTGCTACATACTGCTGTACGGCGAGGCGCCCACCAAGACGCAATATGCGGAATTTGAACGCCTGGTCACCCGCCACACCATGGTGCACGAGCAGATCGCCTTCTTCTTCCGCGGCTTCCGCCGTGACTCCCACCCCATGGCGATCATGTGCGGTGTGGTCAGCGCCCTGTCCGCCTTCTATCACGATGCCCTCGACATCAACAACGAAGAACATCGCGAGATCTGCGCCTTCCGTCTGCTCTCCAAGATGCCGACCCTGGCCGCCATGTGTTACAAGTACTCCATCGGCCAGCCCTTCATGCAGCCGCGCAACGCCCTCTCCTATGCCGGCAACTTCCTGCACATGATGTTTGGCGTGCCGACCGAAGAGTACAAGGTCAACCCCATAGTCGAGCGGGCCATGGATCGCATCTTCACCCTGCATGCGGATCACGAGCAGAACGCCTCCACCTCCACCGTGCGTCTGGCAGGCTCCTCCGGTGCCAACCCGTTTGCCTGTATCGCCGCGGGGATCGCCTCCCTGTGGGGACCGGCCCACGGTGGTGCCAATGAAGCCTGTCTCAAGATGCTCGAAGAGATTGGCTCCGTGGATCGCATCCCCGAGTACATTGCCAAGGCCAAGGACAAGAACGACCCCTTCCGCCTGATGGGCTTCGGTCACCGGGTCTACAAGAACCACGATCCCCGTGCCACTGTGATGCGCGAAACCTGCCACGAGGTACTGACCGAGCTGCAGATCAAGGATCCGCTGCTGGATGTGGCCATGGAGCTGGAGCACATCGCGCTGTCCGACCCCTACTTCATCGAGAAGAAACTCTACCCGAACGTGGACTTCTACTCCGGCATCATCATGAAGGCCATCGGCATCCCCATGTCCATGTTCACCGTGATCTTCGCCATCTCCCGCACCATCGGCTGGATAGCCCACTGGAACGAGATGCACTCGGACCCGGATCAGAAGATCGGTCGTCCGCGTCAGCTCTATACCGGCCTGGCCCAACGGGATTTCACTCCGCTCGATCAACGCTGATCCGGCAAGTTGTCATGGTTTGTTACAAAGGCGGTCATTGACCGCCTTTTCATTTGAGGGTTTAATCGCGCCCTTTTACGCCAAGGACACCCGTCATGAAAGCTCCCCTGCTCCTCTGCTCCGCCCTGTTGCTCAGCGCCTGCCAGAGCACCCCGACCACAGAGACCCTCTATATCCAGGACAAGCTGGCCGACTGCGTCGGTGTCGCCCCCATGAAGTGCATGCAGGTGCGCAGCCAGCCCGGTGAGAGCTGGACCCTCTTCTACCAGCAGATCGAAGGCTTCACCTTCGAGCCCGGTTTCCGTTATCAGCTGGAAGTGCGCACCGAGCAGCTCACCGACGTGCCGGCGGACGCCTCCTCGGTGCGTTATCAGCTGATCAAGGTGGTGAGCAAGCAGGCCGTTCGCTGAGCCTTGAGGGACCCCGGTTCCGTTTGCGCGCCCCTTGGGTTATGCTGACCCCCTTCTTTCATGGGTTGACCAGGGGCGCACGCCCTCCAGTACGATGATCAAGATAAGAACCATACGGCCCCCAGACTGGCCCGCCATCATGGCCATTCAGAGCGAGTGCTACCACCAGCTGGAGCCCGAGCCCCTCGAGGTGATGAGCAACAAGGCAGAGCTCGCCCCCGCCTGCTGCTGGGTCGCCGAGCGCCAGGGCAAGGTGCTCGGCTATCTGCTCTGTCATCCCTGGCGTGCCCACTGCCCTCCTCCGCTCTCGCAACCCTTGCAGCCCCTCACCGACCACGAGGAGTTCTACCTGCACGATCTCGCTGTCAGTGGCGAGGCGCGCGGCCTGGGGGTGGGCCAGCGGCTGCTCGCTACTGCCCTCGCCTTTGCCAGCGATGAGGGTTACCAGCATGCCGGGCTGGTGGCGGTACAGGATGCCCCGGCCTTCTGGCGCAAGCAGGGCTTCGTGCCAGCCAGGACCCCCAAGTCGCTGGAGGAGTACGGCGAGGGCGCCGTCTATATGCGGCTACCCCTGGCCGAACCGGCCTGAGACCCAGTTCAAGCCCAATAAAAAAGGCGCCTTTCGGCGCCTTTTTTCACTTCATCGGTTCATCAAGCCTTGAACTTGCTGAAGACCAGGGAAGCGTTGGTACCGCCAAAGCCGAAGCTGTTGGACATGACGGTATTGAGATCGGCGGTTTCGTAGGCGCGCACTATGGGCAGACCCACGGCCTTCTCGTCCAGGTTCTCGATGTTGATGCTGGGGGCGATGAAGCCGTGTTCCATCATCAGCAGGGAGTAGACGGCCTCGTGCACACCGGCGGCGCCCAGGGCATGACCCGTCATCGCCTTGGTGGCGGAGAGCTTGGGCGCATTGCTGCCAAACAGGGTCTGGATGGCTTCCAGCTCCTTGGTATCACCGACCGGGGTGGAGGTACCGTGGGTGTTGATGTAGTCCACGGAGCCGACGTCCTTCATCGCCATCTTCATGCAACGCACAGCGCCTTCACCGCTCGGGGCGACCATGTCGTAGCCGTCGGAGGTGGCACCGTAACCGGTGATCTCGGCGTAGATGTGGGCACCGCGGGCCAGGGCATGTTCCAGCTCCTCGACCACCAGGATACCGCCGCCACCGGAGATGACGAAACCGTCGCGGTCCGCATCATAGGTACGGGACGCCTTTTCCGGGGTGTCATTGTACTTGGTGGAGAGGGCGCCCATGGCATCGAACTGTATGGTGGAAGACCAGTCCAGCTCCTCGCCGCCGCCGGCGAAGACGATGTCCTGCTTGCCAAGCTGGATCAACTCCAGTGCGTGACCTATGCAGTGGGCAGAGGTGGCACAGGCGGAGCTGATGGTGTAGTTGACACCCTTGATCTTGAACGGGGTGGCCAGGCAGGCAGAGGTGGTGGAGGACATAGTGCGCGGCACCATGTAGGGACCCACGCGCTTGACCCCTTTCTCACGGGCAATGTCCGCAGACTCTGAGGTGTTCTTGCCGGAGGCGCCGCCGGAGCCGACCACTATGCCGGTACGCTCGTTGGAGACCTGATCCTCTGGCAGACCCGCGTCAGCGATGGCCTGCTCCATGGACAGATAGGCATAGGCCGCGGCGTCACCCATGAAACGCATGACTTTACGGTCGATCAGTTCAGACGGATCGAGTTTGATGTTACCCCAGACACGGCTGCGCAGGTTGTACTGTTCAAACTGCTCGGAATAGGTGATGCCGGATTTGCCTGCTTTCAGGGAGGCCAGCACCTCTTCCTTGTTGTTGCCGATACTGGAGATGACGCCGATACCGGTGATCACTGCTCTTCTCATTAATTCATCTCGTCTGGAAAAACTGGCACCGAGTCTACCCGCTTTCGGCTGCCAAACTGGTCTGCTTTCACGTAGAATGCCCGCGAATTTATGACGCGAGCAGAGGAAAACGTGAGTCAAACATCCTTACATCATGCCCGATTGGACTGGAATGAAGCGGGAACTCCAGTCTCCAGTGAGTTCGGGGATGTGTACTTTTCCAATGATAACGGTCTAAGTGAAACCCGCTACGTCTTTTTATTGCAAAATCACCTACCGGCACGATTTTCGCACCACGATAGTGACAGTTTCGTGATTGGCGAAACAGGTTTCGGCACAGGTCTTAACTTTCTGGCGACAATGGCCGCCTTCCTGGAACAGGCGCCCCAATCCGGCAACGGCTCGCGCCTGCACTTCATCAGCTTCGAGAAATACCCCCTGGCCCAGGCCGATCTGCGCAAGGCCCTGGCGGCCTGGCCCGAGCTGGCGTCCTTAAGCCAGCCTCTCATCGACCAGTGGCCGCTGCCGGTATCCGGCTGCCACCGTCTGCTGTTTGCCGGCGGCCGCATCCGCCTCGATCTCTGGCTTGGCGACATCAAGGAGATGCTGCCCCAGGTGCCTCACGGGCCCCAGGGTCTGGTGGATGCCTGGTATCTTGATGGCTTCTCGCCGGCCAAGAATCCCGAAATGTGGACGCAAGCGCTGTTCGATGGTCTCGCTCGCCTCGCCCGCCCCGCCGCGACCCTCTCCACCTTTACCTGCGCCGGTTTCGTGCGCCGCGGCCTGATTGACGCCGGCTTTGCCATGAAGAAGGTCAAGGGCCACGGCAGCAAGCGGGAGATGCTGGCAGGGATGCGGGAGGACAAATCGCCCGAGCAGAGCATCTCCCCCTGGTATGCCCGTCCCGTCGGCCGGGACGGCGAGGTGCTGATCATCGGCGGCGGCATCGCCTCGGCCATGACGGCACTGTCTCTCGTGGAGCGGGGCCGCAAGGTGACCCTGCTGTGTGCAGAGGGCGAGCCCGCCACCGGCGCCTCCGGCAACCGCCAGGGGGCGCTCTATCCCCTGCTCAATGGGGAGCACGATGCGCTGTCGCGCTTCTATTCCCTGGCCTTCGGCTATGCCCGCCAGCGGCTGCAGGCCCTGGCCGCGCGCCATCCCATCGCCTTCTCCCTGTGCGGCGTCACCCAGCTTGGCTATGACGAGAAATCCGCCGCCAAGCTCGCCAAGATGGGTCAGGGCCCCTTCCCCCCCGAGCTGATGCACCCACTCTCTGCCTCAGAAGTTGAGCAGGTGGTCGGCCTGCCCTGCGGTCATGGTGGTGTCAGCTATCCCCTGGGGGGCTGGCTCTGCCCGGCGGATCTCACCCGCGCCGCCCTGAAAGAAGCGCAAGCCAGCGGCCTGCTGCGCCTTGAATACCGCACACCAGTGAGCACCATTACCGAATTGGCGGACGGCTGGCAGGTGGAGAGCCAGGATGGCCGCCAGTGGCTGGCTCCCAACCTGGTGGTGGCCGCCGGTCACCAGCTGCCCGCCCTGATCCCCTTTGCGGAACTCCCCCTCTACCCGGTGCGCGGTCAGGTGAGCCATGTACCGACCACAGCGCGGTTAAGCCAGCTCAAGACTGTGCTCTGCTACGACGGCTACCTCACCCCGGCCCACGACGGAGCGCACTGCATCGGGGCCAGCTATGGTCGCAACCAGAGCACCCTCGCGTATAGTGCCGAGGAGCAGGTTCAGAACCAGGCGCGGCTGCAAGCCTGCCTGCCGGATCAAAGCTGGCCTGCCGAGGTGGACGTGAGCGGCAAGGAGGCGCGAGTGGGAGTGCGCTGCGCCAGCCGGGATCACCTGCCAGTGGTGGGGCCAATTGCTAGACTGGCAAGCCTGGCGGATCACGACCCTAAAGCGCCTACTGATCAGCAGAGCGCGCTGCCCCTGCACACCGGTCTCTATGTGCTGGGCGCCCTCGGCTCCCGTGGTCTGTGCTCGGCGCCGCTCTGCGGTGAGCTGGTCGCGAGCGAAATTTGCGGTGATCCGCTGCCGCTGGCCGCCGATCTGCTGGAGGCGCTCCATCCGGCCCGCTACTGGGTACGCAGGCTGCGCAAGGGCAAGCCGCTACGGGACTAGGCCAAGGAGGCGTAGCGGCCGCTGCCGACCGCCGCACCATCCAGCGCGCCAATAAAAAACGGGCTTCCCCAGGGAAGCCCGTTTTTTATTGGCGATGATGCTCAACTGTCTGGCCAGATGACCCCGAGCTTGCGCCCCCGATCTGTCTGCTGCGCCAGGGTGGCGAATCGATCGCGGGTTGCCTCCAGCACTGCCTGCCCCTGTTGCCAGCCCTGGTACTGCAAGGCGGCGCAATCCTGGGCAACGGGCAGCTGGGCGAGCCGGATGCCAAGCTGGCTGACGCTCTCCAGCAATATGTCCTTGTGACGGCTCTCGTAGTCGAACATGGCCGCCACCAGCTTGTCCCACTTCTGCCGCTCCACCACGGACGCCCTGCCCTTGTCCATCCAGTTCGGCACCCTGACCTGGATGCGGGCCGTCACGCTGGCCTGATCCAGCTCGCAGCGCGCCGGGGTCGCTCTGGTCTGCAACTGCCAGGAGAGCTGATAGCTGGCCCTGCCGATATGGCCATCGGCCTGGGCCGGTACCTGCCTGGCTATCTGGCGCATCACGGCGGCCACATCGGCCCCTGATACCCGATAGAACTGGAAATCGACCTTGATATCGGGCGCCACCCGAATACCTGCATAATGGGAGGGTGCCGCTCCGATTGAGGCGGCATATATGAGGGCCGCCACCGCCCCTGTCTTGCTGAAGAATCCCATCGCTGTGCTGCCTTGCTCCTTGTGAGTCCGGCGTAATTTCAATTAATAATCAATGAATTAATAGTCAGTGTGGGAGATTAACCGCGATCAGGGACGCTGTCACCTGCTCTCGGTGCCGGGGGCGGCAAAGGGGCGGGATCCGACCCTGTTCCGGATGGGGATTTGCAAGGGAGATCACAGCCAGCCACCATCCCCATGGTGAATTACTCCTTATGAGGTAATAATCCCGGCGTTTTTGTTGGCACATGTCGAGCTAGCCAGTCCAACCCTCTGCTCAGCCCACTAGATGCCCGACGTCACTCCATACTCAGGAACCTATTTATGATGGAACTCCTTATTGGCACCCTGGTCACCCCTGGCCGTGGGTCGCTACATCTTCAAGGGCTATTCGGCGACCGGGGTGCTGCTCAGCGGCGGCCTCCTGCTGCTGGCGATCACCGCCCTGATGGGCAAGGCGGTGCTGCCTGCCAGCGTCGCTTCCACCGGCCACGTGGCTACCGACGTGTTCGAGTACGTGCGCTTCCTGCTGGTAGACAGAGGCGGTGGCCTCGGCATGCTGATCATGGTGCTGTGCGGCTTTGCCGGCTACATGAGCCACATAGGCGCCAACACCATCTTGGTGAAGCTGGCCAGCAAGCCCCTCGGCATCATCAAGTCCCCCTACATACTGCTGGTAGCCGCCTACCTGGTGGCCTGCGCCATGTCGCTGGCGGTGAGCTCCGCCACCGGCCTCGGTGTGCTGCTGATGGCGACCCTGTTCCCGCTGATGGTCAACATGGGGATCTCCCGTGGCGCCGCGGCTGCGGTGTGCGCCTCCCCGGCCGCCATCATTCTGGCCCCCACCTCGGGGGACGTGGTGATGGCCGCCCAGGCCGCCAACATGGAGCTCATCGAGTTTGCCTTCAAGCTGACCCTGCCCATCTCCCTGACGGCCATAGCCGCCATGGCGGTGACCCACTTCTTCTGGCAGCGCTATCTGGATAGAAAGTCCGGCGAGCACAACGAGGCGGTCGCCCCGAGCGATCTCATCACAGATGCCCCCGGCTTCTACGCCATACTGCCGTTCACCCCCATCATCGGCGTGCTGCTGTTTGACGGCAAGCTTGGCCCCAAGCTCGACATAGTCACCATCATCGTCATCTGCCTGGTGCTGGCCGCCTTGCTGGAGCTGGTGCGCAAACACAACGGCAAGGAATTGCTGGACGGCCTGCAAGTGTGCTGGCGCAGCATGGCTGACGCCTTCGCCGGCGTGGTCATGCTGCTGGTGGGGGCCGGGGTCTTCGCCCAGGGGCTGATGGGGCTCGGCTTCATCGCCAACCTCCTGGATCTGGCCCAGAGCTTTGGCACAGGCGGCATCATCATCATGCTGGTGCTGGTGGTCATCACCACATTGGCCGCCTTCACCACCGGCTCGGGCAACGCCCCCTTCTACGCCTTCGTGGAGCTGATCCCGCACCTGGCCACCAGTCTGGGCGTCAATCCCGCCTACCTGGTCATCCCCATGCTGCAGGCTTCCAATCTGGGTCGTACTATTTCGCCGGTCTCCGGGGTGGTGGTCGCCTGTGCGGGCATGGGCAACCTCTCCCCGTTCGAGGTGGTCAAACGCACCTCTATGCCGGTCGCCGTCGGCCTGCTGGTGGTGATCCTGGCCACCCAGATCCTGGTGCCTGCCTGAGTACCGTCTGACTCTTTTCCAGCCCGGCGTCTGCCGGGCTGGCATCCCCCCCACCCCTTGCAGTAGACTCGGTGCTCTTTTTCCCTAAGGAGGACCGAGCCTTGAGTATTACGGTTCAACTTGCCCACTTCAGTGACTGCCACTCCCATTTCGATGGCGCGCCCATGCGCTTCTCCCCTGAGGGTGAGTCCGAGTGGCGCACCCAATGTGGCGGCTACGGCCGCATCCTGACCCGGCTGACCGCCCTGCGCCAGCAGGCCGCCGCCGCGGGCCAGACCTGCCTGCTGCTGCACGGGGGTGACACCTTCCAGGGGTCGCTCTATTTCAACCGCTTCAAGGGACGGGCCAACGCCGACTTGCTCGGCCTGCTGCGACCGGATGCTATGGTGATCGGCAACCATGAATTCGATCTCGGCAACGGCCCGCTGGTGGAGTTTCTGCGCCAGCTCGACTATCCGGTGCTGGCCGCCAACCTCGACAGCAGCCAGGAGCCTGCCGATGCCCCGCTGCGGCTGCACGGCTTGCCTCACCTGTTTGATGCCAGCCGCCCCTGGCACAGGCGCGTCATCGACGGCGTCCCCTTCGCCCTGCTCGGCATCACCTTGCCGCAGATGGCCGCCATCGCGAGCCCGGATCCCCACACCCGCTTCCACGGCATAGAGGAGACCCTGAGCGCCGCCCTCGGCGAGATCAAGGCCGAAGGAATAGCGCACATCATATTGCTCAGTCACCTAGGGCTGGAGCAGGACAAGCGGCTGGCGGCCCGCTTCCCCGAACTCAGCCTGATTGTCGGCGGCCACACCCACAGCCAGCTGGGGGATCTGGCCCCGCTCGGGCTGATAAGCGAGGGGAGCTACCCCTTGATGATCGAGGGGGTCGCCATACTGCATGCGGCCCACAGCGCCCTCTGCCTCGGGGTGTGCGAGCTGGAGTTTGATGAGCGCGGGCGAGTTTGCCGAAGCCGCGGCCAGCTGGAGTGGCTGCCCTGGCAGCCCTGGCCCTTTGCCTCGCCCCCGCCCGCAGGCCTCCATTTCTGCGAGCCGGCCCCCGAGCTCGAGCAGCACCTGGCCAAGCGCTACCGACCCGAGCTCGAGACCATGACCCGGCGCATAGTGACCCGCCTCGCCGGGCCACTGCACCATCAGCGCCTGCCCGATGCCGCCCTGCCCGCCGGCAGCCAGGTCGCCCCCCTAGTGGCGAGCGCCATGCTGGCCGGTGCCCGCGAACAGGTAGGTCAGGTGGACTTCGCCTTGCACAACGCAGGGGGGGTGCGCTGCTCTCTCGAGCCCGGGCCCCTAAGCGAGGCGGACATCGCCGGGCGCCTGCTGCCCTTTGCCATCCCGCTCACCCTCTACCGGGTGCACGGCCATGAGCTGGCGGAGGCGCTGGAAGGTGCCATCGACAACGCCACCAACAACGGCGTGGTCGGCAATGGCAGCGGCAGCTTCCCCTATACCGCCGGGATGCGCTTCAGTTATCAGGCCGACAGGCCCAAGGGGAGCCGGATCACCCGCCTCGAATGGGAGGCGAGTCCCGGTCAGTGGCAGAGCGTCGAGATGGATGCCATCTATCGGGGAGTCTCCAGCGCCTACACCGCCTCCGGCAAGGAGGGTTACACGGCCCTGGCCCGCACCCTGACCCAGCACAACCAGGAGCTCGGCATCACCCTGGCCGATGCCTTTATCCGCTGGGCCCGCCATCTGCCCGAGCTGGCCCCCCTGCCGCCGCTGGTGGAATACCAGGGTGCCAGTCCCATGGCCTGAGACCCCTCATCGGGCCATCCCCTGTCAAGGCGCCGCTTTTCTTCGTGAGAGCGGCGCTTATTACATTTTTCGAGCACAGTCCCCAGCCCCATTGCAGCGGACTGTCACCCTCGGCAATACCTGGTTTCACCGTTCGTCTTGTGCAATGCAGGCACTGAAAACGCTACTTTTATACATTATTTCAAACACATCACCCCAGCCCATTGCATCAAACTGCCAGTCCTCGGCAACACCAGGTACCGCCGTTCGTCTTGTGCAATGCAGGCACTGAAAACGTTACTTTTATACATTATTTCAAACACATCACCCCAGCCCATTGCATCGGACTGCCGGCCTCGGCAAGATAGGCCCGCTTTTACGTCTTTCCCGCAGGAACAGGTCATCCATGAATCACGCCATCCGTTTTACCCCTCAGCGCTACAACCCCGGGCTCAAGCCGCTGGTTGTCCTGCTCACCGCCCTGATGGCGCTGCTGTTTTGCTTGCGCAACCCGCTGTTCCACGGCATGGCGCCCGGCTTTGATGCCTCCCTGTTCGCTGTGATGGGCAAGATGTGGAGCGAGGGGGGCGTGCTCTACCGGGACATGATCGACATCAAGGGCCCCATGATCTTCGCCCTCGATGCGCTCGGATACCATCTGGGGGGCTTCTTCGGGATCTGGCTGCTAGAGTGGATCCTCTGCTGGCTCGGCCTGCTCGCCAGCTGGCAGGCCTTCTCCCAGCTGGGTCTCTCCCTGCGGGCCCGCCTCGGCAGCATGCTGGCGCTCCTCGCGCTCTACAGCACCCGCTACTACTACGGCAACATGACCGAGGACTGGACCTTCCACCTGGCCCTCATCGCCCAGTGGGCCTTCATCACCCTGCTGCTGGACAAGCAGTTTCGCTGGGGCCCGGCCCTGGTGGCGGCCCTCACCTTCGCCATAGTGGCCTGGATGCGCACCAACAACGGCGCCTTCTGGGGGGCCTGGTATCTGGTGCTGTTCTGCCACTGGTGTCTGCGTGAGCAGTGGCGCTGCGCCTTCGGTCTGCTCTGCTCCAGCCTGCTGGGGCTGGCCCTGATCGGCGGCCCGCTGTTTGCCTACTTCCAGCACCACGGGCTGCTGGCCGAATTCAAATACTACGCCTTCGGCATCTTCTTCGAGGGGAGCTACGGCAACGGCTTCTCCCCGGAAGTGGGGGCCGTCGGCTTGCTGCGTACCGGCCTCGTCATGCTGCTGCCGGCCTTCATTGTGCTGATGCTGGGACGCCGCCAGGAGTGGTATCTGCCCGCCCTCTGCGCCACCCTGTTCGGCGTGCTCTTCACCCTGATCGCCAACTCCGTCTCCGGCCACGTGTTCGATCACTACGACGTGCTCTACCTGCAGCTTGGCCTGCTGCCACTCGCCTGCCTGCTGGATCGCAGCGAGCAGCAGTCCGATGCCCTGGGCCTGCTCTGCATCTCCCTGGTGGTGCTGACCGCCAGCTGGCTGCTGGCCCAGCAGCTCGGTTACGGCTGGAGCACCAAGGAGTGGTCGCTGCCGCGAGTGCGCGAAGTGCTCGGCAACAGTCTCTTGTGGGCCCTACCTGTGCTCATCCTGGTACCGCTCTGGCGCGCCTGGGATGTACGCAGCGCCACCCCCTGGCTGGCGTCGCTCGCCATGCTGGCACTCCTGGTCAACAACGCCTGGGAGGGCAACCTCAAGGGCAAGCCGTTCAATCCGCCGGCCCAGGTAAGGGTCGACAGGATCAAGGCCGAGACCGGGCCTGCCGACAAGATCTGGGTCGATGGCATACAGCCGCAATACTATCTGTGGACAGATCGCCAGCCCGCCTCCGCCTATCTGTTCTTCGCCAACGTCAACCCGCCCTATGACGTGCGCGAGCGGGTGCTGGCCGACATCAGGCGGCAGGATCCCAAGTTCATCATCGCCAAGCCGGAGCGGGTGGCAGAGCAGTTGAAAACGCCGAGCTCTCCCTCCAGCCTCGCCTTCTATCAATATCTGACGGACCGCTACGAAGAGGTGGATCCGGGTCTCTATCGCCGTCGCTGAGACCGATTGACGAAAGTCGGGGCCGTTGCTGGCAACAGCGACGGCCCCTTTCATTGGTGTGCAGACGTGTGTTCAAGGGGGCCCATCATGATTACAATGGCGCTCTTTTTTAGTGTGAAGGGGGAGACATCATGGCCGAACTGACCTATCTGGGGGGCTATCCTGACCCGCTCAAGAGCCAGGTACAGCAGTTGATCGCGGCGGGGAAACTCGGCGAGATGCTGGCCAAACGCTACCCCGAGACCCACCTCGTCCAGAGTGACAAGGCGCTGCTGGCCTATACCATGGAGCTGAAAAACCGCTACCTGAAAAGCTCGGCGCCGCTCTCCAAGGTGATCTTCGACGGCAAGATCAATGTGATCAAGGATGCCCTCGGCCTGCACACCTATGTCAGCCGGGTACAGGGCAACAAGCTCAAGGCCAAGAACGAGATCCGCATCGCCGCCCTGTTCAAGGAGGCGCATCCCGCCTTCCTGAAGATGATAGTGGTGCACGAGCTGGCCCACTTGCGGGAGAAGGATCACAACAAGGCCTTCTACCAGCTCTGTCAGCACATGGAACCGGACTATCATCAACTGGAGTTCGATCTCAGGCTCTGGCTCACCTGGCGTGACATCGAACGCTCCTCGGGCTGACCCTATCGATTGCAAGGAGGCAAGATGATCCCAGGGCACACTCGTTCAGGGCACAGCCGTCGTCATATCACGCCAGGCCGGATGCTGGCCCTGTGGCTCGCCACGCTGCTGCCCTGCACCCTGCAGGCCGCCGAACGCTGGCAGAGCAACGACTATCTGGTCCAGAGCTTCATGGAAGTCGCCATGAAGCGGGAATATGGGCATGAGGCCCAGGTACGCTTCTCCCGCTGGCAAGGCCCCATCCGCCTCAAGCTCATCAACGAATTTGGCGACAAGGCGCTGCAGGCCGAGGTGGTCAAGGTGCAAAGCCAGCATCTGGCCAGGATCACCGGCCACCCCATACAGCTTGTCAACGACAACCCCAATCTCACCCTCATCATGACAAGGCACCAGCAGATGGCCAGCTGGGCCGGCCGCACCATGCGCCAGGATGACTCCGTCAGCATTGCCCTCAAGGAGGGGATCTGCCTGGCCAATTTCGCCACCAATGCCCGCTACGAGATCACCCGTGCCACCATCATCATCCCGGTGGACTACAGCCGGGCCAAGGGCCGCTTCCTGGATTGCGTGGTGGAAGAGCTCACCCAGGTGATGGGCCTGCCCAACGACTCGAACAAGGTGTTTCCCTCCATCTTCAATGACAACAGCATCGACAGCTTCCCCACCGGTCTCGACTATGTGCTGCTCAAGCTTGCCTATCATCCCGCACTCCAGGCAGGGATGACGGCCGACGAGGTGCGCACTGCCCTGCCCATTGCCCTCAAGACGCTTCACGCCAATGGCGACATCGCAGAGGCCAACCAGCGGGTACAGAGCGGCAGCCTCAAACGCTGGGCCGGGCTCTGATTTTTCTGGCCTGGCTAAGCCCCCGGCCCCCTGCCCACAAACACGAAACGCAGCCTTGAGCTGCGTTTCGTTCAAATCGGGGTGAGAGCCTCACCAGGACAGGCAAATCGACAACCAGCCCCTGATCAGGCCTCAGCGCCTTCTGCCTCCGGCATCCAGCTCTCGGCGTTCTCCCATACTTCCTGCACCATGGTCTCGGCCAGTTCCCTGTCCTCCTTGCTGGCACGGCTGACCGTCAGAGCCATGGCACTGCCCGGGGCGACCCGCACATGCAGATCAGGGAATCGCTCGCCCAGTTGCTTGAGCAACTCCTGGCGCAGCGCCTCCATGGTCGCAGTGGGGATCTGATGTTTTCTGTCGATGATGATTTCCAGGCGCATAGGATAGGTCTCCATAATGGTTAACTGTATTTTTATACAGTAAAAACCAAAAGTAAAGGCTCAGCTACTCGTTCCACCTCCATCGCTCAACAATCCATCGTTCTCCCCTGTCATGACCACATCTGCATTCCCTCCAGCCCCCCCTTCGTTGAGCGCGTTTCATCCTGCCTAGTCACCTCAGGAGAAAAAATGGTTGATATTGGTTCTCATTCATCGCATCATCAGCTTGTGTTATAACATAACAAAAAGAGACAATCATGCGCCCCAATATTCACCCTGAATACCGCAAGGTCCTGTTTCACGATCTGGCCAGCAACACCTGCTTCCTGATCGGATCTACCTTGCAGACCGATCGCACCAAGCAATGGGAAGATGGCAACACCTACCCCTATGTGACGCTGGATGTCTCCAGTGCCTCCCACCCCTTCTATACCGGCAAGCAGAAGCAGGTCGGCAAGGAAGGACAGGTTGCCCGCTTCGGTCAGCGATTCGGCCAATTCTTCAACAAAGGAAAAGAGACATCATGAAAGTGCTCGCCTCCCTGAAATCAGCCAAGTCACGTCACCCGGATTGCCAGATCGTTCGTCGACGCGGCAAGCTGTTCGTGATCTGCAAGAGCAATCCCAGATTCAAGGCTCGCCAGGGCTGATCCCCGCCCCTTGCCGTCCATGAATAACAAAAGCCCTCACCATGAGGGCTTTGTCATCTCTGGGAGCTTGCCGTGCCCGGCATCACAGGGGGGTGGCGCACTTGCGGTATTCGGTGGGGCTGACCCCGACCCGTTTCCTGAACACCCGGGAGAAGTAGAGCTGATCGTCATAACCCACCTGCTGGCCTATGGTGGCCACCGACATGGGGGTGGTCTGCAGCAGCAGCTTGGCCCGCATGATCCGCTGATCCTCACGCCAGCGCACTATGCTCACCCCCACCTGCTCGCGGAACAAGTGGGCGAGGCGCGAGGGGGACAAGAAGACCTGCTCGGCCAGCGCCTCCACCGAGATCTCGGCACAGAGGGACTCGCTCAGGATCTGGCACGCCTGGTGAACCCTGTGATCTATGGTGGGGTAGGCACTGAGGGAGGAGGCCTCGTAGCAGCGGATGAGCAGCCGCTCCAGCAGGTTCATGGCCAGCTGTTCCGACATGGGCCTGAGCTGCTGGTGGGTCTCTTCGATGTCGAGGAAGAGGGCGTCAAATTCGGCGAGCAACTGATTGTCTGCCAGTTGCAATCGCCCCACCCGCTCCGTCACCTGGGGCCACTTGAGCCAGTCTGCCCAATAGGCCCGCGGCCGAAAATAGACCCAGCGGTGATACCACTCCCGGGCATCCGGCGCCCGGCCGTAATAGTGCACGGCCGCCGGCGGAAACAGCAGCAGGTCCCCTGGCTCCACGGTGAAGGCCTGATCCCCCTGAAAGATCTGCCCCTTGCCCCTGATGGTCAGGTTGACGATGAAGCCCTTCATGCCCTGGGGGCGGTCGATGATGAAGTCGAGGGCGCTCCCCTGCTCTATGGGGGTCATGCCCGAGACCAGGAAGACATCGAAGGCGTACCCCGGCAACAGGGGATTGAGTTGTTTCGGCTTCTCTTTTTGCATCGAAGACATGGCGGAAAACAGCGCTTGGGTAAAAAAATCGGCTTGGGCCATTGTAGAGATCCGGCGTTGGAACAACCTATTTTCGCAAGCGGCCTGATGTGAATTTATTGAACTGGCTCACAGCTTGCTCGAAGGAGGCACCAGGCCAGCGTGGGCCGACCTGGTGCCTGAGGGCGCAACAGCTCAGACCCGCGCCTTGCGCACCTGCTTGTAGCGGTCGAACAGCACGGCGGCGAGCAGGATAAGGCCACGCACCACGTACTGGGCGAAGGGGGAGATGTTGAGCAGGTTCATGGCGTTCTCCATCAGCCCCAAAATCAGCACACCGGCGATGATGTAGGAGATCTTGCCAATCCCCCCCTTCATGGAGACCCCACCCAGCACGCAGGCGGAGATCACCACCAGCTCGAAGCCGATGGAGGTCATGGGCTGGCCCGAGGTCATGCGCGAGGCGAGTATGATGCCGGCGATGGAGGCGATCAGCCCGGTCATGGTGAAGATGATGATCTTGGTGCGCACCACGTTGACCCCGGCGAGGCGCGCGGCCTCCTCGTTGCCCCCCATGGCCAGGGTGTTGCGGCCGAAGGTGGTCTTGTTGAGCAGCAGGCCAAAGAGCACGAAGCAGAGTGCCGTCAGCCAGACCGGGGTCGGGATCCCGAGCAGGGCTGAGTTGCCGAGCTCGAAGAAGCCCTCTTCCACTATGCCGACCGCCTTGCCGTCCGAGATGATGTAGCCCACCCCTCGCGCCATCTGCATGGTGGCGAGGGTGGTGATGAGGGCGTTGATCTTGAATTTGGCCACTACGATGCCGTTGATGAGGCCAAACAGCACCCCCACCGACATGCCGGCCAGGATGCCGACCGTGATGCTCTCGGTGGCGTTGATGCCCACGGCGCAGGCGACGCCGGAGCAGGCCACCACAGAACCGACCGACATGTCGAATTCGCCGGAGGCGAGGCAGAACAGCATGCCACAGGCCACCATGCCCGACATGGAGACGGCCAGCCCGAGCCCGCGCATGTTGATCAGGCTGGCAAAGTTGGGCACCAGCGCGCAGGCCAGCAGGAACAGGATGGCGAAGATCACCAGCATGCCGTACTGATCCCAGACGCGGGCCAGTTGTACTCTTGAGCCGGTGGCCGCCGAGACGGTCGTGGCCTGACCGGCAGAGGTAGTTGTTGTCATTGTATTTCTCCTAAAAATTCTGGGTGCTATCCCGTTGCAGTCACGGGGGATTAACGGGCCGGCATGGCCAGATTGAGCGCCTTGACCTCGTCGGCCTCGTCGTGGGAGAGCTCCCCTGCTATCACCCCCTCCCGCATGACCATGATCCGATCCGCGATGCCCAGCACCTCAGGCAGCTCGCTTGAGACCACCACCACGGCGATGCCCACCTTGGCCAGATCGTAAATCACGTTGTAAATCTCGTTTTTGGCCCCGACGTCTATGCCGCGGGTCGGCTCGTCGAGCAAAATCACCTTCATGTCTTCGGAGAGCCAGCGCCCCAGAATGGCCTTCTGCTGGTTGCCGCCGGAGAGGTTCATGATGGCCTGATGGGGTGACGGGGTCTTGACCCGCATGTCGCGGATCCGCAGCCTGGCGTTCTCGTCCTCCCACTTCTGGTTGATCCAGAAGCCCCCCCACGCCTTGTGGCGGCGGGCACTGATGTTGATGTTCTCCTGCACCGAGTGGATGGGGATGATGCCGAGCGCCTTTCTGTCTTCGGTGCAGAGCATGATGCCGCTGTGAATGGCGTCGATGGGGTTGCGGATGGGCACCGGCTTGCCAAACACGGCTATCTCGCCCCCACGCGCCTTCTCGGCGCCGAAGACAAGCTTCATCAGCTCGCTGCGACCGGCTCCCACCAGGCCGAAGATGCCGAGGATCTCGCCGCGTTTCACTTCAAACGACACCGGCGCCTTGAGTCCCGGCCCCATCAGGTTCTCTACCTTGAGGCCCACCTCGCCGAGTGCCCTCGGGCTGTAGCCATAGATGTCGGTCAGATCCCGCCCCACCATGGTCTTGACCAGCAGATCCCGGTCCACCTCGGCCATGGAGGCGAAGGTGCGCACGAACTGGCCATCCTTGAAGACGGTGATGGCATCGCACAGGGCGAAGATCTCGTCCATCCGGTGGGAGACGTAGAGAATGACCTTGCCCTCGTCCCGCAACTGGCGAATGACCCGAAACAGCTGATCTATCTCGCGGGACGACAGGCTGCTGGTCGGCTCGTCGAAGGCGATGACGCTGGCGTCCCGGGTCAGGGCCTTGGCGATCTCCACCATCTGCCATTGACCGAGGGACAGGTATTTGAGCGGCGTCTCCGGCGACACATCCATGCCGAGGCGCGCCAGCTGCCTGGCGGCATCCTGATAGAGCTTCTCCCTGTCGATGACCCCGCGCCGGGTGGGCAGCTGGCCGAGGTAGATGTTCTCGGCGATGGTCATCTCGGGGACCAGATGCAGCTCCTGATAGATGATGGCGATCCCGCTCTCCAGGGCGTCGACCGTGTCTTGAAACACCTTCTCCTGGCCGGCCAGCTTCACCACCCCTGTGGTGGGCGCCTGAAAGCCGCTCAGGATCTTGAGCAGGGTGGATTTGCCCGCGCCGTTCTCCCCCATCAGCGCATGCACCGAGCCCTGCTGGCAGGAGAAGGAGACGTTCTGCAGCGCCTTGACGCCGGGGAACTCCTTGCTGATGCCGCAAAACTCCAGATATGGAACTTGATTCATGACATGACTCCAGCCAGCCGGCACGGCGCAGGGCACCATGCCGGCATGGGTATCAGGGGTTGGCGATCACAGACCTTTCTTCTGCAACTCGACCTTGAAGTTGTCGCGGGTGATGAGCACCACATCGGTCACTTCGGTGAACTTGGCAGGCTCGGTGCCATTGACGACCCAGTCATGGAGCATCTGGATGCTCTTGTAGCCGTGCACGTCCGGGCTTGGCAGCAGGGAGCCGAGGAAGCCGGTGGCGCTGGACTTGGAGAGCTCGTTCACCGCATCCACCCCGTTGATGCCGATGCCGATGACGTTCTCGGCCTTGAAGCCCTGCCCTTCGGTGGCACGCACGCCGCCGAGCACTGTGTTGTCATTCATGCCGACGATGAGCCAGTTTTTGACCTCGGGGTGCTGCACCAGCATGGAGTTGGCGGCATCCAGAGCCCCCGGAATGTCGTTGGCCTTGGTGGGGGAGCGGTAGATCTGGCCTTCAGGGAAACCGGCAGCCTTGAGCGCACTCAAGGAGCCGTCGACCCGGCGACGGGCGGTATCCAGCTCATCGGCTGTGATGGCCAGCACCCCGGTTGCCTTCAGGTCCCACTGGCGTTTTTGCATCTCCTTGTAGAGCTCCTGACCCTGGCGCTCGCCAATCTTGGTGGCGGCCATCATCACCAGGGGCACCTGCTCCATGGGCAGCCCCTTGGCGTTGACGAACTGGTCATCCACAGTGATGACCTTCAGATCCATGCTGTTGGCCTTGGCCATGATGGCGGCCCCGAGCTTGGGGTCTGGGGTGCAGATGACGAAACCCTTGGCGCCATTGGCCGCCAGGCTGTCGATGGCATTGAGGGTCTTCTCCCCATCGGGGACGGCTATCTTGATCACCTCGAAACCGAGATCCTTGCCCGCCTTGTCGGCGAAGTTCCATTCGGTCTGGAACCAGGGCTCCTCCGGCTGCTTGACCAGGTAGCCCAGCTTCAGCGCCTCGGCCGAGAAAGCAGAATTTGCCATACCAAGGGCAAACCCCATCGCGATCATGCCTTTAACGATTTTGTTCATGCGAGTGTCTCCAGATGTTCCATCAATCCATGTATCCATGAAACGCAGCCATTGGGTCCATTCCTCTGACCGCCACATAAAAACATGTCCAAACATGACGTTATTGTTGTTGCTAGATGAGCGAACCAAGTTGTAATCGTTTTCACATGGAAAAATGGAGAGCAGGATCACGCCATGAGATTGCAGCTATTTTGTCTATATATTTAGCAAAATCGTTACATATGGAATCCTCGACCAGGGTCACCCTCTTGCGCTTGTAGCGTTTAAATCCATATTTCCAGCAGCCAATGGCTAACCGTCCGTCCGGTGCATCTCCTATGGTTCCTCCCCAGTCACCCCTCATTGATGGTCAGGAGCACATATGTCTGAGCACATCGTCATCGGACTCGATTTCGGCAGCGACTCGGTCAGGGCACTCGCCGTGCGCTGCCAGGACGGCGCCGAGCTGGCGACCCATGTCGTCTATTACCCACGCTGGCAGGCCGGCCACTACTGCCAGCCGGTCAACAACCAGTTCCGCCACCACCCCCTCGACTACATCGAATCCATGGAGCAGGCAGTGGTGGCTGTGGTGAGTCAGCTCACCCCAGCCCAGCGAACCGCGGTGCGCGGCATAGGGGTGGACAGCACAGGCTCCACCCCGGCCCCCATCGATGAGGAAGGGCGGGTGCTGGCCCTGCGCCCGGAATTTGCCGACAACCCCAACGCCATGTTCGTGCTGTGGAAGGATCACACCGCCATCGAGGAGGCCGAGGCCATCACGGCGCTGTGTCACGGAGGCCAGTTCCCCGACTACAGCCGCTACATAGGCGGCATCTACTCCTCCGAGTGGTTCTGGGCCAAGATACTGCACGTCTCCCGAGCCGATGCGGCAGTGCGCGCCGCCGCCTGCAACTGGGTCGAGCTGTGCGACTGGGTCCCCGCCATACTGAGCGGCACCCAGGCCCCGGCGACCCTCAAGCGCGGGCGCTGCGCCGCCGGTCACAAGTCCCTCTGGCACCCGAGCTGGGGCGGCCTGCCTGCCGCCGACTTTCTCAACGCCCTGGATCCGCTGTTGACCGAGGATCTCGACTTCCCCCTCTTTACCGACAGCTGGACCGCCGATCTGCCGGTCGGCACCCTGACCCCGGAGTGGGCCGAGCGACTGCACCTCTCCTGCGAAGTGGTGATCGCGGGCGGCGCCTTTGACTGCCACATGGGGGCTGTGGGGGCCGGGGCCGGCAACAATGCCCTGGTCAAGGTGATAGGCACCTCCACCTGCGACATCCTGATCGCGGATGAGGCCACCATAGGCGAGCGCGCCATTGCCGGGATCTGCGGTCAGGTGGACGGCAGCGTGGTGCCGGGCATGGTGGGGCTGGAGGCGGGACAATCGGCGTTCGGCGACATCTATGCCTGGTATCAGCGCCAGCTCGGCTGGCCGCTAGACAGCCTCGCCGCCCAATACCCCGAGCTTCGTACCGCCATCGAGGCCCACAAGCGGGAGCTGTTGCCGAGCCTCGCCGCCGCCTGGGAGCAGCAGCGCGATCTCGCCCACCTGCCGGTGGTACTCGACTGGTTCAACGGCCGCCGCACCCCCTATGCCAACCAGCGCCTGCAGGGCACCCTCACGGGGATCAACCTCGGTACCGATGCGCCCGACCTGTTCGGCGCCCTGGTGGCCGCCACCGCCTTCGGGGCCCGCAGCATCATGGAGTGCATGACCAGCCAGCAGGTGCCGGTGGAGCAGGTGATTGCGCTTGGCGGCATTGCCCGCAAATCAACGACTGTGATGCAGACCTGCGCCGACGTGATGAACAGACCCATCCAGGTGGTGGCCTCGGATCAGTGCTGCGCCCTGGGGGCGGCCATCTTTGCCGCCGTGGCGGCCGGTCTCTACGCCGATGTGGCTGATGCCCAGCGCCATATGGCGAGCGCCGTGGAGCGCACCCACCAGCCGGATCCGGTGCGGGTCGCCGAGTATGAGCGGCTCTACCAGCGCTACCTCGCCTGGGGCGCCGCCGCCGAGCCCCTCTACAACCGGGGGGCACTGGCATGAGCCTCAACACCCTCAAGGAGCAGGTACTCGCCGCCAACCTGGATCTGCCGCGCCACGGTCTGGTGACCTTCACCTGGGGCAACGTGAGCGGCATAGACCGGGAACAGGGTCTGGTGGTCATCAAGCCGAGCGGCGTCAGCTACGAGCGGATGCGGGCCGAGGACATGGTGGTGCTGGATCTCGCGGGCAAGCAGCTGGAAGGCGCCCTGCGTCCCTCCTCCGACACCGCCACCCACCTGGTGCTCTATCGCACCTATCCCGAACTTGGCGGCGTGGTGCACACCCACTCCACCCATGCCACCGCCTGGGCCCAAGCCGGACGCCCCATTCCCATTTTCGGCACCACCCAGGCCGACTACTTCAACGGCGAGATCCCCTGCTCCCGCCTGCTCACCCCGGGGGAGGTTGCAGAGGACTACGAGGGGCTGACCGGTCATCTCATCGTCGAGACCCTCAAACAGACCCCCATTCTCACCATGCCGGGGGTGCTGGTGGCCAACCACGGCCCCTTCAGCTGGGGCAAGAGCGCCGAGGACGCTGTACACAACGCTGTGGTGCTGGAAGAGGTGGCGCGCATGGCCTGGCTCACCGGCCAGATCAACCCCGCAGCCCGCCCCCTGCCCCATTACCTGCTGGAGAAGCACTACCAGCGCAAACATGGCAAACACGCCTATTACGGCCAGACAAAAGCGTAAAAAGAGGACACCAAGATGGAATTGATGAAACAGCTGGAAGTGTGGTTCCTGGTCGGCAGCCAGCACCTGTATGGCGCCACCACCTTGAAGCAGGTGGCCGATCACGCCCACACCATCACCAGCCAACTCAACGAGGGGGCCGGGCTGCCCCTCAAGATAGTGCTCAAGCCCACAGGCACCACACTCGATGAGATAAGCGCGGTGGCCCGGGATGCCAACCACAGCGAGCAGTGCGTGGGGCTCATGGTGTGGATGCACACCTTCTCCCCCGCCAAGATGTGGATCCCGGCCCTGAGTCAGTTGCAAAAACCCCTGCTGCAGTTCCACACCCAGTTCAACCGGGATCTCCCCTGGAGCGAGATCGACATGGACTTCATGAACCTGAACCAGACCGCCCACGGCGGCCGCGAGTTCGGCTTCATGGGTGCCCGCCTGCGGCTGCCCCGCACCGTGGTGGTGGGCCACTGGCAGGATGAAGAGGCCAGACAGAAGATTGGCAACTGGATGCGAGTTGCCGCCGCCATCCACGACAGCCGCCACCTCAAGATCGCCCGCTTTGGCGACAACATGCGCAACGTGGCGGTCACCGAAGGCGACAAGATTGAGGCCCAGATCCAGTTCGGCTATCAGGTGAACTACCACCCGGTCGGCGATCTGGTGAAGGTGATCAACGCCGTGTCCGACAGCGATATCGAGGCGCTGCTGGCCGAATACGAAGAGACCTACACCCTGACCGAGGCGGTACAGGCGGGTGGGCCGCTGCGAGCCTCCCTCTATGAGGCGGCGCGCCAGGAGCTGGGGATGAAGAAATTCCTCACCGACGGCGGTTTCGGCGCCTTCACCACCACCTTCGAGGATCTCCACGGCCTGCACCAGCTGCCGGGGCTCGCCTGCCAGCGCCTGATGCAGCAAGGCTTCGGCTTTGGGGCAGAAGGGGACTGGAAGACAGCGGCCCTGCTGCGCACCCTGAAAGTGATGGGACATGGCTTGGCGGGCGGCGCCTCCTTCATGGAGGACTACACCTACCACCTGGAGGCGGGCAACAACCTGGTGCTGGGGGCCCACATGCTGGAGGTCTGCCCCTCCATCGCCGCCGATAAACCCGTGCTGGACGCCCAGCACCTGGGGATTGGCAAGAAGGCCGATCCGGCCCGCCTGCTGTTCGCGGCCCCGGCGGGCAAGGCGGTCAATGCCAGCCTCATCGACTTGGGCAATCGCTTCCGCCTGGTGGTCAATCAGCTCGAAGTGGTGGACCTGCCAGAGGCCATGCCCAAACTGCCGGTGGCGAGCGCCCTGTGGAAACCCATGCCCGACCTTCAAACCAGTGCCGAGGCCTGGATCCTGGCGGGGGCCGCCCACCACTCGGTGTTCACCCAGGCGGTCGACATAGCGCAGCTGCGCACCTTCGCCGACATCATGGGCATAGAGTTCGTGGTGATTGACGAGCACACCCGCATCCCCGCGCTCAAGGAGCAACTGCGCTGGAACGAGGTCTACTACAAGATCTGCCACTGACCCCTTAATCGGCCAGCGGCCATCACCATGAAACAGCCCCGCCCGCGGGGCTGTTGCTTTTTTGATGGGGCAGACAGATGTCACCCCGTCAGGGGAGGCACTGACGGCGATCAGGGCTGGTCGCGGCTCTCCAGCAGCCATTGACAGGTGCGGGCCACCCCCTGACGCTGGCTGTCGGGGCGGGCGAGCAGGGCATACTCGTGATCCGTGCTGAGCACGGGGGCAAAGGGGGCGACCAGGGCACCGCTCTCCAGCTCCTCGGCCACGATTGTCGGGTCCCCGAGGGAGAGGCCGAATCCCTGCAAGGCGGCATTCATCGCCAGGTCCAGGGTATCGAACAGCTGGCCGCCCTGAGGCTGCCAGGGGGTGGCGAGGAAGGCGGCGAACCAGTTGCGCCAATCCCGCCGATCCGCGCTGGCATGGAGCAGGGGCAGCAGGGGCAGCTCCTCTATGGTGCGCTCGAACAGGCGGTGCTTGGCGGCAAAGGCGGGGGCACAGACCGGGGTCAGCCGCTCCTGGAACAGCGGCTGGCTGTGGGGGTACCTGGCCTGACAGGGTTGATAGACGATGGCGAGATCGAAGGGCTCCCGGGAGAAATCGATGCCGTGGCTGTGGCTGCCGCGCACTTCGACTGCCTCCCCCTCGAACGCCTGCAACCGTCGCAGCAGCCAGCGGCTGGCACAGGAGGGCACCTTGATGCTGATGGCCTGCTCGTGGGGCAGGGTTTGCAGGGCGCTGAGCCCCTCCCCCATGCGGGCCAGCCCTTCGCGAACGAAGGGCAGCAGGCGCTCGGCGGCCGGGGTCAGGGCCAGGCAGCGGGTGCCGCGCACGAACAGCAGGTGGCCGAGGCGAGCCTCCAGCTGGGCGATCTGCTTGCTCACCGCCCCCTGACTCACGCACAGCTCATCGGCGGCCAGGGTGAAACTCAGGTGGCGGGCAGAACACTCGAAAACCTGCAAGCCATACAGGGGCAACTGGCTGCGGGGTTGGCTGGACAACATACAAGGCTCCATGCTTGAGAAAAACTCATGCATAACATGCCGAATAATCCGTTGTCCGGCAAGGAAGCGAGGGCTAAAAAGGGACATCTTTCACACACATCGGTGACGGCGCCATGTCTTCCCCCCGCATTGTCAGCAAACTGCCCCAGGTGGGCACCACCATTTTCAGCGTGATCGGGGATCTGGCCGCCCGCCATCCCAGCATCAACCTCTCCCAGGGGGCCCCGAGTTTCCCCTGCGATCCCGAGCTCATCCGGGTGACCCACGAGGCCATGCTGGCCGGGGAGAACCAGTATGCCCCCATGACGGGGCTGCCCGCCCTGCGCGAGCAACTGGCGGCCAAGATAGGGACCAGCTATGGCCACCACTTTGACGCGGGCGAGGAAATCACCATCACCGCCAGCGCCAGCGAGGCCCTGTTCTGCGCCATCACAGCCCTGGTGCACCCTGGGGACGAGGTGATCATGTTCGAGCCGGCGTTTGACAGCTACCGCCCCATGATCCAGCTGCAGGGGGCCACCCCTGTGGTGATCGCCCTCAAGGCCCCCCATTTCGCCATCCCCTGGGAGGAGGTGGCGGCCCGCATCACCCCGCGCACCCGCATGATAGTGCTCAACACCCCCCACAACCCCACCGGTACCGTCTGGCAGGCGGGGGATCAGGAGCACCTCGCCCGCCTGGTGCGCGGCACCGACATACTCATCCTCTCGGACGAGGTGTATGAGCACGTGGTGTTCGACGACGCCCTGCACCAGAGCGTGATCCGCTATCCGGAGCTGGTGGAGCGCTCCGTCGCCGTCTTCTCCTTCGGCAAGACCTTCCACGTCACCGGCTGGCGGGTGGGCTACTGCGTGGCGCCCCGCCCCCTGATGGAGGAGATCCGTAAGGTGCACCAATTCGCCATGTTCGCCGCCGACACCCCCATGCAGTACGGCTTCGCCCACCTGTTGCAGCAACCGGCCCACTACCAGGGGCTGGCGGACTTCTACCAGCGCAAGCGGGACCTGCTGGTCTCGGCCCTGGCGGACTCGCGCTTTACCCTGCTCCCCTCCGCCGGCAGCTTCTTCATGCTGGCGAGCTATGAACGGATCAGCGACGAGCCGGACAGCCTCTTCGTGCAGCGCCTCATCCGCGACCACGGGGTCGCCACCATACCCGTCTCCGCCTTCTATCACGACGGCACGGATCAGCGGGTCATCCGCCTCTCCTTCTCCAAGGATGACGACACCCTGCTGGCGGGCGCCGAGCGCCTGTGCGGCGTCTAGGAGGCAACATGGATTCACTGCGCGTTGCCGTCCTGCAGATGGTGTCCGGGGACCAGCTTGACCACAACCTGGCCCAGGCCGAGGCGCTGCTGCGTCAGGCCGCGGCCGAGGGGGCCGAGCTGGCCCTGCTGCCGGAATATTTCTACCTGATGCCTGCCGACGAGCGGGCGCGGGTCGCCCTGGCCGCCCCCGTGAGCGATCACCCTCTGCTGGCCTGGGCCCAGAAGCTGGCCCGGGAGCTCGGGATCTGGATACTGGCTGGCACCCTGCCCCTTGAAAGCGACGAGCCCGGCAAGATGCACAACAGCAGCCTGCTGATCGACCCGCAAGGGCAGCTCGCGAGCCGCTACGACAAGCTGCACCTGTTTGGCTTTTGCACCGGGCAGGAGCAGTATGACGAGGCCGCGACCATGAGCCCGGGCCGGGAGGTGGTGAGCCATCCCCTGCCCTGGGGCGTGCTGCGCTTCGGGATCTGCTACGACCTGCGCTTCCCCGAGCTGTTTCGCCTGGGGCCCACCCCCGACTTCATCGCCCTGCCAGCGGCCTTTACCCACACCACCGGACTGGCGCACTGGGAGCTATTGCTGCGGGCCAGAGCGGTGGAGAACCTCGCCTTCGTGCTGGCTGCGGCCCAGGGAGGTGAGCACCCCGGCGGGCGCCGCACCTTCGGCCACAGCATGATCATCGATCCCTGGGGCCGGGTACTGGCCCAGGTAGAGGAGGGTCAGGGACTGGCCATCGCCACCCTGGATCTGGCGGCCCAGCGCAAGGTGCGCAGCCAGCTGCCGGCCCTCACTCATCGCAAGATAGCCGTCGGCCCCTGAGGCCGGCACCATTTAGAACCATAGGAATGACACCACACTTCAAGGGACTGACCATGAAACTCAATACACTGATGATGATGCTGGCCCTGGCCACCGCCGGCCAGGCGGCCGCCAAACCCCTGGTGATCGCCACCGACGCCACCTACCCCCCCTTCGAAATGGTCGACAGCAACGGCAAGCTCGGTGGCTTCGAAGTGGATCTCGCCTATGCCCTGTGCGCGGCCATGAAGACAGAGTGCGAGGTGATCAACCAGCCCTGGGATGCCCTGCTCCCCGGCCTGCAGGTGCGCAAGTACGACGCCATCATGTCCTCCATGAACATCACGGACGAGCGGCGCCAGAAGGTCGCCTTCAGCCAGGTCTACTACATGATGCAGAACCGCTTCGTGGGGCGCAGCGACAAGGCGGCCGACTTTGCCGACACCCCTGAGCACTTCAAGGGCAAGGTGATAGCGGTGCAGGAGGGCACCCCCCAGGACAACTTCATCACCGCCCGCTACGGTGACGTGGCCAAGATCAAGCGCTACGTCAACGCCCAGTCCCCCATGCTGGATCTGCAGTCCAGCCGCGCCGACTACACCTTCGGCAACATGGTGCAGTTGAAGGTCGGCTTCCTCGACAAGGAGATGGGCAAGCAGTTCGCCTTCGTCGGTCCCCAGTACAACGGCACTCAGGACAAGATCCTGGGAGAAGGGGTAGCGGTGGCCCTGCGCAAAAACGATGACAAGCTCAAGAGCCAGTTCGATGCCGCCATCGAGAGCGTCAAGGCCGATGGCACCTTCGACACCTTGCTCAAGAAGTACCAGCTCGAAGACCTGCTCTGATCCCGACGCCGGGCCGCTATCACACCATGCCAGTCAACACCGACTGGCATTTTTTTATCCGGGATCTGCCGGCAAGGCGGCAAACGGCCCTCCTTTATGCAGGCCGCCTGTCACCTCGACGCGAAAGAGCCTCCCCCACCTGCCTCTACTATGGCGAGGCAGAGCATGCCATGCTGCACTTGTCCACGAGCCCTGATCCCCCATAGGCCATCCGGCGGCGCCGCGAGCCGGTCACACCAGACAAGGAGGCAAGCCATGAACCCGACCCCGCTGATCAGACGCTTCTCCCGCAATCCTCTGGGGCGGGATCTCGCCGTCGGCGATATCCACGGCTACTTTTCGCAGCTGGAACAGACCCTGAACCAGGCGAGATTCGACCCCGCTCGGGATCGCCTCTTCTCCGTCGGCGATCTGACGGATCGCGGCCCCGACTGCACAGCCGTGCTCGACTGGCTGGCCAAGCCCTGGTTTCACCCTGTCTGCGGCAATCACGACGACTACGTCTGCCGTTACGAGAGCTGCGATCGGGAGAACTGGATCCAGAACGGCGGCGGCTGGTTTCAGCAGCTGACCCCGGGCGAACAGGGGGCGTTCGCCGCCCACTACCGCACCCTGCCTATCGCCATCGAAGTGGCCACCCCGGCCGGCCCGGTCGGACTGCTCCACGCCGATTGCCCCTTCTCCTCCTGGCAGGGGCTGCTGGACACACTGGATGCGGGGGTGAGCGGCGGGAAACTTAGGGCCATCAAGAACGTCTGCCTCTGGTCAAGGCGCCGCATCGAGCGGCTGGACGAGAGCGGCGTCGAGGGTCTCGTCGCCCTGGTGGTGGGCCACACCCCGGTAGGCCGCCCGGCCCGCCTTGGCAATGTCTACTACATAGACACCGGCGGCTGGTATCCCGACGAAGGCGGCTACTTCACCCTGCTCGACCTGCACACCCTGATGCCGGCGCTCCCACCCAGTGGTAACCCCTGAGGAGATATTTTGTATCAGGGGTTGATCTTTCTACTGATTGGAGCCGCGGCGATTCAGTCCGGGATGATGAGCACACTTCAAGATGCAGATATCGCTGAAAGTCTGTGACCAAGGCTGCGACCATCAATATCGAACCGTGGTAGGCTAGGCCCAAAGGAACCTATTTAGGGAATGTCATGCCTGTACCTCCACCTCCATTTACCTTTCATTGCCCCCAATGCGGCTGGCAAAAGACGGTTGTCCCTAAGAGTGACGCGCTTGTGTGTGGCCTCTCCTGGTTCGAGGTATGCCCCAAATGCAGTCACTCACCACTTGAAAGAGCACCAGCCAACATGGTGGAACTGGCGATGGCCAAGATACGGGATGCAGTCCGAAAGTAAGCCTGATTTCAAGTTTGCCATCCCAACCGATTCGCCATTTGTCAGACGGTCCACCCGCAATACCGTTAGCGAATTTAGGGCCTCGAATTCTGACTATTCATCCGATGGAGAAGGAGATCATTGTTGAATTTCGAACAACTGAAAAATCGTCACCGTGAAATACGTGAACACTCACCTGCCAACCTAAAGTTGCGTGTGCATCGCGCATTGAGCTGGCTGCAGCGGGCAGAGATGGCAGAAGATGAAGATGGCCGCTTCATTTTTCTCTGGATTGCGTTCAACGCTGCCTATGCCACCGAAATCGATGACAATCGCCGCTTGTCAGAGCAGGAAACCTTCAAAGGCTTTCTGGAAAAACTGTGCGAGCTGGATGAGCACAGGCAGATCGAGCAGCTCGTGTGGCAGGAATTTTCTGGGTGTATCCGTATTTTGCTGGATACCCCTTTTGTACTCCAAGGCTTCTGGGATTTCACAGTGGCAAGATAAGCGAAACACTATGGAAGGAACGACTGGCACAGGGCAAGAAAATGGCATCCCAAGCACTGGCAAGCAGCAATACACCGCAGTTGCTGGGTGTCGTATTTAACCGTCTCTATACTCTGCGAAATCAACTAATGCATGGCGGCGCCACCTGGAATAGTTCGGTCAATCGCAAGCAACTTAAAGATTGTGCAAACCTGTTAGGCAAGCTTATCCCGGTGATCATCGAGCTGATGATGGCCCATCCACAAACCCTGTGGGGAGACGCCTGTTATCCGGTGGTGGAAATGACGAGTTAGTCCGTCACTGAGGGGTTACGTAGCTCGGCCTAATCCGCCAGGTAAAAGGCTCCCGCCAACATGCCATAGACAACGCGCACTTCGGATATCTGCGCCCAGCAGTGCTCCAAGCAGGGCTTCGCCATCTTGCAGGGTGTCGCTATGCCAAAAACACCAGAGCGCCGCTTCGACCACATCGAGCCAATTGCCTCGGCCAAGCTGATTACGTGATTTTCGGCGCCAGCTCCCCCGCACCACAGCACCGGTGTTGGGGGACTGGGCGGCCAGCGCTCTTTGCTCCATCACACTGAGGGTTAGCCCGTCCAGTTTGGCCTGTGTACTGCCACGGCCTCCCCTCAACAGCTTTTCGAGCTGCAATGCCAATAACCGCATGGCATCACCACATGCAAGAGTCGCATCGTCATCCAACAATGCAGCAGCCCCTGCCATCAGTTGCTCCCGCCCTTGATAGATGGGCAGAACAGTACGATCCAACCGATGCCGATCAATATGCAAAGCCAAACGCGTCAATCTGCGCAGCTCAATACAGTGAGGCGTTCCCTCGGCCTCCGTCAATGACATAACGCCCAATCGACCCTCTTCTTCTGCAATCACAGTCACAAGTTCGCCGACCTGCTCGGCTGGCAGCAGGCAACAGATACCCATGATCAGAGGCATTGCCGCCTGATCCAATATCAGATTTGAATTCATAGAACCTCAGTGACGATGGTGTTTGAAATAAGTGATGCGGTTGCTGATGGTAACGATGTCGCTACCTGGCCAAATCAGGTAGTGGCGATGCGGGTGTTAGCATTTTGGAGTATCAGATCACCTCCTGCTTGCGGTTTCCTGAGCGCGAAATGCTTGAGGTAAAACACTTTTTTCTCCCTGTAATACTTGCCCCTGCCAAACATGAACAGAGAGCCTATGGCTGTAGCGACAATCCCCCTCAATGGCATATGGCACAAGGCTTGACAGTGGTAGGTGAGAACCAGCTTGTAGTTCATGACATACTCTCTTGACGCCGCTTCAGATGGACTCATTATATGTAGCCTGTATACTCATGACGATACTGGTTACATACACATGTCGCATTTTGGAGCACATATGACACCCAAAGAACTCACCTGGGATCAAACCCTGCGTTTTCGCCTGCTGGAGATCGTGCTGCAGTGGGAGGGGAGGCTGACTACCAATCACCTGATGAAAGCCTTCAATATCGGCCGCCAACAGGCCTCGCGGGATATCAACCACTACCTGACCTGCTACTCGCCAGAGGGACTGGTCTATGACAAAAGTCTGAAGGGATACAAACCCACCGAGCAATTTGTGCCCCGCTTTAGTGAAGGCAAGGTGGACGAGTACCTGATGCTGCTGCACCGGGAGAAGCAATATCAACGCCAGCACGAATCAGGGGTTCTAACCCTACCCTTGATGGATCTGCGCTACGGCCACATAGAGATCCTGGATGTGCCAAACCGCCATATCGATCCAAAGATCGTACGTGGTTTGGTGCAAGCGGCTCGGGGCCAATTACGGGTGGATGTGGACTATGTATCGCTGAGCTCAGAGGAGCAGAGCGGCCGCAATATCGTGCCCCACACCCTGGTTTATGACGGGATCCGCTGGCATGTGCGGGCCTATTGCGAAAAGAAAGGGGAATATCTGGATTTTGTGATGAGCCGTTTTCGCGGAGAGCCGGAACTGTTGGATGCCTCCCCTCACGGCCGGGATCAGGATCTGGAGTGGAACACCCTAGTCACCGCCGTAGTCACCCCCAATCCTAGCCTCAGCGAAGGGCAGCAAGCCATCATCGCCAGCGACTACGCCATGACGGATGGCAGCCTCCAGATCACACAGCGGATCCCCCTGATGCATTACGCGCTGGAGCGGATGCAAGTGAGCTATAACGGCGAACACCAACAGCATCCACTGCTCTACCCGCTAGTGTTGGAAAATCGGGAGGTGCTAATTCAGCAAGGCTGTACCTTCAAGCTCAAAAATGTAGATTATTAACCACGACAAAAAAAGAGAGGCATGACGCCTCTCACATTTTTAGTCTTAATGTCGCAGGCCTATGACCCAATTTATCTGAGTTCAACGACATTAACTTTTTGCGATTATCTCAACCTATCCATAGCGCTTTTTAGCGCTATACCAGTTTGAATATTCCTGTCTTGGCTGTCTGAAACGATCACTTCCGAAGCACGAAGTGCCTGTCGAGCTTGAAGAGGTTTCTGGATTCGCCCTATTACACTCATTGTGTCATGGTGACCCTGCTCAATCCATGAACGGATATGCTGGGCAGTAAAGCCAAGCAGATCCTTTCCACCTCCAAATAAACCATCATGACGTTTTAAGGAACCTTGCGGGCGAATCTCCAACACAGTAGTGTCTGGGAAATTGTGGCGGTCCCACGGCGAGCCATCGCTTAAGTGAGTGACAATCACCATATTGCAACCAGCGTCAACCAAAGGTTTTACTGGTGTGTTGCCCTGCATTGTATGCCAGCCTCCCATTCCACCATCACTGTAAAGCACACCATTAATCTCGCGTGATTTAAACAATAAGGGTAACGCGGCAGAGGCTAGCAACGCCTCTTTCTGTTGATTGACAGGTAAACTTTGTACGTGATGGAACTCCGAAATACGAGTCGTACCGACCCCAAACTCGGCGGCTATGCAATTAAAAATATCTTTCATGCCACCTTCTGTAGGATATAAGGAAACGTACAATGGCAATCCGGAAGATAAGGCATCGATATCCAGATAGCGGTTCATCAAATCGATAAGTGGCTGATCAGATAACAACGAGTCACTTTGCTGCCCTACCCCCCCCGTAACCAATGCAGCACGACTGAGAGCCTCGAATATAATGCCTCCTGCTTTGCTTAGTACTGGTGTGCCGAACCCTAAGCCAAACTGTGTCAGTAGTGAGAAATAGATAGATTTGTTTAGCTCTAGCACCTTGCTATTGCCCAGATGCGACCAAATTTCCGTCATCCTTTCTGCAGCCTGAGCCAAAGTATCTGAAGAGGCCAAAATAGCCCCATTTAGTGCACCGATACTAGCACCAGCAACAACATGAAGATCTGTACCTGATTCAGCCAAGGCTCTGACCACACCAACCTCATAAGCACCTATGGCCCCTCCACCGGAAAGTGCCAGCCCTACTTTCATCGGCTGATCCATACTAACTCCTTGCTGAAGATTTCATCGACCATCGCACCAGCAATGCGTTCTGCAGAACACAACCGTGGCATACGTATAGGCAGAGCACTGTATGACTGTGTAGTAGACCAGATGATGGGATGAGTATCTTCATTACACCAGTCCGCCAACCAGTTAACCGCTGCGGACCAGTCACTGTGTTGCTCATGCTCACCCTGCCAGGTTAACCAACTACGCGTGTCGTGGCACATCGATGTTGGACTGTTATGGTCTTCTGCAAGCTGAACCACTGCTCGATTTCTTAGAATATCCAGTAACTGTTTTGCCTGTTGCGGTTCACCATGGCGGATCACTTCACCAAATGCCCCCCAACGCAGCTCTTCCAGTGCAACATAGCAACGTCCAGCCAGAGGTAGGAGTGAATATCGACCTGCTTTCCAAATGGAAAATATTTGTTCCAAATGCAGCTGGCCGCGTTGCAGCCGATCGACACTACGAAGTTGTTGTTCCAGATGATGTAACTGTTTATTAACTTGTGTCGCCAACATGTTCAACTGTTCGCGAGTGTCTGCAGAATAGTGCGCAATGGTAGCGGTATCCTGCATCAACGAACTGACCCTATCGTTCACCTGTGCAAGCGCATAGTTGGTGGTAGCAAGTGATGACGTTAACTCGGTAAGCCAATTGAGAGAGGCCTCCACCCCATCTAGCAACGATGCATTGATGGCTTGTTGACGTTGGGATGATCGTCCACTGAATCCCTCTTTAATGCGCCGAAAAAAGGATTGATCCGTTTGTTGACGCACATGGTCGTGAACCACGTCTATCCCATTGGCGAAGTCAACAATAAATTTCTCTGGCAGGCATGCCAGAATTTGGCATGCCTCGCTATTAGGAAATGTTGCAGTAAATGATGATATCACAGCATCGGCTCCAACTCTTTCTTGAGTATCTTACTGTCACTGATCATCTCCGGTGTTAGCTTTCTCAGAACACTAAGGCGCTCAGTCAATTGTTCTTGTTCTTGCTGGCTACTTTTATGATCTTCTGTGCTCTGGATCAGAGTATGTCGAAGCTGCTCCACCTTGCCTTTGAATGTAATGAAGAAGCTTTCAATCTCTTTGAGAATTGGGGCGTTGACTTGCTGATCAATAGCGTTATTCAGTTTTTCAAAATGCTCTTTGGTCTGATTTCTGACAGCATTCTTAATTGTATTAATATTCACCACACTACGGGTGACATCTTCTTTATAAGTTTCCCAGCCCCAATCATCTGTGTTAAACCAACCGCATAACGTTCCCCACACGCCACTGGATCGACGATGCCGTGTTTCGCTAAATGTTTTCTGCTCTAGCAGATTAGCTATACGAGTGTCGGTGGCAAGATGAGTCTTCAACTCACTGACTTTCGGGAAAGATATTTTCACAGTAAAGCCATCTTCCTCCAGACGTGAGTTAATTTGGCTTGCAATCTTATCAACTGCTAACATTGTTTTAGAATGAAAGCTGCCTTCAATGCCCCCCACAATTTTGGTCAACATTGGTTTAATTTCTTTTTCTTTTTCAGCTAAAATACTAATAACTGACTCTTCAATCTTTTTAATAAACTGCATTGCTTCAGTATGTTCAGAAAATTTAACTTCTGGATTTTCTGGATCAAAATCACGAGTTTGCTGCCCAACACTTCCAGCCAAGGCCCCAAATAAAGTGCCGAAAACCCCTCGTTTATCACTTTCTCCACTGTTATTTTTGCCATGTTTTGAATGACGTTCAAATTCCTTGTTCAGCGCTTCTTCTTGGCGCTTCCCTTCTTGGAAGTACTTATCCAGTTCTTTTTCCAACTTGCTTTCAGCGTTATTTAACAAGTTTTTAGTTTCATGGGTGATTTCCCCCATGACACACTTCACCTCCTTATCAACTTCTTGCTGACAAGCCGCAACCTCCTCAATGTCGTTGATAAGGCCTTTAATTTGTGTCTGTAAGGTATGGATACTAGCTTGCAACCCCTGATGACGTAACGACAGATATTCGTCGATATTTTCAGCATTCTGTACCAGCTTAGCTGCAGCAGAGTCAACTGCTAGCGCTGCGGCTTTCGCATGAGCAGCTTGGATCACTTCAGTAATCAGTTTCTCAAATAGTGATGTACGCCAGATTGTGTTTGCCTTTTTGAGCACAACGCCCACATCAGCAAGAACATCATCTTCCTCTTCTCTCCAGTCGAGACCAAATGCCATTTTGGCAAAATCATCAACCCATTCTTCGCTGACAGAGAGTTTACCTGCTTGATCTACTACACTGCGCGCTCGGTTTGCCAAATAAGCTCGAAGAGATGAACCAGGGTAAACACGATCACTGTTTAGTGCGCCGCTATCTAGCATGGCGGGAATTGCCTGTTTAACGGTCTCAGCGTTGTCGCTATTAGCGTTTTTTTGATCGAATTTATTGACCAGTACAAATAGGCGACCAGCAGCAACCTCTGCAATAGCGTTTAATTCTTTACGTACTTGCTGATCCGCCTCTGATTTCAGCTGGGTGTAATCTAGCACCGCAAGAACAGCGGAGGCTTTTTGTAGCTGATCGCGCATCATTGCTTGTAGCTGAGGTTGACCTGCCTCATTAGGGCCAGGTGTATCTAAGAGTGTCAGCGTACCTTGGCTATCATCCATTCCGACAAGGTGGCTAAACTCTACCTCAATTACTGGGAGTTTATGGACTTCTTCGTAGGCAGAAAAAGGGAAATCCACACGTAACGCTGTAGCCAAACGAACCAAGTCGTTAAGCGAAGCGAGACAAGAAAATATATCCTCTTCACCATAGTAATTGCCTTTAATCCATGTATTATCAGCAATAATATCTAGCAACTTCCATAGTGCCTGATCTTTTTTCAGCTCAGTGAGTAGTTTTTTACCATCTTCAGTATCGATTTTCTTCTGCAACGTCACGAACAGTTTCTGGATAGGCTCAATATTATCGAGTCGCAACTCTGGTATTATTTTACGCGGCACATGACGAATCAAGGTTGGAATCGATGTCATCGGGCGATTGCGGTTGGGTAGGATCTCTTTGCCGACAATCGCGTTAATGGTCGTGGATTTACCCGCTTTCATAGTACCCACAACTGCAAGGACCATTTCTTTCCCGAGAATTTTTTTTTGCTCCCCCTGCAACTCTTCAATTCTCTTTTCAGCTTTACTGCGATCAAACAATTGAGCATTGCTATCGCCCAGAACTTTCGGTTCTGTGAGCATTTTTTGCAGCAAGTCAATGTTAAGTTCTAACAATCTTTCGGCTTCATGACACAACAACTCGATATTACTCTCGTGCATTATTCTTCCTTATTTTGCTCATTTTTAATGCAAAAACACACTCTGATAACATTTTCTTACGCATTCGCTCTTGGACGAACGAACATGCCAAATCTGTGATGGTCTGATGATATAGATTGGTAATCTGGATTTTAAGTACTGTACAGACTCACATGTCACATTTTCAAGCACATGTCAGCATGAACCATGCATACCAGACCTGAACCCACCACATATCACTTTCCGCCCAATAAACCGGCAGCCAGGGCGCCCGGGCTTCGCTCTGCCTGCGCTATGGTTTACCATGCTGGCAACTGCGGTGCATGGCACCGCCCACCCAGGCGCCATGGCGCCGCCATCGGACACCTCACCTCGAGCAACATGAGCAAAACAGCACAGCCCGGCAGCGAGCCCACTTTCTATTTCCACGATTACGAGACCTTCGGCATCAGCCCCGCCAGGGACAGGCCGTCGCAGTTTGCGGGCATTCGCACCGACGCCGATTTCAACATCATCGGCGAGCCGCTGGTGATCTATTGCAAGCCGCCCGCGGACTACCTGCCGGAGCCGGAAGCCTGCCTCATCACCGGCATCACGCCGCAGAAGGCGATGAAGGACGGGCTCTGCGAGGCGGACTTCATTCGCCAGATCCACGAACAGTTTGCGACCCCCAATACCTGCGTGCTGGGCTACAACAGCATCCGCTTCGATGATGAGGTGACCCGCTACACCCTCTATCGCAACTTCTATGACCCCTACGCCTACGCCTGGCAGAACGGCAACTCCCGCTGGGACATTCTCGACATGCTGCGGGCCTGCTACGCCCTGCGCCCCGAGGGGATAGAGTGGGCCCTTGACGACGAGGGCAAGCCGAGCTTCAAGCTGGAGAGGCTGACGGTGGCCAACGGGGTGGCCCACGCCAATGCCCACGACGCGCTCTCCGACGTCTTGGCCACAATAGAGATGGCCAAGCTGGTGAAAAAGGCCCAACCCAAGCTGTTTGAGTACCTGTTTGCCCTGCGCAACAAGAACAAGGTGAAGGCGCTCATCGATGTGGTGACCATGAAGCCCCTGGTCCATGTCTCCGGCATGTTCTCCCCCTGGCAGGGGTGCGCAAGCTGGGTGTCGCCGCTGGCCTGGCATCCGACCAACCAGAACGCGGTGATCATGGTGGATCTGACCCGCGACCCGACCCCCCTTGTCGAGCTCACCAGCGAGGAGATCCGCGAGCGCCTCTACACCAGGAAGGATGATCTCGGGGATCTGGCGGCCATTCCGGTGAAGCTGGTGCACATCAACAAGTGCCCTGTGCTGGCGCCGGCCGCCACCCTGACCCCGGAGCGGGCCGACCAGCTTGGCATAGACAGGGAGCAGTGCCGCAAGAGCCTGGATCTGCTGCGGGCCCATCCCGAGGTGCGGGAGAAACTGGTGGAGGTGTTCAATCAGGAGTTTGCCGGCAGCAATGACAGCGATCCCGATACCCAGCTCTACGCCGGTTTCTTCGGCCACGGCGACAAGTCCACCATGGATCTGGTGCGCGCCACCCCGGCGGATCTGCTGGGGGAGCGGGAGTTTGCCTTCAGCGACTCGCGGCTGCCGGAGATGCTGTTCCGCTACCGCGCCCGCAACTGGCCCCACACCTTGAGCGAAGCGGAGCAGAAGCGCTGGCGCCTGCATTGCAGCGACTACTTCAGCCGCCGTCTGCCGGACTATGTGCCCCGTCTCGAGGCGCTGGCGGAGCAGAATCAGAGTAACGAACGGAACTTTGCGATCCTAAAGAGTCTCTATCACTATCTGGAAGATCTATGAGATGTGAGGCATTTCACACTTAAAACCCTGTCGGCTCCCCGCGCCCGCGACATAATGAGCAGGGGAGCCAAGCTCCTGATAGTTTGATGATTACATGCGCTGCCGGCATGGATGCCGCGCCTCGACTGTTGGGGATCTTTCGTTATATGCGTTCAGCACTGCCTGCTCTCACCCTTGTCGTCTGTGCCTTGCTGCCCCAGGCCACCCTGGCCGGGGTACGTTTCGAGGTGCCGGACTACCTGCTGCGTCTGCCGGAGCAGACCTATCAGCTGATCGAGCGCAACTTTAGCACCCTCTATCAGCAGACCGACTTCACCCCCCAGATCACCAACAGCTATTTCAACCACTCGGATCTCTATCGCTTCGCCGGCATTCCCCTGGCCATCACGCCCCAGAACGGCTTCCAGATGGAGATCTTCGGTCAGCTCTACAACAAGTCGTCCCAGATCTATGCCCAGATGAGCCAGGATCTCTCCCTCTATCGCACCCTGCGGGTCGACATGATGGGGGATCAGAGCGACGAGGTCGCCATCGGCATGGGGCTCGGCATTCCCTTGGGCGCCCGTCTGACCCTCAAGGCACTCGCCTCCAGCAACGAGATCCCGGGTTATGGCTCCGCCAATTACGCCATCGGGATGGAGTGGCACTTCTAGGGGTCAACCCCACCCGATAAAAAGGCTCCCGAGGGAGCCTTTTTGCTGAGTGCGGCATTCAGGAGTAGCGGATCACCCGCCCCTGGCCCCCCGCCAGTTCCTGCGTCTCTCCCAGGGCGGTGTCGTCCCAGAAATCCGTGCCCCCTGCTGGCAGCTCAAACTGTGCAGCATGCTCGCCCCAGTTGAACAGGCAGAGCAGCTCGCCGCCCCCGGGCAGGGCCACTCGGCCGCGGCCAAACCCCATGTCATCGAAACGGGCAGCCGGGGTGCGCGCCGCGCACAGGGCCAGCAGCTTGCCAAGGTGCGTCCCCTGCACCTCGTCCAGATCCTGCAGCCGGTCGCCGGCCAGCACCATGCCGCCGCTCGCCACCAGGGCGGCCAGGTGGAACTGATACTCGGACTCGCTGGCGTGCTGGCCCGGGATATCCCGCAGGCAGACGCAGTCGGGATCCAGCGCCCAGAGCCGATCGCTTTGCCAGGCGCGGCAGAAGGCTTCCCGCGCTATCTGGCGAAAACGCCGGCCCTGGCGCTCCACGTCATCGCTCACCCGCATGCCGTGCACCAGGCCAAGGCTAGGCCAGATGGGGGCGTTGCAGCCGAGCAGGAAGGCGCCCTCCCCGGCCCCGCGCAGCACGGCGGCCATGCCACATCTATAGGCCTCGACCCGGGTGGCGGCGGGGTCATGGAAGCGGCCCCCGTGGATGGCGCCCCAGAAGTTGGCATCCAGCTTGAAGTAGTGGATGCCCCACTGCTCGCGCAGGGTGCGAAACACCTGCTCCAGGTGGGCCTGCACCTCGGGATGGGTGCCGTCCAGCACATACCAGGGGGTGCAGCGCCAACCGCCGTAGGTGACCCGCTCCGAGGGCAGCGGCAGGCCATCCTCCCCCTTCACGAACCAGTCCGGGTGCTGGCGGAACACGTCGGAGCCGGGCTCGGCGATAAAGGGGGCGACCCAGAGCGCGGGCTCGCAGCCGGCGGCGCGGATCTCCCCGGCCAAGGTTGCCACCCCCTGCTCGAACTTGGATGAAGGGGTGAGCCAGTCCCCCATCCTGGCCTGATAGCCGTCATCTATCTGCACGTAACGCAGAGCCGGGAAGCGCATCGCCCGCACCGCCAGGTTCTCGCGAATGTCGGCGGCGCTCACGTCCGCATAGTAGTGATACCAGGAGCACCAGCCACTCGGGCGCGCGGCCAGGTCCGCCACCAGCGAAGGGTGTTCGGCCTCGATATAGTCCGCCAGCGACCCCAGCAGTGCCTCCCTGTCCGGCCCCTCCAGGCAGATCAGCGCCTCGCTCTGCCAGTGCTGGCCGGGTGCGAGGGTGCGCCCTTCGGCGTTCATCACTATCTCCAGGCGGCCGTCCGGATAGAGGCGGAACTCGCCGCCGAAGCGGTGGCAGCTCGCGAACGCCAGCAGCAGCCAGCCCCCCTCGCAGGCCACCAGCAGCAGGTTGTGGACGGTGTGATAGCCGTTATCCTCGGTGATGCGATAGACGCTGGCGTCGGGGCAGCGGCCCACCGGCTCGGGGGCCTGCCCAGCTGCCCATGGTCTGGGCCAGCATCTGGAACCCCTCTCCGTAGATGGCCGCGTCGGGAGAGAGCCCAAGCGCCCCCTCAAACAGCCGCCAGTGGCGAACGGCCTCGGGGCTGGACCCGGTATTGTCCAGCCTCACCCGGCACAGGGGGCCGTCCCACTGACGGGTTTGCAGCAGTTGGGGAGGCAGGGCGGGATCGGCGGGCAACTGGCGCAATCTGGCCAGGAAAGAGGGGTACGACATGGGAGCTCCTTCATGTGAATGGGGATGATGCCGGGGCCATTGTATCCCCTGTGGGTCAGTTGACCCTGTTCCATGCCCCCCGTGCCTGTTAAACTGCGACCTCGCTCACAGTTGCCAAGATGAGGCCCCCGTGCTGTTGCAACGCGCCTTGCGCTACCTTCGTGATTTTCTGGTCATCATCGCCTGCCTGCTGGCGGGCAAGGTCCTGGCCGCCTTGCTGCCCTTCGCCTTCCCCGGCAGCATCATCGGCATGCTGCTGCTGTTCGTGCTGCTCTCTTTGCAGCTGATCCGCTTCTCCTGGGTCGAGCAGGGGGGCGGCCTGCTGCTGCGCCACATGGGGGTCTTGTTCGTGCCGGTCGCCGTCGGTCTGGTGGCCTGGCTCGAGCCCCTGCGTCAATCCTTCGGCCTCATCATGCTCTGCGTGGTGCTCGGCATAGTGCTGATCCTGGGCGCCGTCGGCCATCTCTACCAGAGGATGAACAGACAATGATGTTCTGGTTGGCCATTCCCCTGACCCTGGCGCTCTATTTCATGACCCGGGCCCTCTACCGCCGCCTGCCCTGGCCCGTCATCAATCCGGTGCTGATCCCCACCGCCGTCATCATTGGCCTGCTGCTCTGGCTGGATCTGCCGCTGGATCAGTACCAGCAGGGTACCGCCCCCATCACGGCCCTGCTGGAGCCCGCCGTGGTGGCGCTGGCGCTGCCCCTCTATCAGCAGGCCCGCCAGATCCGGGACAAGCTCAAGCCCATCATCCTCTGCACCCTCACCTCTGTGCTCATCTCGGTCTGCACCACCTTGGGCATTGGCCACCTGATGGGGGCGGATCCGGCCCTGCTCGCCTCCATCGCCACCAAGTCCATCACCACGCCGCTGGCCATGAGCGTCAGCCAGTCCCTCGGCGGCATTCCCGCCATCGCCGCCGCCGTGGTGGTGGTGGTGGGGATATTGGGGGCCCTGATAGGCTATCCCCTGCTCAGGCTGATGCGGGTGACCGACCCCGAGGCCCAGGGACTCGCCATGGGGGCCTGTGCCCACGCCATCGGCACCGCCGCCTCCGCCGAGCAGGGCGTCACCCAGGGGGCCTTCTCGTCGCTCGCCATGGTGGTGTGCGGCGTGCTGACCGCCGCCGTCGCCCCCCTGCTGTTTGCCCTCTATCACTGGCTGACCTGAGCCCGGCGCCACGCCCTCTGCCATGGCCGCCCCCTGCGGCCATGGCCTCTTTGTCCCTTCAAGCAGTCCATACGACGCCGCCATGCCCTCAGTGCTGCGAGCAAGCGCACAGATTGCGAAAGACAAACGTTTCCTTTACCATCCCCGGCCCTTTGCCCATCAAGGCGTGAGCGCGCTCACACATTTCGCCGCGCTTGCTCCCTACAATGGCCCCCCAATTGGCCTTTGAGGACACAGTATGCATCCCCGCTTTGCCAAGCCGTTCGAGACCCTTTCCGCCCCGCTCCAGGCCGCCCTGCTGCCCATGCTGGGGGACGATTTCCAGGCCCGTTTTACCCCTGAGCAGGTGGCGACGCTGAAAGCCGCCACCGGGCTCGACGATCGGGCCCTGCGCCTGGCCCTGCTGCCGCTGGCGGCCGCCTGCTCGGTCGCTCCCATCTCCAGGTTCTTCGTCGGCGCCATCGCCTGCGGCCTGAGCGGCAGCTGGTATTTTGGCGCCAACATGGAGTTTGCCGGTCAGGGGCTGTTCCACTCGGTGCACGCCGAGCAGTCCGCCATCTCCAACGCCTGGCTCGGCGGCGAGACCGGGATCAGTGAAATCACCGTCAACTACACCCCTTGCGGTCACTGCCGCCAGTTCATGAACGAGCTGAGCACCGCCAAGACCCTCAAAGTCTCCCTGCCGGACGACTTGAGCGAGCTGCAGTCCTTCCTGCCCCACTCCTTCGGCCCCGCCGATCTCGAGATCACCGATGCCCTGATGAGCCCCCAGGCCCACGACGAGCTGGTGCTCGAGAGCGACGACCCCCTGTGGCAGGCCGCGCTGGCCGCCGCCCGCCAGAGCTATGCCCCCTACAGCCAGGGCTATGCCGCTGTGGCGCTGCAGTTCGAGGATGGTCGCATCTTCTGCGGCCGCTACGCCGAGAACGCCGCCTTCAACCCCAGCCTCCCCCCCATGCAGATGGCCTGCGCCCACGCGGTGCTGGGTGGCGAGGAGCTCACCGCAGTGCGCCGCGCCGTGCTCTTGGAGAGCAAGGATGGCCAGATCAGCCAGCGGGATTCGGCCCAGTCGACCCTCAAGGCCCTGGGATCCGTCCAGCTGGAGTACCTGGCGGTCTGATCCGGCGCCGGAATGTATTAGGGGAGCCACTGGCTCCCCTTTTTGCATTAATTTTCCAAATACCTTTGCCCCCTGCCAGGCACCCCGGATCATGGGTCTGCACTGGCCGCGACGCGCTGATTTGCGCCCAGTATGTATCAGGGGAGCCGCTGGCTCCCCTGATCTCATTGATATTCCAACTAGTGCGCGCCCCTGTCAGGACTCCCAGATGATGGTCCTGGCACCGGACCAGCGCTCGCCTATGTCCGCGTATTTTTGCTCCAGCAGGTGGCGGCGGATCTTCATGGTGGGGGTCAACACCCCGTTCTCGATGTTCCAGGGGCTCTTGACCACCAGGATGCCGCGCAGGCGGGCATGGGATTCGAGCTGGCCGTTGACCCGGGTCAGGGCGGCCTCCAGCTGGGCATCGACCGCCCCCCTGTCCCCCTTCATGGCGCTCTCGGCGAGCTGCACCAGGGCGACCGGTTGCGGCATGCCGTAACCGATGACGCACAGCTGCTCTATGATGGGCTCCTGCCCCAGCATCCCCTCGATGGGCACGGGCGCCACGTACTTGCCCTTGGCGGTCTTGAACACGTCCTTCATGCGGCCCGTGATGGTGAGGTAGCCCTCCCTGTCCAGCTTGCCCATGTCGCCGGTGTGCAGCCAGCCCTCGGCGTCGATGGCCTCGGCGCTGTGCTCGGGATCCTTGTAGTAGCCCAGCATCATGCCGTCGCAGCGGCAGAGGATCTCCCCCTCGTCGGAGATCTTGAGGGTCACCCCGGGGCCCGCCTTGCCCACAGTCCCTATCTTGTCGGCCCGGAAGGGATAGTTGAGGGTGGAGTAGGCGTGGTTCTCGGTCATGCCCCAGGCCTCGGTGATCTCGATGCCTATGCTGTGATACCACTCGAGCAGCGCCGGGGCCACCGGGGCCGAGCCACAGCCCAGCACCCGCGCCTGATCCAGCCCCAGCCCCTTTTGCAGCTTGCTCTTGATGAGACCCGAGATGAGCGGGATCTTGAGCAGCAGCGCGAGTTTTTTCTGGGGCAGCTTCTCGTGGATCTTGATGCGGAACATGGCCCACAGCCGCGGCACCGAGATGAAGACGGTGGGTCGGCAGCGCTTGACGTCCTCGATGAAGGTATCGAGGGACTCGGGGAAGGCGATGGTGGCGCCACTGAACAGGCTGCCGCCGTAGATGTAGACCCGCTCGGTGATGTGGGCAAGCGGCAGGTAGGAGAAGCCGCGATCCGCGGCCGTCAGGGAGACTGCCTCCACCAGCTTCTCGCAGGACCAGGCGTAGCGCTCCACGCTCAGCATGGCGCCCTTGGGCTTGCCGGTGCTGCCAGAGGTGTAGACCAGGCTCAACAGGGCATCCGGTGCCTGCACCGGGCTGTCCGGGATGGGCTCGTGGGCATCGAGCAGCGCGTCCCACTGGTGGGCGGACGGCATGGTGTCATAGGGCAGCGCTATGCGCAGCAGATCCGCGGGCACCCCCGCCTCCTGGCTCTTCCAGTCGTCCAGCTTGCCGACGAAGATGGCCTTGGCTTCGCTGTGGCGCAGCACGTATTCGATGGTGTCGACGTTGGCGGTCGGATAGATGGGCACGCTCACGTACTGCCCCATCTGCATGGCGAGATCGGCGATGAACCACTCTGCGCAATTCTTGGAGAGCAGGGCCACCTTGTCCCCCGGGACCAGCCCCAGGGCACGCAGTGCCGTCACCATGCGGCGCGCCTCGTCGGCGACCTCACCCCAGGTGAAGTCGACGTATTCGCGGTTGATGGTCTGGCGAAGATAGATCCGGTCGGGACACTGCCGCTCCCAGTGATAGAGCATCTCGAGCGGCAGTTTGGTGGCAATGCGTGAGGTGGAGGCCATAGTTTAATCCCTGAAACAAAAGGCGAGCCTCATTATTAACCTTTTGATAACACTCAGGGAAGCAGATTACTTAAACTTCTGTTTGAATTGCGAATGGGATCAAGCTTCCGCCTGCTGCTGCAGCCGCTTCCACATCTCCTGCACCAGCACCTCATCCTGCTCGGAGAGCTCCCCCTGCAAGATGGCCTCGTTCAGGCTGCGCAGCACATAGCTCTTTACGTCCCGCACCAGGGTCTTGCCCTCCAGCTCGGCGCGCGCCACCGCGAGCGAGATATGACCCCGCAGGTAGCCGCCCGCAAACAGTTCGTCCTCGCTGGCCGTGGCGACCATGGCGTCGATCAGTCCCAACAACTTGTGTTCAAAATCGTGAATCGTCATTTAACGCAGCCTCATTTCCGGGATTGCCGGCAAAAAATTCGGGGGAGTGGAACCGCGATCTTGTTGATCGCGGCTCTCTGGCGCCAGGCCAGCCGCATCCTTGATGTCCTATTCCGGGTTGGCCACCGGGTAGATGACCTGATCCTTGTATCCCGTGGTTATGCGCAGATAACCACGTAACGACCGGTTCAGTGCCGGGTCATCGGTATCCACCAGCAGCGGACGGCCATCGAGGGCCGCCAGCTTGGACTTGGTGGCGAGCACCTGAATATGGTCTCGCCCGACGGCCCGGATCACCTCTGGACTCAGTTGCTGATTTCCGCGCCCGAACAGATGTCCCTGACCACCGATCAGGGTAATGATCAGGCGGCAGCGACGACCGCGGATCCGGGTCAGGATCTCGGCGGCGCTGAGATCCTGCCCGATAAGTTGGCCATTTTCCACCAGATCCACACCGAGCAAGGTATTTTCCAGACCCAGCTCTGCCATGCAGGCGGCCACTGTGCTCCCCGACCCCATCAGATAGAGGGTGTCAGGCTCCATCTGCTCGACCACGCCGGCGGCGAGATCCGCCAGCACCAGCTCCTCGGACTCCCGCCCGCCCTGCTTGACCGCCTGGACGTAACGCAGATCCCCGGGCACCAGCAGCTGGCCGTAGTGGCGGGCGCGCACCTTGCCCGCCCGAAACGCCTCTTCGTCGATGTCCATCACCTCGGCATCCACCAGGCTCAGCAGCTCCCCCGCTATCATCCGCGCCGCCACCCGGCCGCTCGCCGTCGGGGTCACGCCGTAGACACCGGAGTGGATTTTGCAGCCCGCCGGGATGCCGAGCACATGGCAGGACTCCCCCACAGCCGCGCAGATGTCCCGGGCTGTGCCGTCCCCACCGGCAAAGAGCAGCAGATCCACCCCAGCCTCACGCAGGGCCAGGGCGGCGGCCCGGGTGTCCTCGGCGCACGTCTGGGCACCGGCAGGCTGGTAGAGGATGCGGTGAGGCAAATGCAGCTCGGCGGCGAGTGTCTCCCCCATCTCTCCCGCCACCGTCAGCAGCTCGAACTGGTCTGTGAGCGAGCACAGGGGCAGCAGGGCCTGACGGGCCCGCTCCCGGGCCTTGGGCATGGCGCCCCGCGCCAGCGCCTCGGCCACCATGCCGTCGCTGCCCTTGAGACCGACCGCACCGCCAATGCCGGCGATGGGGTTGATGATGAGCCCTAATCGAAACATGTTTTCCTCCCGTTGGATGGCTGCCATTTTTATCTTTTCGCGCTACTGGGACAAGCCATAACCCCCTGCTAGAATGCGCTGCTTCAAATTTTTCAACCAAGGTTCAATCATGCTGGAATGGATTGCTGACCCCTCAGCCTGGGTGGCGCTCGCCACCCTGACCCTGCTCGAGATCGTGCTGGGCATCGACAACATCATCTTTATCTCCATCCTGGTGGGGCGACTGCCGGAGGCTCAGCGCCAGAAGGCGAGGATCCTGGGGCTGGGGCTTGCCATGGGCACCCGCATCCTGCTGCTGCTCTCCCTGGCCTGGGTGATGCGCCTCACCGAGCCGCTGTTCAGCATGCTGGATGAAGCCATCTCGGGCCGGGATCTCATCCTGCTGGTGGGGGGCCTGTTCCTCATCGCCAAGAGTACCCACGAGATCCACCAGAGCCTGGAGGGCGCCGCCGAAGAGCCCGGCATGGTGAGCAAGACCGCCGGTTTCATGTCGACATTGGTGCAGATCGCCATCCTCGACATCATCTTCAGCCTTGATTCCGTCATCACAGCGGTCGGCATGGCGGATCACGTGCCCGTCATGGTGCTGGCCATCATGATCGCCGTCGGCGTCATGATGTTTGCCGCCAAGGCCATAGGTGACTTCGTCGACGAGCACCCCACCATCAAGATGCTGGCGCTCGCCTTCCTGATCCTGGTCGGTGTCGCCCTGGTCGGCGAGGGGCTGGACATGCACATTCCGAAGGGCTACATCTACTTCGCCATGGCCTTCTCGCTGGTGGTGGAGATGATCAACATCCGCCTGCGCGGTCATCAGGAGCGGGCCAAGTAAGCCCCTCTTTGAGCCAACAAAAAGCGCGACCCTGGGGTCGCGCTTTTTTATTGCCGTGAGCGGGGCATCCCCCCGGCCTCCAGGAGCGGGCCAAGTAAGCCCCTCTTTGAGCCAACAAAAAGCGCGACCCTGGGGTCGCGCTTTTTTATTGCCGTGAGCGGGGCATCCCCCCGGCCTCAGAGTGCGTTGCGGGTGGCGACGGCATCGGCCAGATTGCGCAGCAGCACCTCGGTATCGGCCCAGCCGATGCAGGCATCCGTGATGCTCTGACCGAAGGTGAGCTCGCACCCTTCCACCAGATCCTGACGGCCTTCCACCAGGTGGCTCTCCACCATGACGCCGAACACCGCCTTGCTGCCGGCGCGCAGCTGACCTGCCACGTCCTCGGCCACCAGCATCTGGTTCTTGAACTGCTTGCTGCTGTTGGCGTGGCTGAAGTCGATCATCACCTTCTGGGGCAGACCGGCCTTGTCCAGCCCCTTCACCACCTCATCCACGTGGGCGGCGCTGTAGTTCGGCTCGCGGCCACCGCGCAATATGATGTGACAATCCGGGTTGCCGGCGGTCGAGACGATGGCGGAGTGACCGTACTTGGTCACCGACAGGAAGTGGTGCGGGGCGCTGGCGGCGCCGATGGCATCGATGGCCACCTTGATGGTGCCGTCGGTGCCGTTCTTGAAGCCCACCGGGCAGGAGAGACCCGAGGCCAGCTCGCGGTGCACCTGGGATTCGGTGGTACGGGCCCCGATGGCACCCCAGCTCATCAGATCCGCCACGTATTGCGGGGTGATCATGTCGAGGAACTCGGAGGCGGTCGGCAGCCCCATGTCGTTGAGATCCAGCAGCAGCTTGCGACCCAGGCGCAGGCCGTCGTTGATCTGGCAGCTGTTGTCGAGGTAGGGGTCGTTGATCAGCCCCTTCCAGCCCACTGTGGTGCGCGGCTTCTCGAAATAGACCCGCATCACGATTTCCAGCTGGCCCTTGAGCTCGTCGCGCAGGGTCTTGAGGCGCTTGCCGTATTCCAGCGCGGCCACGGGATCGTGGATGGAGCAGGGGCCTATCACCACCAGCAGGCGCTGATCTTCACCGGCCAGGATCTGATGGATGGCCTGGCGGGATTCAAACACGGTATTTGATGCGGTCTCGGTCGCCGGAAACTTCTCAAGCACCGCAACCGGGGGCAATAACTCTTTGATTTCACTGATACGAACGTCGTCGGTTTGATGCTGCATGACCAAGTTTCCTGCTAAATGACTGCGATGAAGAAACTTCAATCTAGCCCGCGACCGGGACGGTGTAAATAGAAAATTACATTCTTCTACAAGGAATTTTATCGGCGCACCTTGCAAGTTTGAATAATACTGCTAAGGGCGTTGGCAAACCGGAGGAGAAGACGGGAGGCAGAAACGAACGGGCCCGCACAAGGCGGGCCCGACGGACTTAAGCCTGGCTGATGCTGGCCAGCTTGGTGAAGTAGTCCGGGAAGGTCTTGGAGGTACAACCCGGATCATTGATGGTGACCGCGGTATCGGACAGCGCCACCAGGGAGAAGCACATGGCGATGCGGTGATCGTTGTAGGTATCGATCTCGGCGTGCTTGAGCTGCTCCGGCGGGGTGACGGCGATGAAGTCGTGCCCCTCCTCCACTTCCACGCCCAGCTTGCGCAGCTCGGTCGCCATGGCGTGCAGGCGATCCGTCTCCTTCACCCGCCAGTTGTAGATGTTGCGAATGGCGGTGGGCCCCTTCGCAAACAGCGCCGCGACAGCTATGGTCATGGCCGCATCCGGGATGTGGTTCATGTCCATGTCGACGCCGTGCAGGGGGGCCTGCTCGGCCTCGATGAAGTCGTCGCCCCAGGTGATGCGGGCGCCCATCTTCTCCAGCACGTCGGCGAAGTGGATGTCCCCCTGGATGCTGTGCTTGCCGATGCCGGTGACCCGCACCTTGCCCTTGATGGCGCCCGCCGCGAGGAAGTAGGAGGCGCTGGAGGCATCCCCTTCCACCAGGAAGTCACCGGGGCTGACATAGGTCTGGTTGCCCTTGATGTAGAACACCTTGTAGTCATCGTGCTCGATGACCACCCCGAACTGCTTCATGATGTGCAGCGTGATGTCGATGTAGGGCTTGGAGACCAGCTCCCCCTTGATGTGGATGCGGGTGTCGCCGGCCGCCATGGGGGCCGCCATCAAAAACGCCGTCAGGAACTGGCTGGAGACGGAGCCGTCGATGTGCACGTCGCCGCCCCACAGACCCTTGGCATCCACCACCAGGGGCGGATAGCCATCTTTTTTCAGGTACTGGATATGGGCACCCGCTTCGCGCAGGGCATCCACCAGATGACCGATGGGACGCTCTTCCATGCGCGGCTCGCCCCCCAGCATGTACTCACCGGAGCCCAGACAGAGCGCGGCACAGAGCGGACGCATGGCGGTGCCGGCGTTGCCGAGGAAGAGGTTGACCGGTGCCGATACCGCAAAGCTGCGACCCAGGCCATGCACGATGCACTCTGTCTTGTCGGCGGAGAGCTTGTACTTGACCCCGAGCTGGGTCAGCGCCGCCAGCATGTGGCGGATGTCATCGCTGTCGAGCAGGTTGGTCAGCCGGGTAGTGCCCCGTGCCAGGGCTGCCAGCAGCAGGGCTCGGTTAGAGACACTTTTGGAGCCAGGCATATTGACCACCCCGGCCACGCTAGAAATGGGTTCCAAACGCAACGAATTCATAGACTTCCTGTACAATCTCAAGTAAATCACCTGACCGGACGTTAACAGCACGCGCCCCGCGCGGCAAGACCGTCTGTGGCACAAAACCGGGGCAGCCGGGCTGGCGGTCAGGATCTTCTGGAAAAACAGACGCCGGGGAGTCCCCGGCGCCTTGCATCAACGGCAATACCCTGGCAGCTGTTCACGCCCTGTCGCGAGAGGTCGTCAGCAAGGTAAAGCGCAGCACAGGAACCGGAGTTGATACCCATCAATGAGGTTCCGCGCAGCACATGAGCCTTGATCACGGCGTCGCAGCCAGCGCGTGAGCGGCGGCTCAGCCGTGGCGCTTGGCAAAGCCATCCATAAAGCCGACCAGCACCTTGACCCCTTCCAGCGGCATGGCGTTGTAGAGGCTGGCACGCATGCCGCCGACGATGCGGTGCCCCTTGAGCGCCAGCAGACCGGCCGCTTCCGACTCGGCCAGGAACTGCTTGTCCAGGGCCTCGTTTTTCAGCTGGAAGGGCACGTTCATGCGGGAGCGGCAGGCCACGTCCACCTTGTTGCCGTAGAAGCTGGAGTCGTCGAGGTAGCCGTAGAGGAAATCGGCCTTCGCCTTGTTGCGCGCCTCCATCGCCTCCAGCCCGCCCTGTTCTTTGAGCCACTCGAACACCAGGCCGGCCAGATACCAGGCGTAGGTGGGGGGAGTGTTGAACATGGAGTCGTTCTTGGCGGTGAGCTGGTAGTCAAAGATCGAGGGCACGTCGGCTCTCGCCTGGTTCAGCAGGTCGTCCCGCACTATGGCGATGGCCAGACCGGACGGGCCTATGTTCTTCTGGGCACCGGCGTAGAGGATACCGAAGCGGCTCACATCGATGGGACGGGAGAGGATGGTGGAGGAGAGATCCGCCACCAGGGGCACATCGCCGGTGGCCGGGATGTCGAACATCTCTATGCCATCTATGGTTTCGTTCGGGCAGTAGTGCACATAGGCCGCATCGGCGCGAAACGCCGGGGTCGGCAGCAGGTGGCTTATCCCCTGCTCGTTCTTCGCCACCCCCTTGAAGGTCTGGATGTCCCCGTATTTCTGGGCCTCATCCACGGCGCTCTGGGCCCAGACGCCGGTCAGCAGGTAATCGGCCTTTTTATTGGCGCCGCCGAGCAGGTTCATGGGCACGGCAGAGAACTGGCCGCGACCGCCGCCGTGCATGAACAACACCTTGTAGTTGTCCGGCACCGCCAGCAAGTCGCGCAGATCGGCTTCGGCCTTCTCGGCGACTGCCATATAGGGCTTGCCGCGATGGGAGAGCTCCATGACCGAGGCTCCCAGCCCCTGGAAATTACAAAATTCGCGCTGGGCGCGCTCCATGACTTCAACCGGCAACATGGCGGGGCCGGCGCAGAAGTTGTAAATCTGTTTGCTCATGACGCTTTCCGTGAATGGATGAGAGTGATCGATGACTTGAATGTTTTTACACGACAGGCCCCCGTGGGGGCAAAGGCTTTTTGGGATCTGGCGCAACCTTTTGCCCCCATGGCCGACGCCGACACCATGGAAAAAGCCCTGAACGGGCCAGGGCTTGCAGAGAACATGCATGGAAACGGGGGCGAGACAGCACAGACGGCTTCCTGTGCCCCTTTTTGGCAAATTTACAGCTTGGCGGTGAGCTCCGGCAGCAGGGTGAAGAGATCCCCCACCAGGCCATAGTCCGCCACCTGGAAGATGGGGGCTTCCGGGTCCTTGTTGATGGCGACTATCACCTTGGACTCCTTCATCCCCGCCAGGTGCTGGATGGCCCCCGAGATGCCGATAGCTATGTAGAGCTCGGGGGCCACTATCTTGCCGGTCTGGCCCACCTGCAGATCGTTGGCGACAAAACCCGCATCCACCGCGGCCCGCGAGGCACCGACCGCGGCCCCCAGCTTGTCGGCCAGGGCGTCAATCAGGGCAAACTGCTCTTTCGATCCGAGCGCCCGCCCGCCTGAGACCACCACCCGCGCCGCGCCGAGCTCAGGCCGTGCGGATCGCACCGCGCGCCGCTCGATGAGCCGGGTCCGGCAGCCCAGCTCGGGGACGGGGAGGTGCTCGACCCTGGCCTCAGCCCCCCCGCTCTCGGCGCAAGGGAAGGCCGATGCCCGTATGCTGAGCACCTTGACGGGCGCCGTGCTCGCCACCCGGGCAATGGCGTTGCCCGCATAAAGGGGGCGCAGGAAGGTATCCGGCCCCTCTATGCCCGTCACCTCGGAGATCATCTCCACCCCCAGCCTGGCCGCCACCCGTGGCAGCAGATCCTTGCCGTGGCTGCTCGCCGCCATCAGGCAGTGCTGATAATCCCGCACCACGGGGGCCAGCAGCCGATCGATACCGTCATTGAGCCCCTCCGCCAGCATGGGGTGCTCGGCCAGCAGCACCCGGGTGACTCCCTGCAAGGAGGCCGCCTGCTCCCCCGCCTCCGCCAGCCCCTGGCCCAGCAGCAGCAAGTGGACCTCGGCGTCGAGCCGGGTCGCCGCCGTGACCAGACGGGCGGCGCTGTCCGCCAGCTGGCCCTGATGATGTTCGGCAATAATGAGTACGCTCATGGCAGCACCTTGATGTCGTCCGTTGTTGTTCCTGCCTGTTCGCCAACGCGCCCGCTGGCGGCAGCCAGCCGGCCCGCGAGATAGGCCGTGACCCGCCATGCGCTCATGGGATCACCTTGGCTTCGTTCTTGAGCCTGTCCAGCAGCTCGTCCACCGAGCCCACTCTGATGCCGGCGCGCCGGGGGGCAGGCGCCATCACCCCGAGCAGCCGGGTCTGACCGGCGGGCTCAACCCCAAGGGCCGCAAAGGGAGCGCTCTCAATCGGCTTGCGCTTGGCCTTCATGATGTTGGGAAGCGAGGCGAAGCGGGGTTCGTTCAGGCGCAGGTCCACAGTCACCACGGCGGGCAGCCCCATGCCGAGGGTCTCGAGACCACCGTCTATCTCGCGGGTCACCTGCAGCTCCCCCTCCACCAGCTTGATGGCAGAGGCGAAGGTGGCGAGCGGCCAGTCGCAGAGGGCCGAGAGCATCTGGCCGACCTGGTTGTTGTCAGAGTCGATGGACTGCTTGCCGAGCAGCACCAGGCTGGGCTGCTCCCGCTCGCACACCTTTTGCAGGGCGCGGGCCACGGTGAGCGGGGTCAGGGTCTCGTCGGTGACATAGTGAGGGCCCGATCCGCCCCCAGCGCCAGGGCATGGCGCAGCTGTTCGGCCGCCACCTCGGGGCCCAGGGTCACCACCACCAGCTCGGTGGCCACCCCGGCTTCGCGCAGCCTCACCCCCTCCTCCACCGCGATCTCACAAAACGGGTTGATGCCCATCTTCACATTGGCGAGCTCCACATCGGAGCCATCGCTCTTGACCCGGATCTTGACGTTGAAATCAACGACCCGTTTGACAGCGACCAGCAGCTTCATGGCGGTCATCCCTCGTATCGGTTGAGTGAATCCATTTTTGCACTCTCACACTTTTATGCTGACAAAATGGTTTACGTTTACGTAAACTACCAGCACTACCCTAGGCCAAGTCGAGCGCAGAGGCAAGATGGAACGCGAAGCAATGGAATTTGATGTCGTCATCGTCGGTGGCGGCCCGGCTGGCCTCAGTGCCGCAATCGCATTGAAGCAGCAGGCCCCGGCTCTCTCGGTCTGCCTGCTGGAGAAGGGGGCGGAAGTGGGCGCCCATCTGCTCTCCGGCGCCCTGCTCGATCCCGTCGCCCTCAAGGAGCTGCTGCCGGCGCGCTGGCAAGAGGCACCCCTCGGCGTACCGGTCACGGATGATCAGGTCCATCTGCTGCAAAGCGCGTCGCGCGCCCTGCAATTGCCCAACTGGACGGTGCCGCCGCGCATGCACAACGACGGCTGCCACATCATCAGCCTCGGCAACCTCTGCCGCTGGCTCGCCCGGGAGGCCGAGGCGCTCGGGGTCGAGATCTACCCCGGCTTCGCGGCGAGCGAACTCATCATGGAAGCGGGCCGGGTCAAGGGTGTGATCACCGGCGATCTGGGGCTCGACGTGCAGGCAATCCGAAAGCGGATCACGTGCCCGGCATGGCGCTGCTCGGCCGCTACACCCTGTTTGCCGAAGGGGCCCGCGGCCATCTCGGCAAGCAGCTGATCGCCGACTTCCATCTGGAAAACAGCCCCAGCCCAGCCACAGCATTACGCCATCGGCTTCAAGGAGCTGTGGCAGGTGCCCGCCGGTCAGGCAAACCGGGCCGCGTGCTGCACGGCAGCGGCTGGCCGCTCGGGGAGCAGCGGGGCAGCAAGAGTCAGGGGGGCTTTTATCTCTATCACCTGGCGGACAACCAGGTGGCGGTCGGCCTCATCGTCGATCTCAACTACCAGAATCCCTGGCTCAGCCCCTTCGACGAGTTCCAGCGCCTCAAGCACCACCCTCTCATCGCGCAGACCTTGCAGGGGGGGGAGCGCATCAGCTACGGCGCCCGGGCCATCACCAAGGGGGGCTGGCACTCATTGCCCCGTATGCATTTCCCCGGCGGCCTGCTCATCGGCTGCGATGCGGGCACCCTGGATTTCTCCCGCATCAAGGGCATTCACACCGCCATGAAATCCGGCATGCTGGCGGCCGGCACTGTCGCCATGAGCCTGCGCGGCGGCGATGAGGGCGGGCGGGATCTCGCCGAGTATGGCGATGCGCTGCAACAGAGCTGGCTGGCCAGGGAGTTGATCGCTGCCCGCAACTTCGGCGCCGCCCTGCACCGTTTCGGCCCCTGGCTCGGCGGCGCCTTCAACTGGCTGGAGCAACGGCTGTTTGCCCGCGCCTCTCCTTTTACCCTGCTGGACAAGGAGCCGGACTACCGCCAACTGCGCCTGGCCAGCCGCTGCCAGCCCATCGACTACCCCAAGCCGGACGGGCGACTCAGCTTCGACAAGCTCTCTTCGGTGTATCTGGCCAACACCAGCCACGACGAGGATCAGCCCTGCCACCTGAGGCTCCAGGACGAGCGCATCCCGGTGGCGGTCAACCTGCCCACCTGGGCGGAGCCCGCCCAGCGCTACTGCCCGGCTGGCGTCTTTGAGATCATTGAGGCCGAGATCCCGGAAGCGGAGGGCCAGCCTCGCCTGCAGATCAACGCGGCCAACTGCATTCACTGCAAGACCTGCGACATCAAGGATCCCAGCCAGAATATCGTCTGGACGCCACCCCAGGGAGGATCCGGCCCCAACTATCCCAATATGTGACCGGCGCGGTTCGGGCTGGGGCCTGACATCAAGGATGCTCAGCCCCAGAACATCGTCTGGACACCTCCTTAGGGAGGCACGGGGCCGAACTATCCCAATATGTGAGATGGGCAAACGGGCCTGTGACATCAAGGATGCTCAAGCCCAGAACATCGTCTGGACCCCGCCTCAGGGAGGCTCGGGGCCCAACTACCCCAATATGTGACCGGTGTGGTCCAGACCTGAGTCTGAAAGCGCCAAAGATGCCCAGTCCCGGGGAGGCGAGGCAGCGCATTCTTTAAAGCGGTAACGGGATGCCGGCAGCTGCTCCGACCTCGCCGTTTTTTTGAGCAAACAGGCTGAACCCCCGATGAATAGCCCCTGACAAGCGGGGCCCGCCCCTGTATAGTTCGCCGCATTCAGGTTGTCCATCGGCCTCGTTATGCTATTTCATGGGATCGCTTTCTGTGCGATCTAGGGCCGCATGAACCTGTGCAACCATCCCTGATTACCCACGACTTCTTAAGGGGGGACAGATGATCACCGCCTACATTCTCAATAACAAGGTGCTGGACATAGTCACGCTCGGACCGGACGACATAGTCCCCGACAACACCGTCTGGCTGGATGCCTACAAGCCGGGCACGGCGGAGCGAGAATGGTTGACGGGCCTCTTCCTGGAAGAGGTGCCCGACAAGGAAGAGCTGGACGACATCGAGGCCTCCGCCCGTTTCTACTGGGACACAGATGGTCTGCACATCCACTCCCTGTTCCCCCAGCGGATCGGCCGCGACACCAAGGGTGTCCACGTCTCCTTTACCCTGCGCAACAACCTGCTGATCAGCATTCGCGAGGATGACATCGGCCTGGTGCGCCTGCTGCGCCACTACATGCGCCAGGACAGGCTGGAGGTGGAGAACGCCCTCGACATCCTGCTGGAGGTGCAGAACCTCAAGGTGGAGTACCTCTCGGATCTCATCGAGGATGGCTACAAGACCCTGGAGAACACCGCCGATCAGATCTTCGAGCCGGATCAGATCAACTCCATGCTCAAGGAGCTGATGGCCCAGGAAGAGGCCAACGGCCAGATCCGTCTCTCCCTGCACGATACCCGCCGAGCCCTGCGCTTCCTCAAACGCAGCCTGCGCCAGCGCATGACAGGGGAGCAGAACAAGTGGATCGACGAGATGCTGCACGACGTGGAGTCCCTCTTGCCCCACACCCAGTTCCTGTTTGACAAGATCAACTTCCAGCTGGAGGCCTCCATGGGGGTGACCAATCTGGAGCAGAACAAGGTGATCAAGATCTTCTCGGTGGCTGCGGTGATCTTCCTGCCCCCCACCCTGATCGCCAGCATCTATGGCATGAACTTCGGCCGCATGCCGGAGCTCGCCTGGGAATACGGCTATCAGATGTCCCTGGTGCTGATGGTGATGTCGTCGCTCGGCACCGGCCTCTTCTTCAAGCGCAAGGGCTGGCTGTAACGCCATCCGGCATCAGACAAGCCAAGCAGAGATTGGGGGGCACTGGCCCCCCGATTAATTCCCCCGCCTTGCAAAGGGCCGCCCCCCGCCCCATATCCCCTGCATCTATAGTTCAACCCCGGAACGGGCCTTATGACCCTCTACCCCGAACATCGATATGACGATCATGGCCAACTGCGGCCGCCGCTCTGGTTCTGGCCCATCGCCCTCTTGCTGACCCGCTCGGTCTGGCTGTTTCTGATGGCCGGCGTCACCCGGGAGAGCGGCAGCGCCATCCTGACCCTCTTCTACCCGGACAAGATGAGCCTCTACATCAGCCTGCTGACGGACGTGCCCGCCATGCTGGCGCTGCTCGCCTTTGGCGGCACCTATCAGCAGACTAACAGCCTGCGCGCCTGGCTCAGACGCCACAGCCGGGGCCTGCTGCTCTGCTCCACCGCGAGCGGTCTGTTGATGCAGTTGCACAGCCTCAATCTGCAGAAATGGTCGTTCAGCTGGCCCACCGCCCTGGTGCTGGTCGCCAGCCTCTGGGCGCTCTGGTATCTGCTCAAGAGCCGCCAGCTGCGGGATTACACCCGGGATCAACCCCATTAACGGGCACCGTCGGCCGCCTCATTGGCGAGTGACCCGGATCTGCAGGGTCTGGCGTTCACTGCCGCTCGCCACCCCGACCCGTGACGGATTGGACAGCGCGGCCCCCTGACCCCCCTGACTGGTGGATAGCTCCCCCACCGTCAGCCACTGCCCCGGGGCGCCGCTCACCTCGGTGGCGCTCTGCCCAGTCTTGATGTCACCCCGCTCAAGCCTGGCCTGCTCGCTGCTGAGGGCTATCTGTACCCTGTCACCTATCAGGGTGGCGGTGGCGTAGAGGCCGCTTATCAGCGGCATCATGCCCACCACCCGACCCCCCTGCCAGCGATAGAAGGTGACCGGCTGATAGGAGCCCATCTGCAGCAGCACGGGCCGCCCCGAGAGGCCGCGCACCTGCCAGTTGTCCTGCTGGGTGCGCTGGTAATCCTCGGCCCCACCCTCCAGCAGCCACTGCCGCTTGGCGTTGTCATTGCCGATGCCTATCCCCGCCTGCCGGCTGCTGGACGCCCCCGCCACCCGCCACTCGATAAGCAGGCTCTGGGGCGGCTGGTTGAGCTGATCCAGCACCCTCTCGGCCTCCTGCAACTGGGCGGGCGTACCGCTCAGCACCAGCTGGTTGCCCATGGCACTGACCCCAAGCTCGGGGTATAGCTCCTTGAGGGTCTGCACCATCCCTTCTGCCTCAAACACAGGTATGACCTTCACCTCGGCCCGCAGGGGCAAGGCCCAAAGCACGCAGCACCCGAGCACCCAACACCAAGCTCTCATCCTCGTCCCCCTCTTGCCGTCCCTTTTGCCGTCCCTTTTGCCGTCTCTCATGGCGTCTCTCTCATCACTCCTTGCCATCATGGGCCATGGCGCCCCGATTGCAATGGCAAGGGGCAAAACTGCCGGGCCCATGACGGAGTCATGAAGGTCCTTATCCGGCTCGTTTTCGAGCCCAAAGAAAAGACTCATTGAGAGACCACTCAATACAAATAAAAATGGTTATCATTTGTTGTCACAACAATATCCCTCGGATACAATTCGGACTCATTTTTTCGAGTCAGCCTCTGATGAAGCCAGAACCTGTCGTCTCCTCCCCTGCTGCCATCCATCTGGCCCTGCTGATCAACATGCTCTCCATGGGCAGCATGATGATGGTGATGCCCCTCGGGCCGGATCTGGTGACAAGCCTCGGCATGGCCCCTGAGCAGACCGGTTACTTCAGTGGCGGCGCCACCCTGGGAGCCGCCCTGATGGGACTCCTGGCCGCCCCCTGGCTCGATCGGGTCAACCGCAAACCCGCCCTGCTGGTGCTGCTCACCCTGCGTTTTCTGCTGCTGATGGCCTGCGCCCTGGTGCAAGACAGTCAGCAACTGCTGCTGCTCTTCATCCTGTCCGGCTGTGTGGCCGGGCCCCTTGCCGCCATCCTGATGGCCGCCGTGCTGGATCTGGTGCCCCCAAGCGATCGCGGGCGTCGCCTCGCCTACGTGGGGATGGCATTCTCGCTGGCCGCCATCCTGATCGTGCCCGTCGCCCTGGTGCTGGCCCAGTGGCTCGGCTGGCAGAGCCCCTTCCTGCTGTTTGGTGCGAGCGGCCTGCTGCTGGCCCTGCTCTGCGCCCGCCTGCTGCCCTCACTGCCGGTGACCCGAGCCCCGCAGGGCCAGGGGCTGCGCCAGCTGCTGGGCTCGCCGCTCTGTCAGGGGGCCCTGTGCATCCTCTGTCTGCAGATGTTCGGCCACTTCCTGCTGATCCCGCACTTTGCCAACTACTTCCAGTTCAACCTAGGTTTCCCACGGGAGCAGATCGCCGCCCTCTATCTGTGCGGTGGCCTCACCAGCATGGCCACCATGCGCCTGTGCGGCGGCTGGATAGACCAGGGGCGTGCCCAGGGCGCCATACTGCTCACCAGCCTGTTGCTGGCCCTGGTCACCCTGCTCGGCTTCGCCATGCCAGTCGGCCTGCCCGTCTACCTGTTGTTTACCCTCTTCATGGCCCTGAGCTCGGCCCGCGCCAGCACCACCCTCGCCATCACGGCCTCCATTCCGGCCCCCATCAGCGCGCCGCCTTCATGTCTTTTCAGGGCACGGTCACCAATGTGGCGGCCGGTCTCGGCAGCCTGCTCTCGGCCAGGTATCTCTGGTCTCGGACAGCACGGGTGCCCTGCACGGCTTTGCCCACCCTGGCCTGGATCAATATCGGCTGCGGCCTGCTGGCCTGCGGTGGCGTCTGGCTCCTGCTCAAGGGACTGGCGCAGACAAGGAATAACAATAACCCCGCGTCTGGTACGGCCAGACAAGGAAGTCAGTGAGCATTTGGGCCCACAGCGCCCTACCCCATAACCTCTGTTTATTCATGGAGTTTTGACAATGCAGTTGCAGCATGGCGTATTTCGTTTGAACCCGATTTTGCTCTCCCTCGGCCTGCTGGCCGTACCTGGCCTGGCCCAGGCAGAGTCGGTCAAGGCCAACGAGACCATGGTGGTCACCGCCACCCAGACCAAGCACACCGAGCTGTCCGCCCCGGCCAGCGTCTCGGTGGTGACCCGTGCCGATCTGGACAAGATGAACGTCAACAACATCGGCGATGCCCTCAAGCACGTGCCGGGGGTCAACATAGTCTCCACCAACCCCACCGGCCGCAACGAGATCAAGATCCGTGGCATGGGGGGTGACTACACCCTGCTGCTGATCAACGGCAAACGGGTCAACGCCCGCGAGACCCTGGGCAGCGCCTACGGCAACGACTTCGACTTGAGCTCCATCCCCATGGCCGCCATCGAGCGCATCGAGGTGATCCGTGGCCCCGTCTCCTCCCTGTACGGGGCTGATGCCCTGGGCGGCGTAGTCAACGTGATCCTGCGCCAGGCCAGGGAGAAGACAGAGGCTGCCGTCGGTTACACCCACAGCATGCCCACCGAGGGTGATGGCGGCGATGCCAACCAGGCCAGCGCCTACGTTTCCGGCGCCCTCATCGACAACAAGCTGCTGGGCAGCGTGGTGGTGGAAGGCTATCAGCGCGACAACTGGAAGAGCGATCAGTCCAACAACCCGGACGCCGATGCCCTGGAGAAGCGTGAAGTGGTCAACGTGCTGACCAGCCTGAAGTGGCTGGTAGCGGACAACCAGGACATCGACTTCGATCTGGGTTACAACCAGAACGACATGGACAGCTACTTCAACAACGTGCCCCGCGCCCCGACCGCACCGGCCACCCCCCACAACGTGCAGAACCTGGATCGCCTGAGCCTGGGGCTGACCCACAACGGCCGTTGGGAGCACTTCGACAGCCGGGCTCGTTACTACTTCGAGCAGATCGATCTGATGGATGACTCCCAGCTCAATGGCGGCGCCGCCGATGTCACCCAGACCAACAACACTGTGGACGGTCAGGTCAGCGGTTACCTGGGTGATCACCTGCTCACCTCAGGCGCCGAGCTGCGCAAGACAGAGCTGGAACACAGCCGCAACATCGCCAATGGCAGCGTGGATGCGACCCAGAGCGCCGTCTACCTGCAAGACGAGTTCGGCTTCGGCGATCTGGCCCTGACCCTCTCCGGTCGTCTGGATCACCACGAGACCTATGGCACCGAGTTCAGCCCGCGCGCCTATGCCCTCTACACCCTGACCGACGAGTGGGTGATCAAGGGGGGCGCCGGCAAGGCGTTCAAGGCCCCGACCCTGGCCCAGTCCAGCGAAGGCTTCTCCACCACCGCCTGCCGCGGCGCCTGCCAGGTCATCGGCAACCCGGATCTGAAGCCGGAAACCGCCGTCAGCTATGAGCTGGGCACCGCCTACGAGGCCGCGCGCTTCGGCGCCGGGGTGACCGGCTTCCACAACGAGATCGAGGATCTGATCCAGAGCGATCAGTGGGGCCCGGGCTACCGTCCGACCGTGATGACCTACCTCAACGTCAAGGAGGCCCGCATCAAGGGTCTGGAGCTGACCGGCTGGGTCGACGTGCTGGACAACGTGACGCTGACCGGCAACTTCACCCTGCTGGACTCAGTGGACAGGAGCACAGGGGATGATCTGGCCAAGACCCCGGATCACACCGGCAACCTCGGTCTGGACTGGCAGGCGAGCGAGTTCGTCAGCGCCAACCTGGCCTGGCAATATGTCGGCAGCCAGGTGATCAAGGTCCCGGCCCGCAACTCCCAGGCGTTCACCTCCAAGCACTACCAGACCCTGGACGTCAACACCAACTGGACTGTCACCCCGGCGCTGGACTTCAAGCTCGGCATCACCAACCTCACCAACACCAAGCGTGATGAGGTGGCCACCGACGCCGACTTCATCCTGGAAGGTCGCACCGTCTACGCTGGCGTAGATTACAAGCTGTAAGATCTCCCTGCGGGAGCCCCGAGATCGGGGCTCCCTTTTTGCGTTTCTACTGCCCCCTATCAAAGGAGTTGTTGCGTGCTCAGATACCAAGCTCAGCTGTTCTGGCTCGGAGTGCTGCTCCTCATATTGCTGATTTCTCTGTCACTGGCCACAGGCGCCGGTGTCTATGGTGGCCGCGAGGTCGCCGGTTTCCTGCTGGGCGATCCCGCCCTGGTGGCCGATGAAAAACTCGCCATGATAGTCAATACCCTGCGATTGCCCCGCACCCTGGCGGCCCTGGTGGTGGGGGTCTGTCTCGCACTCGCCGCCTCCATGCTGCAAAGCGCCACCCGCAACCCCCTGGCCGAACCCGGCCTGCTCGGGGTCAACGCCGGCGCCGTCTTCGCCCTGGTCATCGGGCTGACCTATTTTGGTGTCGAATCCGCCTACGGCTATCTGCTCTGGTCCGGCATGGGGGCCCTGCTCGGCAACCTAATCGTGCTGGGTCTCGGCCTCATGGTGGGGCGCTCCAACCCCCTCAAACTCATCCTGGTGGGGGTCGCCCTCTCCGCCACCTTCGGCGGCCTCTCCAACTTCCTGTTGCTCTCCAACCGGGTGGTGCTGGAGCAGTTCCGCTTCTGGAACTTAGGGTCGCTCGCCGCCTCCAGCCTGGAGTCCGTGCTGACGGTGATCCCCTTCGCGCTGGCCGCCCTGCTGCTGACCCTGGCGCTCTGCCGCCAGCTCACCCTGATGCAGATGGGGGACAACCAGGCCCAGGCGCTCGGCATACGGCCGACCCGGGTGCGCATCGGCGTGCTGCTGGCCGCCACCCTGTTCACCGCCTGCGCCATCGCCATCGCAGGTCCCATCGGCTTCGTCGGCTTCCTGGCCGCCTACTGCGCCCGTCTGGTGGAGCCGGTGCGCCTGGCCATCCAGGTGCGCTTCTCCGCCCTGTTCGGGGTGCTGTTCCTGCTCGGCGCCGACATACTGGCGCGCTGGCTGCTGCAGCCGTTCGAACTGCCCAACGGCGTCATCCTGGCGCTGATCGGCGCCCCCGTGCTCATCCTGGTGGTGCGCAGCGGCGGCTTCCGCTCCCTGCTGGCCGTCAAATAAGGTGCCCTCCCATGAACAACCCCATGAATGACACCCTGACGGGCACCCTGCCCGAGACCTCACTCCCCACCGGCACCCTCTGCCTGCGCCTCGGCCGCCGCACCCTGCTGCTGGAGCTCCGCGCCTGGCTAATCACCCTCGGGCTAGTGCTCGCCCTCACCCTGCTCTCCCTGTTGGCCCTGACCCTGGGCTCCGGCAAGATCACCATGATGGGGGTCGTCCAGACACTGCTTGGGGAGGGGAGCCGGCTCGACCAGGTGACGGTGTTCAAGATCCGGCTGCCGCGCATCGTCGCCGTGCTGGTGGCCGGCGCCGCCATGGGTCTCTCCGGCTGCCTGGTACAGACCCTGGTCCGCAACCGCCTCGCCACCCCGGACATGATAGGGGTCAACGAGGGGGCGTCGCTTGCCATCATCATCTTCTCCCTCTACCTGACCCTGGGCAGCTGGCCCTGGTGGGCCGCGCCCTTCGGCGCCCTGTTTGCCGCCGCCGTGCTCTATGCCCTGTGCAACAAGCCGGGTGAGCAGGGCTACCTGTTCGTGGTGATCGGCATAGGCGTCTCCGAGCTGATGAACGCCATCGGCCAGTTCGCCATGTCCACCCAGTCCCTGGTGCACCTCACCAGCCTCTATCTCTGGAACATGGGCAACTTCGTCGGCCAGGGCTACGGCACTGTGGTGCCTGTGGGGATACTGATCCTGCTCATCTGCCCCTGGGTCGTCTATCTCTCCCGCGCCCTCGGCGTGCTGCGCCTAGGATCCGTCACCGCCAGAACCCTGGGGGTGAACGTCAACCGGGTGCAGCTCGGGGTGCTGGCCCAGGCCATCATAGTCGCGGCCCTTGGCACCGCCATCGGCGGCCCCGTGGTCTTCATCGCCATGGCCGCCCCCATACTCGCCTCCTGGCTCTCCCGGGATCGCATAGTGCCACTCTGGATAGCGGCCCTGTGCGGCGCCCTGATGCTGCTCGCCAGCGACACCCTGGTGCGGGTGCTGGCCAGCCCCCACGAGGTGGCCACCGGCATCATGACCCGCATTCTCGGCGGCCTGCTGCTGCTCTTCATCCTGATCAAAGACAGACAACGGGCGGACTGACCATGCCATTCATCCATTTCCAAGACAGACCGAGGGCCGCCTGATGACGCTCACCGTGAATCGACTCCATTTCGGCTACCAGCACAAGGCCATCTTCAAGGAGATCTCCCTCTCCATCCCCCAGGGCAAGCTGGTGGGCATAGTCGGCCCCAACGGGGGCGGCAAGTCCACCCTGCTCAAACTCCTGGCAGGCCAGGAGCAGCCCCAGTCCGGGGAGATACTGCTCAAGGGCAAGCCCCTGGGTAGCTATGGCATGAAGGCCCTGGCCCGGGAACTGGCCTACCTGCCCCAGCGGCCGCTGGTGCCGCCTGGCATCCGGGTCGAGCAGCTGGTGCAGTATGGCCGCCATCCCCATCAGGGCTGGTTCACCCAGTGGAGCGAGGAGGACGCCCGCATGGTGGACTGGGCCCGGGAGCGGATGCAGCTCGATGCCATCTGGCAGCAGAGCGCCAATTCGCTGTCCGGCGGACAGGCCCAGCGGGTCTGGCTCGCCATGGTGCTGGCCCAGGATGCGGATCTCATCTTGCTGGACGAGCCCACCAGCGCCCTGGACATAGGCCACCAGACCGAGGTGATGGAGGCCATCCACAGGGTCGCCTCCGAGGGCAAGACGGTGCTCATCGTGATCCATGATCTCGCCACCGCCGCCCGCTACTGCGACGAGCTGATTGCCCTGGGGGACGGCGGCATCCAGGCCATGGGCCCGGCCCGTGAGGTGGTGACCAAGTCCCTGATCGATCGTCTCTACCAGACCGATGTGGACATACTTCACGCCCCCGGCGATGGCGCCCCCGTCATAGTGCCGCGCCGGCGCAGTGAAGAGCGCCAGGATACAGCGCGGGGCAAGCAGTCGGCCTGAGAGAGATAGCAAGAAACCGCCTGATGGCGGTTTCTCTGTCTGGGCAGTGACGGGGCAAGAGAGCCCGGGCGCCGCTCACAGCAGCAAGGTGGTGAGCACGCCCCCCGGCAACCGCTGCCAGTGCAGGGTGCAGCGCCAGCCGGCGGGCAGGGTCGGCGTCAGGGGGGCCTTAAGCTCCAGGGTGAGGGTCTGATCCATCATCCCCAGCCAGCGGGCATCGAGAAAGTCAAAATAGCGCCCCACCCTGGGATAGAGCGCCTTGAACAGGCTCTCCTTGGCGGAAAACACCAAGGTCAGCCCCCGGGCTCTGTCGAGCCCTACCGCGCCGACCCCGGCCTCCAGCCGCCCCCACTCATCCTCATCGACTATGCCGGGCCAGAGCTGGCGCCCCTGCTCATCCCCCAGCCAGGCCTCCAGATCCAGCCCCATCCCCCCCTGGGTGGGGCGCACCCCGCAGAGCGCCACCCCCTGTCCCGCCAGCTGGCTGTGGCTGATGCTCCCCTCCATCCCCGCAGGCCAGAGCGGCTCGCGGGCGCGCCCTATGGCCACTGTACTCCCCGCCAGGCCGAAGGGGCGCAGGGCCTCGCGGGCCGCGAGGCGCCCCGCCAGAAACTCCCCCAGCCGCTTGGGGGCTGCCCCTTGCAGACTGGCGGGCAACGCCATGCCCTGGGCCTCGAAGCAGGCGGGGGTAAAGGCGGCGGCATCGAAGCAGATGCGGTGCAACAGGAGATCTGGGGAGCCCGGCAGCAGCAGGCGATCCCGTTGCAAAAGGAAGGGGGTGAGAGGGGATAAGGGGGGCATCTGGGCTCCTCGCAATGGAGCCTTATGGTAACAAAACCGCCAGGGCCAGCACCACAAATACAAATGACAATGTTTCTCACTTACGCTTCTGTGGTAGCATGTCCCCGCCCATTTGGACCCCGGTTTTAGGCTGACTGGCAGGCACGACCAACAGGGGCCGCCCGGCATGGGCCAAGAGTGCCGCCGATTTCACCCATTAAGGATGTAACCATGAAGATCTCCTCCCCCCTGGCCGCCGCGCTCATGCTGGCCAGTCTGGTCGGCTTTCAGGCCCAGGCCGGCACCCGCCAGGTGCTCGATGCCAACGGCCAGTCCCACACTGTCCCCGATGATCCCCAGCGCGTCGTGGTGCTGAGCGAGCTCGATCTCGACAGCGCCCTGACCCTGGGGGTGCAACCAGTCGGCACAGTCAACGGCCGCGGCCAGGGCACCCTGCCCCGCTATCTGCTGGACAAGGCGGGCAAGGCGATCCAGGTGGTCGGGGATCTCGACAACCCCAATCTGGAGAAACTCATCGATCTGGAGCCCGACCTCATCCTCACCGGCCAGACCAAGCCAGAGCTCCTGGCTCTGCTGCAGGAGATAGCCCCCACAGTGGTCACCGGCAACTGGGGCGAGCCCTGGAAAACCGTGTTCAACCGCAGCGCCCAGGTGATGAACAAGGAGGCCGAGGCCAAGGCCTTCCTCGCCCGGTATGACGCCCGCCTGGCACAGGCCCGCAGCAAGCTCGCCAAGCACCAGGGGGAGCAGGTGAGCATAGTGCGCTGGAACCCCAAGGGGCCTAGCTACATGCACGGCGGCACCTTCGCCAGCAGCGTGGTCACCGAGATGGGGCTGGCTCGCCCTGCCCACCAGATAGGCGACAAGAGCCCCCACTCCCCGGCCCTCAGCCTCGAATCCCTCAACCTGCTGGACGGTGACTGGCTGGTGGTCGGCACCCTGAGCGCCAGCGGCGATGCGGTGGATGCCATGAAGCAGGCCGAGCAGACCCCGGCCTTCCAGCAGCTCGGCGCCATCAAGGGCAAGCGCTTCGGCGCCGTGGACGGGTCGCTCTGGACCTCCACCGGCGGCCCCCAGGCGGCCCTTAGGGTCATTGAGGATGTCGAGGGGCTGCTCTCCAAGCCGGACGCGACCCCCATCCCTCACTGATCCCACCCTCGATTGACTGCCAAAAAGAAGCCCGCATCATGCGGGCTTCTTTGTTTCTCTACGCTTTCGGACAATGCTACTCCGGCAAGGGCAGCGCCTTTCTGTCCAATTTTCCGCTGCCGGTCTTGGGCAGGGCATCCAGCAGCATGAGCCGCGCCGGCACCATGTAGTGCGGCAGGCTGGCCTGCAGCCCCTTGCGCAGGGCCAGCCGGTTGAGGATCACCCCGCTTTTCGCCTCCACGTAGCCCACCAGCATGGCCTCGTCCCCCTCGCCCACCAGGCGCACCGCCGCCTCCTGCACCCCAGGTTGACGGCGAAGGCCAGCCTCCACCTCCCCCAGCTCGATGCGAAAGCCCCGCAGCTTTACCTGATCGTCTCGCCGCCCGAGATAGAGGAAGCTGTCCGCCCCCAGCCGTCGCACCCTATCCCCGGTTCGGTAGAGGCGGTGGCTCTCCAGGCGCAGGAAGGCGGCCGCCGTCAGAGCAGGCTTGCGCCAGTAACCCTCGCACAGGGCCGGGCTCTCGATGCAAAGCTCGCCGCACTCCCCCTCTGCCACCGGCTGCCCCGCCTCGTCCAGCACCCAGTGGCGGTAGCCGGGCAGGCTGTGGTTGATGGTGATCTGCCCATCAAACGGTGGCCAGCACACCTCGCTCACCAGGGACCAGACGGTGGCCTCGGTGGGCCCGTAGCAGTTCCACAGTCGCTGGGTGCGAGCGCAGAGCTGCTCGGCCAATCCTGAGTCCAGCGCCTCGCCGCCGCACAAGGCGGTGAGCTGCTCGCGTCCCTGCCAGCCGGCTTTGAGCAGCATGCGCCAGCAAGCCGGGGTGGCCTGCAGGACGTTGATGGAGGGGTCTGTCGCCAGCAGGGCCAGCATCCCCAGGGGATCCTTGTTGTGCTCGCCGCCCGCCACCGTCAGCCGGCCACCGCCCCAGAGCGGCCCCAGCATCTCCAGCAAGGAGATGTCGAAGGCCGGTGTGGTGATAAAGAGCCAGTGGCAGTTAGGTGATAACCCGAGCCGCTCGCGGATCCCGTCGAGGAAGCAGAGCAAAGCCCGGCGGCTGATGACTACCCCCTTGGGCTCGCCGGTGGATCCCGAGGTGAACATCATGTAGGCCGCCAGTGCGTCGTCCACCCTGGGCCAGGAGGGAGTCCCGCCAGGGGCGGGCCCCTTGAGGGAGCGCAGGGGACAACCGAAATCCGGGGCCCCCACCTCGTCATCGCAGATCACCGCCGACAGGCGCGCCTGACGGGCGATCCCCTGCAGCCGCTCCACCGGGAAATCAGGCTCGAGCGGCACCAAGGTGAGGCCGAGGCGCAGGCAGGCGAGCAGGCTGGCCACCAGATCCGGGCTGCGCGCCAGATAGAGGCCGACCCGCTCCCCCACCGCCAGCCCTTGCAGGCGGGCGGCGACTTGCTCGACCCGCCCATTGAGCTCCCCGTAGCTGAGCCAGGGCTCTGCTGTCTCGGACTCACTCCTGTCAAGCTCATTCATACCGACCCCGCCCAGGCGGATGGCGGGGGCCAGCGGGGTGGCGGCGAGGCAAGCCGCCAGCCGAGAGCCGAGGGAGTGCTCCCTTGCCCCGACCCCCTTGCCTGAGCCTATCGCCATCGTCATAGCACCTCCTCGGGCTGGCGCACCAGCCAATGGTTGAACAGCCGGCAGGGGGAGCCGTATGTCTTGAGATCCCCCAGGCTGAGGGGGCCCCGCCCATCGGCAAAGGCTTCATTGAGGGCCGCCAGCAGGGCGAGCTGCTGCACCGAGTCCACCCCCAGATCCTGCAGGCTCTGCTGCCAGACACCGGGCACGCCGCAATGGCGCTCCCACAGGGCCACCAGAACGCGGGCCTCGGCCGGTGGCTGAACCAGCCCGGACTCAGCCCTGTAAGCGGCCACCTGTGTGACTGCCGATGGTGTGGCTGCCCCTTGCGCTGGGGATAGCACGGCCGCCGCCGGTTTGGCGGGTTGGCTCAGGTCCGCCTGCGCCAGCCATTCCAGCTCACTTATCCAGGCGGCCAGCACGGCCTCGGCCCGCGCCATGGGGATCAGATCCCCGTCGAACTCGAGGCGCAGGTTGAGCCGGCCGCCGCGGGCGTTTACCACCAGGGAGAGCGGCAGCTCCACCTTCTCCACCACGGCGCCAAAGCGGGGCACCAGCTGATGGGGCTCGGGGGCGGCAGGGGCCGCCGGCATGGGGTAGTTCTCGAACACGAACAGGCTCTGGAACAGGCGCGCCCTGCCTTTCGTCAGCGCCGAGAGCGACTGGATGCCGTGCTCATTGAGCGCCATCAAATCCGACTGCAGCCTGGCTATATGCTCGGCCAGGCTTAACTCGTTGCGCCACTCCAGGGCCAGAGGCAGGCTGTTGATATAGAGGCCGACGCTCGCGGTGATCCCCTCGATGGGATAGTCCCGGCCCGGCGTCACGTTGCCCACCAGGGTGACGGCATCGCCACAGCGGCGGGCCAGCAGGCGATGCCAGGCGTATTGGGCCAGCAGCCCCGGGGTCACCCCCAACTCGCGGGCGCGGGCTTCCAGTCGAGCCGACATGTGCGGTGCCAGGGGCTGGCCGCACACCGCAGGCTTATGTTGCGTATAGCGCTGGGGCAGGTGGGGATCCAGCGTCATCCCGAACAGGCGGGAGAGATCATTGGGTCTGGCCAGCAGCGCGCCACGCCCCTGCCAGTAGGCCTCAGCTGCGCTGGCCTGGCTCGCCATATGGCGGCCGAATTCGAGCCAGGCGGTATCCGGCTCTGCCTGGGGCTGCTGGCCCTTCATCAGTTGCTGATAGTGACTGTGCAGGCTGCCCAGCAACACAGGGCCGCTCCAGCCATCCAGCACGCAGTGATGGGCGCTGAAGATCACCTTGTGGTGATCGGGGGCCAGTTTGAAGCAGGCGACCCGCAGCAAGGGGGCCGCATCCAGCGCTATGGGCCGGGCCAGATCCCGTTGGCGATAGGCCGCGATATGGGCCTCGGCCTGCTCATCCCCCACCAGATCCTGATAGTGGAACGGCAGCTCGGCCCGTTGCAGGATGCGCTGCAACGCAATCCCGTCCGCCAGCACCAGTTCACTGCGCAGGGCCGGCCAGCGGGCGATCTGTGCCTGCCAGGCCTGACGATAGACCGTCATGTCCAGCGGCTGGTGGTAGTCTATCTCTGTCTGCAGGTGGTAAGCCGTGTCACGAGGCGCCAGCGCCCTGTGATGGAACATGCTCTGCTGCAAGGACGTCATGGGCAGCAGTGTCTCCACCTCGCGCCCGCTCAGCACCCGATCCAGCGCGGCTTGCGAGAGTCCAAGCCCCGGGAAGTCGCTCGGGGTGTGGCGCGGGGCCTTCTGGGCGCAGCAGTGCACCACCAGGGCCTCGATATTGGCCCCTAGCCGCGCCATCAGGGCGTCGCTCGCCAGCTGATTGAGAGCGCCGACCTGGCGCAGGGTGAGGCAGCCGTCATAGACGCCCCCGTGCAGGCTGACAAGCTCTCGCGGCAGGTTGTCCGGTGAGGAGGGCGCCCCCGGCGCCATCGGCAGGGGCTGCCAGGGCTGAGCAGCCTCACCCTGATGGCTGACTCCCAGATAGTTGAAGACGATGAGTGCCTCTGGCAGTTCCCAGCCACGGGGATGGTGCAGACGCAGTGCGTTGAAACCCACCCCCTTGTCCGGCACGGCCCGCAGCCGCTCCTTGGTGGCGCACACCAGCGCATCCCACTCTGGCTCATCGGCCAGCGCCAGCGGATAGGTGCTGGTGAACCAGCCCAGGGTGCGGCTCACATCGAGTTCAGCATCGATTGCCTCGCGGCCGTGCCCTTCCAGCATCACGCAGTGACGTGTGCCATAACCCAGCTCGCTCAGGGTGCGAGTCAGGGCGGCCAGCAACAAGTCGGGTACCCGGGTGAAGAAGGCCTGATTGGCCGGGTCGATCAAGCGGGCCGTGGTCTCCTTGTCCAATTGCAGCAGGCTGGCGGCGGCGCGGCCATTTTCGGCGCGTTCGGCCTCCAGCAGGCCTCGCTGGCTGCCCTCCCCCTGGGCCAGCCAGAAGCCAAGCTGCTTCTCTTCCCGTCTGGCGTAGGCCGCGAGCCCCTCGCCCCACTGGCGATAGCTGCTGCCCTTGGCGGGCAGGGGCTCGCCCCTGCTCACCCGGGCGAGATCCTCGGCCAGAATGCGCCAGGAGACGGCATCGATCACCAGGTGATGGAAGGCGAGGAAGAGCCCCTCCACCGTCTCACGCTCACCCTCCCGCTCGCCCTCGAGAGAGAGATTACGCAGGCGGGCCCAGGCCAGGGTGTGGCCACTGGCGGGATCGAGATCCCCCTGCAGCTCGGTCAGGCGAGTCTGTAGTTCAGCCCCGCCGAGTACCCCTGCATCCAGGGTCGGCAACGGCGGCAATGGCAGCTCGGCCAGATAGCGCTGGCCGGTCGGGGTCACCGCCAGACGCAGCGCATCGTGGTGCTGGCGCAAGGCATCCAGCCAGCCGCGCAGGGCAGCATCGTCCACCCCGGCGGGCAGGCGCAGTATTACCCCCTGGTTCCAGTGGCCGGGCCTGGCGAAGCCCTGCTCGAAGAACCAGTGCTGAATGGGGTGGAGCGGGAACTCACCGGTCAGGCTGCCCTGCTCGCTTCTGTGGCTGACGGCCTGCTGCTGGCCGAGCTGGCGGCAGAGGCGGCGCACCGTCTTGGCCTCGAACACGTCCTTGACGCTGCAGTGCAGTCCCGCATCCCGCAGCCTGGTGGTGAGCTGGATGCTGAGGATGGAGTCACCGCCTAAGCGGAAGAAGTCATCCTCCACCCCGAGCGGTTGCTTGAGCACCCCTTGCCAGATGGCAAGCACTGTCTGCTCCAGTTCGTTTTGCGGCTCGCCCTTGCTCTGCTGCCAGACGATGGCGGGCAGGCGGCGCAAGTCCAGCTTGCCGTTGGGGGTGAGCGGCATCTCGGGCAGCCAGCAGAGGCGCGCCGGCACCATGTATTCGGGCAGACACTCGCCGGCCCGCTGCAGCAGGGCATCGCCGTCGGGCTCGCTCGCCCCGGCCTGCAAACAGGCGTAAGCGAGCAGGCGCCCCTCCTGCACCACCACCTTGATCTGGCGAATAGCCGGGCACAATTCGGCAAGCCGGGTCTCTATTTCCCCCGGCTCGATGCGATAGCCCCGCAGCTTGATCTGCTCGTCAATCCGGCCCAGATATTGGATGTTGCCGTCGCGGCGCCTGAGCGCCCGATCGCCGGTGCGGTAGAGGCGATGGGTACGACCGTCGAGAGCCAGCTCGATAAAAGCCTCTTGGGTTCGCTCCGGTAGATTGAGGTAGCCACGAGCAAGACCCAGACCACTCAGGCTGAGCTCGCCCGGCACCCCCACCGGGCAGAGGTTGCCCCCTTCGTCCAGGATCAGCGCTTTTAAATTGTTGATGGGCTGGCCTATGGTGATGGGCTGACCCGGCACGAGCCGCGCGCAGAGCGCCGTGACTGTGCACTCGGTCGGGCCGTACATGTTGTAAAGCGCAACCCGCTCCCCCCAGCGTTCCACCAGGCTGCTCGGGCAGGCTTCACCGCCAAAACCTATGGCCTTGAGGGAACCGAGATCCGCCGGCGGCAGCAGGTTCGCGAGCAAGGCGGTCGGCAGTATCATGTGGCTGGCGCCACAGTTGATCGCGGCCATGATGGCCCCCTCGCCCGGCTCGCCAAAGTGCAGGGCCGCGCCGCAGTAGAGCGGCAGCAAGCTGGTCATATTGCCCGCATCGAACGACAGAGACATGCAGTTGAACATGGCGCCGTTCTGATCGAGCTCGATGCGCGCCCTGTGATCCCCCATCAGGTTGACCAGGCTGCCCTGCTCCACCATGACCCCCTTGGGCAGGCCGGTGCTGCCGGAGGTGTAGATGATCTGGGCCAGCATGGCGGCGTCCCGAGGCAGTGCCGGCGTGCTGGTTGGCATCTTGTCCAGCGCAAGCTGGTGCAGATCGTGATACGCGGCAGTCGTGCCCGCCAACGCCTCACCAAGCCGCGCATCCGGCTCTCCCCCCAGCACCAGCGCAATGCTGGCGTCGCTCAGGATATGAGCCAGCCGCTCGGCGGGATAGGCAGGATCCAGCGGCACACAGGCCGCCCCCGCCTTCCAGCAGGCGAGCAGGGCGACCACGAAGGCCACATCCCGTTTGGCCTGGATGCCGATGGCGCTCCCCGGCGTTACGCCTCGGGCCAGCAGCCAGTGGGCCAGCCGGTTGGCACGCACCTCCAGCTCGCCATAGGTCAACGATTGCGCGCCGTCGCTGACCGCCAGCGCGTCCGGCAACTGAATAGCGCGCCGCTCGATATGGCAGAGCAGGGTGTCGCGGCTGGGGTAATCCCGCGGCAGCTCGGCAAGCTCGGCGGCCAGCGCGGCCCGGTCTGTGCCCGCCTCCAGCGGCAGTTGCCAGATCTCGGTCTCGGGGGCCGCTACCACGGCGCGCATCAGGTGCAGCAGGCGATCGGCATAAGCCTGGATTGTTTCCCGCTCGAACAGGGCGGTGGCGAATAGCCAGTCCACCCGCACCGAGTCCATCAGCTCGGTCACCTTGACCGAGATGTCGGTCTTGGCGGGCAACACGGGGGAGGTCTCCTCCACCAGCTGGCAGCCGGGGATGAGATCGTTGAAATCCACCTTGGCCTGATAGACCAGCATGATCTGGAAGATGGGGTTGATGGCGGTGGTGCGATCGGCGCCAATGGCCTCGGCCAGCGCCTCGAAGCGGTAGAGCTGGTGATCGAAGGCCGCCAGATCCTCCTCCCGGCACTGCTGCAGATAGTCGACAAAGCTGGGGCGCCCCTCCAGCCGGGTGCGCAGCACCAGGGTATTGACGAAGAAGCCCACCAGGGACTCGATTTCGTGGCGCTCGCGGTACGCCAGCGGCGTGCCTATGACGACCTCCTTCTCGCCGCTCTGGCGCACCATCAGCAGGGCAAAGAGGGCGTGCAGGCCGATGAAATTGGAGGTGCTGTGGCGCTGGCACAGGCGCTTGAAGCTCTCCCATAGCGCGTTGTCTATGGTGGAGAAGACCAGCTCGCCGCCGCTGGCCTGATGGGCCGGGCGGGGCTTGTCCAGCGGCAGACCGTGCACTTCGGGGCTGCCACCGAGCCTGTCGACCCAGAACGGCTTGAATTCGGCGTGATAATCCAGAAAACGCGGCGAGTTGAACCAGCGGGCATAGTCGATGTAGGTGAGCGGCAGCTCGCTCACCTGCAGGGGTTCGCGGTTCTGATGGGCAAGAAAGGCGCGTTTGAGATCCGCGAACATGTTCTTGACCGACCAGCCGTCGGAGATGATGTGGTGCTGGGTGATCAGCAGCACGTGCTCGCGGCTGCCGAGGCGAATGAGGTGCACCCGGCTCAAGTCCCCTTGGGTCAGGGAGAAGGGGCGCCCAATCTCTTCGCGTACCCGCCTGGCCACATAGGCCTCGCGCTCGGCAATGGGTTCTGCGCTCACGTCCTCGATCTGCAGCTTGAAGGGCGTGTGGGGCAGGATCTCCTGCGCCCCCCTGCCCGCCTCGTCCTTGATGAAACGGGTACGCATGCTGGGGTGGCGGGCAAACAGATGGTCGAAGGCAAACTCCAGCGCCGCCGTGTCCAGCTCGCCGCTCACCCGAAAGTAGACCGGCATATTGTAGAGGTGGGAGGCCTCCTCGTACTGCTCGATAAACCAGAGTCCGCTCTGGGAGGAGGAGAGCGGGCCGCTCAATGCCCCTTGCACCTCGATAGGTGCCTCGAAGGCGACGCGGGCCGCCAGGCAGCGCACCAGCTCATCCTTGTGCGCCTTGATGGTGGCGCCGATGGCCGGCGTCACCGCCTCCTTGCTCGACTGGGAGATGAGCTGGCCCTTGTCGTTCAGAGCCAGCTTCACCCCCTGCCGTTCCAGCTGTTTCAACAGCAAAATCATATTGTTCATAAATTACCTCTGGCGCTTCTAGGCGGTGTGCAATCAGGCACTTAGTGTGGCGCCGCCGTCGACGACCAGATCCTGCAGCGTGATATGGCTGGCCAAGTCCGAGGCCAGGAAGAGCACGGTATGGGCGATCTCCGCCGGGGTAGCTACCTTTCGCAGGGGGATACCGAGCTTGAACAGCTCCGGCAGCCCGGCAATGGTGCGGGCCATGGCCTCCTCGTTCGGCAGCATGCCGCGCAGCATGGGGGTGTCCGTCGAGCCCGGCGACACCAGATTGGCGCGCACGCCGAAGGGTGCCAGCTCCAGCCCCACCGTCTGGGTCAGGCTGGTGACCGCCGCCTTGGAGGCGCAATAGGCCGCCATCTGCATGCGCGGCACATGGGCGGCGTTGGAGCCTATGGTGACGATGGCACCGCGCTTCTGTCCCTTGAAGTGGGGCACCAGGGCCCGCAGCAGATAGAAGACACCGCTGGCGTTGACCGTCATGCAATCGTGCCAGTCGTCATCGCTCAGCGCCTCGGTGGGGCCGAGGCGCAGCACACCGGCCCCGTTGACCAGCACATCCAGCCCTCCGTCTGCCAGCAGTTGCTCGCAGCAGGCGTTCACCGCTGCGGCATCGCCAATATCGAGCAGCCGGGGGGCATAGGGGTAGTCGGCTTCGGGAAACGCCAGATCCAGTCCCACCACGATTGCTCCGGCCGCCACGAACTGCGTCGCCACCTCGCGGCCGATGCCGCGCCCGGCCCCGGTCACCCAGACCCGCTTGCCACTGAAATCAAAGGCCATTGCTTGTTGCTCCTTGTTCATCACCACACCATCTCCACGCTCTCTTCATCCTCGGAAAGCAGGCTGTCGAGGAAGCGGCAGAAGTCGTCCAGACGGGGGTGATCGAAGACATCGGAGACCTTGACCTGCACCCCGAACTCGGCGCCGAGCCGGTTGACTATCTGTATGGTCTGCAGGGACTGGCCCCCCAGCTCGAAGAAGTTGTCCGCAGGCGCCATGGTGGCCAGCCCCAGGATCTGCTGCCAGATGGCGCCGACTCTGTTCTCAGTCTCGCTGCCAAGGGTCAAGGCTTCGCCGCCCGCCTGGTAGGCGGCCAGCAGGGCTTTGCGATCCAGCTTGTTGGAGCCGGTGCGAGGCAGCTGGTCATAGTGGCGATAGTCGGTGGGGATCATGGCGGCGGGCAGCACCCTGGCGAGCTGCGCCTTGATGACCCGACTGTCGCGCTCCGGCCCCGCCACGAAGGCCACCAGCCGGCGCACGCTGCCGATGCTCACCCCCTGCACACAGGCCTCATCCACCCCCGGCAGGGCCAACAACTGGGCCTCCACCTCACCGGGCTGAATGCGATAGCCGCTTATCTTGAATTCGTTGTCGCGCCGGCCCAGATAAACCAGCCGGCCGGCCGCCAGCCGCACCCGATCGCCTGTGCGATAGACGGGCAGATCCTCTTCACCGATCCTCAGGGTGCCAAAGCTCCCTTGCACGCCCCCCACATAGCCGTTGGCCAGCTGTGGCCCGAGCAGCACCAGCTCACCCTCGATGGCGGGTTGCTCCCCCGCCCCCAGAATGAGCGCCTGCATGCCGGGCAGCGGCAGGCCTATGGGCAGCTGGGCCTGGTTCGGATCTTCCTGCTGCAGCTCCTGGGTGGTCACCACCACTGTGGTTTCGGTGGGGCCGTAGGTGTTGAAGAGACGCACATCGGAGCGGCCCTGGCGCTGCCACTGGGCTAGCTGCTCGGGGTAGACCGCCTCGCCACCTATGATGACGGTGGCCAGATTGGCAGGGATGTGGGCCTGACCCGCCGTCAGCGCCACCACCCACTCGTTCCAGAATGCGGTTGGCAGATCGAGGTGGGTGATCCCCATCTGCTCCACCCCGGCCGCAAAGGCGGGCATGGATTCGAGCAGGGCGTCGGTGCGCAGCACCAAGGTGGCACCGGCGCTTAAGGTAGCGAACACCTCCTCTATGCTGGCGTCGAAGTTGAAGGGGGCGAATTGCAGCATCCGCGCTCCTTCATCCAGGTGATAGCGGCAGCGGGCCGCGGCGGCGAAGTGATCCAGCGCCCCGTGGCTGACCGCCACCCCCTTGGGCAGGCCGGTCGAGCCCGAGGTGAACATCAGGTAGGCGACGGCGCGGCCGGCGGCAGGCTGATTGAGCCGATCGTCGCTCACCAGGTCCCCCGCCAGCAGGGTGCGGCCCTCAAACAGGCTGGCCAGCTTGTGACGATACTCGGCCTGGGTGATCAGGGTCTTGACCTCCCCCAGCCGCAGTATATGGCCCTGGCGCTCCAGCGGCTGCTCGGGGTCGAGGGGCACATAGACGGCGCCCGCCAGCAGCACCGCCAGCTGGGCGAAGATGGCCTGGGGGGTGCGGGCCAGCATGACCCCCACCTTGTCGCCGGGAGCGACACCGGCAGTCTGCAAAGCGGCCGCCATCTGTTCGGATCTGGCCAGTAGCGCCTCGTAGCTGACGCTCGCCTCTCCCTGCTCCGTGCTCTGAATCAAGGCAATCTTGTCCGGGGTCTGGGCGGCGAAGTGGCAGAGCGCATCCAGTACGGGGCGCACCTGGAGAGCTTCATGGGCTGGGCCGGCGATCAGGGCTCTGGCTCGATCCTCCGCCAGCCAGTCGGCCTTGAGCGCCCCCAGGGTCTGGGCGGGCTCGGCCAGCCAGCGTCCCAGCAGGGCAAACAGGGTATCGGCGATGGCCGCCAGATCTCCCTGCTGGTAGCAGCCGGGGTTGGCGTCCAGATCCAGTCTGGGCTGGCCATCGGCGCCGACCTGCACCTCTATGGTGAGATCCTCCACCGGCCCGGCGCTGATGTTGAGGATATGAGCACTGAGCGGCCCGAAGCGGCGGGCGTGATCAAACGGCATGATGTTGACCAGGGGGCCGAACAGCCGCTTGTCCCCCCCCACCAGGCCAAGGTCGCGGCGCAGCAGCTCGTAGCGGTAGTGCTGATGCTTGCGCACCCCGCGCTTGGCCTTGGCCACGGCGCCGGCCGCCCCCGCCAGATCCAGTTCTTCACCAAGATCGAGGGCAAGGGGGGTGATGTTCATCTGCATGCAGGGCACGGTCAGGGACGCAGACCCGATGCGGTTCATCATCATCAGGCCGAGCAGGGTCTGGCTCTGGCCGCTCGACAGCGACAGCTGGGCCGAGAGGCCGGCCAGCAGCAGATCCGGCCAGCCCAGCTTGTGCTCGTCGGCAAAGCCGGTCAGCGCCTGCCACAGCGCCGCCGGCAGGGGGCGGCTCTCGCGGATAAATTCGGCGGCGATGGGCGCGCGGGTGTCACCAAAGGACTTCACCTCGGGCCAGCCTTGCAGCTGCTCCTGCCAGAAGCTGCGGGCGGCGGCGTTCTTGCCGCTCTGCTCGCGGCTCGCCTCTTCGGCCAGCACCTCAGCCAAGGAGCCGAAGGGGGATGGGGAGTCCATTTCCCCGACCAGCTCCTCTGCATAAAGCTCGGCGATACGCTGGAACAGCAAGGTGGTGCCAAAGCCGTCGAGAGCGATGTGGTGCACGCAGCTGTAGAGGTAATCGCGGCCGGGGCCACGCAGCAGGGCGAAGCGGCAGGGTGCTTGGCTCGTCAGCTCGAACGGACGGCGCAGATCTGCCCAGGCCCAGGTGCGGGCCAACGTCTCGTCATCGCGCTCGAGGGAGACCTCTTCATAGGCCAGGGGCAGCTCGGCCGGGACGAAGCAGACCGTCTCGCCGTCCTGCTCGAAGTGGCCCTTGAGCGCCTCGCACTCCCCCACCGCCTTGGCAAGGGCCGCAGCCAGCACGGCCGCCTCGACCTTGCCGTCAAAGGCGATGCACTCGGCGGTGTTGAACATCGCCTTGTCGTCATTGAGCAGATGTCCGGACCAGAGCCCCTGCTGGGGTATGGTCAAGGGGAAGCGGTTCATGGGGTCACCTCCAGCGCCTGGGCTGCCAGCCTGGCCTCGATGAGGCGCCACCAGCCATTGAGGGTCGGCAGCTTGGCCAAGTCCACGAAGCCCAACTCCACCCCGGCGGCGCGCCACTCGGTGAGCAGGGACATGATACGCACCGAGTCGAGGCCGTAGTCGATAAGGTTCTCGTCCGGGTCAAACTCCCCTTCCTCCTCGTCGATATGACTCAACAGCCGCGCCTTGAGCCCCTCATATGTCAGCAACGGATTGGTCAGGAGCGGATTGCTCTGGGCGGCAGAAGCAGAAGCCGGGGCAAGGGCCAGCACCTCCTCGCTGAGCACCACCTTGCCGCAGCGGGTCGCCACGTAGTCGAGCGCCATCTGGTGGTCGGCCAGGGAGAAATCCGCCACCCCGTCCGCCAAGAAGAAGGGCTGGATGTCGCGCATGAAGGCGTCACAGGCGGTCATCATGCAGCCGATATGGCCGTAGATGCCGCCTATGATGAGCTGATCCCGCCCCAGGTCTTTGAGCATCTGTTCGAGTTCGGAGCGCTGGAAGGCGCTGTAGCGCCACTTGACCAACACAATATCGTCACGCTCCGGACGCAGTGCTGCCACCACCTGTTGCAGCTCGGGACTCTTGTTGAGACCCGGGCCCCACATGTCGTTGAGCAGGGCCCTGTCCTCGGGGGCCTGATCCTTGGGTTGGGCGGTGTAGAAAACCGGAATGCCGAGGGCCTTGCACTGCTTGCGCACGGCGACCAGGCGCTCGGTCAGGGCCGCGATCAGCGGGCTGTTTTCGCCATAGAAGGCGGTGAAGTACTCCTGCATGTCGTGGATCAGCAGGGCGGCGCGCTTGGGGTTCAGGGTCCAGTTGACCTTGTTGGCCTTCCACTGGCTGGGCATGGCGTAGTTGTTCAGGGTTGGGATAGCCATAACGTCATGATTCCTTTTTAGTTTTAAGCTGTTGTCAGGGGCTGGCCGGCGGCGATGATCTCGGCGATACGCGCCCGCAGCCCCTGCTTGTCAATCTTGCCCACCGCCGTCATGGGCAGGGCATCCAGAGTTTCGAAACGGTCGGGCAGCTTGAAATCCGCCACGCCGCGCTCACGCAGAAACTTGCGCAAGGCCAGCGGCTTCAAGGCGGGATCCGTGCTGACGATGAAGGCGCAGCTCTTCTCCCCCATGGCGCTGTCGGGCATGGAGACCAGGGCCGCCTGGGTGATGGCCGGGTGGTGCAGCAGCTGGTTCTCCACCTCTTCCGCCGCTATCTTCTCGCCGCCCCGGTTGATCTGATCCTTTAGCCGCCCCACAACCGTGAGGTAGCCATCGGCATCCTGCACCACCAGATCGCCGGAGCAGTAGAAGCCATCGGCATCGAACACACGGGCGTTGTGGGTCGGGCTCTGGTAGTAGCCGCGGAAGGTGTAGGGGCCCCGGGTGTGCAGGGCGCCGGGCTGGCCCGGGGCAACCGGGTTGCCCTCCTCGTCCAGCACGCGCACCTCGTCATCCGGGCTCATGGGATGGCCCTGGGTGTGAATGACCTTGTCGTCCGGGTCATCCAGCCGGGTGTAGTTGACCAGCCCCTCCGCCATGCCGAACACCTGCTGCAGCCGACAGCCGAGCAGCGGGGTGATCTTGCGCGCCACCGCTTCGGCGAGCTTGGCACCGCCCACCTGCAGCAGGTCGAGGCTCTCAAGCTGACTGCGGACGGACGGATCAGATTCGGCCGCCTGCAACCAGAGGGAGACCGCCGGCGGCACCAGTGAGCAGAGGTTGATCTGGTGGCGGGCAATCAGCGGGAAACAGCTGATGGGGCTAGGATCGGGTGCGAGCACCACGGCGCCGCCCGCCTCGAACACCCCCAAGGCGCCAGGGGAGCTCAAGGGGAAGTTGTGGGGCGCCGGCAGGGCGCACAGATAGCGGGTATGGGGGCCGAGTCCACAGATTTCATTGCTGCGGCGCACGCTGTAGTAGTAGTCGTCATGGGTGCGGGGTATGAGCTTGGGGGTGCCTGTGCTGCCGCCGGAGAGCTGGAAGAAGGCCACCTCGTCCGCCGGAGTCGGGCCACATTTCACCGGCTCACTCTCATCCAACTGCGCCAGCCAGCGGGTCAGCCCCAGCTCCCCCCCGTCGCCATCCAGCAGCACCAGCTCGGCGCCGATGGTTGTCAGCAGCTCGCTCTCGCGACCCTTGCTCTCAAACAGCGGATGGGCCAGCGAGCCGACAAAGAGGCGCGGTGTGATCTGTTCGGCATAAGAGAGGAGCTCCAGCCGGTTGTGGCTAAAGAGCGCGTTGACCGGAGCAATGCCAGCCTTGAGCAGGGCGAAGAACACCAGATAGAACTCGGCCACGTTGGGGAGCTGCACCAGAGCGGTATCCCCCACCCCCAGGCCGCAGTGGGCCAATCGCCCGGCCAATCGGCTCGAGGCGGCGTCCAGCTCGCGATAGCTGAAGCGGCGCTCGCCGCAGAGGATAGCCTCGGCATCGGGGGCCAGCTCGCACTGGCGCGCCAGCATGGCGGTCAGGGGCTCTCCGCGCCAATAGCCCTTGGCGCGGTACTGCTGGGCCAGCTCCTCGGGCCAGCGGCTATAGGGCAGGAAACGGCTGGCATCGCTCATTGCGCCACCTCCAGACTCAGGCCCAGGGCTTTCAACATGGTACCCAGCTTGGTGCCGGTCTCGGCCCACTCCATGGCGGGATCCGAGCCTGCCACTATGCCCGCGCCGGCAAACAGCTCCACCTGGTGGCCATCGAGCACGCCGCAGCGGATCACCACGGCCCACTCGCCGTTGCCCTGGCTGTCACACCAGCCGACGATGCCGCTAAACAGGGCGCGCCTGAAGGGCTCCTGCTCGCGGATGAACTGGCGCGCCAGATCCGTGGGATAACCACACAGGGCCGGGGTGGGATGGAGTTGGCAGGCAAGAGAGAGCACTGAGGCATCGCTGCCATGCAGCTGGCCCGCTATGGGGGTACCCAGATGCCAGAGGGTGTCGGTGCTCATCAGGGTGGGTTTTTGGGGGATCGCCAGCTCACGGCAATGAGGGGTCAGCACCCGGCGGATCTCGTCGATCACCAACTTGTGTTCATGCTGATCCTTGCGAGAGGCCAGCAGATCCCGGGCCACCGCCTCGTCCTGCACCGGCTCGCTCGCCCGTCTGGCGGAACCCGCCAGCGGGTGGGTGAAGACCTCTCCCCCGCTGACCCGCAGCAGCAGCTCGGGGCTGGCCCCAAGCAGTCGACGGCCCTGGCCGAGCGGCAGGGAGAAGTGGAAGGCGTGGGGGTTCTGAGCCATCAGGCGGGCCAGCACCCGCTCGGGGTCGGCGGGCTTGTGCAGGGTAAGGATCAGCTTGCGCGACAGCACCACCTTGGCGAGCTTGCCTTGGGCGAACGCATCCAACGCGGCGCTGACCGAAGACTTGAACTCGGCGGCGGCGGGCGTGCTGTTGGCCGAGATCACCTGGTTGGCCATGTTGGGCATGGCCTCGGGCGCGGCACGCTCCCCCCGCTCATAGCGGCCGGGCACATAGAGACAGGAGGCTTCCGCCGGATCGAAGGCGAAGGCACCGATGAGCAAGGGGTTGGCCTGGCCGGCGGCCTTGGCGGCATCGAGGGCCCGGGTTATCTGCTGCGCCAACAGAGGCCAGTCACCGGCTGGGGTCGCTATGGGTTGACCCAGGTCATAGGCACCAAGGCTCCCCTGACCCGAGGTAAACAAGAAGTCTGGCGGTGTGTCCGCCTCGGCAGGTGCGCCATTTTCCATTACACGAGTATTCACGTTACACCCTCAAAAAGATTCAAAATGATAATGATTATCAGTTTGATTTTGTGCGGCGGTAAAATACTCGCTTTGAAATCACGGGGTCAATGGGATTTTGAGTCGATAAAACAGGGGCTTTTCTATGGGTATTGGCACTATGGCGCCGCGGCTGGCCTGCCGGCGCAGGGGTGGCAACGCTACTCGAATGAACACGAAATGCCATCCCCATATGGGGGATGCGACAGAAACGGGGTCAGGCTGCCCCCACTGGCGGCCGACCCGCTTTGCCCCTAAGATGGCGCCATCTGTTGTTGCCACCCATTTGATGGAACCTTCCCATGTTAAAGCACCTGCTTCTGCTCCCCTTCGCCCTGCTGCTGGCGGCCTGCTCCCTCACCCAGTACAGCGTCAGCGAGGGCGAGATCAACCAGTACCTCAAGGAGCGAGTCGCCTTCGAGAAACAGCTGGGGATCCCCGGCATCATGTCGAGCAAGATCCGCCTGGACGACATGGAGAGTCGCATCGGTCGCACCCGCGCCGACAGGGTAGAGCTGGATGCCGCCGGTGATCTGGAGGTAGCGAGCCCCCTTGGCAGCCAGCAGATGAAGATCCGCCTCTCCCTCAGTGCCCGCCCGGACTATGTGGCCGAGCAGGGCGCCATCTACCTGCGTGACCTCGAACTCATCTCGGTCAAGACAGAGCCGGCCGACGTGGGCGCCGCCCTCACGCCGCTGCTGCCCACCTTCAACCAGTCCCTCTCCCTCTTCCTCTCCCAGACCCCTGTCTATCGGCTGGATGGCAGTCGCAAGAACGAGGCCAGGATCAAGGAGAAGGTCGAGGCCCTCAAGGTGGAGCCCGGTCGTCTGGTGATCCCCTTCAAGCTGATGTAACCCCTGCCGCCGCGCCCCCCTCTCCCCAGACCCCAGGGGCGCGGTTTTTCGCTTCTAAAGTTTCCTCCCTTGCCTCATAATGCACACCATTCTCATTTAGATTCATGAGAAGCGTCATAATAAAATCAAACATATGGGTGAAAAGGACATGAGAAAAACCGTACTGGTGCAGGCGATCGCCTGTGCACTGCTCAGCAGCGCCGCGCACGCTGCCGTCAAGGTGGAAGACAAGACCTTCAACACCGCCGCCAGCATGCTGGCCTATACCGAATTCGAACTCTCCGGCGAGCCGCTGGCCGAAGCCCTGGGGCTGGATCTGGACGTGCTGGACGCCAACCGCGCCGATGAACCGACTCCCTTCGACTTCGCCGCCGGCATCGAATCCTATGAGTACTCCGAAGAGGCGATGTACGCCCTCAACTACCAGTCCGGCATGGGCCCGCACCTGGTGAACGGGCCGCAGAACCAGGCCCGTGGCGGCACCCTGGCCGACCTTGGCAAGCGGGTACTGGCCATGGCCGACGCCGTCGGCTTCCCGGCCGATGAGGTGCCCCAAGGCATGTATCCCCCTCTCCCTGCCCTACGCCTCCGCCAACCCGGAGTTCGCCCAAGCGGTGAACGCCGCCCCGGTCAACGGCGATCAGCTCACCATCAAGACCGCCAAGGGCACCGAGAAATCGGTCAAGACCCAGGTCCCGGCCTACTTCCGCGACTACGCCACCCTGCGCTGGAGCGGCAGTGACAACCTGCTGGTCCCGGCGGCCGTGGGCGGCATACTGCTCAAGGAAGTGATGTGGTCCCAGGACTTCCTCGGCGGCATGCACGTGGCCGAGAGCGATGAAGAGGTGGAAGCCGCGTCCGCCACCATGGATCAGGATGGCAAGCACAAGCTCGGCGTCTCCGCCGCCGACGGCTTCAACGGCATGATGCTGACCGAGCAGTCCATCGACAAGCTGGCCATACTGCAGGGCCAGCTCGGCTTCGATGGCAAGCAGCTCGGCGCCAAGATCAGCCCCCAGTACGATCCGGCCAAGAGTGTCGTCTACTTCCCCCATCAGGTGAAAGTGACCGAAACCAGCAAGAACGACGTCGGTGCCATCGGCAAGCTTGAGGTGGTGGACGGCTCAGCCCAGTTGCGCGATGCCTGGATGCTGCTGTGGCCGCTCTCCGAGTTCTACGCCTTCAGCGATCAGCGCAGCGCCAACACCAACCAGAACCCGGCCTTCCACGCCGTGTTTGACGGCGCCCCCTTCGCCGCCGCCCCGGCCGCCAACAAGGCCAATGATCTGGCCAAGGCAGTGGCGGGCAGCGATGCCTTCTCCCTGGCGCTGAACCTCTCCAACCTGACCTTCAAGAACCTGGCCGCCCTGCACTTCGAGCCCAAGGCCGGTACCCTGGTGGACAGCTGGCAAGAGGGCAAGCAGAGCGCTCACGTCACCACCTTCGACGCCGCCTACGCCCTGGTCGCCCTGCAGATCTTCCAGCGCGCCCAGGATGCCCTGCCGGTCGGTTACGCCGCAGGTGACAACGGCGAGCTGAACCTCAAGACCCAGCAGGGTCAACAGGCACTCGAGCTGGTACGCAAGCAGGCTGACTTCATCCTCGGCAAGCTGGTGGGCAAGAACGGCCTGGTCCACGACGGCCTGACCCTGGGTGGGTCGCTGGATGCCGGTCAATCCATAGAGGCGCAATTTGCCGCCATCCGTGGCCTGACCGCCGCCTTCCTGGCCACCTCGGATGCCAAGTACCGCACTGCCGCACGGGATCTCTTCATCGCCACCGACAAGGCCTACTTCAATGCCAAGGCGGGCACCTGGCTGGCGGGCAAGCAGGGTGAATACACCCCCTGGACCCAGGCTGCCATCTCCGGCGCCCTGCGCTCTGCCATGCTGAACCTGCGCAACGAAGGGGCCGAGAAGGCACCCGAGCTGGAGCTGGCCAAGCTGACCGGCCAGTACGTTAGCTGGTTCCGTGGCACAGTCAACGGCGGCATGCAGATGGCCGAGTGGGTCGGCGACTCCGGCGAGAACGTCATCGACAGCGCCGGTGGTGACACCGACGAAGACGGCGTGCCCCAGGTGACTGCCGCGGGCGGCAAGCACGGCACCGCCATGGTGATGGCCGGCAAGGCCATCGTCAGCGAATAAGTCAGCGATGACCGCATGAAAAAGGGAGCCTTCAAGGCTCCCTTTTTGTTGGTCTTGTCCCGTCCTGAATATGGTTTACACCTTTCCCCCCAATCAATGGAGAACCCGATGGGACAAGGTGTGAAACGGACACAGCGCGATTACTCGCTGACTTTTAAACTGGCGCTGGTCGAGCAGATTGAAAAAGGCGAGCTCACCTGCCAGCAGGCACAAGCCCGATATGGCATTCAGGGCAACTCCACCGTTCTGGTATGGTTGCGTAAACATGGTCGGCAGGATTGGAGCCAGGGGGCTTCTGTGCGCGCCGGCAGGAGCATCACCATGCCTGACCCCGACAACCAGACGCCCGAACAGCGCATCAAGGAACTCGAGCAGCAGCTAGCGCTGATGAGCCAGAAGGCCCAGTTCTTTGAGGCCGTCGTCGATGTATTGAAGAACGACTACGGCGTCTCCATCGTAAAAAAGCGACCCGGCAAGTCCTCTCGCAACGGCAAGTCGAGAGGCTGACCATCGTCAGGGCTTGCCGGTTTCTGGGGATAAGCCGTCAGGCTTACTACAAGCGCAATCGGGTTGCAGACCTGCGCCACGCACAAGGATTGCAGGTGGTGCGCTTTGTGCGCAAAGTTCGGCTGCGACAGCCACGGGTGGGCACCCGTAAGCTGCATTATCTGCTGCAGGGCCAGGACGATGCCGGGCTGAAGGTCGGGCGGGACAGGCTGTTTCAGATATTGGCCGAGCACCGCCTGCTGGTGCCGCCCGGGCGGGCGTATCACAAGACCACCCACAGTTTTCACCGCTTCTACCGTCATCCCAACTTGCTCAAGGCAGGGCCGGAGCAGGTCACGCCGGTGGCTCCAGAGCAAGTCTGGGTCGCCGACATTACTTATCTGCCAGCCAGGAGCGGGCCGCTGTACCTGAGCCTGGTGACGGATGCTTACTCACGCAAGATAGTGGGTCATCACGTGCACGAAGGGATGCACGCCGAGTCGGTGGCGATGGCGTTCAGACAGGCGCTGAAGCAACGGCGTGGCGGCGGGGAGCTTATCCATCACTCGGACCGCGGCGTGCAGTATTGCTCGGGCCTGTATCAGTCATTGCATGCACGGTACGGGGTGAAATGCTCGATGACGGATGGCTATGACTGTTACCAGAATGCGTTGGCGGAGCGGGTGAATGGGATATTGAAAGGAGAGTTGCTGCTGCAAAGCCCACAGGACCTGGCGCAAGCGCGGGAGATGGTGCGCGAGGCGGTGGATATTTACAACCTGGAGCGACCACATCATGCGTTGGCATACAGAACCCCCGATGCAGTACATCGGGGGTTCTGAGTCACGTGAAGCTAGACGAAAATGTGTAAACCTATTTCAGGACTAGACATCTCAGGCTCATCAGCCGAGCTTGGCCACCATCTCCTTGGTCACCAGCACGATTCCCTGCTCGGAGCGGTAGAAGCGACGGGCATCCTCGTCCGCGTTCTCCCCCACCACAAGAGGCCATCGGGCAGCTTGCAGCCCTTGTCCACCACCACCCGGCGCAGGCGGCAGCCCGCCCCCACTTCGACCCCGGGGAAGATCACCGCCTGATCCAGGGTGCAGAAGGAGTGCACCCGCACATTGGTGAAGAGCACAGAGTTCAGCACGAAGGAGCCGCTGACGATGGAGCCGCCCGCGAACATGGAGTTGATGGTCATGCCGTGCTGGCCGTTTCTGTCCTGCACGAACTTGGCGGGGGGCGACATGTTCTGACTGGTCCAGATGGGCCAGTTCTCGTCATAGATGTCGAGCTCGGGCACCACGGAGGCGAGATCCATGTTCGCCTCCCAGAAGGAGTCCAGAGTCCCCACGTCGCGCCAGTAGGGCTTTTGCCCTTCCTTGGCACCGACGCAGGAGATGGTGAAGGGGTGCGCAAAGGCCTTGCCCTCTCCCACTATGCGCGGGATCACGTCCATGCCGAAGTCGTGCTTGGACTCCAGATTGTGGATGTCCTCCTCCAGCAGCTGATAGAGGTATTCCGCATCAAAGATGTAGATCCCCATGGAGGCCAGGGAGATCTGGTCATTGCCCGGCATGGCGGGCGGGTTGGCCGGTTTCTCCACGAAGGCGCGGATCTTGCGCTGCTCGTCGATGTCCATGACCCCGAAGGCGGACGCCTCCGCGCGCGGCACCTCGATGCAGGCCACCGTCACCTTGGCGCCGAGGCGCACGTGATCGAGCAGCATGGCGGCATAGTCCATCTTGTAGATGTGATCCCCCGCCAGCACCACTATGTATTTGGGGCCGTAGTCACGAATGATGTCGACGTTCTGGTAGATGGCATCGGCGGTGCCGCGATACCAGTGCACCTCGTCCACCCGCTGCTGGGCGGGCAGCAGATCGATGAACTCGTTCATCTGATAGCGCAGGAAGGACCAGCCAGATTGCAGGTGGCGCAGCAGGCTGTGGGACTTGTACTGGGTGACCACACCCACCCGGCGAATGCCGGAGTTGATGCAGTTGGAAAGCACGAAATCGATGATGCGGAACTTGCCGCCGAAATGGACGGCGGGCTTGGCGCGATTGTCGGTCAACTGCTTCAGGCGACTACCGCGTCCCCCTGCGAGCACCAAGGCCATACTCTGATTCAATAGTTGCCGTGCTTTGGCTGTGTCTACGGGTTCTAGCAACATATCTACCTCTGCCTTGTTTTGGTCCATTTTCGATTCATCTTCGCCTGTTTCCGGCGCCATGAAAGTGGTTTCACTCACATTTAACTGATTTCAATTGGCCCTTTTCCATGGAGTTGCTCGAGGATCTCATGCTTTGCGGCGCGAGCTTGGTTAATTTCAGCATCAAGCACATCATCAAGGATGACACCATGTTGAACAAGCTCGGGAGCAACCACTGCTGGTGATCGCTCTCCTCTGTGCTCCCCTGCTGCTGTTGCAGGGGCTCTGGCTCGCCTTCACCAGCACGCTGCTGACCCTGCTTATCATCCTCGCCACCAGCCTGCTCGGCTTCGGCTTGCTGAGCATGCTGACCCTGCGCCTCCAGCAGATGGCAGCGCAGCATCAGGAGCAGGTGTGGTGCCGGGCGCTGCAGCTGCGCGACCCCACTTGCCTGACCACCCCCGAGGCCCAGGCAGCCCTGCTGCAACTGCTCGCCCACTTCAACGAGGCCGAGCGCGATGCTCACCGCCAGATCAGCGAGCTGCACAACCAGGCGACCCAGGACGAACTGACCCAGCTGCAAAACCGCCACGCCTTTCGCCGCGACATGACCGAGCTGCTGCAGCGGGATCAGGACACCCAGACCGCCACCCTGGTGCTGATCCGCGCCACCGAGCTTGGCAAGCTCAACGCCCAGCGCGGCTTTCAGTCCGGGGATGCCTACATCAAGGATATCGCCAATATCATCACCAGGGTGGTCAGCCGCTTCCCGGGCCATCAGGTCTATCGCATCTCGGGGGCCGACTTCGCGGTGCTGGTGCAGCCGGTCGCCAACATCCCGCCCCCCCTGCTCGGGCGGGATCTGAAGATGGCCTTCGATCACTATCAGCAGCAGCATGAACTGGAGAGCGCCGCTTACTCCGGGCTGACCCGGCTCAGCAGCGGCCAGAAGATCGAGGCCATTCTGGCCAGGGCGGATCTGGCGCTGGCCCGCGCCCAGACCGAGACGGTCAACGGCTGGGCCATCCAGCAGGATGACAGCGTGGTGGAGCTGCAGGGGCAGCATCACTGGAAGCTGGTACTGACCGAGCTGCTGGAGCAGGAGCGCATCAGCTTCACCTACCAGCCGATCCAGCCCTGCACCGCAGCATGCTGGCCTACAACGAGATCTACACCCGTTTCAGCAGTGCCGACGGCACTGTGCTGCCCACCGACACCCTGTTCGCCATGGCCCAGCGGCTGGACATGGTGATGCGGCTGGAACAGATGCTGGTGACCCACATCATGCGCCAGTACCGGGCCTTTGGCGCGAATCAGAGTCGCTGGGGCATCAACCTCTCCAGCAACCTGCTGCAAAACAGCGCCTTTCTGATCTGGCTGGACCGCCAGCTGCTCAAGGACCCCAACACCAGCGCCAACCTGGTGTTCGAACTGGATGAAGAGCATCTGGAGCGCAACCTGACCGGGGCCAAGCGGGTGTTGAACTGCTCAGGCGCAACGGCAGTCGCTCCGCCATCTGCAACTTCGGCAAGGGGATAGGGTCCTTCACCCTGCTTCGCGAGCTCAAGCCCGACTACATCAAGCTGGATCCGCCCTCATCACCGGGCTGGAGCAGGACTGACCAACCAGCAGTTCGTGCGGATGATAGTCGACGTGTCACACCGGATGGGGTGTCAGGTGATAGCGGAAGGGGTGGAGCAGCTGGGTCAGAAGCAGCTGCTGCAGGGCATGTATGTGGACGGGATTGCAGGGCTATCTCATCGCCAAGCCCCAGCAGTTGCGGCCTGATATCAGCCATCCGGGGGTCTTCACTGGGGACGTTTCAACTTCAGCAGGGTCAGAATGATGTCATTGAGCTGGCGATAGCGCTCCAGCTCCTTCTGATCGTAACGGGTCGCCAGCATGGTCGGGTTGTGGCGGTTCTTGAGGTAACGGTTGATCTGCAGACGATTGAAACCGGCCACCTTGTAGACCTGACCGAGCAAGGCATTGAGCTCCTCGTCCGCCAGTCCCGCCCGGGCGAGGTAATCCTCCTGGGCCGGGCTCTCCAGCTGGCAGCTCTGCTTGGCGATGCGGCCGGTCTCCTGCAGATAGCTGAGCCACTGCTCCAGGTAGAGCGGCTTGCAGCCCGCCAGCAGATTGAAGAAGCCCACCGCATCGCAGCGGCAGTCGGTCAGCAGCAGCACCGCCAGTTGATCGTCATCGCAGCGGAAGGTGACGGGGCCGCTCTGCCCCCAGTCCAGCGCCTGAACCCGGATCTCGGCTCGCGCCCCTGCAACGCCGGTGACGTCGAATACAAACATGGCTCCTCCCGCTCGGCAAAAGGTTGATGATGGACCATCCCTCTGACGGGTGCAAAGGCAAATCGCCTTTTCATTCAGTATTCTGCAAGCCGGCCATAAAAAAACCGACATCCTCGCGGATATCGGTTCTCATCAGACGGGGCAGGCCCGGCTCAATGCAGTGTGGTTCAGGCGTCTAGCTCAACCAGCGCCTTGGCCAGCTCGATGGGCTCGAGCTCCTGGCCTTCCAGATCGGCGTTCCAGTTCGGGCCGACCAGCACATCGTCTTCGTCCAGATCGTTGATCCAGATGTCGAGAAACTCTTCGAGCTCGATCACTTCCGGCTCGTAGTCCGCCCACTCGTCCACGCAGTGCAGACGGGCATCGCCCTCGGCAGACCACAGCGGCATGACGTCGGCATCTTCGAACTCGGCGGAGCGGCACACCACCCAGTCTTCACCGTAACGCAGACCCCACACCTGACCCGACTCGCGGACTTCTTCGATGAACAGCTGGAAATTGGCGTCAAGATTGTCAGTTAACTTACTCATGGGGCTCTCTCTCTATCGGGTGCTGCGGCCACGGCAGTGCCGAGTGGCAATGCGGTGGCCAAATGGTGTCGCAAAAGTGACATGGACTCAAGCATCTTACCGCTCTTGCGCCCCAATATCCCTGACGCGTCGGGGATCAGGTACGGTATTGACTCACTAGCGCACTCAACTCATCGCTCGAGTGTGCCAACGCGCTCGTCGCCTGCTCCGTCTGGCAGTTCTGGGCCTGCGCTTCCCTGGCCTGCTGGGAGATGGAGACCAGGGCGGTCGTATTATATTCATCGGCCGCCTTGCTCTGCTCGCTGGCGGCTGTGGCGATCTGGCTATTCATGGCATTGATGGTGTGCACAGATCCATCGATGGCATGAATGGCGCCGTCGGCATCACCTGCCCTGTCGGCGGTGGAGCGGGAGAGTTGCTGCAACTGGGTGATGCCACTGACCACCCGGCCCGCCCCTTCCTGCAGCCGCAGGATCATCTGCCGGATCTCGTCGGTGGAGCTGTGGGTGCGGGTCGCCAGGGTGCGCACCTCGTCGGCCACCACAGCGAAGCCACGCCCCTGCTCGCCGGCCCGGGCCGCCTCAATGGCGGCATTGAGGGCCAGCAGGTTGGTCTGCTCCGCCACCCCCCGGATCACGTCAAGCACTGAGCCAATCTGCTGGGTCTCCTGCTCGAGCTGGCTCACCGCCTGCACCGTCTCCACCATCTCGTCCGCCAGCTGGCTGATGGTCTCCCTGGTCTGGGCCACCACCTGACGCCCGTGCTGGGCGAGATTGAGCGCGGAGTCCGCCGCCTCGGCGGCCTGGGCCGCGTGCTGGCCCACCTCCCTGCTGCTCACCGTCATCTGCTCCATGGCGCTGGCCACCCGCAGGGTGTCCTGCTCCTGGCCGGTGACGATGGCGCCGGTCCGGTCGACGATCTGGGCCAGCTGGTGCGCCTGCTCCCGGTTCTGGGCCGTGATCTGCTGGCTGCGCCCCACCAGTTGCGCCATCTGGCCGGCGAAGAGGTTGAAGTTGACCGAGAGCTGGCTCAGTTCGTCCCGGCCCGACTCCGGCAGCCGAAAACGCAGATCCCCCTCCCCCCTGGCGATGTTGCCGAGGGCCGATACCGACTGGGAAAGGGGCACCACTATGCTGCGCACTATGAGCCCGACCACGGCAAACAGCAGTATGGCCAGCACCAGGCCTATCCCGAGCAGGGTGCGCAGCACCTCCTGATACTGGGCCTCGACGTCGTCCACATAGACGCCGGTACCGATGATCCAGTCCCAGGGGGCGAAGCGCTTGATGTAGGAGATCTTGCGCACCGGCTCCTCCACCCCGGGCTTGGGCCAGTAGTAGGCCACCTCTCCCGCGCCCTGCGCCTTCGCCAGATCGGCGAAGGCCACAAACAGCCTGAGCCCCTGCTTGTCCTCCACCCCGGAGAGATCCTTGCCGTCCAGCTCGGGTTTCATGGGGTGCATTACCATGGTGGGGTGGCTGTCATTGATCCAGAAGTAATCCTCCTCGCCGTAGCCGCAGCCCCTTGATCGCCGCGAGGGCCTCGGCCTTGGCGCGCCCCTCGTCGAGCTCCCCCTTGCGTACCCTGGCCTCGAATCCGGCCACCAGGCTGTAGGCGGTCTCGACCTGGGCCCGGGTCTGACGGCTCTTCTCCCCCATCAGCCCCTGCTGATAGATCTGCAGGCAGAAGAACAGCAGCAGTCCCAGTAGCGCCAGCACCATCAGGGTCACCAGCGACAGGCGCCGGCCGATACTCCATTGTCTCAACATACCCTAGTCCCGAACCAGCTACATGTTGTTAACAAGGTATGTCGCCATGGCGCGGCCTGTCCACGATGACAGCAAAAGCAGTGCCAAAAACATGATCCAGCCCCAAAAACAAGAAAGGGTGCCCAGTGGCACCCTTTCTTGTTGTCGACCGGATGACGGTATCAGCGCTCCCAGTACACCTCTTCCAGGCTGTCTTCCTTCTCCGGCAGGCCGCGGGAGAGACGCGGGCTGCTCTGGGCCAGCACCTCGTAGCTCACCCGGTTGGCGTACTTGCACACCTGGGCCAGGGAGGAGTAGGTGAGGAACTCGGAGAGGTGCTTGGCGGAGTTCGGCACATTCATGCGGTGATAGGCGTTGGCCACCATGTCGTGCAGCACCGCGGACAGGGCACCATCCCCGGCACCATTGGTGTTCTTGATCTTCTCCGGGCCGCCCATGTAGGGGGAGATATGGGAGTAGATCCGCGCCGGATTGCGGCACTTCTCGCGGGCCATGGGGCGGCTGAACTCATACATGTTGAACTCGGGGATCACCCCGGGCAGCAGGGTATGGGTGGTCTCGCGCTTGTAGTCTTCCTCGGTGTAACTCGCCATGTAGAGGCCGATGGGACCGGCGGTGCAGAGCACCATGTCGGCCCAGTCCAGCGCCTTGTCGGCTGCGCCGAGCGGATCTTTGATCCCGGTCAGGGCCTCGGCCTCGTCCTCGTTCATGGCGAGCACTGTCACGTTCTCGCTGATGAAGTCACGCCACCACTGGGGGTTCTCGTCGATGACGAAACGGGTGCCCAGGGTCAGCACCACGGGCACACCGGCCTCGCGGGCATAACGGACGGCAGCCATGGCCGCCTCCTTCATGGGAGTGCCGTCGGCGCCGCGCACCAGGTAGGCGGTGATCACCAGGGCGGAGGAGTCCTTGATGATGGCCTCAGGGATGTGCTCCACATCCAGGTGGTCCATCTTGCCGGCGTTGATGCCAAAGCTGCGCTCGCCCCCTTCGGTGATGAAGGTGAAGCAGCGACCGACAGGGCCGTCCACCGGCTGCAGGTAGTCGAGGTTGACCCGGGATGAGGTGTTGCACAGATAGCGGTAGGCGTAGCTGCCGATGCGGATGTCCTGGCTCATCACCCCGAGCAGGATGGAGTGGGAATCGGCCAACACAGAGTAGTTGTGCATGGTGTTGCCGATAGTGCCGCCGGCAAACTCGCTCACCACCATGTTGTTGGCCTTGAGCTCTTCATAGACCCGCTCGGCCACGTCATCGGAGATGAGCATGGAGTGACCCTTGCTCAGGCCGTACCGGTTCAGAAAGTCCTCGTCCACATGGGCTTCGATATCCACCAGAGTCTGATCTATACCCACCACATAGGCCTTGCCCAGTTCGGTGAGCTGGGGATTTTGCGGGATCAGGGGATCACGCCTGTCGACCGGGAAGTAGTGTTTGGACTTGCGCTGACCGGGAAATTTCATGGCAATCTTCTGTGCTCTGGGGGAAAGAGGGGCGGGATTTTAACACAATCCACCCCGCCGAAAAGTCGCCCGATTAAAATATGGGGTCAGTATAGGCAAGGGTTTGCGAGGAAAACGTTTGATCTTCCCCCCTCAAAAAACCACCTCGCGCTGAGGTGGTTTTTCGCACTCAAGTGGCCTCTGGCATCAGCCGAATGACAAGCCCTGCACCAGCGCCAGCACCGAGAAGAGTCCCAGGGACAGCCAGAAAAACAGGGTGCCAAACAGGCGCGGCTTGTTCGGCGCCTTGGGGATCTGGATGCCGATGGCGTGCAGTATGCGCCCCACCAGCAGCAGCGCCCCACCCAGGTGCAGCCAGAGCGCTCCCACCCCGGCCAGCTCGCACAGGGCCATCAGCAAGAGGGTGAGCGGCACGTACTCGGCGAAGTTGCCGTGGGCACGGATGGCGGAGAGCATCTCGGGCGCCTCCCCTTCCCCTATCATCACCTTGAACTGGGCACGGCGCTTGACCACCCAGAACGAGAGCAGCAGGAACAAGAGCCCCAGCAGGCCGCCGTAGATCAGCGTGATATGCATCATCAAGACACTCCTTTATCGTTGAACCCGAACACCCGGCGCGCATAGTCGCGGCCGTGAAGCCCCCTCACGCCAGCTCGCGGCAGATCAGCGACACCATCATGCGGATGTGGGCCTGATCGCTGTTGAGGGCTGGTATGTAGTGGAACTGCTCTCCCCCCGCGTCCATGAAGACGGCGCGGTTCTGCACCTGGATCTCCTCCAGGGTTTCGAGGCAGTCGGCGGCAAAGGCCGGGCAGATCACATCGAGCCGCTTGATACCCGCTGCAGGCATGCCGCCGATGGTCATCGGTGTAGGGCTTCAGCCACTCCTCCTTGCCAAAGCGGGACTGGAAGCTGGCCGTCCACTGCCCTGGCCTCCAGCCCGAGCGCCTCGGCCAGCAGGGCTGGCGGTATGCGCGACACTGGTGACCATAGGGGTCCCCTTCGTGCTCGTAGCGCTCGGGAATACCGTGGAACGACATCAGCAGGTGATCACCCTGACCGTGCTGCTCCCAGTGACGGCGCACGCTCATGGCCAGCGCCTGAATGTATTCGGGGTGGGCGTGGTAATCACGAATGAGCCGCACCACCGGCAGATTGCGCTCTTGCTTCATCGCCTTGCCCCAGGCATCGAACACCGAGGCGGTGGTACTGACCGAATATTGCGGATAGAGCGGCAACAGGATCACCCGGTTGACCCCTTGGCCTTGAGCGCCTGCCAGCCCTCATCCAGCGAAGGGGAACCATAGGTCATCGCCAGCTCCACCGGCACATCGACCCCTTCCCGCTTGAGCTCCTGCTCCAGCGCAGCGCGCTGCTGCTTGCTTATCACCATCAGCGGCGAGCCCTGCTCGGTCCACACCTGCTGATAGAGCTTGGCCACTTTGGGCGAGCGGGTTGGCAAGATGATGAAGTGGAGCAGCGGGCACCAGAGGTAGCGCGGCAGGTCGACCACCCGGGGATCGTGCAGAAACTGGCTGAGAAACGCTTTGACGGCGGCGGTGGTGGGGGCGGCTGGGGTACCCAGATTGACCAGCAAGATTCCGGTTTTCGTGGTCACGTATGCTTCCTGTCGTTCTGTTGTTATGTCTGAATGCAAGAAAGGGCCCATGCTGGGCCCTTTTTATGGCATTTGCCTGATGGCCCAGGGGACTGTGACGATGGCAATGTAACGGGCTTAGCCCAGGATGGTGGCCAGCTGCTTGCTGACCTGATCCACCGGCTGGGTGCCGTCGATCTTGACGTAACGGGTGTTGCCCGCTTCCGCTTCCTTGCCGTAGAAGCCTATGAGCGGCGCTGTCTGCTGATGGTAGACATCCAGACGCTTGCGAACCGTGGTCTCTTCGTCGTCGGCACGGATCACCAGATCCTCGCCGGTCACGTCATCCTTGCCTTCCACTTTCGGCGGGTTGAACACCACGTGGTAGGTACGGCCGGAGCCGGAGTGCACGCGGCGACCGCTCATGCGCTTGACGATCTCTTCGTCCGGCACCGCGAATTCCAGCACGAAGTCCACCACCACACCGGCATCCTTCATGGCTTGCGCCTGGGGGATGGTGCGGGGGAAGCCGTCCAGCAGGAAGCCGTTGGCGCAATCCGGTTGCGCGATACGTTCTTTGACCAGGCCGATGATGATGTCGTCGGAGACGAGCTGACCTGCGTCCATCACGGCCTTGGCCTTGAGGCCCAGCTCGGTACCCGCCTTGATCGCCGCACGCAGCATGTCGCCGGTGGAGATCTGCGGAATACCGTGTTTTTCCATGATGAACTGAGCCTGGGTACCTTTGCCGGCACCCGGTGCTCCCAACAGAACAATGCGCATACACGCTCCTAATTGATTGGTTATTCAATTCTTGAGAAGGCAAAAAACTACACGTTTTCGCCCATATTAACAAGCTCGCCCCGTGTGAGTGGCCAGATTATCACCAGCCCCTGGCGCCGTCTCTGCGACCAAAGACGCAGGCCCCTGCCACGAAAAATGATTGAAAATGCAGCAGACATCCAGGGTGGACAACGCCGCCCCGGGGGCGGCGTCGGCCAAAAAAAAGCCCACTGCCTTGCAGTGGGCCAATCACATCACGCCTGGAGTAGCAGACGGTTGATACGGGAGACGAAGCTCGCCGGATCATTGAGGCCGCCCTGCTCCGCCAGCTGGGCCTGCTCGTGCAAGAGGCTGACCCACTCACCGAACAGCGCCTCGTCTTCGATGGTGTCGAGCTTCTTCACCAGCGCATGGTCGGGGTTGAGCTCCAAGATGTACTTCTGCTCCGGTACCGGCTGGCCGGCGGCGCGCATCAGCTTGATCATCTGGGTGCTCATGCCGTGGTCGTCGGTAACGATGCAAGACGGCGAGTCGGTCAGGCGGTGGGTGACACGCACCTCTTTCACCGCATCGGCCAGGCTCTGCTTGACCCGCGCCACCAGACCGGCGTTGGCTTTTTCAGCCTCCTCCTGGGCCTGCTTGGACGCCTCGTCCTCCAGCTCGCCCAAGTCCAGCTCGCCACGGGTGACGGAGACCAGCTGCTTGCCGTCGAACTCGGTGAGGTGGCTCATCAGCCACTCGTCCACCCGCTCCCACATCAGCAGCACTTCGACGCCCTTCTTGCGGAAGATCTCGAGGTGCGGGCTGTTCTTGGCCGCGGCATAGGAGTCGGCGGTGATGTAGTAAATCTTCTGCTGGCCTTCCTTCATGCGGCCAACGTAATCCTCCAGCGACACGGTCTGGGCCTCGCCCTCGCCGGCGGTGCTGGCAAAGCGCAGCAGCTTGGCGATCTCTTCGCGGTTGGCGTAATCCTCGGCCGGGCCCTCTTTGAGCACGTTGCCGAACTCGCTCCAGAACTTGGCGTACTTCTCGCTATCGTCCTTGGCCAATTTGTTCAGCATGGTCAGGACGCGCTTGGAGCAGGCCTTGCGCAGGGAGGCGGTCACCTTGTTGTCTTGCAGGATCTCGCGGCTGACGTTGAGCGGCAGATCGTTGGAGTCCAGCACCCCTTTGACGAAGCGCAGGTAGGTCGGCATAAACTGCTCGGCGTCGTCCATGATGAAGACGCGCTGCACGTAGAGCTTGAGGCCGTGCTTCTGCTCGCGGTTGTAGAGATCGAAAGGCGCGCGGGCCGGGATGTAGAGCAGGCTGGTGTACTCCTGGGCCCCTTCCACCCGGTTGTGACCCCACAAGAGCGGGTCTTCGAAGTCGTGAGCGACGTGCTTGTAGAACTCCTGATACTCCTCGTCCTTGATGTCTTTGGGGTTGCGGGTCCAGAGCGCGGTGGCACGGTTGACCTGCTCCCACTCGCCCGGGGTGCCGACTATGGTCTCGCCATCTTCTTCCCGATCCGGGGTGCCCTCCTTGAACATCTCCACCGGCACAGAGATATGGTCGGAATACTTGGCGACCACGGCGCGCAGGCGCCAGTCGTCCAGGAACTCCTCTTCATCGGCACGCAGGTGCAGGATGACGTCGGTGCCGCGACCCTCTTTGGTCACGTCAGCGACCGTGAAGGAGCCTTCCCCTTCGGATTCCCACTGTACGCCCTGGCCCGGCTCGGTGCCGGCGGCGCGGGAGATGACGGTCACCTTGTCGGCGACGATGAAGGCGGAGTAGAAGCCCACCCCGAACTGACCGATCAGCTGGGAGTCCTTGCCTTGATCACCAGAGAGGTGCTTGAAGAACTCGGCGGTACCGGACTTGGCTATGGTGCCCAGGTGCTCGATTACCTGGTCACGGGTCATGCCGATGCCGTTGTCCGAGATGGTCAGGGTCTTGTTCTCTTTGTCCACCACCAGGCGCACGCGCAGCTGGCCGTCGTTTTCGAACAAAGAGGCATCGGAAAGCGCCTTGAAGCGCAGCTTGTCCGCCGCATCGGAGGCGTTGGAGATAAGCTCGCGCAGGAATACTTCTTTGTTGGAGTAGAGGCTGTGAGCCATCAGGCTCAGCAGTTGTTTGACTTCAGTCTGAAAGCCGTGGGTTTCGGCGTGAACACTTTGGGTCATCGACCAGTCCTCAAAACGTCGGGTTGAACAGATTCCCAACCTAGATGGGGTTGGCCCACCAAATATCAAGGGGCTTGCGTGCAATCTTGAGAGCAAAGTTGCACACTGGCCCCTCGTCGCAGGCTTGACTGCCCATTTTTTGTACCATCCAGCCAAACCTGTTTATGAGCCGTCGCGAGAAGCCGTCAGCAAGGTGAAGCGCAGCGCAGGAACCGGAACGTATAGGTATACGTGAGCCCCTGGTTTCACATAAGCGAGCAGCACATGAGCCTTGATCACGGTTTCGCAGCAGGCTCATCCGCTGGTTTAGATACGCTGGCGTCCCATCAGGGAGTGGGACAGCGTAGTGCCATCCACCAGCTCCAGCTCGCCGCCCACCGGCACCCCGTGGGCGATGCGGCTCACCTCCACCCCGGCGGCGCGGGCCATGTCGGCGATATACCAGGCGGTGGCATCCCCCTCTATGGTGGGGTTGGTGGCGAGGATCAGCTCCTTGATGTGCTCATCCTTGAGGCGCCGCTCCAGGATCTCCAGCCCCAGCTCCTCGGGGCCTATGCCGTCCAGGGGCGACAGGTGGCCCATCAGCACGAAGTAGCGACCGGAGAACTGGCCAGTCTGCTCGATGGCCGCCACGTCTGCCGGGCTCTCCACCACGCAGAGCAGACCATTCTCCTCGCGCTTGGGATTGGCGCAGATCTCGCAGCGATCGTTCTCGGTGAAGGTGCGGCAGTGGCTGCAATGACCGATTTCGGTCAGCGCCCGATTGAGCAGGGAGGCGAGACGCAGGCCGCCGCTGCGCTCGCGCTCCAGCAGGGTGAACGCCATGCGCTGGGCCGACTTGGGGCCCACGCCCGGCAAGACCTGCAGCGCCTTCATCATCTCATCGAGCAGGGGACTGAATTTCATGGGGATATCCTTTAAAGCCGCGCCTAAGGGAGGAGTCGGCCCGCTTGCCTGCCGCGCCGCGAATTTCATATCGACGGCATCGTGCAGGGGGTCGGCTTTCGCCCCTTCGTCTATGGGCTGGCGCTGCGCCACGGCCTTGCCGGCTATGTGCTGAACGATGCGAGCGGCGTCACTATCGGTGCCGAGGGTTCCCCCGAGCAGCTGGCCGCCTTTGCCCGCGAACTGCGGGAATTGGCGCCGCCGCTGAGCCGTATCGATCATTTCAGCGAGCGGGTTCTGCCCCAAAACGATGACCCCGACTTCGATGGCCATTATGACGGTCAATTCCATATAAAGGCGAGTCAGCAGCAGAGCGCCGCTACGGTCGCCATCTCGCCGGATCAGGGGATGTGCGAGGCGTGCGCCCGGGACGTGGCCAACCCGAGCGATCGCCACCATCACTACCCCTTTACCAACTGCACCCACTGCGGCCCGCGCTACACCCTCATCCGCCGCCTCCCCTATGACAGACCCCACACCGCCATGGCGGGCTTTGCCATGTGCCCGCGCTGCGCGGCGGCCTATGAAAACCCGCTGGACAGACGCTACCACGCCCAGCCGGTGAGCTGCCCCGAGTGCGGACCCCACCTCAGCTGGCGCAGCGGCAAGGGTGATGCCCTGGCCGAGCGGGAGGATGCCCTGCAAATGGCCGCCCACGCCCTGCAAGCGGGGGCGCTGATTGCGGTCAAGGGGATGGGGGGTTATCACCTGATGTGCGATGCGCGCAGCGAGTCCGCCGTGGCGCGGCTTCGCCAGCTCAAGCGGCGCGAGCGCAAGCCGCTGGCGGTGATGATGGGCTCCCTTGCAGAGGCCAAATTGCATGTCACCGGCGGCGAGGCGGAGTGGACGCTGCTCGCCTCTCAGGCCAGACCCATTACCCTGCTGCGCAAACGCACCAAGGATGATCGGCTCTCAAAATCACCACAACCAGCGGCGCCGCTGGCCGAGGGGATAGCCCCCGGCATCCCCTACCTTGGGGTCATGCTCCCCTACACCCCGCTCCATCAACTGCTGCTGGACGCATGCGCCCTACCGCTGGTGGCAACCAGCGCCAATGGTCGCGGCAGCCCGATCCTCATCGAGTGCGAGGCTGTGGTCAGGGAGCTCGGCAGCGAGATTGACGGCATCCTGGATCACAACCGCCCCATACTGCACCCCTGCGACGACAGTCTGGTGCAGTGGGCGGGTGGACGCCGCCAGACGTTGCGGCTGGCCCGGGGCTATGCCCCCTGCACCCCCAGCCTGAAACTGGCGGTCAAGGTGCCGCTCTTGGCGGTCGGCGCGCAGCAGAAGAACCAGCTGGCGCTCGCCTTCGGCCGCCAGCGCATCTACAGCCCCTATATCGGCGATCTGCACAGCCTGCCGATGCAGGGCCACTTCGAGCAGACCCTGGCTACCTTCCGTGATCTCTACGATCTCAAACCCGAACTGCTGGTCTCGGACTGCCACCCGGGCTACCTCAGCCACCAGTGGGCCAAGGGCTATTGCCACCATCAGGGTGCGACCCATCTCGAGGTGCAGCACCATCACGCCCACCTGCTGGCTGTGATGGCCGAGCACGACATCACAGACCTGGTGCTGGGTTTTGCCTTTGATGGCACCGGCCTTGGGGATGATGGCACCCTCTGGGGCGGTGAGCTGCTGCTGGCCGATGTGAAGGGCTTTGCACGCGTTGCCCACCTTGCCCCCTTCAAGCTGATCGGCGGCGAGGCGGCCATCCGCGAGCCGGTGCGCCAGCTGCTGGGGCTGCTGTTTGAGTCGTATGGCGTGGAGGAGATCAGCGCCCTCGATATTCCGGCGATCAAGCGACTGCCCCTTAAGCGGATCAGCAACCTGCACCAGCTCTGGCACCTGGGCCGCAACGCCCCCTATACCAGCTCCATCGGCCGGCTGTTCGATGCCGTGGCGGCGCTGCTGGGGGTGATCGATACCCCGGATTACGAGGGCGAAGCGGGGCTTCTGCTGGAGGCAGCGGCCTTGCAGCTGCCCCCCGATGAATTGCCCTTCCCCCTCGTCTTTGGCCTGCACCAGAGCGCAGAGGGACCACTGCAGATCGAGTGGGCAGAGTTGCTCAGAACCCTTATCAGCGAGCAGAGAAAAGGCTCCTCCACCGCCAGCCTGGCCGCCGGTTTTATCCGTGCCATCAGCAATCTGGTCGTTGCTCTGGCCGAGCGCTTCCCCGGCTATCCGGTGGCGCTCGGGGGCGGCGTCTTTCAAAACCGGGTGCTGATGGACCAGCTGGTGCCCGCTCTCGAAACCGCTGGCCGGCAGGTATTGACCAGCGAAACCCTGCCGCTCAATGACGGTGGCATCGCCGCCGGTCAGCTCTGGTTTGCCATCCACCATATTGCCACGCACCAGCCTGCCACAACCGGTTGTGCCACCTTGTCGGAGTCCTGAAATCCATGTGTCTATCCATCCCCTCTCAGGTGGTGCAGCTGCACCCCGAAGATAACTGCGTCACCGTCGACACCCTGGGGGTGCAGCGGCGCGTCAGCTGCATGCTGCTCGAAGAGCCTCTCCAGGTGGGCGACTATGTGCTGCTCCATATCGGCTTTGTGATGAGCAAGATTGACGAAGAGGAGGCGCAGGCCAGCCTCGAGAGCTTCCGCCAGATGGTGGCCCTGATGCCAGAGCAGGACATCTTGCCATGCTGACCTTGAATGACCTGTTTCAGGGCTTTCGCCAGCCCGACGTCATCCGAGCCCTCGCCGCCCAGATCACCGAGCTTGCCAAATTACTCCCCGAGCCGCTGCGGGTGATGGAGGTGTGCGGCGGCCATACCCACACCATCATGAAGTACGGCCTGCCCCAGCTGCTGCCCGCCAGCATCGAGTTTGTCCACGGTCCCGGCTGCCCGGTCTGCATCATGCCCAAAGAACGCATCGATCAGGCCATCGAGCTGGCCCGCCAACCCAACGTCATTCTGGTCACCCTGGGAGACATGGTCCGGGTGCCGGGCTCCAAAGGCACGCTGGCCCAGCAGCGCGCAAAGGGGAGCGATATCCGCCCCGTCTATGACCCCCTAGACGCCCTGCGCATCGCCCGTGAGAACCCGGAGAAAACCGTGGTCTTCTTCGCCATAGGTTTCGAAACCTCCACCCCGATGACGGCCGCGCTGTTGGCAGCAGCTGAAGAACAAGGGGCCCTGAACCTGCTGTTTCATATCAACCATGTGCTGGTGCCCCCCGCCATTCACGCCGTGATGGCCGACGGGGTGGCCAAGGTGAACGCTTTTATCGGCCCCTCTCACGTCAGCGTCATCACAGGCGCCGATATCTACCTGCCCATAGTCCAGCGCTATCAGGTACCCGTGGTGGTGAGCGGTTTCGAGCCGGTGGATGTGATGGAGGCGCTGCTGATGATGGTGCGCCAGAAGGTGGAGGGTCGCTACGCGCTGGAGGTGCAGTACACCCGCGCCGTCACTGCCAGTGGCAATAAAGCCGCCCAGCGGCTGGTCGAGCGCTTTTTCGAGACTCGCGAGCATTTTCGCTGGCGAGGTCTGGGGGACATCAATGCCTCCGCCCTGCGCCTGCGGGATGCCTTTGCCAAGCGCGATGCGGAGCGTCACTTCCAGCTCAGCCAGACCCCCATCGATGACCACAAGGCGTGCCAGTGCGCCGATATTCTGCGCGGCCTGGCCAAGCCCAATCAGTGCAAAGTCTTTGGCCGGGGCTGCACCCCGACCCAGCCCATGGGCAGCTGCATGGTCAGCTCCGAGGGGGCCTGCAATGCCTACTACCGATATATGGGGATCCAGGAACAATGAGAGAAATCCAACTTAGCCACAGTGGTCGGGTGATGGGTGGAGATGAACCAGCCTGTTTCGACAATCTTGTGGAGAACCAGACCCGATGAGAGAAATTCAGTTAAGCCACGGCGGCGGCGGTGTCGAGATGAACCAGCTGATCAACCAGCTCTTCTTTCGCCACTTTGGCAACGAGATCCTGCTGCGCGGTGAAGATGCCGCCCTGCTGCCGGTGAGCGGCCCCGTCGCCTTCACCACCGACAGCTTTACCGTCTCGCCGCTCTTCTTCGAGGGGGGCGATATCGGCAAGCTGGCCATCGCCGGCACGGTCAACGATCTGGCCATGATGGGGGCCAAGCCCGAGTATCTGAGCGCCAGCTTTATCATCGAGGAGGGCTTCCCCTACGCAGATCTCGCCCGCATCGTCGAGTCGATGGCCGCAGAGCTGGCCAAGAGCGGCGCCCGCATCGTCTGCGGCGACACCAAGGTGGTGCCCAAGGGGGCGGCCGACAAGATCTTTATCAACACCAGCGGGGTCGGCACTTTCCCGCTGCCTGAACAGAGCCGGGGCATCTCGGTGCGCAACCTCAAGGCCGGTGACGCCATTCTGGTGTCGCGGGATATCGGCAGCCACGGCGCCTGCATCCTGATGGCCCGCGACGCCCTGCAACTGGGATCTGATCTGAAAAGCGACTGCACCACCCTCTGGCCACAGGTAGAAGCGCTGCTAAAAGCTGGCATTACCCCCCATGCCCTGCGCGATGCCACCCGCGGTGGCCTCGCCGCCGTGCTCAATGAGTGGAGCACCGCCTCCCAGGTGGCCATCGAGCTGGAGGAGTCCGCCATCCCGGTGTGCGATCCGGTGCGCGGCCTGTGCGAGCTCTACGGCTTCGAGCCCCATGATCTCGCCAACGAGGGGACCATGGTGCTGGCCCTGCCTGCCGAACAGGCGCAGGACGCGCTGGGCATCTTGCGGCAATTCAACCCAGCCGCCAGCCAGATCGGCGTGGTGCTGGCAAGTGATCGCCACAAGGTGATCCTGAACAACCCCTGGGGCAGCCGCCGTTATCTGGAGCTGCCGCAAGGGGAACTGCTCCCGCGGATCTGTTGATCGGCCATGCCGTTCACCCAATGACAGGGAGGAGCCACTGCTCCTTCCCATATCGGTTAAGGAGCCACCATGCACGAAATGTCTCTGGCCATGGCCGCCATCGATCTGGCGGCCGAACAGGCCACCCAGCGGGGCTTTAACAAGGTGACCGCTCTCTGGCTCGAGGTCGGCAGCTTCTCCTGCGTTGACCCGGATACCATTGCCTTCTGTTTCGAGGCGGCCGCCAAGGGCACAGTCGTCGAGGGGGCCCAACTTCACTTTCAGCACCAGGCGGCAGAGGCCTGGTGTTACGACTGCAACCAGACGGTCACCCTCACCGAGCGCGGGCAGGCCTGTCCCGAGTGTGGCGGATACAAATTACGAGTCGCGCAAGGGAACAGCCTGCGCATCACCGACATCGAGGTAAGTTGATATGTGTAGCGTATGCGGATGCGGCCAGGCGCGGATCGCCGGCCATGAAGATGAACACGACCATGCCCACCCCCACGATCATGAGCACGGCCATCATCATGCTCATGAGGCTCATCACCAACATTCCCATGAGCAGAGCGCACCGCGCACCCTGATTATTCACCACCATTATCACCATCAGGGGGATGTCCATCACCACTACCACGGTGTGCGGGCCCCCGCGGTGGCAGAGGGTCATGATCACCCTCACGAGCACCACCATGATCACCCCCACGACCATCAGCATGATCATGACCACACCCATGACTACGGCCATTCCCACGCGCATCCACATGACCACAGCCATGAGCATGAGCATGAGCATGAGCATGAGCATGAGCATGAGCATCTGCAGGCTGATCTGCACTACGGCAAAGGGGAAGCGGGATTGTCGGTCCCCGGCATGGGGCAACGCCAGCTGATCGCCATCGAGATGGATGTGCTTGCCAAGAACAACGCGCTGGCGGCCCACAACCGCGAACACTTCGACGAGGCGGCCCAGTTGGTGCTCAATCTCGTCTCTAGCCCGGGTTCAGGCAAAACCACCCTGCTGTGCGAAACCCTGCGCCAACTGGCCGACAAACGCCCCTGCGCTGTGATTGAAGGGGATCAGCAGACCAGTGCCGATGCGGATCGCATCCGTGCCACCGGCGTCCCTGCCGTGCAGATCAACACCGGCAAGGGCTGCCATCTGGATGCCAAAATGGTTCACGACGCCTGCCACCAGCTGCCTGCCAATGAAGGGGGCATCCTCTTTATCGAGAACGTGGGCAATCTGGTCTGCCCCGCCAGCTTCGATCTCGGCGAGAAGTACAAGGTGGCGATCCTCTCGGTCACCGAGGGGGAAGAGAAGCCGCTGAAATATCCCGACATGTTCGCCGCCGCCCAGCTGATGGTGATCAACAAGATCGATCTGCTGCCCCATGTCAGCTTTGACGTGGCCCGCTGCATCGAGAACGCCAAACGGGTCAATCCCTATATTCAGGTGATCCAGGTCAGCGCCACCACAGGCGAAGGAATGGATGCCTGGCTCAACTGGCTGGCTACGGCTTGAACCAGAACCGGTTAAACGCCTCTGATAACGGTAGAAAACAAGAGAGGGAGGCGATGCCTCCCTCTCTTTATCTGCGAACCTTATCAGGTGTTCTCTCTATACCGAATGGCAAGCGACTCATACTCGCGTCCCCTCACCCTGGCCCTCTCCCCAGGGAGAGGGCACCATCTGCTCCCTTCTCCCCTCGCGGGAGAAGGGTTGGGGATGAGGGGGTACGCCAGCGCTCAGGCCGCGCTGCTCACGGCAGCCGCCTGCTCGGATGGCCCCTCGCCGACACGGATCAGCCGGTGGCACACCTGGCGCAGCAGTGCCTGCTGGTGACTGAAGACAAGCATGCCAAGCCCGCGCTGCTCGCACTCAACCATCAACTCCCGCCAGATGTGGCGCTGGATTTGCGGATCCAGCTGGGCGGTCACCTCGTCGGCGACAAGCAACCGGGTGCGGGGATCGAGGGCACGCAGCAGCGCGATGCGGGCCAGCTCGCCACCGGAGAGCTGACCGGGTTTACGACCAAGCCACTCGGGCTTGACCATAAAACGGGCCAGCATGGCCTCGTCCGGGCGCCACACGTCCCAGAGCGCCTGCCCTGTGGTGCGATAGGGATTGAAGGTCAGTTCCGGGTGCTGGGGCACCAGCTGGATGGGGTTGTAGCCTTTCACTGGCTTAGGTAAAGGCTGCCCATCCAGCACTATTTCCCCGCTTCCCCGAACTGGTTGCCAACCCGCCAATACCCGCCCCAGCGTGGTTTTGCCATAACCGCTTGGGGCAAAGATGCCGAGCCGTTCGCCCGCTTTGACGGCCAGTGATAGCCCCTGCCAGAGAGGGCGTTCCCCCTGGGCGATGGTGAGATTTCGTACTTCCAACATTATGAAACCTCCGGCACCGAGAAAAGCGCGTTGAACTCCGGCAGCGCCTGCCAGTGGGCACGGAGCATCTCGCTCCCCTGCCCCTGGCGCAGATGGTGACAGCTCAGGGTATCGCTCACCTGCCCCTGATGCAGCGCGACTATGCGATCGGCAAACCGAGCCGCCAGCGCCAGATCGTGAGTGACCCAGAGAATACCACTGCCCTGATTGGCCAATTCGCGCAATTGGCCGAGCAGCAGGCAGGCCAGCCCCTCGTCGAGCCAGGCGGTGATCTCATCCGCCAGAATGTAGCGGGCACCGCCGAGCGCCGCAGTGCAGGCCAGAATGCGCTTGGCCATGCCGCCGGAGAGCTGGCGCGGATAGCGCTCCAGGGTGGCAGCGGGCAACTGGTAGCGCTGCAGTTGTTCGCCGAGCCGCTCGCGGGAACCGTTCTGGCCACAGAGACGCGCCGCCCGGCCCAGCTGGCGCTCCACCGTCAGTAGTGGATTGAGGGCGCTCACCCCCTGCGGCACATAGCAGAGGGTATGGCCGCGCAGACGGGCACGGCTGGCGTCGCACAGGGGCACGCCATCAAGGGAGATGGTGCCACGCATCCGCAGGTTGTCCGGCAGCAGGGTCAGGGCACTTTGCAGCAGCAGGCTCTTGCCCTCGCCGCTTCCCCCCACCAGCGCCACTATCTCCCCCGGTGCCAGTTGCAGGCTGATATCGGTCAGCAATGGCTGCCAGCTGCGCCGTCCCAGCCAGGAGTAGTGGGCCGCCTCTATGGTCACCTGGTCAAAACTCAACATGGTTCACTCCTTTGCCACAGCAACTGTTTCAGGGCGCGCGAGTAACCTGATCGAACAGCAGCGCCAGCCAGACTGTGCTGACGCCAGATGGCGGTTTCAAATATCAGCATGGTTCACCCCTAAACCAGAGCTGATGCAGGGCCCGGGTAGCCTGATCAAACAGTAAAACCAACGTCAGCAGCATCAGGCCGGGGAAGAGGGCCAGCCACCAGCCGCCACCGGCCAGATAACGCAAGGCATCGGCCAGCAGCAGGCCAAGGGAGGCCTCATGGGCCGCCAGACCAAAGCCGAGAAAGCTCAAGGCGGCGCTGTGCAGCACCGCATGGGGAAACATCAGCAGGGTGCCGATAAACCACTGGGGCAACAGCCCCGGCAGCAGGTGGGTGCGCCAGCGACGCAGCGCCCCCATCCCCTGACAACGGGCCAGCACCACATAGTCGCTGCAGGCGATCCGCCGCGCTTCTGCGCAAAGGATCAGCGCCAGCTTGGGCCAGTGGGTCAGCGCCACCGCCAGGATCACCCCGCGCATGCCGCCCCCCAGGGTAAAGCAGATCAGGATCAGCAGCAGCATATGGGGCAGCGCCAGCATGGCGTCGATCACGAGGCGCACCGCCACATCGCATCTGGGATGAATGAGCGACACGCTGGCCGCCACCATGGCCAGCAGGCCGCTGCACAGGGCCGTGCTGATCCCCAGCTCAAGACTGGTGAGGGTACCCTGAAAGGCGCGCAACCAGAGATCCCGCCCCATCTGATCGGTCCCGAACCAGTGCGCCAGCGAGGGGGGCTGCTGGCGAGCCAGCAGATCCATGGGCACATCTTGATGAGATAGGCTCCAGCCGTAGGCGGCCAGCAGCGCCAATCCGAGCAGGGCAAAACCCAGCCGCAGTATGGAGGGGAGCGGATTAAACAGCATGCTCACCCTCCCAACCCCGATTGATACGGGCCAGCAGCAAACTAGCCACCGTGTTGCCAATAAAAACCAGCAGGGTGCAAAAAAGCACTATGCCCATCAGCAAGGGGATATCCCCTCGCAGCCCCGCATCCACGGTGGCCTGCCCGAGCCCCGGATAAGAGAAAACTTTCTCCGCCAACAGCGACCCGCCAATCAGCTCACCGAGGGAGGCAAACTGTAGGCAGATCGCCGGGGTCAGAGCATGGCGCAGCACATGAAAACGCAGCATGGGCCAGCCGCCATCCCCCTGAGCGCGGGCGTAGCGAATAAAGTCGCTCTCCAGCACCTCGGCCACTCGCCCCCGGGTATGCAGGGCAATGTTGCCCACCCCGAGTAGCGCCAGCGTGGTCACCGGCAGCAGCAGATGACGCAATCGCATCAACCAGTCCGCCTCATCGGCAGAGAGGCCCGGCGTCCAGGCGCAGCAGACCGGCAGTAACGGCCAGTGCACCGCAAACAGGGCGAGCAGCAACAGGCCGACCCAGAAGGTGGGCAGGGAGGCGAGCAGGTAGGCAAAACGGCAAATCAGGCGATCGGGCCAGCGGTTGAGATAGCGACCAGCGCAGAGCCCCAGCAAGATGCCGAAAAAGCCGGAGAGCAGCCAAGCGCCCGCCAGCAGCAGGAAGGAGGCAGCAAAGCGCTGGCCTATGACTTCACCCACAGGCGCGTTATAGAGCATGGAGTAGCCGAGATCCCCCCGGAGTACCTGACCGAACCAGTGCCAATAGCGCAGCCAGAGCGGCTGATCCAGCCCCCAGCGAGCGGCGATGCGGGCGTACTGCTCGGGCGGCACATGGAGCAGATCGTTGCCGATATAGGCCTTGATGGGATCGATGGGGGAGTAGCTCAGCAGCACAAAGGTGGCGACAGAGACCAGACATAACAGCCCTGCCAGACGCAGCAGGGCTTTTAGCAACAGATAACCTGAATGACTCAAGGGCGAACTTAACGGCACGTCCACCGCCAGTCAGAGAGGTTGTTGAGCAAAGACCAGCTACCGTGGATCTCTGGCGCCCCCTTGCCAAGGTCGATGCAGCGGTTGGCGAGATAAGTGTGCTGCACGTTGAGCAGCCAGGCCCAGGCGGCATCCCCCTGCACCCCGGCGCCGCTCTTGCCATCCCACTCCACCTGCTGCCAGAACGGCACGGCCGCCTGCCAGTTAGGAGCATCCAGCGCCTGCTTGAGGTGGCCATCCACCACAGGGTTGCTGTAGTAGCCAGGGTTGTAGAACTCCACGCCGCCGGAACCGCTCTGGTAGTGGTGATAGAGCTCCATGGGGTCCAGACTCCCCCACCCCATCAACACCGGATTGGCGTGCATCTCGCGCTCCACCTGCTCCCAGCTGCCTGATTTGAGGCTCACTTCGAGCCCGATGGGTTTGAGCATGGCGCGCACCGCTTCCGCCAGATCCCGGCGGGTGCTGTCACCGCTGGTGTACCAGAGGGTAAAGGCGGCTCGCAGGGAGCCCTTGTGGCGAATGCCATCGCTGCCCATCTTCCAGCCCGCCTCGTCGAGCAGGGCGTTGGCATGGGCGGCATCCCCATCCTTGAAGGCTGTCGATTTACCCTGCCAGGGCAGCCCCTCCACCGCGCTGTAGGCGGGAATGGCGTGCCCTTCCAGCAGTTGATCGGCCAGCAGCTGGCGGTCGATGGCGTAGTTGATGGCGCGGCGCACCGCCACATCCGCGGTCACGTCGTTGCCGATGGGATAACCCTTGGCATCCTTGCCGCCCGCAGGCGGGATCGGGAAGACGATGCCGCGGTTCTCCACGCTCGGCCGCACCCAGAGCCGCAGCGAATCCGGCACTGTGGGCGCCAGCGACGGGGGGATGCGCACCAGATCGAGCTGGCTGCTCTGGGCGGCGGCATAGGCGCTCTCCTCATCGATAAAGACAAACACCAGCCGTTTGAAATCATTGTTGCCACCGGCGTAATAGGGGTTCGCTTCCACCACCAGTTGCTGACCGGGCAGGAAGCTCACCAGCCGATAAGGGCCGGCACCGACAGGCTTTTGGGCATACGCCTTGGCGTCGTAATCCCGCTTTGACACTATCCCCAAGGAGCCCAGCACGTTGACGAAGGTGCTCTGGGGGGCGCTCAAGACGATGGCGACCTCGGTGGGCGACACCACTACAGCCTTCACGAAATTGCCCATATCGATCTTGCCGCCGCCCTTGGCTGCGCTGTTGTAGGTAAAAGCCACATCTTCGGCGGTGAGCGACGCGCCGTTGGAGAATTTCAGGCCGGGCTTGAGGCGGATAAGCCACCCCTTGCCATCCTGGTTCGGGGTCACAGATTCGGTGAGCAGATCCTGCCAGCCGAGATCCGCACTATCGCCAGCAATCTGCTTGAGCAGCGGGCTGTGCAGCAGCAGATGGCTGCCGTGACTCCAGCCAAGCAGGGGGTCGAACCCTTCGGTGGGCTCACTGCCGATGGCAAGCTTGAGCTCGGTGGGCACAGGTTGGGCGGCCTGCACCGAATGAGACATGCCCGAGAGCAGGGCCAGCAGCAGGGTGGCGACCACAGGGGCGCCGCCATAAGGGCGAACCTGGCTGCGGGCATGACGGGGGATGGTCATAAGACTCCTTATCCATCTGAGCCAACCGACGCAGGGCGCCGGGCGACACATCGAACGAGGGGGCCGACAGGGGCCCCCGATATATGGCGGATGCTCCCTGAAACTAGGACTCGGTAGCGCCTAGCCCCTGGCTGAGGCGGGCTCCAAACAGCCGTCTGCGACCCAGATCCACGTCACCGCCTTGCTGCACCGGCAAGGAGTGCAGCATCTTGAGGGTGCTGCTCACCAGAGTGCGCCCCTGCTCGGCACCGAGGTGCGGATCGAGCGGCGACATCAGAGAGCAGGCCAGCAGCTGCCCCGTCTCGGGCAGCTCACCCACCATAAAGGTCATATTGCCGCAGGGGAGCTGCAGGGCGAGCCGATCGCTGCTGCTGCGCACCGGCCAACGTTGATCCGGCCCCGGCAGCACCACCAGGCTCAGCATCCAGGGGGTGAGTACGCAGCCGAGCCACTGCCCCTCAAACAGCACACACTCCACCACGATTGGCATGGTGGCGTGATAGAAGGGCAGCCCTTGCATCTGTTCCCGGGCAATTCGCTCATACTGGGCCACCAGCAGGGGCGCGGGATTAGTGGCAAAACCCGAAAACTCCTGTACGGCATCAAACTCGCTTAAATGGGACTGCGCCATAGGCCCTCCTGCTGCTGTTTTGCCTTTTCCTGTTCAGAAAGCGCAATGGCGGGGGCGCCGACGCTGGCCAGCAGGGTCAAGATCCTATCCGTCGCCTCCCCCATGGCCGCCGCCACTAGCGGGGTGAGACCGATGCGAGGTTCGAGGGATTCAGGCTCTATGCCGATCAGGGTGAGCCGCTTGGGGGATTCCCCCGTCATATGCAGCGCCGAGAGCACGTCTGCCAATCCCAGCTGGTGCGGGGAGAGCTTGCGGCCAAACAGGGTCGGGATCTCCTCGCCCTGCAGGGTCACCACAGTGCCCGGCGGGTTACCGCTTCGCACTGCGTCCGCCAGTATGATGTGGTCACGACTGGCCATGGCTTCGAGCAGCTCCATGCCGGCGGTGCCGCCGTCCAGCAGCTCTATGCCGGGAGCGAAACGGTATTCGCGCCCCAGCGCCTCGACGATACGCACGCCGACGGCTTCATCGCTCAAGAGCAGGTTGCCCACTCCCAGGATCAGGGTGTTCATCACAGCACCTTCACCTGAGTCGTTTCGCCATTTTGGGTATCCACCACGTGCACCGCGCAGGACATGCAGGGGTCGAACGAGTGGATGGTGCGCACCACCTCCAGCGGCTTGGCGGGATCCGCCACCGGGGTGCCCACCAGCGCCTGCTCGTAGGGGCCGGGTTCGTCGTTGAAGTTGCGCGGGCCCGAGTTCCAGGTCGATGGAACCACTGCCTGATAGTTGGCGATCTTGCCCTCCTTGATGACTACCCAGTGGGAGAGCATGCCCCGCGGCGCCTCTTCAAAGCCCACCCCGCGAAACTCTTTATCCGCCGGGATCTCGGCCTTGATGTAGGCGGTGAAGTCCCCCTTGCCGATGTTGTCGATGAGCGCCTGCCACTGGTGCGCCAGGGTGTCTTTCAGCACGCAGCAACGCACCGCGCGGCCAATGATGCGGCCCAGGGTGGAGTGCAGCTGTTCAGTCTTGATGGCCGAACCGGTCAGCGCCTTGTAGATGCCGTTCAGCTGATCGAAATGGGTCACAGTGCCAGGGTGCTTGGCGGCGAGCTTCACCAGCAAGTCTGCGAGCGGCCCCACTTCCACCACCTTGCCGTAGAAGGTGGGGGATTTGACCCAGGAGTACTTACCGTCATCCTGCCAGCCGGTGTAGTTGGGCTCGGTTTTGCCCTCCCACGGCTTGAGCGGCTCGTCATCCTTGTACCAGGCGTGCTTGTTGCTCTCGGCGATGCCATCCATCAGCCAGGCATCCTGATGGCTCTCTATGGGGCGGTAATTCGCCAGATCGCCATTCTCGATATAGCCGCCCGGCATCAGGAAGCTGCCGCCGTCGGCGTCGGTGGGGAGCTCGGGCACGCTCAGGTAGTGCTTGGCCCCCTGCCCCAGTGCCAGCCACTCGGGATAGTGCGCGGCTATGATGGCGGCATCCACCTTGTAGACCTGCTCGATAAACTCGCCGAGCCGGTCGATAAAGCTCTTCACATAGAGCAGCCGCTCGAGGTTGAGCACGCTCGGCGCATCCAGGTTGATGGGGTTGGCCACGCCGCCCACCGCCAGGTTCTGAATGTGCGGGCTCTTGCCCCCCAGGATGGCGACGATGCGGTTGGCATCGCGCTGGCACTCCAGCGCCTGCAGATAGTGGGCCACGGCGATAAGGTTCACCTCCGGGCTCAGCTTCATCTCCTTATGACCCCAGTAGCCGTTGGCAAAGATGCCGAGCTGGCCGCTCGCCACCAGCGCGCGGATCTTCTCCTGCACCTTGGCGAGCTCCTCGGCGCTGTTGAGGGACCAGGTAGAGACCCCCTTGAGGATGTCCGCCGCCTTCTGCGGATTGGCTTCAAGGGCCGCCGTGATGTCCACCCAGTCCAGCGCCGAGAGCTGGTAGAAGTGGACTATGTGATCGTGAATGTTGTGGGCCGCGATGATGAGGTTGCGGATAAATTGAGCGTTGACCGGTACCTTGGCGCCGATGGCGTTCTCCACCGCCCGCACCGAGGCGATGGCATGGATCGAGGTGCAGACCCCGCAGATGCGCTGCACTATCATCCAGGCATCGCGCGGGTCGTTGCCCTTGACGATCTCCTCCATCCCGCGCCACATGGTGCCGGACGACCAGGCTTTGGTCACTTTGCCGCCTTCGATTTCGCAGTCGATACGCAGGTGCCCCTCAATGCGGGTGATGGGGTCTATGGTGATACGTTGGCTCATACGTTGGCTTTCCCTCGGGCCTGATAATCTTGGTGAACACGTTCAAGTGATGGCAGTACCGGCAGCAGCCGGATCAACAGCAAATAGGCACACACCTCGATGGCGACGAAGCCCAGGGAGATCAGTACCTCCTCCGCAGAGGGGAAGTAGTGGTAGCCATTGCCGGGGTTGAAGGCGAGCAGGGAGTAATCCAGTCGCCAGAGGGCTGCGCCCAGCAGCATGCTGAGGGCCCCCAGGAACAACATGCGCGAGTCGCGGCGGCTCTTGTCCCAGTGGAACACCAGCAGCGGGAATATCATCAGGGCGATCTCGCTCCAGAACATCAAGGCGTAGCGATTCCACTCGGAGAGGTACTCCGACTTGTCGTTGATGACGATCTCGGCAAAGCGCAGCGCCACAAACAGGATCAGGAAGATGTCGATCACCTGGGTCAGCTTGTAGAAGAGTGACTTCTCGTTGGGCCCACGCCCCGCCAGCCCCGCCTGCACCAAAGAGCCCTCGAACACTACGATGGAGAAGCCCATGATGAAGGCGGTGAGCAAGGAGAAGACCGGCAGCAACTCGTAGCTTTGCCAGAGCGGATGTATCTTCTCCCCCGCGACTATCATCAAGGAGCCCATGGAGGATTGGTGCATGGTGGGCAGCAGGGCCCCCAGCGCCAACACGAAGAACATGATCTTGTTGAGGCGAATGAGTGACGCCTTCCAGCCGAACTTCTCCAGCAGCACGGGCGCGAACTCCAGCGCCATGACTCCGATATAGATGGTCATGCAGACCGCCGTCTCGAACAGTACCGAGGAGGTGTTGAAGTGACCGGGCAGGTAGAAGTACGGCAGGTTCCAGTAACGCCCGACGTCTATGGTGATGGAGAGACCACCGAGCGAGTAGCCGAACAGGCTCGCCAACAGGGCCGGTCGCACCAAAGGGTGATACTCACCCCGGTTAAACACATAGACAGCCCAGGCCAGTGCCCAGCCGCCACAGGCAAAGCCGGTGCCTATCAGCAGGTCAAACGAGATCCAGAGCCCCCAGGGATAACCCCCGTTGAGATCGGTGACCGAGCCCAGCCCGAAGAAGAGACGCTTGAGAATAAGCATGCCGCACAACACGGCGAAGGGGGCCAGCACAAGCACGGGCCAGCTGACCAGCTTGCCGCCCAGCGGATGCGCCTTGTGATTACTCATGATCCTTGCCTCCCTTTGCCGAGCCCTGATCCTGGTGACTGTCAGGCCCATGGCCCTCGTCATCATGGTGATCGTGGCCATTCTTCTTGCTGTTGCGGCGAATGAGCACCGAGAGCCCGGTCAGCACCACCATGGGTAGCACCATCCCCTTGTAGAGGGTGTGCTGGATATGCTCCGAGCGGGCACCGGAGGAGAGCTCCGGCAAGTCCGGCATGTCGAGCCTGGTGTAGGGCACCCCGGCCAGCACCAGCACCTGGGTGCCGCCCCCCTCCTTCTCGCCATAGACGTAAGGCTGGTAGCTCGGCACCTCATGCAGATAAGGGTCGTTGGCGGAGAGGGTCTGGCGGGGATAGGCGTATTCACTGCCCGGGCTCGCCAGCAGGCGGCGTTTGGCCTCGGCCATCAGATCCTCGCGGGTACCGAAGATCACGGCGCCGGTCGGGCACACCTCGACACAGCCGGGCAATTTGCCCTGATCAATCCGTTCAAGCCCCTTCTGGTTGCAGAGCTCGCACTTGTGGATGGCCCCAAGCGGATTGTCGTAGTCATATTTGGGCACATCGAAGGGGCAACCCACCATGCAGTAGCGGCAGCCGGTGCAGACGTCCGGGTCGTAGTGAACGATGCCGGTCTTGGGATCCTTGCGTAGAGCCTGCACCGGACAGACGGAAACGCAATTGGGATCGACACAGTGCATGCACTGCTTCTTGATGTAGGCATAGCCATCCACCAGCTGATCCTTGTGCTCGCCGCTGCCGCTCTTCCACACCTGAATGATGTTGTTGGTGTAGGGGGTCAGCTTGTCGTTGGTGGACCAGGTCTGTGCTCCCTCCGGATTGGCCGGGTTGCCATTCAAACGCTGGCACTCCGCCACACAGGCCTGACAGCCTACGCAGAGGGTGGAGTCGTAGAGCATGCCGAGCGACCCGGGAATGGGCGGCTTGTTCTTGGCTGCCGCCAGTGCGGTGCCGGGGACGGCTGTGCCCGCCGCCAATGCACCGACGGAGGCGAATTTGAGGAAGTTGCGTCTGTTCACGGTCATTCCTCCCGTGATGGGTGCTGCCCGGCTTCGTGGCGCTTCTGCTGGCGACCGAGTTCACGCACCGTCATCAGACTCACCCCTACCAGCACCCCGAGGGCGCCACCGATAAGGCCAGTCGCGGTGGGCGAGGTATAGCCCCCCTCCTGGATCTTCACATCGGGTTTATCCACCCGCGGGGTCGGGTTCTCCACCTTGGCGAGCTGGAATATCCCCTTGCTAAAACCGACCCCTTGCTCGTTGCAGCCATAACAGGGGTGGCCGATACCGACCGGCCAGATGCCGCCGCCCACGTCGCAGAACTCCAGGGTCGAGCAGTTGCCATAGGTCTCCGGTCCTTTACAGCCCAGATGGTAGAGGCACCAGCCCTGACGGTGGCCTTCGTCACCGAACTCCTTGGCAAAGCGGCCTGCGTCGAAGTGCGGACGACGCTCGCAGTTCTCATGGATCAGGCGCTCATAGGCAAACAGCGGACGCTTCTTGCTGTCCAGCGCCGGCAGCTTGCCGTAGGTGATGTAGTAGGTGACTGTGGTGAGGAAGTTGTGGGGATTGGGCGGGCAACCCGGGATATTGATGATGGGGGTGCCGATATTGCCGAGGGCCTCCTCCAGACTGACGGCGCCGGTCGGGTTGCCACCACTGGCGGGCACGCCGCCCCAGGCGGAGCAGGAGCCGATGGCGATGACCGCAGCCGCATCGGCGGCCGCACGGCGAATATGGTCGACGATGGGCTCACCGGCCACCATGCAGTAGACACCGCCATCCTTGAGGGGAATGGAGCCATCCACCACCAGCACATACTTGCCTTTATAGCGCTTGATGGCGTTGTGCTTGTTCTCTTCCGCCTGATGACCAAAGGCCGCCGAGAGCACCTCGTGGTACTCCAGCGAGATGGTGTTGAGGATCAGGTTTTCTATGGTGGGGTGGGTCGCGCGCAGCAGTGACTCGGTGCAACCGGTACACTCCTGCGCCCCAATCCAGATCACCGGCGGCCGCTCGGGGCTGGTGAGCGCCGTGGCCATCTTGGCCACGGCATTCTGGCTTAATCCCAGGGTTGCGGCCATCCCGGCGCACAATTTCATAAAGTCACGGCGATTAATTCCATGAGCCGATAAAAATGTATCCTCGACCATTCTTTTTATTCCCGTCAGTGAGCATTGTTTGACAAATGCTTAATGGCGGGAATGCTATGCCTCCCCCTCGCTCTGTATGTTGATCTTTATCAAGTCGAAGGGTATTAGTCGCCGATAAAACTCATCGCCACAAAACAAAAAATTCATATGCAGCGATAGGTTACCGAAAACCATTCTCAACTACAAAATACCCATTAGGGGTTATTTTTGGGAGGGGGTGTATTAAATACTTATAAACTTCACTTATTTCGAGCATCGTATATTCGAAAATGAAAGCGTTGTCACAGAAACATTTTCTCGTGGCTGATATCGGATATTCTCGCAACAGAGATCACAATTTTTTAAGGAGATATACCCAAGAAAGGCAAGAAGCTGGCACTACAGAGTCGATTAATTAATCGGAATACCTGGTTGCTGAGCGTCAGTCTCAGGACATCTGCACCCGATAACCCCTCTTTTTAATCTCCTGCCTAGTGTGAGCCTCAAGTAATCCTCCTTTCGCAAGCCCTCTACAAACACGACAACAGCGAGATCTGCTCCCTGACGCGAAAAGAAAAATCAAGAAAGATAGTGATGCCGCCGCTGTTTCATGATCTTGGATATAAAAACACCGGCCTTAAGCCGGTGTCAGGTGATAACTAAATCTGTACAGCCAGTGTGTATCTCTCAAAAAGATGAATATCCCAGATTTTATTGTATTAGCGAACCAAATAATCATAGCAGACAGAGTCGAATTTTTTCAGCTCTGCCTTTTAGTGAAATTAAATCTCTTCTTAGACAATTTTTAATTCTGGTTAAATTTATTTAAATAATCGATTCTGTCGGCAGTCTTTTCAAGCTGACAGGTTAGGTATTCGACACCAAAACCCTCTCCGCCAGACCCCATACCTTGTGGATTTTCAAAGTTACAACTAGAATCACGAAACTTAATCCAGTCACGTTGAGCTAATTTTAAGTATTTCGTTCTAGGCTCACCAATCCCCTCATAATCATTCTGTAAGTATGAAAAAAGATTTTTATAAACTTTATTCAGTTCTGCATCTGACTTGTTATACAACATTTCAACACACTTAAATCGTGCTGTTAAATCAAGTTTCTCGCATTGCTTTACATCAAACATTGCTATCGATGATGCAAAAAAATACCCTAGGATAATCATAAATAGTTACACTTTATTTAAGATCTATTGAGTGGGATGATAATACGATTGTATCGACTAAACCTATATGCGTGCCCCTTGAGAACAAAGCTATGCTGGGGGAATGATTGTCCCCCAACTGTAATCCATGACCTCTAAGAGGTGGTGACACCTCGATGTATAAATTCCACAAGTTTCGTAATCAAAAACAATCCTCATGATTTTCTAACGCTTGAGAAAAATCAAATTTCTTTCCTTTAGCATTTATATAAAACACATTGTCAAAGTTAGCACCTTGGTAACCAAAGTGATACCGTCCATTTATCTTGCCATCAATTATTTCAACCCAGTCACTATTAACAGCATATGGTCGACCTTCGTCATTCGTCTCTTCTTCATAATTCACTTGGACTATAGTTATTTTATCTTTACTTTTTCCGTATTGCACATATCCCCCAACCCAACCTGCAGTTGAGGCCCACATCATTCGCATTTTGATTTTACCATCTGTGCTCACAAAGCACCGATAATCTGCACCGACATCTTCAGCATGGCAAGCCGAAGATAGTATAATAAACATTAAGAATAAATATTTTTTCATATCAGTCACTCTAGAGTTACTATACGCTGTTCAATAAATTTTCGCCAATCTTGGCAGATCCGTCTATACCACTTTTTATCGGCTTCCTGCTGAGTAAATGGTTGTGCATCTAGTAGGGTTAAAAAGCGTCTATATCCTGTTAGAGCTTTTTGTGGGCTATCATTTGCCCCCTACCAGAGCCAGTTTCATTCCACAATCCCTGCGCCGAAGCTCCTTTTCTGATAATATAAATTGATCCGACCCCCTACCACATGCTCAAGAAAAGCCTGAAATAGATACCGAAGGAAGTGCGCAATAATGTAGCGTAAAAAAACTCCGGTTTGAGGCCACTGTCAGGTTATAACTAGATCTGTACAAGCAATGCGAAGAGGGAACCATTGTCCATAGTGAAGCCTCCATCCTGAATACCTTAAATAAGTATAAAAGAGGTCACCAATACGGTTCTGGAGCAGCACCGTATTAAATCATAGGTTATTATTATGATTTGCTAGAGAGTGGCTATTTTTCTTAAAAATAAATTTTTAGAACATACCAGTCAGCCAAGAGATGGCTGACTGACATATAAATATTACTAACTAAAATATTATTATGCAGTTCATCTAGCTAGCATGAATGTATAAAATAGATATTTACTGCAGTCGAGTCAGCAGCCATCAACCGTAAATGCCAGAGCTATAAACTGACCATTGACACCTAGTGGTGATATTAGCATGGGTTGCATAGAACTATATGTCCCCACCGTTGATTTATCAGAAAAGCAAAGTGCATAATCAAGAGTTCCATCTCGATTTTTATCTTTTTTTTCTATAATGGTAAAGGTATATTTCCAGTCACTGGTCTCTATTAAAAAACCATTTTTAAAAAAAACTGGATTAGATAATTCCATTTGCCTTAGATATATTTTGTCTTTTGTTCGCTTAGGCATTAAAGAGCTTCTAAATGTTGATATATTTAAATTATCATATATACCTTGCAACTCTGATTTTGAAAATGTGTCTTGTTTAGCTGAAACAAAGAACGATAAGAACATGGAAATAATCACTAAGAGTTTCATAGAATAGCCTCTAAATATTTTGCTTCTTTACGTCTTCTTGAAATGTAGGCATCACCAAAATCTAATAGGTTGTCATATGCATCTTGCCACTCTTGATTCACAACCTGTTCCCATAAAGCTGGTGTTTTAATTTTCAGGGATCCATATTGATACTCCACAGAAGCAATAACAGTCTGCGCTTCCTTAGGCAAGGATTCGAACTTAACTGCACTTTCAGAGTTATATTTTCTAATTAAATCCTCTGTACTTTGTTTCTTTACAGCCAAGTAGATTTCATTTGCTTCATCCGGAGTTATAACTAAAGGATTGGCTTTTACAAAGCGGTCAGCCTCGAGTTTTTTCTTAGTTAAATATGGTGTTAGCTTGGAGATCAAAGACGGTTTCAGATTAAGCCTGTTAAGGTCTGATAAATCCCTTGCACCTAAGTAAAAACCAACTGAGACAGTCACACTACTTTGACTTCTCTCTGGCTCAGGTACATAACCATTTAAAATCATCCCCCCTTCTAAAGTATGAATAAAGTCATAATCAATTTTTAGTGACAACTCCTTACTGTTAATATCTCCCACTAACCCCATCATCCCCGTAGGATGAATAAACCAAGGCTTGGTATCCCCCACCACAGCAGTGGCCTCTTCTATCCAGGCCATCTTATTGGTGACTTCCAGTACGTATTTGCATAAGTTTGGCATGTTTTTCAGCTCTTGCTCGAGCCTTGGGCACGTATTGCGCTTTATCCATTCACTTTCGTGCTTAATAAACAGCTTTCGCACTTTGTCTGCAACCATTTTCTCAGCCATCGCCGCCTTGATTTCATCGGCACTGATACTGCCATCGCCATCCCGATCTGTCACCAGCTCTTCATAGAGGGAACTGAAAAAGTCTCCCCCCTCCTTGCCGTCAGTGTCAGCCTTGTCCAGGAATCCGTCGGGATCCGAGCTGAATCGCCCTCATCACTTAAATGAATGCCTCCATGCCAGAGACACACCACCAAATCAACTATTTGGAAGAGCTGCGATCACGCCTTCTAAATTGATGACGACACAAGAAAACACCGGTTTGAGGCCGGTGTTAGATGATAAATAGATTTGTACATCCCCAGAATTCCCCTCCTTATTATCCCTCATATTTACGTAGTGATATACTCTTCCATCTATCTCGCATATATTTATAAAGAATGGTATTTTTTTTAAGATTCCGTCCAGGTATAGCCCCTCCTTCTCCGCCATAATTTCCATTTGGCGTTTGTATCGTTTCTTCGCCTCTGAGGGCATATTTAATACCATTTTGAAATGCAAAATACTTTATTGGGATAGGTTCAACACCACCGAAACAACCTATACGATAGGCGAAAAGGGTGGTTTGAACTCCACCTATAGACTTGCTTTCCAAGGAGGTTTTAATCAAAGACAATTCTGAGTCTAACTCACAATTATAAATATAATCATGAACCTCAAAATCAATTTTTTCTTTTCCTATAGATTTCGCTGTCATTTTTACATCTAGATTGTTTTTTTTCACTACAAACAAAAATGAGTGTCCATCATCTAACTTAACCTCAAATGCGGCTGATGAAAAGGCCACAAATAAAAAAGCAAAAATAAACTTATTCATCTTGTGCTCTCATTTCTTTGAGTTTTTTCATTGATTGAAAACTCTTTGTTTAGCTCATCTATATTAAATTTTCTCATAGCCTTGCTTTTAGTTGTTTTATATTTCTCATAATATGAAACAGGCACAACATACCTCATCCCTTTAAAATTAGAAAATTTAATACTATCTCCTTGATTACCACCTAACCCTATTATAAAGCCATTGCTACCCTCACCATAAAAAAAAGTCACATGTGATCTCCCACATGCAATACAGCCATATATAGGATCTTTTATCTCTACAAACCTCGAAGTATCTTCAAGAAAAGATTTAGCCCTCTGAGAGTTTTTAGGTTTTGCATAACCTGCTTCTTGTAGACAATAGCTAACAAAAGAAGCGCACCAAGCATTATTCGTGCCAGATAAACTTTTAAGCCACGCATTGCCAGTTAAAGCATGATAATTATCAGTAATATTATCCTCCTTGGTACCATGCCATTTTTTTGCCTCCCTAATAGCAATACTCATCCAAGGCGCCTCTTCCCCAATAATTGGTATCGTAGCTAAGGGTTTTCCTTTGCTATCCCTTGTAGTATCAATAGCTACAGTTGCTACCGCTTTGCTAGCCTTTTTCCCAGCTCCTGCACTTATAGATATAGGCGATTTAGATTGGAGTTTCTTTGGCACTGCAGACTGAGCAGTTATTAGTTCAGTGCTATTATTAGCTTTTGGCAATATCCATATTTTGGTCCCTGGGTAGACTCTAGCGGGATCCTTTATATTGTTAGCATTCACTATGGCATCAACACTGGTTTTTAATACCTTGGCAACCTTCCATAGCGAATCGCCTGATTTTATTGTGTACTGAAATTTTTTACGTTCAGGTAATGGCTGCCCTACTGGTGGATCTAAAGGCATCGTTTTTGCTTTTGCAACAATCCCATCAAAAACAGCTAAAACATTTTTTGCCGGGCCACTAGGATCAATAATGGCAATTTCCTTCATGGATCCATCTATAGGATTAGGAACACATACGTTTATTGTACATGTAAATACAATATGAGGTATAGGAGGTACCAAACCACGTTCATCTGTAATGAATTCTTTCTGAATATCACCACTTTTCAAGACTACAACTTGACCTGAAATAGGTCTGGAGCCATCACTTACAATTACATTGCTAAGCTTTGTTATCACCTCCTTACGATCATCCTTATTATTGTGATATCCCTCAATAACCTCTATAGCATGGGCAACATCATCAAGCTCGGAAACACTCAATTTATTTATGGTTTTTGAACGAGAAATACCTGATAGCTTTTCTAGATCAGATATATATTTCGATGTATTGTTCTCATGAGACGGAGCATACGCTCTGATTCCATTTTCTACGGTTTTATAACCATGCATACGAATCAAATTTTTCTTTAACTCTGCAAATCCTACTTCATAACTAGGAAAAATGAGAAAAAAACCATTACTCTCTGTCTTTGCGAACCCGATATGACTCGTAACTTTCTTAGGTTGAGGTTTTCCATTAACCATTCTGGGCCTGAGATTGCCAGGATTATTCGTTCGCCAAGGCAAAGTCCCACCCTTCCTTAGCAGACACGCACCTTTAAGTCCTTGATATTGGGCTGTTTTTGTTTTTCCATCATACAGGCAAGCAATCCATTGATTCATCGCTCAAACCTCTCTAAAAACTTCATCATGATCCCAAGCCATCAGTAAACAACTACTGTCATCATCCAACATTGATAGATAATGCTCATCAAGTTCACTCCAATCATAATCATCTGGTTCATCCTCCTCGAGAACGTCCTCCCATGGCAACTCTTGGCTTGTCCAAGTTAACGCGCCAAGATAGAGAGTCATTTCTTGCGGGGAGCCATCATGTATATATGAAGGAAGTTTGCCATCCTCACTGATACGTCCAGATAAAACAGTATTCTCTTGGGCATCCTTAATGACGTATTGTGCCCCCATATACTGATCACTCATAAAAAAATTTGCATGCTCTGCTGCAAAACGTAGGGCACTTTTTTGAAATACAGTCTCTCTAGAGAGAGATACCGACTCTAGCATTTTAGGGTCAATCGGTATTTTTCCTGCCCAGCCGGATCCTGACCCTGCGCTGCCGCCGGCATTCAGCTTGATGGCGGGGCCGACCAGCTTGATGCCGCTCGGGTCAACTTTCACAAAGCTGCCACCCCCCTTGAGAGTGATCTCGGAGCCAGCCTCCAGCACCAGCTTGTCGCCCACCTTGATATGCACTTCCTGCCCGGCCTCCACCAACAATGACTGGCCGAGCTTCTGATGCATGCTGGCATCCACGGTCAGGGAATAGTCAGCCTTGATCTGGTCCCGCTTCTCCCCCTCTACCGTCAGGTGGTCATTGGCCTTGATGCGGGTCACCCGCTCATTGTCGATGTCCCTGTGCTCGTCGTGCTTGATATGCCAGGCGGCGTCGTTTTCTATCAACAGGTTCAGGTCTTTCTGACCGTGGATATAGATCTCTTCCTGCCCCGCCTGGTCTTCGAAGCGCAGCTCGTTGAACCCTTCACCCTGGTGGGTCTCGGTGCGCAGCACTGTGCGGGTCTTGTTGGCCGGCAACTCGTAGGGGGGCCGTTGGTGGCGTGATAGGTACGACCAGTCACGATGGGCTGGTCGGGGTCCCCCTTCAGGAACGAGACAATGACCTCGTGGCCGATGCGCGGGATGGCCATCATGCCGTACTGACCGCCGGCCCAGCCCTGGGAGACTCGCACCCAGCAGGAGCTCTGGTCGTTGCTCGAGCCGTAGCGGTCCCACGGGAACTGCAGCTTCACCCGGCCGTGCTCGTCGCAGTAAATCTCCTCACCGTCGGGGCCCACCACCATGGCGATTTGCGGGCCATCCACCATCGGCTTGTGAGGGGCCCGGCATCGACGCGTGCCCGCCAGGTGGTGCTCGCTTTCACCACGCCGAATTCGTTGTGATAGACGGTGGGGCCGCTGCCCCCCTCCTCTTCCAGTGCCTGCGGCTGCAAGCCGGTGTGCTGGATACGCACGATTTGCCAGTCGGCATTGAGCGCCCCGTTAGGGTGTTCGGTGAGGGCGAAGGTCTGGCCCGGCAGCAGGGCCGCGCAGTTGGACTTGCCGCTGCCCGCCACCGCATCGTTGCGCAGCGCATCGAGCCGGTGTTGGGCAAAGGCCTTGCCGCTGCGGGTCCTGCTTGTAGCGGCCCGGAAAATCGAAGTGCTGGTAGGTATCCCGTTGGTGCGCAAGCTCAGCCCCCACCTTCTTGTGGGAGAGGCCGTAAGCCGGGGTCTTGAAGCTGTAGTCCTTGAGTTCTACGTCAGAAGGCCGCACCGCCTCCCGGTAGTGGAACTGCCGCACATAGGGCCCTTGCTCCAGGGAGCGGTTGCCGAGATTGAAGAAGAGCTCGGGGCCGGCGGTCAGGGCCGCCGCATCGTCGGCAAAGACGATGCGGTGCTTGCCCTGCTCGAACTCGTGGAAGTAGAACATCCCCTCTTCGGCGGCGAGGCGATTGACGAAGTCGAGGTCGGTCTCCCGGTACTGGACGCAATATTCCCGCTTGGCGTGCTCGTTCTTGAGCGCAAATGCGTAGTCGGTGATGCCGTGCTCTTGCAGCAGGATGCTGAGGATTTCGTCGGGCTTCTGCGCCTGGAAGATGCGGGAGTTCTGGCGAAGCGACAGTCGCCACAGGGCCGGTTGCACCAGCAGCTGGTAGCGGGTACGGCGAAAACCGCTGTCCCCTTGAGCAAAATCGCTCACTACCCCGCACACCCGGCGCTGCAGCTCTCCGTTGTACCACACCAGCAGCTCGCAGGGCTGATCCAGCACGGCGCCGAAATCCACATCGGGCTCGGGGCTTGCCAGTTCGAGGTGCAGGCGAAATAGCTGGTTCAGCCCCTCTTCCAGGGCAAACTCCGCCACCACAAAGGTGCTCTCTGGCAAGGCCCCCACCTTGACGGTAAATTGTAATCCTGTGCTGTCTGCCATCAGTGACTCCTTATCCTGCCTGTCCGCTGCCAGAACCAATGACAACGCCGCCGCAGCCGATGGCGGTGCCAGTCACGGCGATGGGCTTGCCATTGACCAGTACCGAGCCAACGCCCCCCGAGATGCTGCGCGGATGAGGGGGGTTGTTGGGTTTGTCGTGGGGGGCCAGCGGATCCCCCTGCCGGGCCACCGGCTTGCCATCGAGGAACACATCGGGGCTGGCGGCAATCACCGGGGAGGGGTGAAATCCCTCGTGGTCGGTGCCTATGTCACCGAGCAATGCAATGGAAGGGCACATCTGGATTCTCCGTGTGGGCAAGGGCGCGCCACGGATGACGGCCCTGCCATGGCTCCTGCCCACCCGGGTGGGCAGGAGGCGTAAATGCACATTGGGGTGGCTGTCCAGCAGCCTCCATGCCAACGCAAATGACGCGAAAATGTTGTTTTATATCAGTCAATTACAACCAGCCACTCCGACCATGACGCAGCGCACTGCAATGGATGGCACAGGACTGCGTGAAAACATGGCAAAACCTTGCCCACATAGAGAATTTCTCTATTCCTTGCGCAATATCTTGCTCGGGGCAACATGATCACCCACCAACATTGCCTTGCTGCAACTGATAGAGGCGGATATTGAGCGCCTTCAGCTCGTTCTCCAGCCCCTTCAGATCCGCCGCCGTGATGGGCTCCCGGGCGGCCCTTCTCGCCTCCAGCTCATCGAGGCGCAGGCTGAACGGAATGTTCTGCATCAGGTTCTTCTGCACCTCGTAGAGCTGGGACTTGAGATAGGAGATGGTCACCGTCTTGCGCTGGCGCTCCAGCTCCAGCAGTTGATCCAGCAGGGCATCCACCCCGGCGCGGGCATCCAGATAGGTCGGCACGCCGAGAGCGTCGCCCTGCTGGCCGGCCAGCGCGCTTTGCCACTGCTTGTCGAGCGACTTGACCGCCAGCGAGTCGGGGTAAAGCATCTGCAGCGAGGCACGCAGTCCCTCGCCATAGCGATACCAATAGAGCGGCGAGGTCTGCTCCAGCCGGGCAAGCTGGTTCTGATAACGGGCCACCAGATCGCTCTCCATCCCTTGCAGGGCCTGTTCCCCCAACACGATGCGCGCCTGGCGGATATCGTCATAACTGAGCGCCCTGGGCAACTCGGCAGCCGGCTGCTGCAAGCGCTGGGCGACCACCATCTTCTCCTGCTGCTGCTGCTGCCAGCCAAGCCAGCCCATCACCGGCAGGGCGCAGCTGAGCAGGCCGCAGCCAAACCAGAACCAGGCTGGACGCTGTTTGCTATGCTGCTCAATCTTGAGCACTGTCGGTTTGACCTGCCCCTTCTCCCGGCCCACCAGTATGCTGCCCTGGGGCAGGTGCCCGGTCGCCACCCCGGCAGAAGCGCCCTGGTCGCTCTCCATATCCGACTTGAAGAAGACCATGGGCGGGATCTGCAGCTCATCCTTGAGGCCGGGCTCATCGGAGACGATGACGATCTCAGTCTCGTCAAAGAGGTGGGTATAGCCCTCGATGAAGTGCACCAGGTTCTCGACCCGGGGAATGCGGCTCAAGCCCGCGTTGTGCAGCTTCTCGCTGATGAGCTGCAACGCCCGCTCGCAGCGGTAGACCAGCCGCTTGTCCTCGTGACTGATCTGGTACTGGCGAATGACGTCGCTGATGCGGGCGATAAACCAGTCCAGCATCTCGATGCGGGCCCGCTCCTGATGGACCGGCGGCCAGAAGCTATCCCACTGGGTCACGATGAGGTTGGCGAGAAACTCGCACCCCTCGGTAAAGCCGCTCAGGCCCTGCAGCCGTGAGCGCGCCAGGGTGAAATAGATGGCGGTCTGCAGATCCACCCCGTGCTTTTCGAAGATCTGGCTCGCGAGCTGATGGATCTTGAGCCAGTCCACCTCGGGACGGGAGGCGTGGCTGAGCTTGTTGATCTCCGCTCGCAGCGCCTCGTATTCAGGCAACATTCTGGGGTCGCGCCCCACTTTCAGCGCCTGCTGACCTTGTTGATTCTGTGACATATCAGCTTCCAAAATGCGGGGGCACTCTGTCCCCCCGACTCGATCAATAGAGGGATTCAGGCAATCTGAACTGGCTGAACAGGCCGCCGGTGAAGGGGTTCTGCGCGCTGTCGGTATAGACGCGATAGGTCATGGACCCCTGATCCACCGGGAAGCGCACATCGAAGGTGGCCTCGTTGACCTGGGTCAGCTCCCCCTTGTCCATCAGGCGGAACATGGCCCAGGGGCCGACGAAGCCTTCGCTGCGCGGCGAGCGCTCGCGGGCAGCCGGCACCAGGGTGATCTTGCTCTCAGCCCCGTCGCGCATGGTGTTGGGCCACACCAGCGGGATCTTGGTGCGCCGACCGTGGGCGTACTCCAGCAACTGGCCATCCAGGTTCAGCACGCTGCGCCGCTTGTTGGCGGTGAGCTCTATGGGCTCGAGGGCGAACTGCACCTCCAGGTTGCCCTGCTGGCTGAAGAAGATCTGGCGGATGCGGGCGGCTCTATCCAGCTGTTTCACCAGCTCGGCCTGGATGGGCGAGCTCAGCTCCCCCTCCATCAGACCGCTCTCCACCATGGGCTTGAGATTGACCTGGTAGAAGCTGTCCAGGGTCCCGCCCGGCGCGAAGAAGCGCTCCATCTCGGAGAGGGGCACATCCTTGGCGGAGCCGGGCTCGAAGGGATAGCGCCCCGCCAGCTGGCTGTTGAACGGGGCCAGCACCTTGTCCTGCCACTCCTGATTGAGGGAGGACATGGCGAGATCGATGACCAGCCGCGAGCTCTGATCGGAGATCTGCCCCACCCAGCGATCCAGCGGGGCCGGCAGGCCACGGGCATACTGCTGCAAGGCAAACACGGGGTCGGCGTACTTGTTGGTCAGGCGCAGCTGCACCGCCTTCAAGGCCGACTGGCCCGGCTCGGTGGCGTTGACGATGAGCTCCAGATAGTGCTGCAACTCCACCAGCTTCTGGTTCACCTCCGAGATGAGCGGGCCCTGCTCACCCCGGCCAGCCAGCGCCGCGTTGGTGGCCATGAAGGGGCGACCTATGCGGGCCGTGATGGCCTGGGCCGGATCCCCTTCCACGTCGGAGATCTTGCGAATGCGGGTGTTGTCATCGAGCCGCCAGCACCCGCTGGAACGGCTGATCGTTGCCTGTGATGGCGGAGAGCACGTCCAGTGCCTGCTCCGGACTCTCCAGGGTCTGCACGTCCAGATTGGTCAGCAGTTTTTGCCACTGGTTGACGTAGTCGGTGACGTAACGCTCATTGACCTGACGGGTGATCTCCTTGCGATCCGCCTCGCTCAGCTGAGTCAGCTTGCGCTGGCCAAGCACCCAGGCATCCATGGCGGTGAGATCGATCAGCGTCTTGTCCTGCTTCTGGAAGAAGTCGCTGAAACCGGGCCAGGTCAGCAGACGAGGCACCTGGCCGGCGCTGTCGCTGCGCAGGGCAAAGACGGTGTCGAAGGTGGGTCCCACCTCGTCGCGCACATAGAGGTCCGGTGGCAACACATCATTCGCCTTCACCACCAGGTTCTGATAGACCCGTTGATACATGGGCAGCTTGCCAAGCTCGCGCTGGGCACCATAGATGGGCTCCTTGAAGGGTACGAAGGCGGTGATGGCCCCCTGATCCCGGGCTGCACGGGCGCCGTGCCAGTCGGTGTGATCGAGGGCGTAATCCAGATGCCCCATCAGCTGCTCCTGCACCGCACCCTGTCCCGGGAAGGCCTTCTGCCAGCGGCTGGCCATGTATTGCGCCACCAGCTCCTTGTTGCGACCCGACGCATCGTCGAGCATCCGCATCACCCGCAGGATGGAGAGCTTCTCCTCGCTGCCGGCCGGTGCCTGCTCGAGATCCGCCAGCAGCCCCTGCATCTGGGCCGGCAGGAAGCGCAGGCTCAGCAGTTGCAGATAGGAGCCTTCCACATAGGGGCCAATCTCGTCCCCTTGATAGAGGCCAAGGTCGGCCACCAGCGGGGTACGGTCGCGGTAGTTGCCAAAGGAGAGGGTCGCCTCGCGAATGAGATTGAGGCGCGGCAGCTGGCTCACCCCGAAGGCGTGGGCGTCCGCCACCTCGTTGGTCTCCATGAAGGCCTGGGCCTTGGTCAGCACATTGCGACCCGCCTCCTCGTTGACCCGGTAGAAGTGGTGCCAGCCACCGATGAGAAGCGCCGAGAACAGCGACAAGCAACCGAGGCCGATGGCCATGCGGCGGCGGCGATAGAGGGTGTGCAGCCGGTTCTCCCCGGCCAGATGGGCCTCGGGGAAGATGATGGTGGAAAAGAGCTTGCGCACGAAATAGGTGTTGGACTCCCCGCGCAAGGCGGAGTGAATGGGCTCCGGCAGGTTGTAGCGGCGGGAGGCCGCCTGGGCGAACGCATCGAACGGCACCCCCTGCTGATAGACGGAGCTGATGTAGACACCGCGCACCAGCAGCGGCTTGCTCTCTTCTATGGCCAGGGTCTCGTCGAGCAGGCTGGTGACATAATCCTTCAGCCCCGCCAGCTGGCGCACGAAGGAGAAGAGCGCGCTGCGCTGGGCGGCATCGAGCCGGGCCAGCATCAACTCCGGCAGATTCTGGTTGAGGTTGTCCACCCACTGATCCCAGAACAGGGCCAGATCCTGCTGCCAGGATTGACCGTCACCGGGTTGGAAGGTCACCCCCAGCACGGCCTCGCGGGCCTCCTTGTCAAGCTGCTCATACACCACGTCGAAGCCGCGCAGCAGGTCGAGCTTGGTGAAGGTGACATAGAGCGGCAACCGGGTGTTCATGGTGGCCGACACCTCCTGCAGGCGCGCGCGCATCAGCTGGGCGTAGGCCTTGCGTTCGGCCACGCTGGCGTGGGAGAGCCAGGCCAGATCCACTGTCAGTACCAGGCCGTTGAGGGGCTGACGACGACGATGTTCGGACAGCCAGGTCAGCAGGTGCAGCCAGAGCCGCTCGTGCTTGCGCGCCAGGGGCTCCAGCTCGGGTTCGGACTGGGACAAGAGCTCGCCGGCGGGATCCAGCATCACCGCCTGCTCCCCCAGCCAGCAGTCCACCAGCTGATCCTGCGCCACGTCGCGCAGCTCGGTGTCGAGCCTGGGATTGAGCTTGTTGGCCGGGTTGGCACGGTGAATAAGGCTGCTCTTGCCGCTGCCGGGCAGCCCCAGCACCAGGTACCAGGGCATGGCGTAGAGCGCCCCTTTGCCCAGATGGGTATTCAATGCCTGCAGCCAGCGTTCGAGGAACAGCGCCTGCCTGTCGAGCAGCCCCTTGACCGGATCCTGCTCCAGCACCACCTCGTGCTGGCGCTCGGCCTTGAGCTGCTGCATCTTGCGCCACATCCGCCAGGAGAGCACCCCCAGCAGCAGCCAGAGCCAGAGCAGGGTGAACACCACCCGCCCCCACAGCGGCGCCAACGGCTTGGCGTCACGGATCTCGAGGCGAGGGCCCAGCCACCACGCCAGGATCAGGGCAAGCGCCCAGAGCACCACACCGAGCAGAGGCCAGGAGGGTTTCAATTTCGGCAGCTGTTGCCTTGACCAGGTAAATATGGTTTTGAACATAAAATGTGATCCAACTCCGACTCAATGACTCATTTCGGCACTTATTTCGACAACGGGGTCGCCTGGCTCTCCAGACGGCTGACCAGCCCGGGTTCCCAGTGCGACAGCCCAAGGCGACTCGCCTCTTGCCACAAGTGTTGATAGTGCTGACGCGCAAGCGCCTCCATGCCTTCCTGTGCCAACAGCTCCGCCTGCACCAGCTGGGCGTGAAAGCGATCTCTTGGCTCCTTCATCTGCGCCATACGTTCATCGAGCAGGGCCAGGGCCGCAGCCACCCCCTGCTCCCCATGGCGCTGGGCTATCTCTTCGGCCAGGCAGGACTCTCCCTCGCCTCCCCCACCACCCCTGACGGGTTGCAGCCAGCGGCCACATTCGGGGGAGAGGAAGGGGCTGCCGTCACTGAAGGCGAGGTCCCGCAAGGCCGGCAGACGCTGCAAGAAACCATCGAGCTCCTCTGCGATGGCCTTGGCCACGGCGGCAAATCCCAGCTTCTGGGCCACCTCGGCCGAGAGGCGATGCCCCTCGAACCAGTAGGGGGCCAGGGTCAGGCTCTGCTCGATGCGCAGCCAGAGCCCCTGCTCGGGGGTGTTCATGGCAGCGCGATATTCATCCACCATGTCCACCGACATGGGGGCCAGCTGGGTTTTGTTGTCCCGGGCCACCATGGGCGGAGTCGTGATGCCGGCCCAGATGGCGTGACGACGCAGGCGATAGCCCACCGCTGCCTCCGGCTGGCGCTCGATGAGCAGATCCGCCACCTTGAGCTGGGTCTGGCGCCAGGCCCTGTCATTGGAGCTGTCGATCTCGACGCCGGATCCCTTGGTGCTGCCACTGAGCACCATGGAACCCGCCATGCCGGTAGCGGCGGCCGTCGCCACGACGGCGCTGCTCCCGGGTTGCACACCGGCATCTGCCTGGGCCTGGGCCACCTGCTGACGCTGGGCCCGCTTCAACCCCATCAGCAGGGGATCGAGCAGCTCGCCCTTGTCCGGACACAGGGCCAGCCAGACCCGCTCCAGCTGCTCGGCCTGGGCCAGCAACTGGGCCAGCTCGGCCGCCGAGGCGCTGTCACTCACCCGTGGCAGAGCCCCCTCGAAGCGCTTGACGACTTGCACCATCAGCCGCTGTTTCTGGCTCGCATTGCCGGGCCAGGCCAGCAGCCAATAAGCCTGGATCCAGGTTTCCAGCAGACTGAGCGCGGCCCCCAGGGGGGTCGCCTTGGCCGGATGCTGCAAACAGCGCAGCAACTGGGCCAGCACCCGCATGTCCTTGGTGCGGCTCTCCAGCAACCCCAGACAGGCTTCTGCCACCGCATTGAGATCCACCTGGCCATGGGCCAGGGATCCCAGTTTGACCAGCTCTGTCTCCACATAGTCCCAGCGCGGCTCGTCGGCCAGCACGGCGCCTCTCGTCTGTTCATCCGGCAAGGGGGTGAGCAGCCGGGCACACCAGGGGTGTTGATAACTCATGGCGCCCCCTACCAGCGACACTGCTGGCGCAGCGGCGCCAGCGCCTCTTTCAGGCCGCTCAAGTCGACCCGTAGCACGACGCCGTTAGCGGCCCGAGCCTGAGTGCCGTTGTCGGCCCGAACCTGCAGCTCGCGATGGCCAATCCAGCGCTTGAGCTCCTCGATGGCGGGCAGGCCGCGGCCATACTCCAGCAACATTCCCTTGTCCCGGATAAACCAGCCCTGGGCGCTGTTGCCGGGGGAGCCGTCGAGCGCTATCTGCACCTGCTCGCCGACCCAGGGCGCATCGAGCCGCAGGCGGATATGGGTGATGCTGTCGACGCACCCTATGGCCAGGGTCGCCCCCCGCAAGGCGGGACGGGTGAGCGTCTCGCTGCCGCGCCCCTCGTCGCTTTGCAGCAGGAAGGGTGGGCTGTCAGGGGTACGGCTCTGCTCCTGATCCCGGATGGCTTGCCAGGCGGCAGACATAGCCCCCGCGCCTGACTCTGTGTCGGGGCCACTGCCAAGGGCGTCATAGCAGGCGAGCCGCACCAGGGGAGAGGGTTCGCGGCGGCACTGTTGCCAGCCGTGCATATCCAGCTGCGGCGCCGCGCTGCCGGCGGCCAGCAGCAATAGGCCGAGGACGCTCATCAATTCACCTCCAGTTTCTGGCACTTGTGATCCAGGGTGCGCTTGGGAATGTTGAGGCTCTCGGCCACCAGCATGCGGTTGCCCTGGAAGTGGCGCAGGCGCGCCTCGATAACGGAGGCTTCGTACTGCTGCATGGCCCGGCGCAGATCCCGGATATGGTTGTAGTCGTCCATCGAGGCAGGCAGCTCCACACAGACCCGCTCCCGCAGCTCAGGCGGCAGCGCCTCCAGCACCACCTCTTCCCCGTGGCGGGTGTGGGCACAGGCCACCTCCAAGAGGTTGCGCAGCTCTCGCACGTTGCCGGGGAAGTCATAACTTTGCAGTTGCTTCAAGAACTTGCGCTGCAACCCCGCCAGGGTCTTGCCATCCTGAGCGGCAAACTGGGCCATGAAGTGCTGGCACAAGAGCGGCACGTCGTCCATGTGCTCCCGCAAGGGAGCAATCAACAGCAGGCACTGGCAGAGCCTGTGGTAGAGGTCGGCCCGAAACTGCCCCTCCTCCACATGACGGCTGAGGGGCTGATGGGTGGCGGCGATGAGGCGAAAATCGGAGTGGTACTCCTGCTCGGCCCCAAGGGGCCGGTAGCTGCGGGTTTCCAGCACCCGCAGCAGCTTGGCCTGCATGGCGGCGGGCATGTCCCCCACCTCGTCCAGGAAGAGGGTGCCGCCATTGGCCTGGGCCACCAGCCCCGCCTTGTTGGCCAGCGCCCCGGAGAAGGCCCCCTTCTGGTAACCGAACAGCTCGCTCTCGATGAGGTTCTCCGGAATGGCGGCGCAGTTGATGGCGACGAACGGCTTGGCCGCCCGATCCGAGCACTGGTGCACCAGGCGGGCCACCACCTCCTTGCCGCTGCCGGTCTCCCCCTGAATGAGCACGGTCAGCTTGTGCTGGCCCGCCAGGCTTATCTGCTCGCGCAGCCCACGGATCACCGCCGACTGGCCGACCAGCTGATCGCCGAGCAGCTTCTCATGCTGGCGCAACCGCTCTCCCTCCCCCTTCATCTGACGCAGGGAGTCCCGCAGCACGCTCTGATCCCGGCGGCTGCGCCCCAGATCCCGAATGAGGGTTAGCTGGTTGCAAAAGACCTGGGACAGCTGTGCCAGCTCGGGGCTCTCCGCCCACCCCTGCAACACAGCCCCCTCATCCATCATGGCCAGCACGGCGAACGGCTTGCCGTTGCCGTCCAGAAGCGGCAAGGCATGCAGGCCGCAGTGCTGACCGAGATTGCCCAGCAGGGCGCGAAATCCGGCGTGCTCTATGCGGGCGCCGCCATGGAGGGAGTCCCAGGTGCGGGACTGGGCCTTGTGCAGCACATAGGCGAGCGGGTGGGAAAAGTCGTCCACCGCCAGGGCCAGGGCAACGGCCTGTCCCTTGACCCAGCCGGTGCATTCGAGCTGGCGTCCGCTCACATCCAGCATGCCAAGCAGTATCCCCTTGGGCTGGAAGCTGGCGTCCAGGGTCGAGCTCCACCAGTGGCACAGGTGCTGTTCGTCGCGCTGCTGGGTCAAGGCGAGGGCAAAGGCGAGGGCTTGTTCCATGGTCAGCCCTCCACCTCGGCCACGAACTGGTGATCGGCCACCGAGAAACGGACGCACTTGATGGGTTCACCGGCCGAGAGACGCTGCAGCAGTTGCAGGGAGACAGGGGGCAGCAGGGCACCGTCGATGACGGATTCCAGCATGCGGGCGCCATTCTCGCTGCGATTGGCGCGGCGCAATATCTCCTCGGCCACCTCCTCTTCCAGCACCACCTCGGCACCGAAACGCTCCTTGAGCAGCCTGACCAGACGGTTGAGCTTGCCACCCACGATCTGCACCAGGGTATCGTGGCCCAGCGGCAGGTAGGGGATCACCTCCATCCGCGCCAGCAGGGCCGGCTTGAAGAAGGCGGCGAGCTCGGGGTAGAGCGCATCCAGCAGATCGTCCGGCTGCTCGGCATGATCCACTATGGTCTGGAAACCGAGGTTGGAAGTGAGGAAGAAGACCACGTTCTTGCAGTCGATGATGCGCCCTTCCCCATCGGCCAGCTCGCCCTTGTCGAACGCCTGATAGAAGAGGTTGAGCACGTCCGGATGGGCCTTCTCCACCTCGTCCAGCAGCACCACCGAATAAGGCTTCTGACGAATGGCCTCGGTCAGCACGCCCCCCTCGCCAAAGCCGACATAGCCGGGCGGCGAGCCAATCAGGCGCGAGACTGTGTGCTTCTCCTGATACTCGGACATGTTGATGGTGGTCAGGTACTGGCGACCGCCGAACATCAGCTCGGCAATCTGCAGCACGGTTTCTGTCTTGCCGACCCCGCTTGGCCCCACCAGCAGGAAGGCACCCAGCGGTCGGCCCGGGCGGCGCAAGTCGGCGCGAGCGGTCAGCAGGTGTTTGTGCAGGTGGGCCACCGCCACATCCTGCCCCTTGATAAGCTCGCCGAGGTACTCCGGCAACCGGGTCACCACGTCGAGTTCCCCCTGGGAGATGCGATTGAGGGGCACCCCTGTCCACTCGGCGATCACGGCCGCAATCTGGGTCTTGTCGACGTGAGCGGAGACCAGCACTTCTCCTTGCTGCAGGGCGGCCAGCTCGCGCTCAAGGCCGGCCAGCGTCTCGGCGGCGGCTTGCAGATCCAGCGGCGCATCGGCGAGATCCAGCGCCTCTCTGGCCAGCATCTCATCCTGCTGATCGGCGAGCAGGGCGGCGCGCAGCTCGACAATCTGGTGCACCAACCCCTGCTGCTGCTGCCACTGGGCCTCCTGCTCGGCCAGCGACTCGCGGCAAGCCTGCTGGGCGGCCTGCAACTCGGCCAGGCGCTCGGCGTTGTCGCCCAGACCAATCAGGCTCTGGCGCTCCAGCTGGCGGATCTCCAGCTCACGCTGGCGCAGTGCGTTTTGCAGGTGGCTGACGGCGCGCGGCGGCGTGGTCAGGTTGATGGCCACCCGGGCACAGGCGGTATCGAGTACGTCGATCGCCTTGTCCGGCAATTGACGGCCGGAGATGTAGCGGGCGGAGAGCTGGGCGGCGGCTTGCAGCGCCTCCTCGTCGATGAGCACCCCATGGGCCTTCTCGTAGATGCTGCGCAGGCCGCGCAGTATCACTGTGGCTTCGTCGGCATTGGGCTCGCCCACCTTCACCAGCTGGAAGCGGCGCGACAGGGCCGCGTCTTTTTCCACGTATTTCTTGTATTCGCCCCAGGTGGTGGCGGCTATGGTGCGCAGCTCCCCCCGGGCCAGGGCCGGCTTGATGAGGTTGGAGACATCCAGGCCGCCGGCCTGGTTGCCGGCCCCGATCAGGGTGTGGGCCTCATCGATAAAGAGGATGACAGGACGTACCGAATCCTTGACCTCCTGCATCACCCCCTTGAAGCGCTTCTCGAACTCCCCCTTGACCGAGGCACCGGCCTGCATGGCGCCGAGATCCAGGGTCATCAGCTCGACCCCGCGCAGCTTCTCGGGCACCTGGCCCGCCACCATGCGCAGGGCCAACCCTTCGATGAGGGCACTCTTGCCGACCCCCGCCTCCCCCACCACTATGGGGTTGTTCTTGCGACGACGGGAGAGGATGTCGATCATCAGGTCAATTTCATGATCCCGGCAGAGCACGGGATCCAGGCTGCCCTGACGGGCCTGTTCGGTGACGTTGACGGTGAAGCGGGCCAGCAGGCTGGCATCGGCCGGCAAGGCGGCCTGGGTCGAGGTGCCGTTTGCAGAAACAGTGACCTGGGTTTCGGCAGAATCCTTGACCCACTCGTCGAACTGCTGGCGCAGCAGCTCCCGATTGACGTTGGCCAGGAGCCGGGTCACCGACCCCGGCAGGTAGCGCTGGGGTGTCATCAAGAGCACCAGCAGCATGACGCCGCTGCGAAGCTGGGCGTGTTGCAGCTCGGCCGAGGCCAGCAGCCAGCTGTCTTGCAGCCACTCCACCAGGAGCGGCGAGAAGGAGGGGTACCCCTGGCCATAACCGCTGTCTGCGCTCGAGGGCTGCAGCAGTGTCTTGAGTTCCTCTACCTCCACCCCGGCCATTTTCAGGATCTGGCGCACATCGCTGAGGGGGGTCTCCAGCATCTTGAACAGCAAATGCTCGATGCGGATCTCGGCCCCCTGATGGTTGACGCAGAGGGCCGCGGCCTCCTCCAGCATGTGACGGCAGATGGGGTTGAGTCTTTCCACCAGTACGGGTAGCTCTATACGGATCAAGGCGTGCTCTCCTTAAGTATTTATTTTAATAATTCGCCCAGTTGACGCAGCACGTCCTGGGTCTGGTTATTGAGTTGGTGGTGATAGAGGCCAAAGATGATGGCCAGGATCAGGGCCCCGCCCATGAACAGGCTGCGCAGGGAAACCTGCTTGCGCAGCTGGTAGCGGGAGGCCTGACGACCGAGGTCGAGGTGAAACACGCTGGGGGCCTCGCCGCCGACCTCGGGGGCCAGCTGCTTGTGCAACTGCCTGACGATGCGCTCGAATTCGTCCCGTCCCTGGCTCATCACCTTGTAGCGCCCCTCGAAACCGAGGCAGAGACACAGATAGATGAACTCCAGGATGTCGCGATAGCGCACCGGATCTTCCTGCAGGCGGGCCAGCAGCACGAACACCTTCTCGCCGCCCCAGGTCTCGTTGTGAAAACGGGTCAGCAAGGAGTGCTCGGACCATTCGCTCTGGCTGCCCCAGTCGCGACCCATCACGGCCTCGTCGATGAAGGTGCAGAGGATGTAGCGAAACGAGAGGACGACGCCATTCTCGTAACCCTGGGCCATCAGCTCCTGTTCGATGGCCTGGATCTCGGTCACCACCCGCTGATAGAGCTCGGGCACCCTGTCGTGGCGCGACAGCAGGCGCACCCGCTGTACCAGTCCCAGCAAGGGGGTCACCGCATCTATCATGGGGTTGATGCTCTGGCCGCGCAGGCGGAACCAGTGGTCCGAGTCCATGTCCAGCTGCTCGGCATGATCGAACAGCAGGTCGCTCAGTTGCTCGTTCTTGATAATGTCCGTGGTCATCTTTGCTTGTTTCCTTGGTGCTATCACTGGCTACGGATGGCCCAGAGCTGCATGTCGAGCTCCGGGAAATCGCCGGCGATGTGGAAGGCGAGCGTGTTGCCCACCGCCAGCATCTGCCAGGCCGGGCTCTGCCGATCGAGCTGGAAGTAGCTGTAACCGGCGTGATAGGGCAGCTGACGAGGCGCCACCGGCAGCGGCAGCAGCGGAATGCCGGGCAGTTGCAGGCTGATGAGCTCGCGGATCTTGTCGCTGGAGGCCACCTTGGTCTGTTGCAGCAACTGCTTGCGCAGCTGCTCCTGGGGCATACGGGCGCGCACCGCCAGCACGAAGTCGGCGCTTTGCATCAGCTCGCTCTCTCCCACCACGGCCACCATGACGCCGTACTGGTGCTTGCGCAGCTGGATGGAGACGGCGCGGGGCGACAGCACCGTGCTCAGCGCCTGCCGCAGGGCCAGCATCACCGGCTCGAAGCTCACCTGCTGATCGTCGTGACGATAGGCGGGGAATTCCGGGGGCAGGCGTGACTCGTCGGTGAAGGTCATCAACTCCCCGCACAACTGCACCAGCGCCTCGTGCAGCCGCTCCGGGTGCAAGGTGCCAAGACGCGAGAGGTGCGACAGCTGGGGCTGGGCCCGGTTGAGCAGTTGCAGCATCATGAACTCGGCCACATCGGCGACCCCCTGCTGACCCGGCGCCGCGATGCGCTGGGAGAGGCTGCGGGCCCGCTCTGCCACCAGCCCCGCCGACTCGCCGAGGAAGCGCTTGAGGGTCGGGATGGCCGACACGCTGATGCTGCAGGGCATGAAGTTGGGATCCAGCACCAGGCCGCCGTCCGGGCGCTTGTCCAGGATCCGGGCGATGGCAAGGGAGGCATAGGCGCTGCGATCTTCCCGCTCCAGCATCAGCCGCAGGCTGACCCTTCCCACCTCGAGGGAGACCACGTCCCCCCCTTCGCTGTGCAGATCCCGCACGTCGTGGCGATGGGCCTGCAACCGGCTGGAGACCAGCCCCCCCTGCCCCACCTCGTTGACACCGCTCACCGAGAGGGGCAGCGCCAGATAGACCTTCTGGTTCGCCACCGAGGCGTCGGTGACCTCCAGGGGGGATGGCAGCACGTCGTCATTGGGAATATTGAAGACGGTGCCGTCCGGCAGTATGCCGGTGGCTCCCACCAGGGCGATGCGGCCAAAGCCGAGGTAATCCTCGTTGATGGCCAGCGACTGCAAGCCGTAGAAATAGTCGGAGAGCGCGCTCAGGCGAGCGTGCAGCGCGTAGTCCGAATGCCTTTGTTGTTGCTGGAAGTGCTGGGGCTTGATGAAGAGCCCCTCACGCCAGATAACCCGATTTCGACTCGACATGGTTATTCTTCTTCTTGTTGCAGTTCCACTTCATCCAGACGCAGATGAACCAGGATTTGATAGGCCGCGCCCTTGCTCTTGACCTTGATGACCTTGCGCCACTCGGCGCTGTCCGGATCGGCATAACGTGCGATCACCCCGATGTAGCGGGTCTTCTCGTCCAGCTTGATGGGGGGCAGATACTTGAACTGCCCCGGCAGCAGGGTGTAGTCCTGATGATCCAGGTAGTTCTTGCCAAGGGCCTTCTCCACGTCCTCTGTCACCTGGTCGTAGTCGGTGGCGAGCAGCTTGGAATCTTCCGCCAGCAACAGCACCTGAAACTCGATCGGCGCCGCCTCCCCGCTCTCGTTGGGGTTGACGTCGGGCTCGGCCACCAGGCTCAGCCCCAGGGTGGAGGGCTGGCTGTCATTGCTGCCCACCTGGATGTCCGGGTTCATGGCCACGTCGGCCATCTTGCCCATGGTGGTACAAGCTGCCAGGGTCAGCACACAGGCCCCCAGCATCAACGCACGTATCATCAAATCAGTCCCTGTTGCTGACGCACGGCCTGGTCATAGGCCTGGGCATACACCTGGTGGAACAGCTTGTCGAACCCTTGCTGCCGGGCCGAGGTGAGCTCGCGGTAGTAGTGCTGATACATGTTCCAGGCCCAGCCCTCGTCGGCCATGCCGGGGGTGCCGGTGCGGCGGTAGTGCTCGAAGCGACCGAGCAGGGCCTCGGGCGAGAAGGCTTGAAGGATGCTGTCCAGCGCCGCGCCGATCGCCTGCTGGTTTGCCACGTGGTGAATGCGCACATTGCGCAGGCTCTCGGCCACCGCCGCCGGGGCGGTCAGGTGCACCGGGCTCTTCTGCTCGGCAAACATCACCGCCAGGGTCTCGTCATAGTCGAGCCCGAGCCGCAGCGGGTTGTCCTCGATGGGACGCAGGTGCTTGTCCGCCAGCGCCGCCTGATCGCTTTGCAGTTGCAGCAGCCCCTCCACCATGGCCCGCACCGTCTTGCCCATCTCTTCGAGCATGTCGTGAGCCTGCTGGGTATCCTGCAACTGCAACGGCTGACCCAGGCCACGCATCAGCGGAGTCAGGGCGACGTGATCGACCCCCTCCAGCGGATGGGCATAATCGGGATGGTTCTCTATGGTGGGCATATCCAGAAATTCTTGGTTCATGGTGTTCTCGGCGGCAGAAAAGGGGGACAGGGAGGGGTATTCCCTGCCCGGTTGCGGGTTCGAGTCAGGCTGGTGACGAGCATCGACCAGCGGGGTCAGAGCGGAGCGCTCATGCTGCAGCGCCAGCAGGGGGTCGACGGCCAGGGCACGCGGATCGGCCATGGGCTGGCTGGCCAGATCATCGCCGGTCAGCCACTCGTCGAGCTGCTCGGCCGGGCGCGTACCCAGCACCTGCTGCAGGCTCTGCTCGGCCGAGATGGCCCCCAGGTAGGCCCGCAGCCGGAACGGGCCGACGACGAGCTCGTCCCCCTGCTCCAGATGTACCTTGCGGGCCCGCCCTATGGGCGAGGTCGCGCCATTGATATAGGTCTGGCCGCTCAGATCGCACAGGCAGAAGCGGCCATCCTGGTGCTCGACCCTGGCGTGGGCCGGCATCACGGCCCCCAACCTGTCGCGCAGTTGCCAGTCATCCTGCTCGGAGGCCCCCAGGGTCCCCCCCATCTCGTCGAAGCGGTATTGCCCCTGCTGGTTGCCGTCGAGCTGCTCGCTGTTGAGCACCACCAGGGAAAGTTGCTGGTTAAAGTCGTCCACATTCACTCCTGCACACAAATGGTCACGAAGGGATCACTCGGCGGCTGGCCAAGAAAGGTACTCCACCCCAGGCGGGCACTCTGCTCCTCCCCCAACCGCAGCCCCCTGGCCTGCTCCTGGCCGAAACCAAGTCGCAGATCCCAGGCCAGCTGATCGCGCAGGATGAAGGAGACAAAGGTCACCAGGGCGGGGAAGTGCTCCCCGTTCGGCAGAAACCCGAGAAACTGCCCAAAACTCAGGTTGTTGATCTTCAATAAAAACTTGCCCGCGCAGTCATTCACCTTGTCGCCGATGACAAAATCATCCCCCAGGGTGGCGCAGGCGCTGCCCAGCCGGTTTTGCTGATCCTGATGAATGGGCACCCTGCGCCACTGCCAGGCACTCACCTCCACCTGCGCCAGATCGAAGCAGTGGGCCACCAGACCGGCCACCACCTCGGGGGAGCGGCTGGGGCTGGCCAGCAGCCCCGCATAGGAGAGCATCTTGGCGCGGTTGACCGGCAGGCTCTGGCAGACCGCCTCGTTGCCCAGCCCCACCAGGGCGAACATCAGACGGGAGAAACCATCCTCGCCGTTGTCCTGAAAGCGCACGTGATAGCGATACTTGCGCCAGATCCGGTGCAGCAGGGTCAGCAGACGGTGGTGGAAGAAGTCCAGAAACAGACCCAGCTTCTGCTCCCCCTGGGCGTACTCCCACGCCAGGGAGTCCAGGTAGTAGCCGGGCATGGGCGACTGGCTGCCGTGCAGACCGAGGAAGGCCACCTCCAGCTCGTGGCGCCCCTTGCCATCGCGGCCGATCTGCAGCACGTCGCTGGTGGGAAAACCGAGGGAGGCGGTCGCCTTGAAGCGGATCCCCTCATCCCCGGGCAGGTGATCCAGCCTGCGCTCCTGATCGGTACCGTCCAGCCGGTTGAGCAGCTCAACCAGCTGGAAGAAACTGAAGCGGGGTGCGTCCCTGGCGGACGTCACATCAGGGAGTGCTGACCGATCTGGACTGGCCACAGGTAACGCTCCTTGTTGTCGAGATTGACCACCTCAAGGAGGTGGAAGGCATTGACGCTGGCATACAGCGAGAAGAAGTGGGCCAGCACTGTGCTGAACAGGTAGAGCTCCCCTTCGCTGCCAAAGGCGGACTGGCGGATGGAGAGCACCGACTTGAGCCCGCGCACCGGCATGCCCCGCACCAGCCTGTCCACCGGGCTGGTTTCGATCTGCTCTATCCCCGCCAGCCGCTTGCGCGACGCCTGCTCCGCCTGCTTGTCGTGCAGTGCCGGAAAATCGTAGGTGCGCAGCACCTGCACCAGGGCATCGCGGCGCAGCAGGGAGACATAGTTGAGCGAGAGGTTGGAGATTAGCGTCCAGTGCAGGCTGCCATCGAGGGCCGGCCGCAACGGCCGGGTCGGCCGGATCAGGTTGCGGAAGGTGGCAAACGAGGGCGAGCTGCCGGTGGGCACGCAGATGCTGCCCACCTTGAGACGGGCGGCACGGGAGCGGTTGGTGCAGGTCAGGGTGACAGAGATGGACTCATCCAGATTGACTGTGGTGGTTTCATCCCCCCGCACGAAGGAGAGGCTGTGCTCGAAACCGTCGCCGCTCACCGACTCTCTGACCCGCACCCGGTAATAGAGCGCCAGCCGCTGCTTGGCCCGCTCTATCTGGTGCTGGAAACTCTCGAACGGCTGATAGATGCGCGGCGTACCGCGGGAACGTCCCAGGTTGCCCTCGACCCAGCCCTCGACCTCATCGACCGAGAAGATCTCGAAGCTGTCCGCATGGCGATAACTCGCCTTGAGGGGGTACTCCGTCTGGCGACCGTTGAGGTTGACCGGCTCGCTGTCGTGCTGGAACAAATTGATGGCCGGCACGCAGTTGAGCATGAAGGAGTCGGGGCGGATCTTGAGTTCCGCCGGCAGGGGCCGGTCGAAACAGAAGTGGATCTGGAATTCACTCACCGGCAGCGGCTGTTTGGGCCAGTCGCCACCGCTGAGTTCAAAGAAGAGGAAGCTCTCCGGGAAGCAGAAGTACTCCTGCAGGATCCGGTAGCCGGAGTAGACGTTGTTCGGATAGGGCAGGAGCGCATCGTCGCGCTCGAAGCCGACGGGCTTGAGTGCCTTGGCCTCCTGGCGAAAGCGCTTGCCGTCGATCTCCAGCTCGATATGGGAGAGCTGGTTGGAGAGCCAGAAGTAGAGCTCATAGGCGGTGTAACTGTCGCCACCGAGGAAGAAACGCAGCTTGTCCAGCTGCAGTTCGCTCAATGGCAAGGGGGCATGCAGGGCGATATCCAGCGAAATGGTGGAGAGATCGTTGCCGCTTTGGGCAGCGATGTGGCGGATATCGGCCGGATAGACCCAGGCATCGTGACTGGTCTGGAAGTGACAGGTCACTTCGTCCATGGGCAGGCTGTCGAGCTGGCAGCCTTGCTTCACCAGCGCCGGCTGGGTGATGGCTCCCGGAATGACCGAGAACTGCATGATGGTCATGCTGGGCACGGGGCGCAGATAGTTGGGCCAGAGCATATTGAGCAGACCGTGAGTCAGCTCGGGGAACTCATCCTCTATCTTGGCGCGCAGATTGCCGGTGAGAAACGCGAAGCCTTCCAGCAAGCGTTCCACGTCCGGATCGGTATTTTGCTCCGACAGGAAACGGGTGAGTTCGGGATGCGCATCGGCAAATTCGCGCCCTTGCAGGCGCAAAAATGCCAATTCATCCCTGAAGTAATGTTCCAGCGACATTGAGATCAGACCATGCGGTAGTGACGGTGGCTGTCCATATGGACGTTGAACGAGGTAACCTGCTCGATATGCTCCAGTCTCACGTGGGCCGTCACCTGAAACGACATCTCAAGCGGGCTCGCCTGATGGTCGGGTGAACGGACATCCACATGAATGATCCGCGGCTCATAGCGGCGGATGCATTGCCGGATCGCCTCACGGATCCGCCCACGGATGTCGGCGCTGCCCTGGGTGGCATCATTGAGATCGATGACACCGAGCTCGGGCGCGCTGCGGCAATTGCCGGGGCGAGTGTTGAGGATCTGATCGAGCTGGCGTTTGACCGAGTCGATCAGCTCCTCAACGTCCGATTGGGGGGAGGAGACGAGCCCCTCCCCCCGGATCCGGTCAAACAGACTGGCCGCATTGCCTCTATCCCAGGAAGAGAGATACGGCATCGGGCATTATTCCTTGTCCAGACGACCCACCAGGGACAGCTCGAAGCTGGCACCCATGTACTTGAAGTGCGGGCGCACGGCCATGGCGACCTGATACCAGCCCGGCTCCCCTTCCACGTCCAGCACCTTGATCTGGGCGGCACGCAGCGGGCGACGGCTGCGCACATCTGCCGGCGGGTTCTCCTGATCGGCCACGTACTGCTTGATCCAGCCGTTCAGTTCACGCTCCAGATCCTGACGCTCCTTCCAGGAGCCGATCTGCTCGCGCTGCAGCACTTTGATGTAGTGCGCCAGGCGATTGATGATGAACATGTAGGGCAGCTGGGTGCCGAGCTTGTAGTTGGTCTCCGCTTCCTTGCCTTCTTTGGTGTTCGGGAACACCTTGGGTTTTTGCACCGAGTTGGCGGAGAAGAAGGCCGCGTTGTCGCTGTCCTTGCGCATGGTCAGGGTGATGAAGCCCTCTTCCGACAGCTCGTATTCGCGGCGATCCGTGATCAGCACCTCGGTCGGGATCTTCGCCTGCAGCTGACCCATGGCCTCGTAGACATGCACCGGCAGATCATGGATGGCCCCCCCGCTCTGGGGACCTATGATGTTCGGGCACCAGCGATACTTGGCGAAGCTGTCGGTCAGGGAGGTGCCCATCAGATAGGCGGTGTTGCCCCACAGGTAATGGTCGTGATCCGAGCTGATGTCTTCCTGATAGTTGAAGCCCTTGATGGGGTTTTCGGTCGGATCATAGGGCAGACGGGCCAGGAAACGCGGTGCGGTCAGCCCCAGATAGCGGGCATCTTCCGATTCACGCAGGGAGCGCCACTTGGTGTAGGACGGGCCTTCGAAGACCGACTTGAGATCCTTGATGGACGGCAGATCGGTGAAGCTGTCCACGCCAAAGAAGGCCGGTGCGACAGAGGAGATGAAAGGCGCGTGGGCCATGGCCCCCACCGCACTGACATACTGCATCAGCTTGATGTCGGGCGAGCTGTGGGTGAAGGCATAGTCGCCGATCACGGCGCCGACAGGCTGGCCGCCAAACTGGCCGTAACCGGTCGAGTAAACATGCTTGTAGAGACCGGACTGGGTGATCTCGGGCGAGAATTCGAAATCCTCCAGCAGCTCTTCCTTGGTCGCATGGAGCACCTGGATCTTGATGTTTTCACGAAAATCGGTGCGATCCACCAGCAGCTTGAGGGAGCGCCAGGAGGACTCCAGCTCCTGCACCTCTTTGGCGTGCAGGATGACGTCCATCTGCTTGCTCAGCTTCTTGTCGAGCTCGACAATCATGCTGTCCACCAGCGCCTTGTTGACCGGCTCCGAGGTGGTACCGCTGTCCAGAATGTTGGCGATCAGGGCGGCAACCCCCTGCTTGGCGACACTGTATCCCTCATCCACCGGTGTGATGCGGGCCTGCGCCATGATTTCGTCCAGCAAGGACGAGGAGGCCGCACTCGCCCCCGCTTGAACCTGTTCTTCGACCAAAGACATATTTTTTCCTTATCAGTCAGTCAATTAATCTGCGGATCACTCGGCAGGCTTAATCAGATCCAGCTCCTTGAGCAGTTGCTCGCGAGCCTCGTCACTGGACAGCAGATCCTGTAAACGATTGCGGAAGGACGGGATATTTCCCAGGGGTCCTTTCAGGGCAACCAGGGCCTCACGCAGTTCCAGCAGCTTGCGCAGCTCGGGAACCTGCTGGGCTACGCTGTCGGGGGTGAAGTCTTCCAGAGACTGGATCTTGATCGACACTGGCAACTCGTCCTGGCTGTTTTCTTCCAGACGGTTGGGAACGGAGAACTTCAGCTCCAGTGCAGATTCTTTCATGACAGAGGAAAAATTATTCTTGTCGATGGAGACGGTTTGACGCTCCTCAATGGGGGTCTCTTCCGTGCGTCCTTTCATATTGCCAACCACCATCATGGTCAACGGAAGCTCTATTTCCGCCTGTTGACCACCGGTTGCCGGCACATATTTGATATTGATACGCTCTTTGGGCGCAACAGTGGCGCCATCAATTCCTTTTCCCATGCTCTAAATACCAAGTTAAGGATCCATGAAGACCCTAAAGCTTATAGCCAATGCATCTGTCAGCAACTGTAACAAATGACAGTTGACGGGATCGGCAGGGATCCTGACAAAAAAACATCAGCCGACGGTGCATTCTCGATATATGCCAAGGCGAGGCTTGGCAACCGAAAACACAGTATGCATCTTGTTACTTAATACAACCCGATAACGTCTCTACTCTTTGTTAGAGATCATCTTGGCTAGAGAGCCATTTGCGACAAATGGTATATTTTAAAATATCAATGAGTCAACAATAAATTATTAAATATGGATTTTAAAAGCACAATGAAATAAAAAACCAAATAAAAACAACTAGTTAGTGAATGGTCGGGAGCTTAATACAGAATTGTAACAAACAAGAGTAAATCAGAAAAAACCATTATTAATGTAGGATAAATCTGATATTTACCAAAGATGTGAAGTGAACTTCACATCATGAAAAAGGTCAATCAACAATCTATTTAAAGATTGATTATGTAACAAAAGGTATCTGCTGATAAATAAGAAAGCCGCCATGATGTAGTTTCATGACGGCATCATAACGGCTTCATGACTGATTAGTGACAAGAGAACCGGAGCAATAGGGGGGGAAAGATGTCATTCATTCACTGCGAATATGTGACATCGGCAACCATATTCGTGGCGCTAAATGTCGTTGCGTGGCTGCACCAGCTGACGGTTTTTTTCCAGTGTCACAAACCAGTGCTGCGCCAGTTTCTGTCCAGCTCCCTTCTCTTGTTCTGTCATGCCTTTTTCCAGCTCACGGCTGGCGGCTGTCGCATCTGTATTGCCATCCGTGGCTGCCAGCAAATACCATGCATAGGCATGCAATCTATTACGAGGCGCCCCCCAGCCCTGTTCACGCATGGTACCCATACGATATTGGGCTTGACGGTGGTTGGCATTTGCCGCCAGTCGGTACTGTTTCAATGCCAGGCTGTAGTCCGCCTCGCCGCCGAGTCCCAGCCGCAACATCTCGCCATAGGCATAGCGGGCATCCACATTGCCTTCACCCGCCGCAAGGGAAAGGCTCTGGCGAGCCGCCTTCAGCTCTCCCCTCTCCTGCTGCAAGATTGCCAGCTCAAGTTGAGCCTGACTCACACCGCCAGCAGCAGCCAGGGTCAGCCAATGTTCACGGGCAACTTCATCGGTCTGCTGCAGGCTCAACTGGTATTCGGCCTCATGGAAGCCCTGGCCTGCGGCCAGCTCCAGCCAGTACCTGCCCAGCGCCAGATCCTGGGGCACCTGTTCACCCGCCAGATAGGCCTGCCCCAGCCACAGCTGAGCTGATGGCGAGCCCGCATTGGCGGCACGCTGATAAAGGGGAAACGCCTCTGTCGTATTCGCTTTGCGAGCCAGGGTCAACAAGGCATCCGGTTGCTGCTGAGCGGCAGCCTTTTCGTACCAACGCTGGGCAAGGTCGGGACGTTTGCTCACCCCCTTGCCCTGCTCATAACGCAGGCCGAGCCGATATTGGGCGTCACGATTACCCTGCTCGGCGGCCTTTTCCAGCCACTGAACCGCATCGACATCGGCGCCGGGCTGGCTGGCATACCACTCCCCCAGGATCAACTGAGCGCCGGCATGATCCCGTTTGGCAGCCTGCTCGAACCACTCGAGACACGCGCTCACCAACTTATCCTGGTGTTGACGCTGGCATTCCTTGCCAAGTTGATAGCTGGCGTCCCGATTGCCCAGCTTGGCCGAACGCTGCCACCAGTCATGGGCCAGCCTGGGGTTCTTGGGCTCACCCAAACCAGCCTGATACCAGCTCCCTACCTGCAGCGCCGCTTTACCGCGAATATCGGCATCCGCCGCCAAAGGCCCGGTTTGATCCGCGGCCTGCTTCATCCAGCGCATCGCCTCTGGATAATCGGGCTTGGCAGCCAGACGATTGGCAAGCTCATATTGCGCCTTGCCCTGGCCCTGGCGGGCAGCTTGAGAGAGTTCAGACTCGGTGAGTGGTGTAGTTGTGGTACAAGCGATTAACCAGCTGCTAGCCAGTACCAACCATAATGTGCGGTATGTCATTATCTATATCTGCGAATAATTGAGATGGAGGGGGTGGCTGCGTGCATAACACTTTTTGACCACCTGATGTATTTGCTATTTCTCTTCAGCTCTCTTTAAAATTGACCGTTTTCTAGAGACCCTCATGCCGATACAAAGCACTATTGCTCGTTCACGTGGTCCAGCTTGACCAGGTTCAGACCCAGCTTGCGCCCCTCGTTTAACAGCTTATCGAGAATATCAGAGCGACAAATAAAACCTGTATATTGATCAGCATCTAAATCCCAAAGCACAACTTCATATCCTCGCGCTTGCAGCCACAAGTCATAAAGCACCAACATGCTCCAAACCGATGCATCCTCATCCGGCTCGGAGCAAATGAAGTGCTCCTTCAAACCATGCATATCCGCCAATGCGTTGCCCTGTAACTCAACTTCCTCGACATCTCGCCAGTCGATATTGAGACATCCCCAATGCTCATCGGAATTCAGCGCCACAAGTGTTGACACTATACCGTTCTGTAGCGCATCGGCATTGGTATTCATCAGAGAGTTCAACCTGCCGACTCGGATCTCTTCAGGCAGGGGGGATAGCAACGTTGATAAAAACCATTTTTTTCTTCGTCTTTCGACATAAACCATGGGAATCAACAGGGGAGACAAGATGATGACAGAGAGGAGCAGGAATACTTTTTTTATCACCTTCACTTGTTTTCCTCAATTCCTTTTCATACAGAACCACGGGACCAAGCCATGTCGCAATAGCAGCAAAATGTCACCTGGTTAGAGATATATCGATCATGCAGGCTATGCATGATCGATGTGACCACTACACACCGCTTAGCTCGTCATTGAGGTAGTGGTAAGCCAGCTGGTTGCCATCGGGCAGCTGCCAGTGGGACAGCCGCCCCATGGCATCATGCTTGAAATAGCTGGAAGCCAAGCTCGTCCCACTCGGCCGTCACCTTGCCGTATGGGATATGGAAGTAAAGAGATAGAAAAGTCAGGACATAGCGTTATCCTGGCCTTTACACATCCACATATTGAAAGAGGGCTAACTGCGTTAATAACGGTTCAGTCCGCTGTCCGGCGATAACCAGACCTATACAGATTGCTTCTCGAACGCAGATTACGCTGAACTAATCGAGCCTACCGCCCTAGTCACAACCACTGCTCGATAGTACAGATCGCCTTGCGCTGGTTAAAAAACAATCCAACCCAAGTTATCTCTATTGAGTTAAAATTCTCTCTTACGACTCAGCCTCGAACGCTTGTTCTCAGTAAAAATCGTGAGAATCTCAATATTTATATTGGTCTAACCATAACGATACATAGCTTCATCAAGTAGCTCTTTCTCAGCATCAGAGTACTTTGATTGGTCATACCCTTTCATACTCTCCCAAATCCCCCTTATGGGTATTCGTCTATTCTTATCTTTGAGAATTTCAATCAGATTTTCATAGTCATAAAAAAAATCCTCTTTATGATTTTCAATAAGAATTATTAATTGTTCTCTAAAGTATTCACCTTCGGTCATAATCATTCCTTTGGTAAAATATCAATTGCATCAGCCTTTATATATAAAGATTCATCCGTGTTAGGAACTAATTGTCTAGCACCACCCTTTCCATACTCTGGATAAGCCTCAGTGAATGGTTCTAGATCAGGCCCTTTCCCCCCATGACTTCTAGGCACTTCCACTCTTGGAACACCTGATTCATCATATAATTGCAAAGTATCAAACTTGACACGTAATCGTCCATCACTCCATGACTTATCTGGATCATTCATCGTCACATGTTTTGGTGCTCGGATCTGGAATGCCTCTGTAACCTGATCACCTGTATCTAATTTATCAAAACCAAAATATGATAGTCGAGCCTCTCCCGTATTAATTGCATCTTGGCCGTATTTATATAATGAGCCATCATCATTTAAATATCTATCATACCGATACCCAGTACTCGGCAAAGTCGAATCCGAGCCACTTGGTCCAACATAAAAGTCAGGTTTACTACCATCAACACGCGGCGGCTCTTCCGGCCCGCCTTGTCGCTTAGGTCGAGCAACCTCATTAACATCAGGACATTGCCCCGGTACATTACTTAACCCCAGCGGATCCACCCAGCCGGTCGGGTTGGGAGCATACTGGTAGTTGTTGAGCCCGCCAGCCAAGCCTATCGGGTCGGGGGTGATAAATCTACCTGTCTCGGGCTGGTAGTAGCGGTGGCGGTTGTAGTGCAACCCTGTCTCGGCATCATAATACTGGCCTTGGAAACGCAAGGGAGTTGCCACCTCAGCAACCTCCTCCCGCCACACATTGCCATAAGCGCGATAACGCACCTGCCAGGCGGTCGCTCCATTATCACGAGTCAACGCCAGCGGGGTACCGAGGTGGTCAAGTTGATAATGGAATACCTCGGCATCCTGCCCTTCCCCTTCCAGCTGCACCAATGGCTTGAAGCTGCCCGGCTCATAGATAAAGCTGCGGTATTGCTCGTCGGTACGACGTTTATCACCACCAAGCTGATAACTGCTTTCGGCAATCAGGTTGTTGGCCTGCTACAAGAATTCGATGCTCTTCTCGCTATCCTAGTTTTCAATCTCGCTCAAGAAGAGGTTGGTGGTGTCGTCGCGATACGTCAGCGCCCTGCCACCCACGGGATGTGGCGACGCACCAAATGAAGCCCGAGTTGATATTCGTAGCGAGTCTCGCTGCCCAGCCAGCCCCACTAGCTCGTCACCTGACAGTAAAGGGGAAGTCAACATATAAAAAGATAAGAAAATGGCGTTATTCTGACCTTTACACATCCACATTTTGAAAAAATAACTGAGTTAATAAGAGTATCCAGCTATAACCTGATCTGCACTGATCACTCAGAAAATACCGGCTTACGCGGGGAAAAATCGAGCCTACGACTCTGCTTGGTATACAACCTCAACCATTAGAAGGCTCACCCAAAATCGCATACACCACAACACTTACATTTTTATCTTTATATTCTAGACAACCATAGTTCACATTGCTTTACGTAGTCATCTTTTTGAAATTTATGAGAAACAACCTTTTCCACCTCATCCCATCCTCCATTAGAATTCTCTGAATATAGAATCAACCATCCTTCCCTACCATCATTCTCAATTAGATAACTATCACCATTCTTTTTTAGCAAAGCGGTCCATGACAAAAAAAATTCTTTGAAATCTGTAAACTGCTCTAATAAAAAACGGTTTTTCAAAGCCATTTGTTGAAAATCATCTTTATCAATCATTATTCAACACCCTCTACAAATATATGTTTTTCTGTGGTAAAGAGCTGGGTGCCACCACCAGAAGATGGCTGACTCACACCTCTAACAGACCAAGTATCATCAATTTCCTTAGAGGTAGAACGAATCACTTTAGTTTTTTCATTAACTACATATTGTTTTTTCAGTTTAAGTTCCACTGTACCTTTAGCCCTATTCTCCCCCATCTTACCAATACCCAACTCTGATGGCGTTACACTGCTATGCAGTGCATAGTAATTACCTTGTGGGGCACCTGGTGATTGATACTGATATACTTTTTTACCTCTATTGAGGGTTTCAACACGCACATCGTGACTGAAGTCAATTCCATTCAAATGACTAGGTATGCTTTCCTCGGCAAAACCCTGCCCCTTATAAAAGTCAAATGCAATTTTTTTCCTAGCTCTCTGATTTATGTCAGCATTGATATCACCAGTACGGCCAAACTGATTATTTAGATATTCTCGTCTTGTAAGATCTTTATCTGAACCAGGACATTGCCCCGGTACATTACTTAACCCCAGCGGATCCACCCAGCCGGTCGGGTTGGGAGCGTACTGGTAGTTGTTCAAACCGCCCGCCAAGCCTATCGGGTCGGGGGTGATAAATCTACCCGTCTCAGGTTGGTAGTAGCGGTGCCGGTTGTAGTGAAGGCCGGTCTCGGCATCAAAATATTGCCCCTGAAAACGCAAGGGAGTGGTAACATCGGCGATCTCTTCCCGCCACACATTGCCATAGGCGTGATAGCGCACCTGCCAGGCGGTCGCCCCATTATCACGAGTCAACGCCAGCGGGGTACCGAGGTGGTCAAGTTGATAATGGAATACCTCGGCCTCCTGCCCTTCCCCTTCCAGCTGCACCAATGGCTTGAAGCTGCCCGGCTCATAGATAAAGCTGCGGTATTGCTCGTCGGTACGACGTTTATCACCACCAAGCTGATAACTGCTCTCGGCAATCAGGTTGTTGGCCTGCCACAAGAATTCGGTGACCAGCCCGTCCTTTGCCCCACTCACCGTCTTGCGAATACGGCGGCCAAAAGCGTCGTAGTCATAATTGGCCGTGGTGCCATCCGGCAGTTCAGCCCTGACTAGCTGATGCTGACAGTCGTAGTGATAACGGGTAACCAACGACTGGCCTTTGCCACGTCGCTCTACTGCCAGTCGGCCAAATTCGTCGTACTCAAAATGGCGATCGCCACTCAACAGCAGCCGGTTACCCTGGGTGCGCGCCCCCTCAAACTTACCACCCAGCGTCTGGCTCAACAGGTTGCCCGCCGGATCGTGCAGGAACCGCTCGGTCAGTTCACCACGCACCTCCAGCAAGCGGTCCAGCGGGTCGTAGCTGTAGTGCTGCTCCCCTTGTACGCTGTCATTGATCTGCAGCAGATTGCCGGTGCGGTCATAGCCGTAGCGCCGCTCACGGGCGACCTGTTTGCCCCGTTGCAGTCGCAGCGCCGTCAGGCGCCCCTGCTCGTCATATTCGTATTGTTGGGTCAGCGCCCCCTGGCTGCGTCGCATCTCCAGTCCGCCCACCCTCTGGTGGCGAGTCAGCTCGGCGCCGTTCAGATCAATCCCGCTTAGCTCGCCATGCAGGTAGTGGTAAGCCAACTTGTTGCCATCGGGCAACTGCCAGTGGGCCAGCCGCCCCATGGCATCATGCTTGAAATAGCTGGAAGCCCAGCCCTGATGCTCGGCCAGCAGATTGCCTGCGGTATCGTATTCAAAGGTGAGCGGCCAGGCGCCATCATCCACCTGGGTCAACTGACCGTACTGGTCATAGCTGAACTGGATTTCACGGCCATCGGGCAAGGTTTTTTTAAGCAGCCGCCCCATGGGGTCTCGCTCATAGCGGGTGACCAACTCGGTCTCCTGCTTGCCAAACTCGACCTTCTCGCTCAGGTGGCCGTTAAGGTCGTAGCGGTAAGCGGTGGTGCGGCCATCAAAGCCGGTTTCCCGCGCGACCAGGCCATTGGGGAAGTAGTGAATGCGGTGCTGTTCGCCATGCTCGTTCTCAATCTCGCTCAAGAAGAGCTTGGCATTGTCGTAGCGATACTTAAGCTCGCTGCCGTCCGGGTTGATGCGGCGGCTCACCAGATGCAGGCCGGGGTGATATTCGTAGCGGGTCTCGCGGCCCAGCTCGTCCCACTCGGCCGTCACCTTACCGTAGGCGTTATATTCGAAACGGCGGGAGCCACCACCAGGCAGATACACGGCTTGCAAGCGATCTGCCGCATTCCATTCATAACGGGTAATCGCGCCGCGCGGGTCGCGCCGTACTATCTGGCGACCCCGCTCGTCATAGCGCCAGCGGGTCACGCCACCGTTGGCACCCTTCTCCTCAATCAGCTGCCCAAGGCGGTTCCAGCCCAGTTCGATGCGGCTGCCATCGGGTTGCACCACGGTGCTGAGCTTGCCTTGCGCGTTATAGCTGTAGCGAGTCTCCCGCCCAAGGGGATCCCGTCTCGCAACCACATCGCCCTGCTGGTTGCGCTCGAAACGCCACTCACGATCCCCTTGTACGACTTTGCGAACACGGCCATCCCAGTAGCTATAGGCCGTCTGGTTGCCATCCGGGGCAACCTCGAGGGAGAGCAAGCCTGCATCGTCATAGTGATACAGGGTCTCCCCCCCCAGGGCATCACGAGCCAGCTCCTTTTGGCCCTTGTCGTTGTAAATAAATTCAGTGACTGCACCGTCCGGATCTTGCTGACGGATCAGCCGGGCGTTGCTGTCATGCTGGTACACCTCCTGACTGCCATCCGCATTGCTGACCGTCACTTCACCCTTGCCATCATCCCAGGTGTAACTGACATCAAAACGAGCCACATCACTCCAGTGGCGAACCGCGCGCGCAAGCTTTCCTTCCCGTTCCCATTCCCAGAAGAACCCTGCGCCGCCCGCCAGTCGGCGCTCCAGGATCACCCCATCGGAACGATAGCGGTAACGTTCGCACTCACCGGCCCCGTTTTCAGCCACCACCAGGTGTCCTGCATCGTCATAGTAATAACGTTGCAAGGTCGCTTCTGGCTGCCAGTTAATACCGTCAAAATGCTGCAATTCGACAGCAGCCAGATATGCCTTCTGATAGACAATGCGAAGAGCCAGACCGCCCTCGTTCTCTATCCAGCAGGGGCGCCCCTGCTCATCGGCACGGATAGTGAGCCGGTTGCCATAAAGGTCTGACATGGCCGTCAAACGGCCTGTCTTGCCATACCAGGTGAAATGCAGGAAGGGCGATCCCGCCTTGGCTACTATCACCTCGTCAGGCTCATCCCCCAGATAAACGGCCGCCTCTGACAACTGGTTGGTGATCATGGGCCTCGCTGTCGACGGCAGCGGCAGTTCGATGGTTAACGACTCCTGATCCCACCAGGTCAAACTATCACCGTGACGTTCGAGCCGATGGGCCAGCGCATGACTCCACCCCGCCCCCATGCCACAGGAACGTTCAACAGCTGACGTGCGATAGAGGCGACCAAAAGTAAAGGGCAGCAGGCCGGGCAGCAGCGCATCTTCCAGCGCCAACAACTCCTCTCCCGTCACCATGGAGACAGGGCAGTTGTTCTTGCTCGTTTTGGCGTCAGCTTGATGAGGTTTATTGGCTGGTGTCTTCGCAGCTTTCGAAGCATCCGGCGTCTTTTTAAGCTGCTTAAGCTCGGAATGGGGCTGGAATTTGCGCTTGGCTGCCGTCCCTTTCTCTACCAGCGTTTTTGTGCTGCCATCTACCAGTTTGAGATCAGCCTTCTTGGCAGGAGTCAGCTTGGCAGACCCGGCGATCAACACCTTCTTCGCCGTTTGGGCATGTTTAGCCAGATTGTGCTTTTTGGAGAGGTTAACCAGCGAGGTCACCAGACGCATCACCCTATCGCTGTTCTTAGCCACTGATGCAGCCTTGGCACCATAGCGGGCGGCAAGGCCAGCCCCACCGGTCAAAATCACACCGATGATGACATCAATCAGCACAGAGGAGATCACCTGAGACCCAAACTCGGTCTGCTGATCTGGCGGCAACATCTTGACCCAGCACACCAGGGCATAGGCATAAAGATAAAGAAGCGCTTCATCCTGCAATACCAGCATGGCGGCTTCCATCTGGGATGCCCCCGCCTTGGCCATGGCTGCAGCATCTACACCGAATTCAGCCAGTTTCTTGGCATTGCCCACCGGATCGGCCAACAATTCGTAGATGGTCTTGAGATCATCCCATACCCCGACCAGGGCTTTACCAATGCCGCTGGCGGCCGCCAGTACATGACTGCCAAATCCGGCCCCCTTGGCACTGTAACGGCCCCAGGCCGCCTTGTGTTCGTTGTTCCATTCTTTGGTAAGCCATGCTTCCAGATCTTTTTTCACTGGAGCATAGGAGGCAAACAAGGCGTCAAGGTCACTCTTCTTCACCTTGGGGTAAAAGGTCACCCGATAGGACTTGCCCGGTGTCAGTTTCCCGACTTCAGCAATCCCCTTGGCATCCAGGGTTCCCTCCTTCGCTACCGCTTCACTGACAAAACGTCCACGAACTATCTTGCCCGCTTCCACCTTGTAGGGGGTATTACCGATAGGAATAAAGCGCACGGATTCAAACAGATGGACCAGCCGCAAAGTGCCACTCAACGGGCACTGCGTCACCACGGATTGCGCCTTCTTGCTGCTCGAGGAGGCTTTTATCGTCTTGTCACCAACCTTGATGGTCTGTTCCATGTCCATACCCAGCATGTCGCCGAGAAAGAAACTTTCGGCATCCTTGCGGTACTCAGTCAGGGCATTGCGATAATCGGCGATCACCTGGGTGAAGACGGCCTGGCCGGCATTATTCATGCTTGAACCTCATTGAGCAGCGCCGCTTCCAGCACTGGAAATAGATCGATATCAGGGGATGGGTAACGGGAAACGAAACGGGCAACTTTGCACCTGAGATTGGCCTCGGGGAAAGACCAGTAAAGCTGGCCATTCTCATCTGCCAGTTGTTGCATCAGGTTGTTGATAAGGGGACCTGTATCTTGCCCGGCCAATACTGCTGCGATAGCTGGAGGAAGTTCCCACCAGGGAAATGGACGTACAGCACAGGGTTCCGATGGTTCCCATGAAAATGCATTGCCCTGACACCACATCGCATCCAGTTGCGGCAACAGAGTTGTCATGCCATCACCAAGCTGCGACACGATGGCAGACATATACACGCCATCCCAATAGCGAAAGAACACGGCTTCACCCTGATGCCAGATCTGGGTCAGCCCTTGCAGATGGGCATAGAGTGTGTCGGCGAGTTGCTCCGTAGAGAGCAGAAATCCCCAATCACGGGCCGAGGTGCTGGACGCCCACTCCAGAAAGGCACTGCCTTTATCCAGCGCCACCAGATAGGGCATGACGGGGTGCCAGTCTGCATAGGCAGTGCCGAGATAGAGGCCACGGGGGGTATGACGGCCATCCAGCTGGTAGTAGTGCTGTAAGGGGGCGGCATCGCTGGCCCCCGCCAGCACGGCATACAAAGAGGATGAGCTGTGTGCGCCGATCCACTCGGGTAACGAGATGACCTCAGATCTCACAAGCCCCCTCCTTGCACTTCTCGCACTCCTCACAGAAAGGAGCCGCACTCTTCATGGTGGCGAGCTGAGCCGGGCTCAGCGGCACCTTGGGTGGGGGAGGTACGGTAACCCCCTGGGGATCGATGGGAGACTTGCCCGCCCAACCGGCGCCCGAGCCCGGGCTGCCGCCCGAATTCATCTTGATGGTGGGGCCCACCAGGGTGACGCCACCGCCATCGACCTTGATAAAGCAGCCGCCCACCTTGACGGTGATCTCAGATCCCGCTTCCAGCACCACCTTGGCACCGGCTTTGACGTGCACTTCCTGCCCGGCCTGGGTGAGCCAGCTCTGTCCGAGCTTCTGGTGCATAGACGCATCCACGGTCAGCGAATAATCGCCCTTGATCTGGTCGCGTTTTTCGCCTTCCACCGTCAGATGGTCATTGCCCAGGCTCGATGGGGCCCCCTCCTTTCCCGGCACCTTTCTGATGCGGGTCACCCGCTCATTGTCGATGTCCCTGTGCTCGTCGTGCTTGATATGCCAGGCGACGTCGTTTTCGATGAGCAGGTTCAGGTCTTTCTGACCGTGGATATAGATCTCTTCCTGCCCCGCCTGGTCTTCGAAGCGCAGCTCGTTGAAGCCCTCCCCCTGATGGGTTTCGGTGCGCAGCACGGTGCGGGTCTTGTTGGCCGGCAACTCGTAGGGCGGCCGATTGGTGGTATGGAAGGTGCGACCGGTGATGATGGGCTGGTCCGGGTCCCCTTCGAGGAAACTCACTATGACCTCGTGGCCGATACGCGGGATGGCCATGATGCCGTACTGGCCGCCCGCCCAGCCCTGGCTGACCCGTACCCAGCAGGAGCTCATGTCATTGCTAGAGCCATAGCGGTCCCAGGGGAACTGCAGCTTCACCCGGCCATGCTCGTCGCAGTAAATCTCCTCCTCTTCAGGCCCCACCACTATGGCGATTTGCGGACCGTCCACCATAGGCCTGGCCGGCATCAGCGCCCGCCAGGTAGTGCTCGCTTTCACCACCCCAAACTCGTTGTGGTAGACGGTGGGGCCGCTACCCCCCTCCTCTTCCAACGCCTGGGGCTGCAAGCCGGTGTGGCTGATGCGCACCACTTGCCAGTCGGCATTGAGCGCCCCGTTAGGGTGTTCGGTGAGGGTAAAAGTCTGACCCGGCAGCAGAGCCGCGCAGTTGGATTTGCCACTGCCGGTGACGGCGTCGTTACGCAGGGCATCCAGCCTATGCTGGGCAAAGGCCTTGCCGCTCGGGTCCAGCTTGTAGCGGCCCGGGTAGTCGAAGTGCTGGTAGGTATCGCGCTGGTGCGCAAGCTCAGCCCCCACCTTCTTGTGGGAGAGGCCATAGGCCGGGGTCTTGAAGCTGTAGTCCTTGAGTTCTACGTCAGAAGGCCGCACCGCCTCCCGGTAGTGGAACTGGCGCACATTGGGCCCTTGTTCCAGCGAGCGATTGCCCAAGTTGAAGAAGAGCGCGGGGCCAGCGGTCAGGGCCGCTGCATCGTCGGCAAAGACGATGCGATGCTTGCCCTGCTCGAACTCAAAGAAGTAGAAGAGCCCCTCTTCCGCGGCGAGGCGATTGACGAAGTCGAGGTCGGACTCACGGTACTGGACGCAGTATTCCCGCTTGGCGTGCTCGTTCTTGAGCGCAAAGGCGTAGTCGGTGATGCCGTGCTCTTGCAGCAGGATGCTGAGGATTTCGTCGGGCTTCTGCGCCTGGAAGATGCGGGAATTCTGGCGAAGGGAAAGCCGCCATAGCGCCGGTTTAGCTTCAAGGGTGTAGCGGGTGCGGCGAAAACCGCTGTCCCCCTGCGCCATGTCGCTCACCACACCGCACACCCGGCGCTGAAGTTCACCGCTGTACCACACCAAGAGCTCGCACGGCTGGTCCAGCACGGCGCCGAAATCCACATCGGGCTCAGGGCTTGCCAGCTCAAGGCGCAGGCGAAATGGCTGGTTCAGCCCCTCGTCCAGGGCAAACTCCGCCACCACAAAGGTGCTCTCGGGCAGGGCCCCCACCTTGACGGTAAATTGTAATCCTGTGCTGTCTGCCATCGGTGCGCCTCTGCTGTGAACCCGGCCCTGCAATACTGCCGGGTGACGTCAAGGGGAGTGAGAGATCCGCCCTGGCTGCCACTTTTTCGCCGCCATGGCTACCGCACGCCCAAAGGCGCGCGGTTGGAACTTCAGTCGAGATCTTTCTTGTGCTCGCTCACAGCTGCAAACGAGCAGAAGAAAAACAGACAGGGCGTTATTGAGTGGGAGTCACAAGCAGGCCGGCATCCCGGCCTTCGAGGTCACGCCAGATTGGCCTGGATGTATTGCGCCATCTGGAGGCTGCGGGCATCACCGCGTCTTTGCAGCTCGGCGAGCACCTCTTGCAGAGTGCCGCGATACACCAAAGAGCCCCGCACCAGGGTTCTATGGCTGTGGCCAATGTCGGTGAAGGTGGCCCCCCCTCTGTGCAGGTGGATGTGCGGTTCATTGGTATCGGGATAGAACGACTCTCTTGGCATGCTGCCTCCTTGTCTGATTCATAAAAGGGAGCACCCGGTCGAGTGCTCCCTCATGGCATCAAGCCTCGATGGGGGCACGCCAGTCGTCGGCACCCGAGGTACCGGCTACAGTGTGTTCCCAGTCGATCTTGCGGTAGGCCAGGGAGACCTGGATCAGCTGGGTGAAGTCGGCGTTGGCCGGATCCTGGCAGTGGGGCATCTGGCAGTCGATGTCGACTATGGTGGCATCGGTCAGCACGGTAGAGAAGAAGTGCTCCTGCTTGCCTTCCACCGAGGTGCGGTACCACTTCAGGGTCACTTTCGGCAGCATCTCGCCGGAGGCCAGGGAGTTGTACATCAGCGGCACGGCCTTGTTCAGGGCCACGGTAAACTTGAACGGCTTGTGGACACGTTGGCCCGCAGGCTGACCGGATTGCGGGTCGGTCGGGACTGTGACGACGTGCTGGAACTCTTGCACCAGCATCTCGTCTTCGTGACCCTGCACGAAGATGTTGCCGACGGAGTCGGAGGTGAAGGCACCGGCGGTGATGTTGCCCTGGGTTTTACCTTCGATGCTGATATAACATGGAGTTGGCATGGATTTGCTCCTGATGGGTTGAACGGTAATGACACTCAACCGAAACCATTAGCAGTGACCATGCCAATTCATTTTTTTGTTATAAAACAAAAGCTTGAAGTTATTTTTTGTCCGCACCCCCATCGGCATGCCGCAACGCCTTGCGCATCCAGAGTCTATCGCTGGCATTTATTGCAATGACAGCATTTAACCCCACCATTGCGGCAAGATATTGCCCACACCAGCATGTGATACTGCCATCAGCGATGAATACATGGATCCTCTTGCCGTTATCTCACCCATCGCCGCCCCTCTTTCTCTGACACGGCTCGGCCCTGAGGCAAGGAGCCATACCAGCCATCATCGGGAAAGCTGGCGCTCCCCAAGGGTAAAATTGTCGTGGGCAGATCACATCGCCAGTCCATGGCAAACGCTATACCTATAGCCATGGGGCTTGGCTCAGGGGCATTGCGGTGGAACCCGCCGTCACGGCAGTCATTTTCCTCTGCTAATCCTGTTTTCATATGGGGTTTTCAGCCAGCAAAGAGGCTGAGCTCAGAGGATCCGTCATGGTGCACTCATGACTCCAAGCCCGAATCCCGGCATGCAGCAGCCTCCCCTTCCACCCTGGTGGCAAGGGTAGCCGGTGGCGGTCGGATAGCACATTTGTCGCACAGCAAGGTGGTCCAATCATGTCGCATCACAGGCCTGTCACCCCGCCCGATCCCCTCAGCCCTCCCCTGTCCGATCCCAGCAACTTCTCCCTGATCCTGGGGGGCCCCCTCTATCAGCTGTGGAGCCGGGCGCATCTTGGTGACATAGAGGCGCACATCAGGCGACGGATCCTCGTCCTGAGCGGGATCTGCTGGCTGCCCCTGTTGTTGCTGTGCGGGTGGGACGGCAGCCTGCTGCAAGGGGTGGCGGTGCCCTTTCTGCTGGACGTAGAGACCCATGTCCGCTTTCTCATCTGCGTCTCCTTGCTGGTGTTCGCCGAACTCGTCGTCCACCAGCGCATCCGGGGGATCGTCAGCCAGTTCATCGAACGGGGGTTGATCTCGCCGCTCTCCTTGCCACGCTTTCATGACGCCATTCGCAGCGCCATGATCTGGCGAAATTCGATCCCCGCGGAGGTCGGGCTTATCCTGCTGGTCCTCTCTATGGGGTACTTCATCCGGACCCACACCTTCGTCCTGGAGTCCTCGACCTGGTACGCCACCATGGAAGGGGGTAGCCCGACCCTGACCCTGCCCGGTTTCTGGTTTTTCTGGGTGAGCAACCCCATCATCCAGTTTCTGCTCCTGCGCTGGCTCTACCGGCTCCTGATCTGGACCCGCTTCCTCTGGCAGGTCTCCCGGATCCCCCTCTCCCTCATGCCGACCCATCCCGATCGCAACTGCGGCCTCGGCTTTCTTGGGGGCTCGGCCTACGCCTACTCGCCGCTGCTGACAGCTCTGGGGGCCCAGCTGGCCGGCTTTATCGCCAACCGGATCTTCTATGACGCCGCCGTACTCACCGCCTACAAACCGGAGATCATTCTGCTCGCCGGCTTCGGCTTGCTACTGGTGCTGGCGCCTCTGACGGTCTTTGCCCCCCATATTCTGGCTGCCAAGCGTCTGGGACTGCGGGAATATGGCGCCCTCGCCGCCGAGTACAGCCGCAGCTTCGAGCACCGCTGGCTGCGCACGGCGGACAGAGACGGGGAATCCCTGCTCGGCGCCTCGGATATCCAGTCCCTCGCCGATCTGGGTACTGCCTATGCCGTCATCAAGGAGGTCAGGCCCATGCCATTCAGTCGGGACATGTTCCTGCAACTGGTGCTCGCGACTGTGGTGCCCTTCCTGCCCCTGCTCCTCACCCTCTTCTCCTTCGAGACACTGCTCGACAGGCTGGTGGGGGTGATCTTCTGATGCAGATAGGGAAGGAAAAGGTGGCCTGAGACGGACGGATTGCCGTCTCCGGCGAGGAGACACAGCCACCCTGCGCTGAAGCCGAGGAGATGACGATCCCAACAACAAAAAAGCCCGACCATCAGGTCGGGCTTTGAATATGGCGGTGAGGGAGGGATGATTCGCCACTGCGTGGCTCACCCCTTCGGGGCGGCCGTTGGCCGTTCATCGCAGCAAGCTGCTCTGCTCGAACCCGGCGAGGGTTCTCACCCTCCCTCTATGGGCATCAGGTTTGCGGTGTCCCCAGATGCAAAAAACCGACCCTGAGGTCGGTTTTTCAATTTGGCGGTGAGGGAGGGATTCGAACCCTCGATACGTTGCCGTATACACACTTTCCAGGCGTGCTCCTTCAGCCACTCGGACACCTCACCAAATTTTTACTTCTTTGAAGTGGCTTTCGGAGCACGCTACGCGCGCTTTCTTACCGACTTCGGCGGTGGGCAGCCACTCGGACACCTCACCAAATTTTTGACTGCTTTTAACGTGTTCAATCGCCACGTGGTTCGTTGCGCTGCTGCGCTGGAACGGGGCGTAATGTAAGGGATAGGAGCAAGCCGGTCAATCTCATTTTTCATCTTTTGCTATCGTTTGCTCAATTTGCGAACCAACTGACCAAAAAGATGCCGTTTCCTATCCCTTTACGTCAATTTTCAACCGCTTCGTGCAAATGTTCCCCTCTGATAGCCTCCTCCAGCGAGCCGTAGAACTCCAGCTCACCCGGGACAGGACGCACCTTGGCCCGCGCCAGGGTCTTGAGGGGCTGGAACTGCAACTCGGCCACCTTCAGCTGGACGCCCGACTTGGCCATGCGTTTGGCAAATTGCTGGAAGGCAGAGAGCCCGCCGGCGTCCAGGATGGAGACGGCCTCCATCTGCAGGATCAGCGCCTTGTGCTCCCCCACCTGGGCCAGCAGCTCCTCGAAGACCCGCTCGGCGGCGGCAAAGAACAGGGGACCGTTGATCTTGTAGAGCAGGGTCTGCGCCGGCACTTCGCTGGCATAACGGCCGTGCTCGGCCAGGTTGTGCAGTCGGGTCATCTTGGCGATTTCACGCATGAACAGCAGGGACGCCAGGATCACCCCGAAGGTGATGGCGATGACCATGTCGAAGATGACGGTGAGGGACAGGCAGACCAGCAGCACCAGCACATCCGAGCGGGGCGCCCTGCGCACCAGATCCACTACCTTGTGAGCCTCGCTCATGTTCCAGGCCACCAGCAGCAGCAGGGCGGCCATGGCAGAGAGCGGCAGCCAGGAGAGCCAGGGGGCCAGCACCAGAATGGCCGCCAGCACCACCAGCGCATGGACTATGCCGGAGATGGGCGAGGTGGCCCCCGCCCGCACGTTGGCGGCGGAGCGGGCGATGGCGGCCGTCGCCGTGATGCCGCCGAAGAAGGGGGCGAGTATGTTGCCAAGCCCCTGCCCCACCAGCTCGCCGTTGGAGCTGTGCTTGCGCCCCGTCATGCCGTCCAGCACCACGGCGCAGAGCAGGGATTCGATGGCTCCCAGCATGGCCATGGAGAAGGCGGCGGGCAGCAGCCGCTCTATGGCCGCCAGATCCCAGACCACGGGGGCGCCGTCCGGCCCGGGCAGTGCCCAGGGCATCACCAGGGTCGGCGCTATGGGGGGTATCCCCATGCCCTGAGTGCCATCGGCCAGGGTATAGCTGAACTTGCTGCCTATGGTGGCCACGTCCACTCCCAGGGCGTGCAGGCCGACCCCCAGGCCTACCCCCACCAGCACGGCCGGCAGGTGACCCGGCACCGGCAGCCGCAATCTGGGCCAGAGCAGCAGCACCGCCAGGGTGGCCACCCCCACCAGGGTATCACCCCACTGCCAGCTGGGCAGGGCATGGGCCAGCGCCTGCACCTTGCCGACATAGGTTTCCGGCATCTCGGGAACGTGCAGGCCGAAGAAGTCCTTGATCTGCAAGGTGGCGATCACGATGGCGATGCCGCCGGTGAAGCCCAGGGTCACCGAGGGCGGAATGTATTCGATGAGGCGACCGAGGCGCGCCATCCCCATGGCCACCAGGAAGAAGCCGGAGATGAGGGTTGCCATCAGCAGGCCCCCCACCCCGAATTGCTGGGCCACCGGATAGAGGATCACCACAAAGGCGGCGGTCGGCCCCGAGATGGAGAAGCGCGAGCCCCCCGTCACGGCAATCACGATGCCGGCGATGATGGCGGTGTAGAGGCCGTGCTGGGGCGGCACCCCGCTGGCGATGGCCAGCGCCATGGCGAGCGGAATGGCGATGATACCGACCGTGATGCCGGCGATGAGGTCGCGGCCGAAGCGCGCCACGCTATAGGGTTCATCGATGCAGGATTGGCGCAATGCGATAGCCAGCTTCACGCCTTGTAAGGAAGCTTGATTGTGCATGTCTAGGGTAATACCAGAAGAGGGAGACAAAGGCCGGAGTGAACCGGCACCCGATCATCATCAAGGGCCGGCAGAGCTGTCGACGCGGCGATGGTATCCAGAGCAACCATACCCGAGCCGGCCCGATAATTCGATGGGCAGGATCAAGAAATGGCCATTACCCCGCATTATTGTCATCGATAGCTCGCATATCGCCGATTTTCACAGCCATCCCTTCAGTTACCCGGTCATCACGAACCTGTATCTTCCCCGCATCCCTCGACCATCACCTTAGAGGCAAGCTCATCGACAATCGGTATATCGCCGATATTCCCTGCCATCTCTATTTAGTTATCTACTCATCACGAACCTGCATCTGCCCGCATCCCCCGCCCAACGCCTCAGAGGCAAGCCCATCGAGAGGCACATGCATCACCTCCCCCCTCCATGATCGGCTTATCCATTGCCCCGCCCCCTCCAGGCCGGGGCGCGCCTTCACGGCCAGCTCAACCGTGGCTGCCGGCGGGGCCATCTCAAGCTGCTGATTGTGCTGAAAATAGTCCACAGCGCCCAAGTTTTGGGCAAACGGGCCGAAAAGCCATTTTTCCGTGGAATGGCGGGTTGACACCCGTCCGGGGGATCATTAATATCCGCTCCGTCTCGACGAGACAGGCAATTCCTCCTTAGTTCAGTCGGTAGAACGGCGGACTGTTAATCCGTATGTCACTGGTTCAAGTCCAGTAGGAGGAGCCAATTCCCTCGTAGTTCAGTCGGTAGAACGGCGGACTGTTAATCCGTATGTCACAGGTTCAAGTCCTGTCGAGGGAGCCATCTTCTAAAGCCCAGTCTCAGGACTGGGCTTTTTCGTTTCCCCTGCCCCAGCGCGGGGCAAGGCGAAGCTGCGCGGCCTCCCCTCCCTGTCCGCCTCTGCTCATCGCGCCTGGGGCGCTGCCACAAGATGACGCAGGACTACCCTCTCTGGGGTACCAGTCTGGTGCAGCGTCCTTTCCTCTTTGATGACACTGCACTCATCCTTCTGATTTATCAGTATAAAATTACTGATATCGGCCTTCATAGCGACTCAGTTGACTGGCACAGCCCTTGCAATTCCTGACCTCAGGGACGTCACAAGGAGTTGCCTATGCTACCCATCAAGCCGCCCGGACCCGGTTGCTACGACGAGATGTTGCTCGCCAACAACCAGTTTCGCGATCACTACCACGCCTACCTGGCGTGGCTGCACCAGACCGACGAGAAGAGCATAGAACGCAAGCGTGAGGAGGCCGATCTGCTGTTTCACCGGGTCGGCATCACCTTCAACGTCTATGGGGATGGCGATGGCGCCGAGCGCCTCATCCCGTTCGACAGCATTCCCCGCATCATCCCCGCCCAGGAGTGGCAGCATCTGGACAAGGGGATCCGCCAGCGCGTCACCGCCCTCAACGCCTTCCTGCACGACATCTATCACGATCAGCGCATCCTGAAGGCGGGGGTGATTCCGGCCGCCCAGATCCTCACCAATGCCCAGTACCAGCCCTGCATGCAGGGGGTCGACCTGCACCGCAACACCTATGTCCACATCACAGGGGTCGACATCATCCGCAACAGCGACGGTGACTACTACGTGCTGGAGGACAATCTGCGCACCCCCTCCGGGGTCTCCTACATGCTGGAGAACCGCAAGATGATGATGCGCCTCTTCCCGGAGCTGTTTCACAACCAGCCCATAGCACCGGTGGAGCGCTACCCGGCTCTCTTGCTGCAGACCCTGCGCGAGAGCAGCCCGGTGGACAACCCCTGCGTGGTGGTGATGACCCCGGGCCGCTTCAACAGCGCCTACTTCGAGCACAGCTTCCTCGCCCAGCAGATGGGGGTGGAGCTGGTGGAGAGTGCGGATCTGGTGGTCAAGGATGGTCAGGTGCTGATGCGCACCACCACTGGGCTGAAACGGGTGGATGTCATCTATCGCCGCATCGACGACGACTACCTGGATCCCCTGGCCTTCAACCCGGACTCTCTCATAGGCGTGCCGGGCCTGCTCTCTGTCTACCGCGCCGGCGGCGTGGTGTTGGCCAATGCCATCGGCACCGGGGTGGCCGATGACAAGTCCATCTACCCCTATGTGCCGGAGATGATCCGCTTCTACCTGGGGGAGGAGCCCATCCTCAACAACGTCCCCACCTGGCAGTGCCGGGAACCCGATGCCCTGGCCTATGTGCTGGCGCACCTGGAGGAGCTGGTGGTCAAGGAGGTCCATGGCGCCGGTGGCTACGGCATGCTGATCGGCCCCTGCGCCAGCCGCGAGGAGCTGGCCCGTTTTCGCGAGCTGCTCAAGGCTAGGCCCGACAACTACATAGCCCAGCCCACCCTCTCTCTGTCCACCTGCCCCACCTTCGTCGAGGCGGGCATAGCCCCCCGCCACATCGACCTGCGTCCCTTCGTGCTCACCGGCCAGGAGCTGCGCCTGGTGCCGGGCGGCCTGACCCGGGTCGCCCTCACCGAGGGCTCCCTGGTGGTGAACTCCTCCCAGGGCGGCGGCACCAAGGACACCTGGGTCATGGAGGGCAACCCATGCTGAGCCGCACCGCAAGCGAACTCTACTGGATGTCCCGCCACCTGGAGCGGGCGGAGAACACGGCGCGCATGCTGGACGTCACCCAGACCATGTCGCTGATGCCCTCCATCGACGCCGATCACAGCGAGCTGCTGGCCCCCCTCACCATCAGCGGCACCCACGAACCCTTCCTCGCCCGCTACGGCCAGGTGAACATGGAGAACCTGCTGCAATTTTTCTGCTTCGACGAGGAGAACCCGAGCAGCATCTTCAGCTGCCTGCGCATGGCCAGGGACAATGCCCACGGGGTGCGCGGCAAGATCCCGGGAGAGGTGTGGGAGAGCATCAATGCCGCCTGGATAGAGATACGCCGGCGCCGCAAGGGGGGGCTGTCCAGCGGCCAGGCCCAGGAGTTCTTCGACTGGATCAAGGAGCGATCCCACCAGTTCCGTGGCGCCACCTACGGCACCATGATGCGGGGGGATGTGCTCTGGTTCCTGCGCCTTGGCACCTTCATCGAGCGGGCCGACAACACGGCGCGCATCCTCACCGTCAAGTATCAGGTGATCCGGGAGGACGAGGACAGCGTGCGCGAGTTCTACCGCTGGAACGCCCTGCTGCGCTCGGTGGGGGCCTACGAGGCGCACCAGACCCTCTACAAGACCCTCTCCCACGCCTCCATCGCCGAGCTGCTGATCCTGCGCAACGAGGTGCCGCGCTCCCTGCGGGCCTGCCTCGACGAGATGGAGCACATCCTGGCCCAGATCGAAGGCAACGCCGGCCAGACGCCGCGCCGCCTCACCACCATACTCAACGCCCATCTGACCTATGGCGCCATCGAGGATGTGTTTGCCCTCGGCATGCAGGCGTACCTGAGGGACTTTCTCAGCGACATCGGCGCCATCGGCCAGAGCATCCACGCCGCCTACCTGGAGGTATTATGAGACTCATCATCGATCACCAGACCCGCTACCACTATGCCGACGTGGTGCGCCGCAGCACCCAGTACCTGCGCCTGACCCCGCACAGCACGGCCCGCCAGCAGATCCTCTCCTGGCAGCTGGAGCTGCCGGGGGAGGCCACCTGCACCACGGACGGTTACGGCAACATACTGCACGTGCTGAGCCTGGAGTCCCCCCACGAGGGGATCCTCATCCGCGCCCGTGGCGAGGTGGAGATCCGCGACGATGCACAGGAGGACGAAGAGCACTCCCTCATCTCTCCCCTGAGCTACCTGAGGCCCACCACCCTTACCTGCCCAAGCGAGGCCCTGCGCGCCCTGGCGCAGGAGTGCCTGCCCTCCGAGCCGACCCAGGCCGACCTGCAGGGCCTGATGGCGCGCATCCTGGCCCGCATGCCCTATCAGCCGGGCAGCACAGACGCCACCTTCAGCGCCGACGAGGCCCTCGCCTCGGGCAGCGGCGTCTGTCAGGACCACACCCATGTCTTCCTGGCCTGCTGCCGCCACGCCGGTCTGCCGGCCAGGTACGTGAGCGGTTACCTCTACAGCCAGGACAGCAGCCACGTGGCGATGCACGCCTGGGCCGAGGTGTGGATTGAGGCTCGCTGGCACACCTTCGATGTGACCAACCTCACCTGCTCCGCCAACGAGCACCTCAAGCTCGCGGTCGGCATGGACTACCTGGATGCCTGCCCGGTGCGCGGGGTGCGCTACGGCGGCGGCTGCGAGCAGTTGCAGAGCCAGGCGCGGGTCACTCGCCTGGATGGGCAGCAGCAATGAGGGCCCAGGGAGTGCTGGCGGGAGTGCTGGCGGGAGCGCGGCCATGACCTATTGCGTCGCCATGTGCCTGCAAGATGGCATCGTCTTCGCCTCCGACTCGCGCACCAATGCGGGGGTGGACCACATAGCCACCTTCCGCAAGCTGCACCTCTTCACCCGGGAGGACAGGGTGATAGTGCTGCAAAGCGCCGGCAACCTGGCCACCACCCAGAGTGTCATCAGCCTGCTGGCACAGGGGCAGGAGCTCCTTGCCCTTCCCAGTCTGTACGAGGTCGCGGCCCTCATAGGCCAGACCATACGCACCGTCATCAGCCGGGATGGGGGCCAGCAGCAGGGGCATGTCAACTTCGGCTGCAACATACTGCTGGGGGGCCAGATCCGGGGGGAGCGCCACCGCCTGTTCCACATCTACCCGGAGGGCAACTTCATCGAGGCGGGCCCGGACACCCCCTACTTCCAGATAGGGGAGAGCAAGTACGGCAAGCCCATCATAGATCGCATCATCCAGTACGAGACGCCACTCCAGACCGCCATGCAGTGCGCCCTCATCTCCATCGACTCGACCCTGCGCAGCAACCTCTCGGTGGGCCTGCCCCTGGATGCGCTCGTCTATTCCGAGGGGAGCTTCTCGGCGGCACAGCTGCACCGCATCACAGAGCAGAACCCCCACTTCCAGGCCCTACGCAAGGCCTGGGGCGAGGGGTTGCAACGGCTGTTCCGAGAGCTTCCCCCCTTCCCCCTCTGAACGGGCGAGGGAGCGCCATGGCGCTTTCCCGCCCCCCTCTTTCCAGATATTCTGGCTGCCATTCGCTTCCCTCTCGATGGAGTCCCCATGCGCCGCTTCAACTTCATGCTCAACGGCAGCCGGCTGATGATGTTCCCCTTCTATGTTTGCATCCTGGTGTGCGTCGCCCTCTTGATGGTGAAGTTCGCCATGCAGCTCTATGTGCTGTGCCGCGACATCATCGAGATCGACTATCTGGATCTCATCACAGGGGTGCTCACCCTGGTGGACTTCGTGCTGGTGGCCCAGATGCTGATCCTGGTGGCCATCTGCGGTTATGTGCAGTTCATCAAGACCCCGGAGCAGCGGGCGGCCCTGGGGGACAACTGGCTCAGCAAGATCAACTTTGCGTCCCTCAAACTCATCGTCATCAACTCCCTGGTGACCATAGCCGGGATCGAAGTGCTCAAGGCCTTCCTGGAAGATGGCACCGGCAACGAGATCGAGATGAAGTGGTCTGTCATCGTCTTCCTGGCCTTCTCCACCGCCGCCCTCATCTACGCCATCACGGAGCGGCTGGCGGATCACAAGTGACCCGGCCCTGATTTCATTCAGGATCTATTCATCAGCGGCCGAATTGATAACTCTTTTCATTACCCTTACCCCATTGTAAACTTGCTCGCCCCGGGCCGAACCGCCCGGGTGCTGGAGCACCTATGACAAGCCTTTCCCTCTCACCGCGACACCTCTGGCAATGGCTGGCCTATCACCATCAGGCCGCCGAGGGCTCCCTCTACCTGATGTTCTTCTCCGGCCTGCTGCTGTGGGAGCCACTGACCCCTGTCTGGTCCCTGGCACGCTGGAACCTGTTTCTCCATGTGATGCTCTCCCTCTCCCTGTTTCCCCTGTTGTTTGGCGCCTTCTGGCTCTCCCATCGCAGCCTGCTGAACAAGAGCCGCAAACCCTTTCTGCGCACCACGGGCCGCATCATCGAAGGCCTGCTGCTGGTCTGTCTCGCCAGCGGCCTGTTGCTGGTGCTGCACGGCACCCCGGGGGACAGCCTGGGCAACCTCGCCAGCTGGGCCCACTGGCTGAGCGCGCTAGCGTTGACGCCCCTGGTGCTGCGCCACGCCTGGCGCTGGACCATCCTGAAATGGCGTGCCTGATCTTATGTTGAAGCTGCTCTTCTCCTGCCTACTCGCCCTCTCCATGCTGCTGGGCAGCTCCCTTGCCAGCGCCCAGGAGATGGGCACGGCCATGCTAGCCTATGACGAGGGCGACGCCCCTCGCCTGCTGGTGGCCAACCAGAGCGCGGGCTCCGTCACCCTGCTCGAGCGGGGCAGCGGCAAGCGACTCAAGGAGGTGCAGCTGGGGGGCGATCTGCGCCAGCTTGCCCGCGCCGATGACGGCACCCTGCTGGTCACCGACTACAGCGGCGATCGCCTGCTGCTGCTGGATGATGATCTCGATCTGGAAAAGACGATCCCCACCGGCCACAGGCCCTACGGCATCATCTTCGATGCCAAGCGGCATTGGTTCTGGGTCACGCTGTTCGAGGCTGGCCGCCTGCAGGCCTACGACAGCTCGGGCAAGCTCCAGCTGGATGTGACCGTTGCCGAGACTCCGCGTGGACTGGCCCTGACTAACGACGATCGCCTGCTGCTCACCCACGCCATGACGGGCCAGCTTGCCATCTATGATCTCGCCAAGCTTGGCAACGGCGCCAAGGGCGCCGCCTTACCCAAGCCCAAGCTCATTACCTTGGCCGAGACCCATAGCGACACGCCGAGCGACTCTCAGGGATTGCCACGCCTGCTGGACGGCATCGCCCTCTCCCCCGATGGCAGCGAAGCCTGGCTGCCTCATGTGCTGTGGAGTTTCGACCACCCCTTCCAGTTCCAGAGCACCGTCTTCCCGGCCGTCTCCATCATAGATCTCGATGAAGAGAAAGAGCGGGTGGATGAAAGAAAGCAGCTCTTCTTGCAGATCAATCTGCCAAGCGTCGGCAACCGCAGCCAGATCGTCTCCAACCCCTTCGCCGCGCGCTTCGCCGCCGATGGCAAGCGGGTCTACCTGACCCTGGCGGGCTCGGAAGATCTGCTGGTGTTCGACTTGTCGCGCAGCGGTAAATCCAACAGCAACCGGCACAGACGCAAGAAGTTTCAGGGAGGCGCCAAGGCGACCCAGCTCTTGCGCCACCTGCCGGGCCAGAACCCACGGGACTTGTTTGTAGACGGCGACCACATTCTGGTGCACAACGTCATGGGGCAGGATCTCACCCGCCTCAACACCGGCGGCAGCGGCCCCTTCGCCCGGGTCACTGTCGATGTGCCCCACTTCGCCAAGCTGGTAGAGACGGATCCACGCCCCGAGCCCCTCAAGCGTGGCGAGCTGCTGTTCAACCTGGGCAACACCGCCGCCAATGCCCGCTTCCCCATGGCCGGGGACAACTGGATGAGCTGCAACTCCTGCCATCTGGACGGGTTCAACTTCACCAACCGCCATCTGATGGCGGCCCATCGCCAGCAGAGCGGCGACAACGCCATCAACGGCCACGCCAACCTCGCCAACATGGTGGCGGGGGACTTCGTCGGCGAATACCTGCGCATGACCCAGCAGACTCAGGGCGGCATGGGCCACGATGGTCGCGATGGGGCCGAGACTGTGGATCCCGCCAAGCCCCAGCCCGAGGTGAAGGCCATGATGGAAGATCTGCACGCCTTCGTCACCGCAGATGGCAACCTCCCCTATCTCGCCAACTGGCTGCGGCTCGATGCCCCGCGCAGGGATCCGGCCAAGGCGCCGACGACCCATCCCAAGGAGTGGCTCAACTCCGCCTCCTGCCAGAACTGCCACCAAGAGGCGTTCAAGGACTGGAGCGAGAGCAACCACAGACTGATGGGCAACTCCCACCCCTACTACAAGGTGGTGCAGGCCCTGGCCCGCGAAACCGAAGGGGAAGCCTTCGGTCAGTGGTGCCAGGGCTGCCACATGCCCCAGCAGGTGCTGAACGGCCAGACTGAGCTGCCCAAGGGCTCCCACATGTTCGAGCAGGGGGGCGCCTCGCTCATTGCCGCCCACAAGGCAGGCGAACCCGTGGTGGAGGAAGGGACAGGCTGCGTGCTCTGCCATCGCATCACAAGGCTCGAAGATGCCGGCGGCAACAGCGCCTTCACGGTGAACCTCAAAGACCGCGAAAGCTATGTGTTCGAGGATGCCCCGGGGGGCAGCGCCCGCCACTGGCTGGCAGAGCGGCAGATCAACGCCCGTCCCGCCATGCACAAGGCCTCCTACCAGAAGGATTTCTATCAGGATGCGGCCCTGTGCAAATCCTGCCACAACGAGTTTGCCCCGGGCACAGGCGCCAATATCGTCAACACCTGGGACGAGTGGGAGAACTCCAGCTTCGCCAAGGCCGAGGATCCCGCCAAGCGGCGCAGCTGCATCGACTGCCATATGAACCCGGAGCCGGGCAACGGCGGCGCGCCGGTGGCAGGCCAGTCCACCGAAAATGGCACAGTGAAAGAACGGCTCTATCGCCACAACTTCACCGGCGCCCAGCACCAGCTGGTGGGGCTGCGCAATCCCGACCTTGAACAGGAGAGCCTGGCCCTGCTGCGCTCCAGCGCTACCCTCTCAGCCCGTATAGAACAGGCTGCCGATGGGCAGCAGCTGGTGGTGCGGGTCGCCAATACAGGCGCAGGCCATGCCCTGCCCACCGGGGTGGCCGATTTTCGCGAACTCTGGCTGGAGCTGACCGTCACCGACGCCAGCGGCAACATAGTGCTCACCAGCGGCCAGCCGGTGGAGGGCGCCGTGCCCGAGGATGCGCGCTTGTTCCGCAAAGTATTCGGCGATGCCGACGGCAAACCGGTGGGGCTCAAGTTCTGGCGTTACGCCAAGCTCCTGGAAGACACCCGTATCCCGGCCGATGGCTGGCGCGATGAAGCCTGGCAGCTACCCGCAGATGCCCAAGGGCCCTTCAAGGCCGATATCAAACTCAATTTCCGCACCTACCCCAAGTGGGTCAGTGATGCGGTGCGCGCCGCCGAGCCGAGCTTGCCGGAGCCACCCATAGTGCAGCTAAATCGGTTGCAACTCACCCTGCAGCCTCTCCCCATCACGCCCGATACGGAGCCTCAATCCTGATGTTTGCAAGTTTTCTCATTACCCTGCGCGAGGGGCTGGAAGCCTTCCTGCTGGTCGGCATCTGCCTCTCCTACCTCGCCAAGCTGGGGGCGAGTCGCTACAACAAGTTCATCTATCTGGGGGTGGGGCTGGGTCTTGTCGCCTCCCTCGTCGTCGCCTTCCTGTTCCAGGTGGTGGTGAGCCAGTTCGAGAGCGAACGTTACAACCACCTCTTGATGGCGGGGATACTGATCTTCGCCACCCTGGTGCTCACCTATATGGCGATCTGGATGCAAAAACAGGCCAAGTCCCAGGTGGGGGCCATGACGGCGCGCATCGATGCCGCTGTCGACGGCGGCAACCTGTTCGGCCTGGTGCTGCTCGCCTTCCTCGCCGTGATGCGGGAAGGCTTTGAGACAGTGCTCTTCTTCTCCGCCCTGGTCTATTCCGGGCAAGGGGTGGATCTGCACGAGGGACTGATGGGGGCGCTGGCGGGGCTGCTGGTCTCTGTGGTGCTGGTGTGGGGGCTGCTGCGCTCCACCCGCAAGGTGGCGCTGGCCCCCTTCTTCCGCTGGACCGGGCTGCTGATCATCATCATAGCCGCGGGGCTGCTGTCGTCCGCCGTCAACATGTTGCAGGCGGCGGACGTCATCACCTTCTGGACCACGCCCGTGTTCAACATCAGCCACATCCTCGACGATCAAGGGGTCTTCGGCACCTTCCTGCGCGCCCTGTTTGGCTACAATGCCTCACCGGCCGGCTTGCAGTTGCTGACCTGGGCCACCTATCTGGCCATCTTCGTCACCCTCTGGCATCGCAGCTATCGCCCTCGGGTGCAGGGATAAACCCGCCCCAGTTGCAACCCCATTCGGGGGCCGCGCCCTGGCGCGGTCCCCTTAGCTATCAAGCCGTTTCGGAACACTCATGAGCGACAACAACAAGAAGATTGCGGTACTGGGTGCCGGTCCCGCCGGTCTGATGGCCGCCTGGCGCCTGTGCCAGGCCGGTTTTGCGGTCACCCTGTTCGAGCAGGAGAGCGTGGTGGGGGGCATGTGCGCCACCCAGACCTTCAAGGGGCACGATGGTGACTATCGCTTCGACTACGGCGGCCACCGCTTTATCACCAAGAACCCCGAGCTGCTCGCCTTTATCGACGAGCTGATGGGGGACGACTTGCTCCACGCCGAGCGAAAGAGCGTGATCCGCTTCGGCGGGCGCACCTATGACTACCCCTTGAACCTCACCAACCTGCTGAGGACTGCCCCCCTAACCCTGATGGCGGGGGCGGTGAAGGATCTGCTGCTGTTGCCCTTTGCCAAGAAGCCGGACGATTTCGCCAAGGCGAGCTTTGCCGAGTGGATCCAGAGCCACTTCGGCCGCACCCTCTACCGCCAGTTCTTCGAGGGTTACACCGGCAAGCTCTGGGGCATCAACCCGGACAAACTCTCCGCCGACTGGGCCGGTCAGCGCATCAGTCTCATCGATTTGAAAGACGTGGCACGCCGCCTGCTACCAAGACGCAAGGGCAACCTCTCGGTGCGCACCTATGCCCGCAAATACCGTTATCCAAAGTATGGTTTCGGCCAGATCTTCACCACCCTGGGGGAGCGGCTGGTAGCAGAGGGCGTGACGGTCAAGACAGGCGCCACCATCAGCCGCCTCGAGCAGGTCGATGGCCGCATTGAGCGGGTCTATTGGCAACAAGAGGGTATTGAGCAAAGCGAATCCTTCGATCAGGTGATCTCCACCCTGCCGCTGCCGCTCACCTGCCAGCATCTGGGCTTGCCGTGCGATCTGCACTACCGATCCTTGCGCTTCGTCAACATGCCGCTTAAACAGGAGAACCTGTCGGACAACACCTGGCAGTACCTCTCCGACCCCCATATTCTGGCGACCCGCCTGCAGGAGCCGCGCCGCCGCAGCCCCTTTATGGCGCCACAGGGCCAGACCTCGGTGATGCTGGAGATCCCCTGCAATCCGGGGGATGCCACCTGGCAGGCGCCGCTGGCCGAGCTGCGGGGTCGGGTCACCGCCGATCTCGCGAGCCTAGGCGTTGATACCGCTAGGCTTGGCGATGAGACCTTCGAGGCCCGCAGCGAATACGCCTATCCGCTGATGGATCTTGGCTATCAGACCCGCCGCAACGAAGCCATCAAGGCGCTGATGCCGATTGGCAACCTCATCATGACAGGTCGCCAGGGGACGTTTCGCTACATCTTCACCGACACCGCCATGGAGATGGGGATGATGGCCGCTGACATGGTGATCGACGGGGTGGACAGACGCCACGCCATCTTCAATCATCGCAACGAAAACACAGTGATCGAGACCCAGAGCGTGGCGTAGCAACAGGAACAACCCCCTCCCGGCCTCCCCCTTGGGAGCGGGGTGGGGTCCAACGAATCAGGACTGGCGCCATGCCGTCAGGACAAATCAACAAGGAGAACAGGATGACCATACGCCACGGCTTGATCGCCCTCGCCCTACTGACGGGCCCGCTGCTGACCCTCAGCGGCCAGGCGCAGGCATACTCCTACGCCGCCGCAGGCAAGGAGCCGCTGATCGACGCCCGCGAGGCGCTGCTTGGCGCCGCCAGTGACGGCAAGGATGCCAGCGCCACCTTGAGCGAGATTGCCGACGAGCTGACCTATCTGGAAGAGCACCACAAGGTGACACTGCAAGCGCCCCTGGCCGCCGCCATCAAGGGGAAAGATGCCGCTGCCACAGCCGCTTTGCTCAACCGAGCCTACAAGGCCGAGATCGAGCGCCGCCTCGAGGGGGCCGGGCAGAACCTCGGCGATTACCAGACCGCCAAGGTGCTGGTGGTCAAGAGCAAGCGCTTCCTCGATTTGATCCTCCCCTCCCTCGGTGAAGGGGATCGCAAGGCCGCCGAACAGGCGTTGGCCAAGGTGCTGGACGCCATCGGCAACCCTGGGGTATTCGGGGTGGGCGCCAAGCCCGCCGATGCTGCCGCCTTCGCAGAAGCCGAAAAAGCGCTGATGGCCGTGCTGGCGCCGCTCTGATGACATTTCATCGATGATGACGGCCCCCCTAATCCCCGGTCCTTCTCCCGCAAGGGGAGAAGGGGGGCGTCACCACGGCCGATTACGCTTCGCTAATCGACCCTACTTGCTGATCCTTCTGCAACTGGTCTGGACGGGCTGGCTATTTACCTTCCCTGTGGCCCTCGATTCCGACGATGCCCTGAATTTCGCCCACGGGGTGGTGCGCTTTAGCGTGCTGGAGTTCTCCCCCCACTTCCCGGGCTACCCCGCCTTTATCTGGCTGGCGCGGCTGATCAATCTGGCGGTGGATGACCCAGCCGCTGCGGTGCAGTGGGCGAGCCTCCTGGGCACAGCGCTGATAGCGCCGCTCACCGCCTTGCTGGCGGTGAGAATATGGCAACGACCAAGCCTGCTCGCCCCCGTCTGGCTGCTGGTGCTGGCCCTGCCGCTCACCCCGACACTTGCCCTCTCCGGCCTCTCGGACGGGCCGGCGCTCGCCGCCTGGCTCGGGGCTCTGCTGGCCTTGCAGCATCGCAGGATAGCGCTGACAGGCCTCATGGTTGGATTGCTGCTGGCCCTGCGCCCCTCCTATTTTGTGCTGGCCCTGCTGCCGCTCTGGCTCGGGATAGAGCACAAGGGTGAGCGGCGCAAATTTCTGCTGCCCATCGCTTTGGTAGGGCTGATAAGTCTGCTCTTTGTCTGGCAGGCCGATGGCTGGGCCTATTTTGGCGAGGGGCGGCGCTTTACCGACGGCCACTTCACTCTGTGGGGCAACACGGCGGCGGCGCACGGCGACCGGCTGCTGAGCTGGGCCCGCACCTTCCATGATCAGCTCACTCCGCTCTGGCCCTTGGCTGTCGGAGCCTTGCTGGTACTGCCGCTCTGGCAAAGATCAAAAGACCAAGCCGCAGCCCTGTCGCCGCTCTGGCCCCTCTACTGGCTCGCCCTGCTGCTCTGGACCCTGTTTGGCCAGAACCCGGACAATCCCCGCCATCTGGCTCCCCTCACCCTGCTCGGCATAGTGCTGCTGGCGGGCAGGCTGCCGCTATGGGGCGAGCGACCTGCCATGCTGGGGGCCCTGTTGCTGCTGATGAGCACTCTCACCCCGCCTGCCGCGCCCGCCATGGTGCAGGCCGCCCGACTGGCCGAACGGACCTGCCCGGCCCTGGTGACCCAGTGGGGGGTACGGCTGCTTAGGGAAACCACGGCCCTGCCGGTGACCGATGGCTGGTACCAGGGGGATGCGGCCCTTGCTCTCACCCAGGGGGCCTGCCGCCTCAGCCGCAGCTCCATAGCGCAGAGCGAGATGCCGCTCCCCCACCAGGCGCACTGGTTTGCCCCCCGCTTTGGCGCCGAACCCGGCCTCTGGCTCGCCATACCACGCTGACAGGCGCGGGACTCTGGCCCAAACGCGTCGCTGCGCCAGCTGACTCGTCTACACTCACTGCGCATGGGCGTGGCAGGGAGAGGATGCATGAAGGGAGGCAAGGAGTGGGCACTGGTGCCCCTGATCCTGGCGCTGGCCAGCGCGCTCCTGGTGCTGCCAATCTGGCTGCAGGGGGGCACTCAGGGGCACGATCTGTTCCACCACCTGCTCTCCGGCCACTATTTTGCCCGCCAGCTGTGGCAAGGGGAGCTCTATCCCCGCTGGCTGATGGCCATGAATGGCGGCTTTGGCAGCCCCACCTTCTTCTTCTATCCCCCGCTCCCCTACTACGTCAGCGCCCTCTTTGCCGGCCCCGGCTCCCCCGCCCAGCAGGCCATCTATCCCCTGCTCGGCAGCGCCACCCTGGCGCTGCTGCTCTCAGGCGCGTTCGCCTATCTGTGGCTGCGCGCCACCACGCCCACGGGCCGGGCCCTGGCGGTCAGCCTGCTCTACCTGATCCTGCCCTATCACCTGGCCATGGATCTCTATGCCCGCTTCGCCCTGGCGGAGTTCTGGGCCTTCGCCTGGGCGCCGCTCATCCTGCTTGGCCAGGATCTCGCCCATCGCGGCCTGCGCCAGGGCCTGCCCCTGCTGATCCTGGGGCTGGCGCTGCTGGCCTTCTCCCACCTGCCCAGCCTGCTGCTGATGATGGGTCTGGTCAGCGTGCGCGCCCTCTGGTTCGCCTGGCGATCCCGCACCCTGGCGCCCTGCTGGATAGCCCTGGGGGCTCAGGGGCTGGGGCTTTGCATGGCGGCGGCCCTGCTGCTGCCCGCCCTGGCGGATCAGGGGGCCATCTCCATGGAGCTGATGCGCGGCGGCATGTTCGACTTTCGGCGCAACTTCCTCGACCGCCTGCCTTCTGGCTGGGGGGACTGGCGCTTTCGCGGCCACCTGGCATGGCAGAGCCTGCTGACCCTGGCCCTGCTGCTCATCGCCTGGGCCGCCGCCCGCGAGCCGCGCCACCCCGAGCTCCTGTGCTGGGGGGCGCTCGGGGTGGGTGCCTTCCTGATGATGTTGCCCCTGAGCCAGCCCCTCTGGAGCCTGCTGCCCCCCCTGCAACGGGTGCAGTTTCCCTGGCGGCTCAATCTCATCCTCACCCTGGCCACGGTCGCCGTGGTGGCGCTGGGCACCCCCACTCACCGCCCCTGGCAGTGGCTCTGGTGGGGAACACTCCTGCTGACCCTGATCACTACCCTCGCCTACGTCCGTCACGCCCCCCTCACCCAGGCCCCCACCCGGGAGGCCATGGCCCTCGAGTTCGACAGCAAGCGCAGCGCCCGGGAGTACAGGCCAAGGCAGGTGCCGGGGGGCATGTTCGCCCCGACCCTGCTCGCCTGGAAGGACGAATTCCAGCCCCCGGTGAGCGCCGAGCCCCCGGGCGCCAGCTGGACAGTGCACCGCTGGCAGCCCAGGGCCCTGACCCTGGCGGTGACGGCGGCGGTGCCGACCCGGCTGGTCCTGCACCAGTATGATTACCCCGGCTGGCAGGCCTGGCTCGACGAGCGTCTGATGCTGACGGTGGGTGCCAATCCCCAGGGCCTGATGCAGCTCTGGGTGCCGGCGGGCAGCCACAGCCTCACCCTCAGGCTGACGGCGCGCTGGCCCGAGCGGGCAGGCAATGCCCTCTCCTTGCTCGGGTGGCTGGGCTGGCTGCTGCTTCTGTGCCACCACAGGGCAAGGCGTCCGGGGCACTGATCTCGCCGCAGATCTGACCTCAAGGGCCGGGGCAGGATAGACCTGCTCAAGCCTGCCAAAGCTGATAGACTCAACACTCGCCCCTTTTCCCGGCCCTGCCACGACTCGGATACCCTATGCCTCAAGCCACGCCCCTCTCTCCCCGCTTCCTGTTCATCCTGCTCGGCGCCCTGGCGGGCCTGACCCCGCTCGCGGTGGACATGTACCTGCCCGCCATTCCGGCCATAGCCCGGGATCTGGCCACCAGCATAGACGGGGCCCAGCTCACCATCAGCGCCTTCCTCGGCGGCTTTGCCATCGGCCAGCTGTTCTACGGGCCGCTCGCCGACAGCTTCGGCCGCAAGCCGGTGATCCTGGCGGGACTGACGATGTTCGCCGTGGCCTCGGTGGGCTGCGCCATGGCCGACTCCCTGCCGGAGCTGCTGGCCTGGCGTATGCTGCAGGCCGCAGGGGGCGCGGCGGGATCCGTGGTGGTCAATGCCCTGCTGCGAGATCTGTTCGAGAAGGATGCGTTTTCGCGGGCCATGTCCTTCGTCATCCTGGTGATGACGCTGGCCCCCCTGGTGGCCCCGGTGGTGGGCGGCTACATCAGCGCCCACAGCGATTGGCGGGTGATCTTCTGGCTGCTGGTGGGGGTGAGCCTGCTCATCTGCGTGGTGATGCAGTGGAAGATCCAGGAAACCCTGAAACCCGAACACAGGCAGCCCCTCAAGCTTGGCCAGGTGCTGCGCAACTACTGGGGCGTGCTCTCCCACCGCGGCGCCATGGGCTATGTGCTGTGCGGCGCCCTGTCGAGCTCTGGCATGTTCGCCTTCCTGAGCGCCTCCCCTTATGTCTATATCGAGTATTTCAAGGTACCGACCGAGCACTACGGCTGGCTCTTTGGCCTCAATATCCTGCTGATGATGGTGGTCACCTTCGTCAACAGCCGTCTGGTGAAGGGGGTGGGCGCCGAGCGCATGCTGCAATACGGCCTGACTGTGCTGCCGCTGGCCGGGGCCCTGCTTATCTATAACGCCTGGAGCCAGACCGGGGGCCTCTGGGGCATCGTCATCCCAGTGGTGCTCTTCGTCGGGCACATCAGCCTGGTGGGGGCCAACGCCATGACGGGCCTGATGGGCCATTTCCCCCAGTCGGCGGGCACCGCCTCGGCGCTCGCGGGCACACTGCGCTTTGGCATAGGCGCCGTGGTGGGCATTTTGGTCAACCTCAATCCCCCCGAGTCGCCGCTGCCCATGGCCATCGCCATCGCCGCCTGTGGCCTGGGCTCGGCGCTCAGCTACTGGATACTCACCGGCAAACGTGCCAGGGCGGCCTGACGCGCTCTTAGGCTCACCGCGATGCCGACACGAAAAAGCCCTGTCCACCGGACAGGGCTTTTTGCATCAGGGACGCGGCTCCTCAGGCGTCTGCTGGCAAGCCGCTGCGGGCCAGGATCTCGCTCTCCACGCCATCCAGGCTCAGCTGATTCTTCTTGCGCCAGTAGGCCTCTATGCCCTCCTTGCCCTGGCGGGCCGACCAGTTGGCGAGATCCTCCCTGTCCCCCTGGTAGTCAAACAGGGGCACCGACATGCCGCAGGAGGTCTGGACCCGTTCAATGTCGAGCAGGAAGATCTGGCGGGCCGCCACGCTGGCCGGGAAGCGCGCCAGGGCCGTCTCCCAGTCCGGGTCACCCCGGTGCAGCACCCGCGCCTGACCATAGGCCCGCAGTATCATGGGCGCCCCCTCGAAGGCGCAGAACATCACCGTCATGCGCGGGTTCTGCAACACATGGGCCGCCGACTCGTTGCCGCTGCCGGTCAGGTTGAGCCAGGCCAGGGTATGGGCATCGAGAATGCGCAACGAATCCCCGCCCTTGGGGGAGAGGTTGACCGTGCCCTCCGCCGCCGTGCCGACAAAATAGATCTTCTGCGCCTCGATAAAGGCCACATGGCGCGGCGAGAGCGCCTCGAACAGTTGTCCCATAGTCCCTTCCCTTGCAATCTTCATGGTGCTCAGAACAGGGCGCTGTTGAGCCACAGATGCGCCCCTATGCTGACCATATAGCCAAGCAAAATGGCAGGCAACCACTTGAGATGGCCAACGAAGGTATACATGCCCCTGGCCTGCCCCATCAGGGCCACACCGGCGGCGGAGCCGATGGAGAGCAGGCTGCCCCCCACCCCCGTGGTCAGGGTCACCAGCAGCCACTGCCCGGTCGACATCTGCGGCTCCATCGACAACACGGCGAACATCACCGGAATGTTGTCGATGACGGAGGAGAGCAGGCCTATGACCACATTGGCCTGGGTCGGATCCCCCTGATAGAGGAGCTGGGACGCCAGCGCCAGATACCCCATGAAGCTGAGCCCGCCGACGCACATCACCACCCCGTAGAAGAAGAGCAGGGTGTCCCACTCCGCCTTGGCAATCTTGTTGAACACGTCGAACGGCACTATGGAGCCGAGGCGCAGCAGCCGCGCCTCGTCACCGGTGCGCTCATAGAGGGCGCGCTCTCGCGCCAGGACACCAGGCTGGGTCTTGCGCAGGTAGAAGCCGAAAAATTGCAGATAGCCCAGCCCCGTCATCATGCCGAGCACCGGGGGCAGTTGCAGGAAGTGATGGCAGGCGACGGCTGTCCCTATGGTGAGGAGGAAGAGCAGCACTATGGTGGCGGCCCCGCGCCTGAGCGTCACCTCCTCGTCCAGCACCCTGGGGGCATGGCGCGGCACCATCAGGCTCATCAGGAGGGCCGGGATCAGGAAGTTGAGCAGGCCGGGGATGAAGAGCGCGAAGAACTGGCCGAAGGGCACCTTGCCCGCCTGCCACACCATCAGGGTGGTGATGTCGCCGAAGGGGCTGAAGGCGCCGCCGGCATTGGCCGCCACTACGATGTTGATGCAGGCCAGGTTGATGAAGCGGCGATCCTCGTTGGCCACATTGAGCACCACTGTGCACATCAGGAGCGCAGTGGTGAGGTTGTCCACTACGGGGGAGATGAAGAAGGCCAGGAACCCGGTGAGCCAGAACAGGGTGCGCAGGCTGAGCCCGGCCCGCACCAGGCGGGCGCGCAGGGCGGCAAACAGCAGCCTGTCCTCCATGGCGTTGATGTAGGTCATGGCCACCAGCAGGAACAGCATCAACTCCCCGTATTCCAGCAGGTTTTGCCTAAACCCCTCGTGGGCCAGGGGGCTCAGCCCCGCGTCCGCATAGACGACGCCAATGGCTATCCAGATGATGCCGGCGGCGATCAGCACCGGCTTGGATTTTCGCAGCTTCAGGTACTCTTCGGCCATCACCAGGAGGTAGGCGAGCACGAAGATGACGAGGGCAAAGAGGCCGACGCCGCTGTGGGTCAGAGCAAGGGGGCCGCCCTCGGCCAGGGCGGGGCCACAAAACAGGCAGAGCCCGGACAAGGGGGCAAGGCGTGAGGATCCAGACATGAGTGCGCGTCTCTTGAGAACTGTCTGGCATTGAGGCTAGCAGCGGACAGGGAAGTCACCCTCAAAAGCTCACCCGGCCGGGCAGGTTCATCCAGGTCAATGAGGGTGTATGCACTGTTTTGCCATCCATTGTTGCCCGCCTCGGCCGGGCAGGCGGCGTGGCTCAAGGGGATCAGGGGGATTTTTTGCCAAAGCCGGATTGCTTGAGGGTGTAGCCGGCGCTGTTTTGCCATCAGGGGGATTTTTTGCCGAAACCGGATTGCTTGAGGGTGTAGCCGGCACTGTTTTGCCAGGCGTCCAACCCGCTTCTGTTGTTGCCCGCCACCAGACTGGCTGCCAGGCTCGGGCTGTTGAACAGCTGATCGGCGCTGAACACGAAGCCCCCCTCGGCTCGGGGCACAAGCACCCCCTTGGCCAGCAGCTCCTGGCGCAGCTCGATCACCGCCTCGCGCAGGGAGGCGGCATCCTCGCCGTTGGCGGTGGAACCCGCCTGCACCATGAAGCCGGGGTTCTGCCGCTTGCCCACCGGATAGCCATGGGCCTCGGCCCCCTTGCCGTTGAAGTGGTAGAGCTCGCGCTCGCCGGGCTTGTTGTCGGAGAGCGCCTTTTGCAGGGTCATCAGCTCGTTGTAGATATCGATGGGGACCACGGCAGCCTGCTTGGCCCCCTTGCTGTCGACGATAAAACTGACTTGCTTGTGTAACATCCTTGCTCATCCTGTGACCCATGGAAGCCCCTATTCTAACCACCTCTGGCAAGCGGGATCCAGCAAGGATCCTCATCCCTTTTGCAGGCGCGATCACTAACTGGCATAGTAGTGACTGACATTGTGAAAGCCATTGGCCATCAACCGGTTATCCCATGCTGAATCTGCACAACCTCGGTAAACACTTCGCCAACGGCGGTGAGACGCCCCCCCTGTTTGCCGGGCTGGATCTCAAGCTAAACCCCGGCGAAACCTGTCTGCTGCTGGGGCAGAGCGGCTGTGGCAAGTCCACTCTGCTCAACCTCATTGCCGGTCTCATCCCCCCGGATGAGGGGGAGATCTGGCTGGGAGAGACCCGGCTCGACACCCAGTCACCGGACGAGCGGGCCCGCCTGCGCGGCCGGCATTTTGGCATCGTCTATCAGGACTTCAACCTGCTGCCGACCCTCACTGTGCTGGAAAACCTCTGCCTGCCCCTGGAGATAAACCACCTTCCCCGCGACATGGCGCGCCTCGATGCCCTGCTCGAACGCCTGGGGATGAGCCACAAGCGCCACGCCTGGCCGGAGCAGCTCTCCGGCGGCCAGCGCCAACGGGTAGCCCTGGCCCGGGCCCTGGTTCACCAGCCAAAGTGGCTGCTCGCTGACGAGCCCACCGGCAGCCTCGATGAACACAACGCCGAGCAGGTGATGGGGCTGATGATGGCGGCGGTGCGCGATACCGGCGCAGGCCTCTTGCTGGTGAGCCACAACCCCGGCTATGGCGCCCTGGCAGACAGGGTGCTGCGCCTGGAAGGGGGGCAGTTGCTCGAGGCCGGACCCCATGGGTGACGCCCGCCGCTGGTATGCATCATGCTGCCGCTGAAGGCGCTGCTGCGCCTCTATCGCGCCCACCCCTGGCTGCTCCTGATGAGCCTGGCCGGGCTCATGCTGGGGGTCACCCTGGTGGTGGCCATCGAGCTTTTGAACCACAGCGCCCGCACCAATTTCGTCGCCGCCCGCAGCCAGCTCGCGGGGGAAGCGAACTACCGCCTGGCCCCGAGCGGTGGCCTGGATGAGGGGCTCTACGTTCGGCTGGTGCGAAGCCAGCCGGATCTTGACGCCATGCCCCAGTTGCACGCCTGGCTCAAGGATGAGCAGGGGCGCAGCTTCCAGCTGCTGGGGATGGATCTCTTCAACCCGGGCCCCCTGCGCCGACTCTTTGGCGAGCAGCCGGGGCGCGAACCCGACTTCCCCCTGAGCCGCGCCGACAGCGTTTGGCTCTCGGCCCCCGAGGCCAAACGCCTCGGCTGGTCGCCGGGGCAGTCGCGGAGCTTTATGTTGGGCGGCGGTGAGGCGGACAGCGCCCGTACGCTCACCCTCACCCTCGCGGGTACCTTCGAGCCGGGCGCCGTCCCCATGGAGCGGCTGCTGGTCACCGACATAGGCCTGGCCCAACCCCTGCTTGGCAAGGCAGGAAGGCTGGATCGCATCGTCTTCAAGTTAAGCGACGAAGAGGCCAATGCCTTGCAAAGGGCGCTGCAAACCTATTACCCCCATCAGCCGCTCTGGTTCGAACCCATCAGCCCTGCCCTCGATGCCAGCCAGCTCGGGGATGCCCTGGCCCTCAACCTCAGCGCCCTCTCCCTGCTCGCCATGGCGGTGGGATTGTTTCTGGTGTTCAACGCCCAGCGCTTCGTGCAGAGCGTGCGCCGCCCCCAGCTCGCCCAGCTCATCATCCTGGGGATGCCGCCAAGCCGGGTACTCCGCTATCTGGCCCTGGAGCTGCTCATTCTCGCCACCATAGGCACCCTGCTCGGGCTGCTGCTGGGCAGCCTCTTGGCGCTGGCCCTCATGGGACACCTCACCCAGGCGCTGGCAGACCTTTATGGCCCCAATCCCATCGACCTGCTGCGCCTCTCCCCGACCAGCCTCATCAAGGCGCTGCTGATAGGCCTGGCTGGCACCCTTGCCGCCAACCTCCCCGGCTGGTGGCAGTTGCTGCGCCAATCCCCTCTTGAACTGCGGGAGGGGAGCAGCCGCCCGCCGGTTCATCCCTGGCGCAGGCGTCTGCTCGCCATCGCCATACTGTTGCTCTGCGCCCTCTGCCTCTTGTTGCCGCAGACCGGCCTGGGGGGCGCCCTCTTCGTGGCCGGAGGCTGGCTGCTCGCCATGGCCCTCGCCCTGCCCGATGCCCTGCGCGCTCTGCTGGGGCGGCTGCGCGGGCACGGCCCCCTCAGCGTCCGGCTCGGGGTGGCCGAGACCCAATACCATCTGGATCGCACCGCCATCGCCGTGATGGCGCTGCAACTTGCCATAGCCGCGGCCATCGGCATCGGGGTCATGGTGTCGAGCTTTCGTTCGAGCGTGGAGATCTGGCTCGGCCAGCGGCTCGCCGCCGACCTCTATGTCAGCGCCCCCAAGGGGGTGGCAGGCAGCAGAGGCCAGCTGAGCGAGCAGACCCTGACCGCCATACTCGCCGAGCCAGAAGTGAGCGCCGCCTCGCGCCGCGCCGTGCATCCCGCCCGCTGGCAGGGGCAGCCCATCGAGTGGGCGCAGATGGACTTTATCCCCGAGCTCAAGGCCGCCTATCCCTTGCTGGCCGGGCGCTGGCCCGCCGCGCCCGACGAGGTGCTGGCGAGCGAGCCGCTCACGGTGCGCCTCGGGGTCAGAGTGGGTCAGACCCTGGATGTAACGAGCGAAGGGGAGCCAAGGGCCCTCACCGTCACTGGCGTCTATCAGGATTACGGCAGCGACAAGGGGCAGATACTGCACGCCTTCGAAGGGGGCGCGGTGCAATCCCTCGCCCTCTTCAGCACGGAGACCCCGAGGGCCTAAGCGATCGGCTGCGTGCCCGTTTTGGCGAGCGGGTGAACCTGCTGCCCGCCCCCGCCATCCACGCCGCGGCGCTCAAGGTGTTCGATCAGACCTTTGTGGTGACCGAGCTGCTGAAATTGCTGATCCTCGGCATCGCCTTCGTCGGCATCGGCTCCGCCTTCATGGTGCTGGGGCGGGCCCGCCGTGGCGAGTTGCAGACCCTGCAGAGCCTTGGGATAGGCCCCCGCCACTGCCGCCGCCTGCTGGTGTGGCAGGGGGCGGGATTGGGGCTGCTCACGGCGCTCCTGGCCCTGCCGGTGGGCTATGGCCTCGCCTGGGTGCTGATTGAGGTGGTCAACCCCCGCGCCTTTGGCTGGCGCCTCGCCTTCGAAGCCGCCCCCTTGCACGCTGTCACGGCGCTCTTGCTCGCCCCCCTGTGCGGGGCGCTCGCCTCCTGGTATGCCGCAAGGAGAGTGGTATGAAATTGAGTTGGAAGTGGCCGTTGATGATCGCCTGCATCCTCCATGGCGCTGCGGTCGGTGCCAGCGATCTGGGCACCCTGCTCGGGGGCGGCGGCGATCAGTTCAGGAAGGCCCTGCCCGGCCAGCCCATCCGCCTGCCCGCCGATCACGGCGCCCACCCCGACTACAGATCCGAGTGGTGGTATCTCACCGGCAACCTGAAAGACGAGCAGGGGCGCGACTACGGCATGCAGTGGACCCTCTTTCGGCAGGGTATCGAGCAGGAGTTCACCTCGGACAACCCCTGGCTCAGCCCCCAGCTCTGGCTGGCCCAGTTCGCCATCACGGATCTCGCCCGTGGTACCCACCGCCAGGATGAGCGCACCAGCCGCCAGGGGCCGGGGCTCGCCGGGGCCAGCGGCGGCGAATATTGGCTAAGAGAGTGGCGGCTGGCCTCTCAAGGCGATGCGCTCTTCCCCGCCACCTTGAAGGTGCAGAGCAAGATGGGTGAGCTGAACCTCGAGGTGAGCGCCGCCAAGCCGGCGGTGCTGCAGGGCAAAGCGGGTTACAGCGAGAAGAGCCCGGGCAACGCCTCCTTCTACTACTCCTACCCGCGCCTGACACTGAGCGGCACTTTGACCCTGGAGGGGGAGACCCGCAATGTCACGGGCCAGGGCTGGTTCGATCACGAGTGGAGCAGCTCGGTACTGGCCCAGTGGCAGTCGGGCTGGGACTGGTTTTCCCTGCAACTTGCCGATGGCCGCGAGCTGATGCTGTTTCGCCTGCGCACCAAAGCGGGCCGCCCCGAACCCGAGAACCGCTACGGCATCTTGATCGACAAGGATGGCAGCAGCCGGGTGCTCGCCCCCGACAGCATCAGCCTCACCCCGGGCAAGACCTGGCGCGGCCCCAAGGGTCAGCCCTACCCCATCGAGTGGCAGCTTAAGGCCGCCGATATCAATCTAACCATCCGTGCCCGCCAACCCAATCAGGCCATGACGGGGCGTTTTGACTATTGGGAGGGGGCTGTGACTGTGGGGGGAGATGCGCAAGGGCTGGGCTACTTGGAGATGACGGGGTATTGAGCACCTTGGAATCTGATCGGCGTCAAAAAGCCATTCAAATTCCTAGCTTTGAGTGATTTTTTACTCTGCAGACTGGTGGGTGCTTGATACCATTTCCCAGTGGGTCCTTTGTTGCCTTGCAATATATATTTTATTACTTTGGCTTGTAAGTCCAACAAAAAATCCGCGAAAATCTGATTACGCTTTGTGAATCGGACCTACCGATATAACGAATTCCGTTTATTTAGGTGTTCATAATAAAAGGCATTATAATAATTCAGAGGGTATATATGGACGTGCTTAAGAACATACCGAAGGAAGTCTGGGGAGCGACGATTGATATCGTAAACAAGTTAATATTTCCAATTACGGCTACAACAGTTGGCATTGGGAAACTAATCGAGCATAAGTTCAATACGTTAAATGAAGTCCAAAAAATCATTGCTGAACAGACACTTCGAGAAGCGACAGAAAAAGTAAGGAATTCTGGCGTTCGAGATTTTAGTTTTGTTGTAGTGAAACCTCAAGTAATTTACACTGTATTAGAAAACTCCGACAGCCAATCTGATGATTTCATTCGGTCGTTGTGGGCTAACCTTACAGCTAGGGAAATGAGTGAAGGGAGTATTCATCCTGAAATAGCGAGGACGTTTTCAAAACTGACGGCACCTGATTTAGTAGTACTATCTGAACTTCACTCAAAAAGCTCCTCTGTAACTAAGCTCATTTTCCAAGCCCTTGCATCTACTTATACACTTGGTATTGCTAGAGATCCAAAATCATTCCATCATGTATATTTGTCTGACTTAGGGCTAATTACGGATGTTTCTGGTAAGTGGTTTGTCACAACAAAAGGAAAAGAACTAATGAGATGCATAGCAGAGCTGAAAAAAACTTTTTAACAAAAAAGATAGACTCTCAATAGTTTTAATTAATCGCTAATGTAATCTTTAGAGCAAAGCCAAAGCTGTTAATCGGTGATTATAAAATGAAAGATTGGAAAAAATATCAAGAGGACACTGCCGAATATTTCCGTTCCATAGGATTAGACGCGAGAACAGATGTATCCGTGAAAGGGGTAAGAACCAGTCATGATGTAGATGTATATGTCACCTCTCATTTTGAAGGGTTTGATGTAATATGGATTGTTGAATGTAAGTATTGGCAGAAGCCAGTGAATAAGTTGCATATTTTGGCCCTCAGGGAAATAGTGGCAGATATTGGTGCGGATAGGGGCATATTGTTATCCGAGTCTGGATTTCAAAGTGGTGCTTTTGAAGCAGCTCAAATGACAAATGTGCAGTTAGCATCACTTACAGAATTAAAGATTAATTCGAGTAAAGCGATATACTCTATGCGATTCAGAGAGTTGTTAGATCGTGTTTTATCATGCAAGGATAGGTATTGGAATTTGTCTAAATCGACTCGCATAGAACATGGCCTACGATCAGCATATGGAGAGCATGATTATTCTGGTGACAATATAATAAAGTTTTGTTCTGAGGCACTATCACGATCTTTCAAAAATGAATATCCATTACGTAGCGAAGATCCATTGACTTTCTTCATGTTCAATAAATACGGAGAAATTAAATCTCCAGAACGAGTGATTGAAATTATTGAGCCATTAGTTTTTGAACTTGAAAATAAAATAAAAAAAGCAGAGGAGTCAAAATAGAGTCGTAGGTTAGATCAGCAAAGCATAATCTGACGTTAAAGCCCCCTTAAAATTGAGACTATAAAATTCACATTTAAATATCGGAGCTTGGATGAAAATGATTCTGCCGAAAAAAGACTTTTCTTTCATGTACTTTCAATTGAACTCCCTAAACCCAACCTTCCCCCATTAAATAGCTTAGGCCGCGACCGTCTGGCTAGACAAAAACGCCAACGACTGTCTATTAAAGTGCTCCGGCTGCTCCACATTGCAGACATGGCCGCAGTTTTCGATGATCTCGAGCTGGCTGTAGGGGTCTCGGGCGACCTGCTCCCGTACCGGGGCGATAAACATATGGTCCTCCTCCCCCATCAGGTAGAGGGTCGGGATCGGCAGGGCGCGCTCCTTGAAGTAGCGCATCAAGGGGTTCACCTCGGTGGCGAGGCGGAACCAGCGTTTGAACTCCTTCTGGCACAATTTCCGGGCCTCGCGCACGAAGAGGTTGCGGGACTCCTGATGGTGCTGGCGCGGCATGATGATGAAGGCGAACAAGCGGTAGAGCCACATGTAGGGCAGTATGTGCTGGCCGACCCGACCAAGCTGCACCAGCACCCGGGAGCGAATGTCGAGGCGCAGTATGGCGCCGCCGAGCACCATGCTCTTGACCCGCTCGGGGCAGAGCTCGGCCAGGTGGCGAATGAGGATGGTGCCAAGGGAGATGCCGACAAAATGGGCGCGGGGAATGCGCAGGTGATCGAGCAGGCGCAGTATGTCCTCGGTCACGGCCCTGAAGCTGTAGTGTCCCTTGACCACCTGTTGCAACTGGTTGGATTGGCCGTGGCCGCGAAGATCGAGCAGCAGCACGTTGAAGTGCTCCCGGTAGGCGCGCAGTTGCTTGAACCAGATGGAGGAGCTGCCGCCGGCACCGTGCACGAACACCACCCAATCCCGCTCGGGGCCAAGCTCAAAGGTCTTGTGGTACAACATCTTATGGGCTCCCGGGGGGGTTGGGGGATATACTCGGCGGGCATATTAACAGAAGGGGCGCCCCGCTGAATATGCTGCCACCCATCATCGGACCAGCATGGAGTCTTGTATGAGCCTTGCATCGTTACGTGAATTTCTGCTAAGCCAGCCCGGCGCCACCGAGGATACCCCCTTTGGCCCAGAGATCCTGGTCTATCGCATCGCCGGCAAGATGTTCGCCCTGGTGGACTGGCAGGCAGAGCCGCTGACCATCAACCTCAAATGCGAGCCCGAACTCGCCCTGCTGCTGCGAGAGATACACCCCGAAGTGAAACCCGGCTGGCACATGAACAAGCAGCACTGGAATACGGTGACCCTGAGCGAGAGCCTCGACGCCGAGCTCTGGCAGGGCTGGATTGAACACTCCTACCAGCGCGTGGTGGCGGGCTTGCCCAAGGCCAAGCGGCCGCAGGCGCCGACCTTATCAGCAAAGGCAGGATAACAGCCATGCCGCAGATACAAAAAACCGCGCCCGCCCGGATCAGGCCCCTGAGGGAGCAGCACATCCCCGCCCTGCTCGCCCTGTTCGAGCAGTCGGTGCGCCGCCTGGGCCCGGAGCACTACAGCCCGGAGCAGGTGGAGCAATGGGCCCAGGGCGCCCGTCATCCGGGTCTCGCCAGCCAGCTGCGCGAGCACCACGGCTGGGTCATGGAGCAGGAGGGCATGCCCCTTGGCTTTGTCACCTTAAGCGATGACGGCCACCTCAGCCTGCTCTATGTGAGCGCGGATCATCCGCGCCAGGGGCTCGGCGGCCTGCTGCTGGAGCGGGCCTTGCAGGCGGCCAGCCAGCTGGGCCTGCACAGCCTGACCACGGAGGCCAGCGCCTTCAGCCTCGCGCTCTTTCTGCGCCATGGTTTCGAGCAGGCCGGATTGGAAACCGTGGAGCGCGGCGGGGTCAGTTTTGTCCGCCATCGCCTCTACTGCCGCTTGCCAAGCCAGGGCCAGCCACTAAAATACCCACCATTTCCCCAAAGCAATGAATGAAGGCAGCCATCATGGTGGTAGAGAGCGACGGTTATATTGCGCTGATCGAGTATCTGGTAGAGAGTCTGGGCCTGTTCGAGAGCCAGCAGCAGGGCACGGGCACCCAGACCATTGAGGATCTGGTGAGCAACCGGGTGGCCGACAACCTCATGGCCATCTGCGAGCAGAACCCCCAGCTCGACCCCAAGGTGCGTTTCATGATCATGCAGGAGGCCGACGCCGTGGTGGCCGATCTGGAGGAGGTGCTCTCCGCCGTCTGGCTGCGGGCGCCCACCCCGGCCCAGCACGCCTTCCTCGATGAGTTCATCGATCTCATCAAGAACCTGTTCGACAGCACCATCGGCTAGTCCCCTCCCCGCGGCCGCATGGCCCGCAAAGATCCGCAAAATGAAAAGGGCCGCCTCAAAGGGCAGCCCTGCTTGCTATCACTTCCGATTCATCGCGCTTGTCAGTTGAATGAATATCGAGGCAAGAAATGTGTCTGGTCTTGGCTGCCGTCCATGGTAGCTACCCTGATTAGTCTGCCGAGGTTGGGTTAAGTTCCCGGTCGTGACGCTTTTTTTAATATTTCTTTCAAAAAAACGAAACAGGGGCCTAATGGCCCCTGTTTTATCCAGGCTGCGCCTCAGCGGTTCAGGCTGGGCGGCAGGCAGACGCCAATGCCCCCCAGGCCGCAATAGCCTTCCGGGTTCTTCTCCAGATATTGCTGATGGTAATCCTCGGCGTAGTAGAAGGGCGCCAGCGGCAGGATCCGGGTGGTGATGGCACGGGCATCGCCGCTCGCCATCATGGCCTGCTGATAGGCCGCCAGGCTCTGCTGGGCGATGGCCTCCTGGGTTTCATCCCCATAGAAGATCACCGAGCGGTACTGGGTGCCGATGTCGCCGCCCTGGCGCATGCCCTGGGCCGGATCGTGCTGCTCCCAGAACAACTTGAGCAGATCGCCATAGCTGATGACCTTGGGGTCAAACACCACCTGCACCGTCTCCGCATGACCGGTCAGGCCGCTGCACACCTCCTTGTAGGTGGGGTTCGGCGTCAGGCCCCCCTGATAACCGGCGGCGGTGGAATAGACGCCGGGCTGCTGCCAGAACAGCAGGCGCTCCACGCCCCAGAAACAGCCCATGCCAAACCAGGCCAGCTCCATCCCCTCGGGCCAGGGGCCCTGGGTCGGGTGGCCGTTGACGGCATGCTGCTGGCCGATCGCCAGCGCTTCCCGTCGTCCCGGCAGGGCCTCTGCCGGTGAAATAATCTGCTCCATATGCCCTGTCCTTGAATAAAATCCCGCGCGAGGCGGCTGACGAAAAGGAACCCCGAAGATAACAGGTTATGAGCCCGGATCAACCAAGGCGGCCCCTTCAGCGGGCTGACCGCCGCCCGGCTCGCCCAGGCGCAGGGTGCCTGCGGCTGGTCAAAATGGCGGCACAAAACAGCAAAACCAATATTTAGTCTTGATTTGTGAATTTATTTTCATATATTGAGCAAATTGCTGCTTTTTTATGGAACGAAACACGTGCGTGAACGCGAACCCAGCCTGGTCCATGCCTTTCGGCAATCCACCCCCTATGTCAACGTGCACCGGGGTGCCACCTTCGTGCTGATGATGGGCGGGGAAGCCATCTGTCACCCCAACTTTGCCAACATAGTGAGCGACATCGCCCTGCTGCAGACGCTCGGCATTCGCCTGGTGCTAGTGTTTGGCTCGCGTCCGCAAAACGACGAGGCGCTGGCCCGTGCCGGCATCGAGGCCCAGTACCACAGACGGATCCGGGTCACCGACGATCAGAGCTTCGCCATCATCAAGCAGGTGTGCGGCGGCCTGCAATACGACATCACCGCCCAGCTCTCCATGGGGCTGGCCAACACCCCCATGCAGGGGGCGCGCATCAGCGTGGTGAGCGGCAACTTCGTCACCGCCCAGCCCCTCGGGGTGGAAGATGGTATCGACTACTGCCACAGCGGCCGGGTGCGGCGCATCGACGTGGAGGGGATCACCCGCCAGCTGGATCAGCATGGCCTGGTGCTCATCTCCCCCATCGGCTGCTCGGTCACCGGCGAGAGCTTCAACCTGAGCTCGGAAGAGGTGGCGCGCCGGGTGGCGGTGGATCTGAAAGCCGACAAACTCATCTGCTTCAGCAGCACCCAGGGGGTGATGAACAGGCAGGGCGTGGCCATCTCCGAGCTCTTCCCCGAACAGGCCGAGGAGCTGCTGGTGGAGCTGGAGCAGGCGGGCGAGGAGATGTCCGGCACCGCCCGCTACCTGCGCGCGGCCATCGCCTCCTGCCGCGGCGGCGTGCCGCGCTCCCACCTGGTGAGCTATCAGGATGACGGTGCCATGCTGCAGGAGCTGTTCAGCCGCGAGGGGCTCGGCACCCAGATAGTGCGCGAGAGCGCCGAGCGGGCGCGGGCCGCCACCATAGAGGACATCGGCGGCATCCTGGACCTCATCCGGCCGCTGGAGGAGGAAGGCATCTTGGTGCGCCGCTCCCGCGAGCAGCTGGAGATGGAGATAGACAAGTTCACCATCATAGAGCGCGACGGCCTGATCATCGGCTGCGCGGCGCTCTACTGCTTCATGGAAGAAGCCATGGCCGAGATGGCCTGCGTCGCCATCCATCCCGAGTACCGCAACTCCAACCGGGGGGATCAGCTGGTGGCCAAGGTGGCCGAGCGGGCCAAGCGGCTCGGCATCCGCCGCTTGTTCGTGCTCACTACCCGCTCCATCCACTGGTTCCGGGAGCGGGGCTTCGATCCCCTGGAAGTGGAAGATCTGCCGGTGGCGCGCCAGCGCCTCTACAACTGGCAGCGTCGCTCCAAGGTTTTGTCCAAGACGATTTCGTAACTGATTGATCTTGTGCCTGGTTGTTGCCAATTGTGTACTTTTTTACAAACTCGATTGACAGTGCAATCCAGTGCAGGGTATTTCTACATGCACGCCACCTTCCGAGGTGGCACCAGAAGAGGAGCGCTGCCCAGGCAGCCCAAGGGAGGACACCAGAGTCCGGTGAACTTGGGTCAGGGGGAGCAGCGCCGAGACGAGTGAGGCAACTGGATACCTCAACGTCGGCTGCGGGGGCTGAATCCCCCGGGTTGTCATCGGTCGTGTGCATCCCACAGGCATCCAGCAGGATCCTTGTGGGATGGGCACCGCGGATGGAGTGCTTCTGGCCGGGATCCTTACGTTTTCCTGCCATTTTCTGCCTCCTCCTCTCTTTTGCCCGATGAAACCGGATTTTCACCTTGAGACAGGAGTATGCAATGAACCCGATCAACGTCGCCAAGTTTGGCGGAACCAGTGTCGCCGATGCCGCGGCCATGAACCATTGCGCCGACGTGGTGCTGGCCAATCCGGCGACCCGGGTGGTGGTTCTGAGCGCCAGCGCCGGTGTCACCAACCTGCTGGTGAGCCTGGCCCAGGGTGAACTGGACGAAGCCGGGCAGGATGCCCAGCTCGACAAGTTGACCGGGATCCAGCAAGCCATACTGACGGCGCTCGGCAACCCGGGCGAAGTGAGCGCGCTCATTCACGCCCAGCTCGGCGACATTCGCACCATGGCCCGCCAGGCCTGCCAGCACACGGACGCCGAGCTGGCAGACCGCCTCATCGCCTGCGGCGAGCTGATGTCCACCCGCCTCTTCACCGAGCTGCTGCACCAGCGGGGCATCAAGGCCCAGTGGCAGGACGCGCGCCAGCTGCTGCGCACCGACAGCCGCTTTGGCAAGGCGACCGTGGATCTCGCCGCCACCCGCACCCTCTGCCAAGCCACGCTGGGCCCGCTGCTCGGTGACAGCCTGGTCATCACCCAGGGCTTCATCGGCGCCGATGCCGATGGCCGCACCACTACCCTGGGCCGGGGCGGCTCCGACTACAGCGCGGCCCTGCTCGCCGAGGCGCTGGACGCAGGCAGCATAGAGATCTGGACCGACGTGCCCGGCATCTACACCACGGATCCGCGCCTGGTCACCCGGGCCCGCCCCATCCCCGAGATCAGCTTTGTGGAGGCGGCCGAGATGGCCACCTTCGGTGCCAAGGTACTGCACCCGGCCACCCTGCAACCCGCCCTGCGCCAGGACATTCCGGTGTTCGTCGGCTCCGCCAGGGATCCCGCGGCCGGTGGCACCTGGATCCGCGCCAGCACCGAGACCAGCCCGCTGTTTCGCGCCGTGGCCCTGCGCCGCCAGCAGGTGCTGGTCACCCTGCACAGCCTCAACATGTTCCACGCCTACGGCTTTTTGGCGGAGGTGTTCGGCATCCTGGCCCGTCACCGCATCTCGGTGGATCTCATCACCACCTCGGAGGTGAGCGTCTCCCTGACCCTGGATCACACCGGCAGCCAGAGCAACGGCGAGCCCATCCTGGGCGACAAGGTGCTGGCGGAGCTCGGCCAGCTGTGCAAGGTGGAGGTGGAGACCGACTTCGCGCTGGTGGCCCTCATCGGCAACCGCATGAGCGAGGCCGCCGGGGTGGGCAGCCGGGTGTTCGACGCCATTCGCGAGCACAACATCCGGATGATCTGCTACGGCGCCAGCGCCCACAACCTCTGCTTCCTGGTGAAAGAGAGCGAGGCGGGCAACATAGTCAACCGCCTCCACCAGGAGCTGCTCGACTGAGCCTGACGAAACCTGGCCAGACCCTTCTCCCCCTGGGGCAGAAGGGTCTGGTATCGGGGGAAGGCCATGGCGCCAGAAGCTATACCAACGAAGAGGGGCGCCCATGCGCCCCTCTTGTCACTCTGTCATCCCCATGTCAGCGCGCAGGCTGGCTGGTCCGGGTCGGCAACAGGTTGGCCCGGATCTGCTCGCGCAGCCCCCCCAGCCGTTGCAACAGCGCCGCCTGGTTGAGACCGGCCTCATCAAATCCCAGGTTATCGGCCAGCGCCGGGAATTGATCCCGCACCGCCTGCTCCAGCCAGTCGAGGCGGCGCAGGGTCACAGGGCCGCAGCTCTTGCCGCTGAGATCGTCCAGAATGTCGAGCCGGTGGCTGCGATACATGTCGCGCCACCAGTTGGCGGCGAGCGCCTGCTCGCTTGCCAGCGCCGCACTCCACTCCCCCACCAGCCCCTGCATCCGGGCCAGCACGGGGGCGCTGGCCCCCTCCCGTGACAGATATTGCAACTCCCCCTTCGCCCAGGCGAGGCAGAGCTCGCGCCAGTGGCGAAACAGCGGCAGGGGGTCTGCCTCCTCCAGCCAGAGCCCGGACAGGGTGCGGGTCTCCAGCCGCTCAGCCACATGAAATGCCGGATCGGTGAGGCCGTTGGAGTTGAACTCGTGCAGGGGATCGAAGGGCCACATGTAGCCAAAGTCGAACACCGAGATCTGCTGGCCGTCGTCGAGCAGGTTGCCCGGGCTCGGATCCCAGTCAAACCAGCCCCAGCGGGCCAGTTCGGCCTCCACCGCCAGCATCTGCGCCAGGTTGCGCTCATTGAGCCTGCGCACCGGGTCTCCCCTCAGCCAGGGGGAGACCAGCACCCCGGCGCGGGCGGAGCCGAAGCTGGTGCAGACCACGTTGGAGAGTATGGTGGGGTGCAATTCTCGCAGGCTCTCTATCTCCCGGCGCCGCTCCAGCTCGGTGAGAAAGGCGGTCTTGCCGTCGACGTTGGCCACCAGGGAGTCTGGCCGGCAGCGCTTCAGGCACCAGTGATGGCCCTCCACCTTGAGGTGGAACACCTCGGCGGTGAGCCCCTGACCATAGACCTTGACGACGTCCGGGTGATCCTCGGTCAGCTTTGTCAGCTGGGCCAGGGGCAACGGGCAGTCGCGCTCGCGCCCGATCCGGATTCCTTCCTCGCTCTCCAGCATGCGCAGCAATCTGGCCTGACGCGCCATCACTTTAGGATTCATACATGTACCTCCTGTCGCTATTGAGAGCCTAACAGCGCTCCCCTCCCAGGCCAGCGGCAAAACCCCATGATGACGCTTTCATCACATATTCCGTGCAACCCCTCGATCGGGATCACAATTTGCAGGGTTGAACAGTAACCAAATATTCATTAAACGGTCATTAAATTGACAAGCTGGAACAAGGCCCGCACCATCGGGTCAAAACCTATACGGATGCAGCGTTGCTCCCTCACTCGCTCAAAGGATGAGCCCATATGACCGTCCCTCCTCAGGCCGCCAACCGGTCCTGAGTCTGCCCTCTGTGGTACTCGCTCTGCTAGGCGGATTGCTGCTGCTGACCCTGCTGTTGCCGCTGGATCCCGGCAGCTGGCTGGGAAGGCCAACCGCTGGTGTTGGGGCCTGCCGACAATCCGCTGGCCACCCTCAGCCGCCACGCCCTGCTCTATAAAAGCGACAGCCGTGGCCTCTATCTGGTGGTGCGCAGTCAGTGGCAGTTGCGGGGGCCGCTGCAAGCGGGGGACAAGGTGCGGGTGGAGCTGCTCAACGACAAGGGCGAGCGGATCGATCAGCTCAGTCAGGCGGTGGATAAACGTCAGGTGTGCCGTAACAACCGCTGCACCCTGGATCTCAACAGCACCCTGCGTGCCCCGGACGATGCGCTGGATAGCCGCTATCAACTGCGCATTGGCCTGCTGCTGGCAAAGATCGCCCCGAGAGCGGCGATTTCAGCCAGATCCTGCAAACCCTGCCGGAGCAAGGCTTCAACCTCACCTATCTGGTGACCAGCCTCTCTGGTGTGCTGGCCCTGAGCGCCGCCGTGCTGAAACCTGCTGCCGCGGCTGCGCCGCAGCTACCGCTCCCGGGTGCTGGGCAGCCTGCTGCTCGGCAACCTCACCTTCGTGCTGCTGCACGGCTTCGTGGTGTTCAAGCTGGGGGAGTTTCTGCTCTGGTCCGGCTTTAGGCCCGAGCACTACTACCTCGCCTGGGGCAGCATGGTGCTGGGCTGGAGCCTCTGCGCCCTGGCGGGCTTCAACCTCTATATGGGGCTGGTCTTTACGGCACTTTCGGGCATAGGCCTGCTGGCAAACTTCATGAAGATAGCCATCTACGGGGTGCCCCTTGGGGGGGACGATCTCGGCAACCTGATGGCCCTGCTGCACATACTGCTCGATCAACACCCCGTGCTGCCGGTACTGGCCGTGCTGGGGCTCTTGTTCCTGTGCTGGCGCTTCGCCCTGTCTCGCTGGATCCTGCGCACGGCCGCAGCTACCGCCGCCTTCTTCGCGCTCTGCGTGTTCGCCACCCAGACCGGCAACAAGCTGCTGGGGGCCAACATCCGCTACGTGGACAGGGCGGTCAACTACCACAGGGACATCATCCGCGCCGGTCCCGGCCTCTACCTGTTCAACCTGGTGGATGAGATGCTGCAAAGCGGCAACATCTTCCGCTACCCCTTGCAGATCAACGAGCGCACCCCCGAGCTCAGCCAGCCGGCACCGGGCCAGCCGCCCCGCTTCGATCTGGTGATAGTGCTGCAATATGAGTCGCTCTGGCTCGACTGGCAGGGCAAGATCTGCGCCCCCGCCCCCACCCTCTCCCTGCCCGCCGACGTGGCCCAGTGGCACAAGACCATCCACTCCCCCACCACAGGGGGCATGACGGTGCTGGCGGAGTTCGAGATGAACACCGGCCTGCCGGTGGGTCTGCTCAAGCAGGGGGTGGTGCCCTACTACTACCTCTCGGACAAGGTGCCCGGCCTTGCCAGGAGCGCCAGGCAGAACGGCTACCAGACCCTGTTCGCCCACCCCTATGTGGAGAAGTTCTGGGGCCGCGCCAAGGCGATCCCGGCCCTCGGCTACGAGGAGCGCTGGTTCGACACCCGCTTCACCACGCTTGAACATAAAGGGCTCTACATCTCGGACGATGCCCTCATCGATCACCTGATCAGACGCAGCGAGCAGGATGACAAGCCGCTGTTCGCCTACGCGGTCACCATGCAGGGGCACGGCCCCTTCGACGGGGATCGCTACCGGGCCCAGCAGATCGACAGGGCCTGCCCGGATCAGAGCCCGGCGGACAGGCAGTTGCTCAACACCTACTACACAGGGGTGGTGGACGCCATGGCCTCCCTGGAGCGGCTGCTCAAGACGCTCGATCGCTCCGGCAAGCGCTACCTGGTGGTGGCCTTCGGGGATCACCAGCCCTTCCTGATGTCGGCGGGCAAGAACATCCATGGCGCCAAGCCGCCCCGGGATGCCCCCTACCAGATCCCCATGATGGCCTTCACCCGCAACGACGGCGCCATCACGCTCGATCGCCAGTTCGCCCCGGTGCGCCAGCTCTACCAGATGGGACAGGCCACCCGAGCGCTGCTGGCAGGGGACTTCACCCCCATAGAGGACAAGCCCGTGCTCCATCCGGTGCTGGGGGAGGAGAAGGGCTTCGACCCCTCCCCCCTGGTGCCGCAGATCCGCGCCAGCTTCCGGGCCGATGTATTACCTTGAGATCAATAAACATTTAAGAGACGGGGGCCGCAGATCCTTGCCACACCTTCCGGGCCGATGCATTACCCTGAGATCAATAAACATTGAAGAGATGGGGGCCGCAGATCCTTGCAATACCTTCAGGGCCTATGCCCTGCCCTGATCCCTGACCTGAGAAAGTGAAAGAGGCCGCAACTGCGGCCTCTTTGCATTTCTCTGGCGACTAACGGAGCCAGGACTCGCACAGGGTAAGGGTCTGCCTGTCGAGATCCAGTTCGGCCTCTATGCCGAGCGGCACCGTCAGCATGGGGTGAGTGTGGGCACAGTCGAACTCCGCCAGTATGGGGAAGCCGGGCTCCCCCACCACCTCCAGCAGGATATCGAGGGGCCGCCGGCCGCTGCCCTGGCTGTCGAACAGCTCGTGTTTGCCGAGGATGAGCGCGCCTATGCGGTCGAACACCCCGCACAGTTTGAGGTGGGCAAACGAACGCTCCACCGTCTCTGCCAAATGGAGGCTGTCTTCCAGCAGCAGAATATCCCCTTGCAGGATGGTCGGCATATAAGGAGAGCCCCAGATCCCCGCCAGGGTGTTGAGGTTGCCGCCCATCAGCCGTCCCCGCACCCGGCCGCTGCCCACCGAGACAAGCCGGTTAGGCTGGCACAACTTGGCCCGGCTCTGGTTTTCCCAATCCAGCCGCTCGTCGGTCCAGTGGGTTGGGGTCGGCAGGGTATGAGGTGCGCTGGCCTCCCTCGCCAGACAGATCTGGCGAAAACCCGCCAGGGTCTCGTCCACCAGCGGCGGGAGCTCGCCAAAGGAGGCCACCAGTGCCGGGCCATAGAAGGTAACCAAACCGGTCTGGGCGTGGATGCCGAGCAGCAGGGCCGTCACGTCCGAATAGCCGACGATGATCTTGGGATCCTCTCTCAGCGCCTCGTAGTCCACATAGGGCAACAGGGAGTTTGAGTTGCTGCCGCCAATCACCGACATGATTGCGCGCACCTCTGGATCCCGGATGAGGGCATTGAGCTCGGCGGCCCGCGCCGCTATGGAGCCGGAGCGCCAGTGATCCCGCTCCCCGGTCAGGCTGCCCGCCTTGAGCCTGACACCTTGCCCTTCCAAAAACGCCCTGGCACGTTCGAATCGCCGGGGAGCCCAGGCGGTGGCCGCGCTGGAGGGAGAGAAGAAGCCTATAGTATCGCCGGGTTTGAGCCCAGCGGGCTTGCGCAGTGCCATGGATGACAGTCGCTCCTGAGAGTCTGGGGGCCGGGATCCCCATGATCCGGCATAAGGCTCCATCCTAATCCAGGTGTTTTCATCCCGACAAGGGCTGACTGGCACCGGGCAGGCCGTTTTTTGTTTAGATAAATCAAACGACATAACCAGGTTGGACAGAAAAATTAAACAATATTCCCGGCCCGGGGCCTCCCCCTCATCTCCAGCCCTTCTCCCGCAAGGTGAGAAGGGTGAATCGCCCCCCATACCATAGGAGTGCCGCGCCCAATAAAAAAGCCGACCTCGGGGTCGGCTTGCTGCGGGCGGCCAGGGGGCAAAGGCGAGCTAGATCACCACGGCGGTGCCGCTGATGCTCACCATCAGCATGCTGCCGTTCTGGCCCACCACCTCGTAGTCGATGTCGATGCCGACCACGGCGTTGGCACCCAGGGCCTGGGCACGCTCCTTGAGCTCCTCGAAGGCGATCTCCCGGGCCCGGGCCAGCTCCTTTTCGTAGGCACCGGAGCGGCCACCTATGATGTCGCGGATGCCGGCGAACAGGTCCTTGAAGATGTTGGCACCCAGGATGGCTTCACCCACGACTATGCCGCGGTATTCACGAATGGCCTTGCCTTCCAGGGTGGGGGTGGTTGAGAGGATCATGAGGTCTCCTGTGGGTTCAATAGGATGCGCTGGGCACCGTTGCCGCCATGGTAGCAAGGCGAAGACCAAAGCATAACCCCGCCTTGCCGGGGACAGCGGGAGACGCCGCGCACCCGGAGCGAACAAGTGATTGATTCAGCATCCAAAGTGCCATCTATACTGCCTGTGTCGCGGATCTTTTCCCCCTTTTACAGATGCATCTGGCACTTGCAGGAGGGGGCCGATCCTCCGGATTGATGGGAGAGGGACCTTGATGAAACGAACGCTGCTGCTGTTGCCACTGGCCACCTTGCTGAGCGCCCCCACCGAGGGTGCCGGCCTCTATCTGTACGAAACCGGCACCAATGATCTCGGGCTCGCCTCCGCCGGCATGGCCGCCAGGGCCCAGGATGCCACTGTGCAGCTGGTGAATCCCGCTGGCCTGAGCCACCTGGAGGGGCGCCACCTTACCCTGGGCGGGCAACTGCTCTACGGGGATGTGCCCTACGATCTGGACGATCCCGCCGAGGGAGATGTCGATACCGTCATCGGCTGGTTCCCCGCAGCCTCCGCCTACTACAGCCAGCAGCTCGATGAGCGCTGGTCGGCGGGCCTGGCGCTCTATGGCAACTTCGGGCTGGGACTGGATTTTGGCGACTGGGCCGGCAAGCAGCTCATCAAGGAGGCCACCCTGATCGGCCTCACCCTGCAGCCATCCATTGCCTATCGCGTCGACGAGCACTGGTCGCTCGGGGCCGGGGTCGGCATCAACTACGGCCTGTTCGCCCTCACCCGGGAGGGCAGTGGCGGGGAGCAGAAGCAGGACGACAGTGACTGGGCCCTCAATGCCAAGCTGGGGCTGCTCTATGAGTGGAACCCGGGAAGCCGCGTCGGGCTGGGCTATGCCAGCGAGGTGACCTATCACTTCGACATAGGCCGCGACATCACCTTCTCGCGCCCCAATCTGCCCGGGATCAGCGCCACCATCCCCCTCTCCGGCATGGTCAACAGCCCCCAACAGTTGATGGTGAGCGCCTTTCACACCTTCGCCCACGACTGGGCCATCATGGGCAATCTGGGCTGGCAGGACTGGAGCCGCTACAACGACAACCAGGTCGCCGTCTTTGACCGCACCTCCTCAGAGAAGGGGCTCTATCAGGACAGCTACCACCTGGCGGTCGGGCTCCAGCACGATCTGACGCCGCAGTGGACCCTCAATGGCGGCGTGGCCTACGACAGCAGTGCCTATCGGGATCAGAGCCACACCTCCCTGACGGTGCCGAGCGGCAGTGCGCTGCGCCTCGGCACAGGAGTTATCTATGCGTTCAACGCCCAGGAGACCCTGGGGGCCGGTTTTGAGTACATACACATGGAGAGCGCCAGCGTCGATGAAAGATCCCTCTCAGGTCACTATCCCACCCCGGCGCTCTACTTCTTCGCCGTGAACTACGGCAAGCGCTTCTAGGCAGCCCCCTCTTGGACCATAAAAAAAGGAGAGGCCTGGCCTCTCCTTGTCGTTTGTCTTGTGCTTGCCACTCAAGGCACAGGCTTAGTGCAGCTTCATGCTCGGGCGCAGCACCCGGTTGATGCGGCCCACCAGCATGATGAGGCCGGTCTTGATGTAGCCGTGCAGGGCGACCTGGTGCATCCGGTACAGGGAGATGTAGACGATGCGGGCGATGTAACCTTCCACCATCATGGAGCCGCGCATCAGGTTGCCCATCAGGCTGCCCACTGTGGAGAAGCGGCTGAGGGACACCAGGGAGCCGTGGTCGTGGTAGAGGTAGGGCTTCATCTCGCCGCCGTTCATCTTGGCCAGGATGTTCTTGAACGCCTGGGTCGCCATCTGGTGGGCGGACTGGGCGCGGGGCGGCACGAACTTGCCGTCCGGCTGCGGGCAGGCGGCGCAGTCGCCGATGACGAAGATGTTCTCGTCACGGGTGGTCTGCAGGGTCTCTTTGACCACCAGCTGGTTGATGCGGTTGGTCTCGAGGCCGGCGATCTCCTTCATGAAGTCCGGTGCCTTGATGCCCGCGGCCCACACCATGAGGTCTGCTTCAATCAGCTCCCCATCCTTGGTGTGCAGCCCATCGCTAGTGGCTTCGGTGATCATGGTGGCGGTGCGCACGTCCACGCCGAGCTTGACCAGCTCCTGGTGGGCGGAGCCGCTGATGCGCTCAGGCAGCGCCGGCAGTATGCGGGGGCCCGCTTCCACCAGCGTCACCTTGAGGCTGTCGGTGGTGAGGTTCTTGAAGCCGTAGGCATAGAGCTGCTCCACCGCGTTGTAGAGCTCGGCGGAAAGCTCGACGCCGGTGGCGCCGCCACCCACGATGGCGATCTTCACCTTGTCACCGGGCTTGTATTCGGTGGCGAACTGCAGGAAGCGGTTCATCATGCTGTTGTAGAAGCGATGCGCCTGGGAGGGGCTGTCCAGGAAGATGCAGTGATCCTTGATGCCCTTGGTGTTGAAGTCGTTGGAGACAGAACCTATGGCCATCACCAGCACGTCGTAAGCCAGTTCCCGCTCGTTGACCACCAGGGCGCCGCTCTCGTCGTGGATAGGCGCCAGCACTATGCGTTTCTCGTCGCGCTTGATGTCGGTCAGGCTGCCGAGCTGGAATTCGAAGCCGTGGTTCTTGGCGTGGGACTGGTAGCTCAGGGCGTCGATGCCCGCATCCATGGAGCCGGTGGCCACTTCGTGCAGCAGGGGCTTCCACAGGTGGGTGCGGTTGCGATCCACCAGGGTGATCCTGGCCTTGTTCTTCTTGCCCAGCTTGCGGCCCAGGCTGGTCGCGAGCTCGAGACCGCCGGCGCCACCGCCTACAACGACAATATTCATCATGATGATTTTCCTTGGTTCCTCAAAACGAAAGGGAGCCATTGGCTCCCTAAAACGAAATCGGTTGACGTGATGGCTCAGGCTTCTTTGAAGGCCTTCATCCGTTGCAGATGGTGCGAGATGTTCTTGAACTTATGGGTCTCGCGCTCATCCCATACGATGTCGTAATAGTTCTTCAATTCACGTTCAGTGTCCCGATTATCGCGGATTTCATCCTGAACGGAAAGGATGCACAGGCAGTTTCCTGAATTTTTATTACGAAATTCGGTTACACACTTGGTGCCGATGTCATCGTACTCTTCCGGCCTGTCGATCTTGCCCTGCATGTTCTCTTCCGGGTGCAGGTTGGGGTTGAAGACCACCTGTTTGATGCCGCACAGAAAACCGATCCGCTCGCTCCAGTAGCCGCCGAGCCCGACTCCGCAGATGAGGGGCTTGGGGTCTGTGCTCATGTCGAGCTGCTTCTTCACCTCCTTGAGCAGGTGGCTCATGTCGTGGCGGGGGTGAACCGTGCTGTAGTGCACGAAGCGCACATCATCATCGATAAACTGCAACTGCAGCACTTTCTCATGATTGCCGGGGCTGGTGGCATCAAAGCCATGCAGATAGATGATCATGGATAAGACCTCAAGAACTGTGTCGGTTCTATCGAAACTACCCCAGCGAACGGCCGAGGCGCCACCAAAACATCGCACTTTCTTGCTTTGGATCACGCCCCCCGCCGCCGGAAAATCCTTTTTCCACCCCCTTTGGGCGCATTCGGCAGGGGAAAAGGGGCGCCAGGCCCCTGACGAGGCATCCACGGCGCCCCTGCCCACGCCCGGTCTCAGCTCTGGGTCTGCTCGAAACGATCCACCGCCGCCGCCACCAGGGCCAGGCTCCCCTGCCAGAAGGCCGCCTCGCGGATATCCTGCCCCAGGTGTTTTGCGACCAGATCCTCGGCGCTCATGCGGCCAGTGTCTCGCAGCAGGGCGCGATAGGCCTCGGCCACGTTCGCCTCCCCTGCCCCCTTGCGGCTCATCAGCTGCTGATAGACCCCGAGGCTGAACAGGTAGCCAAAGAGGTAGGGGTAGTTGTAGAAACCGAAGCCCGCGATGGAGAAGTGCGCCTTGGCGGCCCAGAACATGGGGTGATAGCGGCCAAGGCTCTCTTCATACCAGCGCCCCCAGGCCTCGTCGGTGAGCGCCTTGAGCCGGGCAGATGACACATAGCCCTGCTCGCGCTCGGCCACCAGGGCCTGCTCGAAGTCAAAGCGGGCCGGGATGTTGACCAGGAAGGTGGCGGCGCCGTCGGCTTCCGCCCAGGCGATGGCCTGGCGCTCCTCGGCGCTTCGGGCCTGCTCGAACAGGGCGCTGCGCACTAGCGTCTCGGCGAAGATGGAGGCTGTCTCGGCGAGCGTCATGGGGTAGCTGCGCTGGCTCATGGGCAAGTCCCGGATCAGCCAGTTGTGCCAGGCGTGCCCCAGCTCGTGAGCCAGGGTGATGACGTTGTCCATGGTGCCGGCATAGGTGATGAAGACCCGCGGCTCCACCGGATCCGCAAACTTGGTGCAGTAAGCCCCGGTGCGCCGGTTCGGGGTGGGGGCGGCATCAATCCAGCCGCGCTCGGCCATCATGCGGGCAAACGCCCCCATCTCGGGATCGAAACCGGCAAAGGCCAGTGCGATGATCTCGATCGCCTCCTCGAACGGTATGCTGCGGTGGCTGCTCGCCGGGGGCGGCGCGAACAGATCCTCAGGCCCCAGCTCCTCTATGCCGAGCCGCCGGGCCATCAGCCCCAGGGCCCGCTGGCCCAGCCCCCGCGCCTGCCAGGTCTCTTGCATCAGGGTATCCAGGGTCGCCCGCTCGATGTGGCTCTGGTGGCAGGAGAGATCCAGGGCATCCAGGGTCCGCACCCTGCCGCGCTGGCGAGCCAGTTCCAGGCGCCAGCCGTTGAGGGCGTTGAGGATGGCGGCCACCGTCTCCTGCTCCCCCTCCCAGCCGGCGCTGATGGCGTCGAAGGCCTCTTTGCGCTGCGCCCGATCCGGGCTGGAGAGCAGGTTGCTCGCCTCTGCCAGCCCCCGCTCCTGGCCGGCTACCTGCACCCGGATCTTGCCCACCAGATCGTTGTAGAGGTTGCCCCAGGCGTGCAGGCCGTCGGTGCCAAGGCCGATGACCAGCTGCTCCGCCTCCACCGGCAGCCGTTGATCCTGCAAGCGGCGCTCGTGGCGCAGTCGGTACTCCTCCTCCCCGAGCAGGGGATCCTGCATCAGTTGCCCGAACTCGGCCTCGGGCAGCCCCAGCATCAGATCTTCGATGGGCGCCAGCGTCTTGAACAGGTCCGCATTGAGGGCCCGGGCCCGGGAGGCCAGCTGCTTGGCCAGGGGATCCCGGGCATCCTGGCTCCCCGTGCAGGCCGCCAGCACGGCGATGTTCCAACCGATCTCGCGGATACGCCGGGCCCGCAGCCGCACCTCCCGCAAGCCATCCTGCAGGGCGGCGCCCTGATCACGCAGCGGGCCCAGGCCGTCGATAAAGACCGCCAGCTCGGCGAGGCTGGCGCGGGCCAGGCTCATGTCCGCTTCCAGTACGCTGCTGTCGAGGGAGGGGTAGATGTGCTGATTTTGCCACTGCTGTGGGTAGACTCGTTGTTGCATCGAACGCTCATTGTCAGAGACGGGTCCGGCCCGTCGTGAAACAGGGGTGGCCCCAGGGCCACGAACAGGAATACCAAGGCTGGCGGCGACACCAGCCGGATCAAACACGGGCGACTACACCAGCCGCTCGAGGCGCACCACAGCGTCCTCGACATAGCGCAGACTCTCTTGCCAGAACGCGGGCTCGCGAATGTCGACCCCCAGGTGCTTCTCCACCAGGCTCTCGGCGCTCATGCGGCCGGTGTCGGCGAGCAGCGCCCGATAGGCCGGCACGAAGTCGGCACCGACCCGCTCCTTCTGGGCATAGAGTCCCAGGCTGAACAGGTAGCCAAACAGATAGGGGTAGTTATAGAACCCGAGATCGGCGATGGAGAAGTGGCCCTTGCTGGCCCAGAACAGCTCGTCATATTCGCTGAGGCTGTCACCATACCACTGCTGCTTCGCGGATTTCATCATGGCCCTCAGCTGGCCCGCCCCCAGATACCCTTCGGCCCGGCCTGCCACCAGCGCCCGCTCGAAGTGGAAGCGGGAGGGAACGTCGAGCAGCAGGCTCGCGACCCGCTCCCCGTCCATCCAGGCGATGGCCAGGCGCTGTTCGCGGGTCTGCGCACGGGCGAGCAGGGCCTCCCGCACCAGGGTCTCGGCAAACAGCGAGGCGGTCTCGGCCAGCGTCTTGGGGTAGTCGCGCTGCGCCAGTGGCGCGTCCCGCAACAGCCAGCTGTGCCAGGCGTGGCCGAGCTCGTGGGCCAGGGTGATGACGTTGTCCATGGTGCCCTCGAAGGTGAGGAAGACCCGGGGCTCGGCGGGGTCGGCATACTCGGTGCAATAGGCGCCGCTGCGCCTGTTGTCGCTCGGCGCGGCATCTATCCAGCCCCGATCCGCCATCATGCGGGCGAAGTCCCCCATCTCGGGATCGAAGGCGGCGAAGGCATCGGCCACCAGCGTCAGCGCCTGTCCGAAACCAACGCTGGCCTGCGCCCCATAAGGCGCCGGGGCATAGAGATCCCAGGGGGCGAAATCCGTTATCCCCTGGGCACAGGCCATGGCTCGCAGGGCCCGCCTGCCGAGCGCCTTGTGGGCCTCGGCCTGCGTCATCAGGGTCTCCAGGGTGGCGCGCTCCAGGTGCCCCTGATGACAGGAGAGATCCAGAGCATCGAGCCGCCGCCCCTTGCCGCGCTGGGCCGCCAGCTCGTTGCGCCAGCCGTTGATGGCGTTGAGGATGGCGGCCACCGTCTCCTGCTCCCCGGCCCAGGCGGCCTGAATGCCGTGCCAGGCGCTGGCGCGCCGCGCCCTGTCCGGGTGGGCGAGCAAGTTGTCCGCCTGGGCCAGCCCCATGGGCTCCCCCGCAACCACTGGCCTGAGCCTGGCCACCAGGCTGTCGTAGAGGTCCCCCCAGGCTTGCAGGCCGTCCACCGCCAATCCCTCGATCAACTGCTCGCTCTCGAGGGAGAGGGCCTGATCCTGCAACCGGCGATCGTGGCGAATGAGGTAGGCCAGCTCGAACAGCTCGGGATCCTGCAGCAGGGCCCGCACCTGATCCTCGGGGGCATTCAGCCAGAACAGGGCCACCGGCTTGACGAGCTGGGCCAGCCTCGCCTGCAACTGCTGGCCACGGGATAGCAGCACCCGGGCGGCCTCGTCGCGGCCGTTGCGGCTAAGCCTGTTGTAGGCGAAGGTCTGGCTGTTCCAGGCTTGGGCTTTCACGGCATTGGCCTGGCGGCGGATGGCCCTGAGCAGGTGGCGCAAGGCATTGATGTCCCGGGTCTCTGGCAGGCTTGCCAGCAGGTTGGCGATCTCGGTCAGGGTCTCTGCGGCGCGCTGGAAGTCGGCGTCGATGGCTGGGCAATCGGGGGCGGCATAGATGTGATCATCCTGCCAAAGGGTGTTGGTCATAACTGTCCTTGTCTGTTTGCGTCCATGTGGGCGCCCCGCCTCTGTGGGCAGTGGCCGCCAAATAGTACGAAGGGGGCCAGCCCTTGCCTAGCCCCCATTCTGGTCAACAAACAGCAGATCCGGCCTGCGACGCCCCCTGTCGGCAGGGGACGATTCCTGAGCGGCCGCCGTTACTACTTCGCGGGGGTCAGCTTGCCCACCAGGGTCATGGCCAGCACCAGCAGCAGACCGGCCACCACTCCCACCAGGGCGCTCAGCAGAGTCGGCGTCACCGCGGCCAGCACGGCGCCCCCGGCCAGGGGTGCCAGACTGGCGGCCACCCCCTCGATGAGGTGATGGGCAAAGGGCCAGCCGTGGACCAGAATGCCGCCCCCCACCATGAACATGGCGATGGTGCCGACCAGGGCCAGCAGGTGCATCAGCCGGGGCGCCGTTACCAGCAGCCCCCGCCCCACTGCCCGGCGCAGGACGCCGGCATCGGGTTTTTGCAACAGGTGCAGGCCTATGTCGTCGAGCTTGACGATGAGCCCCACCAGGCCGTAGACCCCCACCGTCATCAGCAGGGCTATGCCCGCCACCACGGCGATCTGCAGGCCCAGGCTCGAGCCCTGCACTGTGCCGAGGGCGATGACGATGATCTCGGCTGAGAGGATGAAGTCGGTGCGAATGGCCCCCTTTATCTTCTGCTGCTCGAAGGCCTCCAGATCGTCCGGGATCGCCTGCGCTGACGAGGCCGCCTCACCGCTGTCGTGGGGCAGGAACTTGTGGGCCAGCTTCTCGGCCCCCTCGAAGCAGAGGTAGGCGCCCCCCAGCATCAGCAAGGGGGTGATGAGCCAGGGGATCAGGGCGCTGATGGCGATGGCGGCGGGCACCAGGATCAGCTTGTTGCGAAACGAGCCCTTGGCCACCTTCCACACCACAGGCAGCTCCCGCTCGGCCCGTACCCCGGAGACCTGCTCCGCATTGAGGGCTAGATCGTCCCCCAGCACACCGGCGGTCTTCTTGGCCGCCATCTTGGTCATCAGGGCCACGTCATCGAGCACGCTGGCGATATCGTCGAGCAGGGCCAACAAACTGGTTCCAGCCATATCAGGCATTCCTTATATCAGTGGTGAGACCCCCTCGGGCAGGTGGCCTGGCGACGACCTTGCTAATCTGGGGTTCCGCATTTCGGGCAAAAGATGGCACAGTGTAACGAGAAGCCGCCCTTTCGGCAGCCCCCCATGACAGGGTCAATCGGCCTTGTTTCACCTCAAGGCCCCAGGCCCAAGGAGTTCCCATGCAACCCTGGCAACCTCTGCTCGATTTCTGGTTTGGCGACGACTCAGGCGACGCCCCCCGCGCCGCCCGGCAAGCCCCCCTCTGGTGGGGCAAGAGCCGCGAGACGGACGCGCTGCTGGCGCACCGCTTTGGCGAGCTGGCACAGGCCGCCGCAGAGGGCGAGCTCGCCCACTGGGCCGAGGTGCCGGTGGGCAGGCTGGCGCTGATCCTGCTGTTGGACCAGTTGCCGCGCAACATACATCGCGCCGTGCCCGCGGCCTTTGCCCAGGATGCCAAGGCCCGGGATCTCTGCCTCAGGGGCCTGTCCCTTGGCGCGGACAAGGCCCTCTCCCCGCTGGCGCGGGTCTTCTTCTACCTGCCGCTGGAGCATGCGGAGTCCCGGGAGCAGCAGGCCAGAAGCGTGGCCCTGTTCGAGGCACTGGCGGCCGAGCAGGCGGACGGCCCTGCCCGGGAGACCTTCGAGGGATTCGCCGACTTCGCCCGCCGCCATCAGGTGATCATCCAGCGCTTTGGCCGCTTCCCCCACCGCAACGCCATCCTGGGGCGCACCAGCACCCCGGAAGAGGCCGAATTTTTGCAGCAACCGGGCTCCGGCTTCTAGCCCAGCCACAGAGACAAAAAAACGGGCCCAGTGGGGCCCGTTCTGCATTCAGGGAATGGCAAAGGCATCAGGCCGCCTCTGCCAGCTCCTCCTCTTTCTTCTGGTAGGCCTGGGGGGAGAGCCCCAGCAGCTCCTGCACGGTGGAAGCCACAGTAATGGAGGAGATGGTGCCCACCAGGATGCCGGCGAACAGGGTGAAGGAGAAGCCGAACAGGGCATCGCCGCCGAACAACAGCAGGGCCCCCACGGTGAACAATGTGGTGCCCGAGGTGATCATGGTGCGACTGAAGGTGGCCTTGATGGCCACATCGGAACACTGGTGTATCCCCATCTGGGTGCGTGAGCCGAGCAGGTCCCGCAGCCGGTCCGAGATGACGATGCTGTCGTTGAGCGAGTAGCCGATCACCGCCATCAGGCCGGCGATGACGTTGAGGTCGAACTCGATATTGAACAGCGCCAGCAGCCCCAGGGCTACGATGGCGTCATGGACTACCGAGAGCAGAATGCCGATGGCCTGACGCCACTCGAAGCGAAACGCCAGATAGGCGGACATGCCAGCGAAGCGACCAGCACCGCCAGCATCCCCTGCTGGAACAGCTCGGCACCCACCTGCGGGCCGACGATGGTGGTGCGCAGCGGCTCAACCGGCATCCCCAACTGCTGGGTCAGCATGGTGGCGAGATCCGCCGCGGGCCAGGGCAGTTCATGGGGGGGCAACTTGATCAGCCATTCGCCAGGAACACCGGCAGAGCTGAGTTCCACGGCTCCCGCCAGCGGGGAGACCAGCATGGCATTGAGATCATGGGCCTCTTTCAGGGTCTGGATATTGAACTCCAGCAGGATCCCGCCGGTAAAGTCGAGCCCCAGAGTCAGGCCATTCACCAGCAAGATGGCCACGCTGGCCACAGTCAGGGCGATAGAGGCCCACAGGCCGATATAACGCCAACGAGTCAATCCCATTGCCACAATCATTCTCAACATAATTCTCTCCGGGTTGGCACAGCCAGCATGGCTATTACGCGATGATTTTTCAACCGCGAAACAAGTGGCCCCGTTCTGCTCCGGACGCCCGGCCATATCCATGGCCGATGGCGCGCCAAAGCCGCATCTTGATAGGGTGTGTCCCGTTACACCTTCAGGTGCTTCGCTGCTGCGTCCCCACAGGGGGTTGATGATGGCGCGCGTCCCCCAGATCCCGGTGATCATGCTGGAGAGCAGACCCAGAATAAGGGTGACCGAGAAGCCTTGCAGCGGCCCGGAGCCGATGGAATAGAGCACCACGGCGCAGATGAGGGTGGTGATGTTGGCATCGAAGATGGTGCGAAACGCCGAGCGATAGCCAAAGTCGATGGCGTTGGCCAAGGAGCCCCCCTCCCGCAGCCTGTCCTTGATCCGCTCGAAGATGAGCACATGGGTGTCCACCGCCATGCCCACCGTCAGCACCAGACCGGCGATCCCGGGCAGGGTCAGCACGGCGCCGGGCAGCACCGCCAGCATCCCCACCTGCATCAGCAGGTTGCCGATGAGCGCCGTGATGGCGACCCAGCCGAACTTGCGATACCAGGCCATCATGAACAGCATCATGCCCGCCATGCCGAACGCCAGGGCGGTGAAGCCCGCCTCTATGTTCTGCAGCCCCAGGGTCGGGCCGATTGAGCGCTCCTCCAGGATCTTCAGCGGCGCGGTGAGGGCGCCGGCCCGCAACAGCATGGCGAGCTCCTGGGCCTCCGGCAGGCTGCCAATCCCTGTGATGCGGAACTGGTTGCCAAGGGCGGTCTGTATGGTGGCGACGTTGATCACCTCGCTTCTGGCCCGCAGCTTGCCTTCGGCGTTGGTCTTGTACTCGGTGAAGACGGTGGCCATGGGTTTGCCCACGTGCTGGCGGCTGAACTGGTTCATCTTGCTGCCACCCAGGGTGTCGAGCACTATGTTTACCTGGGGCTGACCCATCTCCCCCATGTTGGCGCGGGCATCGACTATGTGCTCGCCACTCAGCACCGGCTTGCGGGCCAGACCGACCGCCTGGCCGTTGCGATCCGCCATGAAGAAGCGGCTGTCGGCCTTGGCCTCGTAGAAGGCCAGGGACGCGGTGGCGCCTATCACCTCTTTCGCCTGCTTGGGGTTGTGCACCCCGGGCAGCTCGATGCGGATGCCGTCCTGACCCTGACGCTGGACCGAGGCCTCGACTATGCCGAGCTCGTTGATCCGTTTCTTGAGGATCGACAGGTTCTGGGTCACGGCGTTGTTCACCAGCAGGGTGCGCTCAGATTCGCTCAGCACCAGCTTGAGCTCATTGCCGGAGCGGGAGAGCTTCCACTGATCCTGACGGGTGCCGGCGCTCTCCTTGATGATAGTGAGCCAGCCCTCCTGCCCGTCGACGTCCGGCAGGGTGACGACCAGGGCCCCCTGGGCGGTGCGCATCACGCTGGCGCCGCGCAGGTTGGCCTCACGGAAGCGGGTGCGCAGGGTATCCACCAGGTTCTTGGTCTGGTTGTCGATGACAAAGTCCACATCGACCCCGATCAGCAGCTGGGAGCCGCCGCGCAAGTCCAGCCCGAGCTTGATGGGATCGGCGCCGAGCTGGCTTATCCAGGTCGGGGCATTGGAGTGAAACTCCAGGGTGAGGGCCGCGCTGTCCACCCCCTGCTGCTCCAGCAACTGCTTGGCCCGCTGCTGCTCGGCCTGGGTGGCGAACACCAGCTCGATCCGCTCCTTCTGCTCGATCTGCTTCTGGGGCGCTATCTGGTGCTCCTGCAGCAGGCGCTGCTGCGCCCCGCTCAGGTGGGTCTGGCCATGGAGGCCCAGGGAGGGCTGCTCACCGAAGAAGGTGGGCAGGGAATAGAAGGTGAAGGTGACCAGCATCAGCAGCAGCAGGGCGTACTGCCACGGGCTCATGCGGTTCAGTATGGTATGACTCTTTTTTCTCATGAAATCGGCCTCTGTCAGGCGATGGCAAGGGCGACGCCGGGTCGCACCGTGCAAAAAAATGAAACAAGACAGCCTAGCCGTTCACTAAAAGTGAACAGCAACAGAGAGAAGATGAGGCAACAGCAGGCAGACTGACCCCATCGGGGTCAGGCGAGGAAACTCTGGGAGAAGCGGTATTGCAGGTGCCGGCGCTGCAGGCGGCGCCGGTGGATGCTGGCGAAGTGATCGCGAAAGCTCGTCCTCGGGTAGAAGAGGGCGGCGTAGAGCAGCAGACCGCACAGCAGCAGCAGTATGGCCTGCTGGGCCCAGCTCATGACCAGCTCGTAGACCACGCTGCCGGGCTGATGATCCCGGCTCAGGGAGTGCTCGAGGCGCAGCAGGTGGCTCTGGTGGGAGCCGACGAACTTGACGACACCGTCGTCGCTGTCGCTGGCGCCGTGGTTCATCTGGGCGCCGTCGGCGGGATCCGCGGCCTCCCCCATCAGCTGGGCGGCGTGCTGGGAAGCGGGTACCTTGAGCCCCTCCACCGAAACGGTAGAGAGCAACAGAGTGAGCGCGATGAGCAGGGTCATCGCCGCCAGTTTCACTTTGTCCAGCAGGCTCAAAAAGTTAATTCCCGAATAATAGAAAGGGCAAACTACCATAGCCCCCCCACAAGGACAAGGGCGGCGGGCCATGACGCCTGCCGCCCTTGCGGTGCGGAACGCGGTCGTCAGCGGCTGCGGGTCATGGCCTCGAAGTCCTCGGCATAGTCCTTGAGCAGGGTGTAGAGGTGGGCGCGCTGGGAGAGATCCATCGACTGGCTGAGGGCGCTGAGCCACTGTATGGTGCGCTGGCGTGACTGGTCGGTGTAACCGGTGAAGCGGCCATCCATCAGGCCGTCCCCCTGTTGCAGCAACCGGGTCAGCTCCTTGCCAAAGTCCGGGTCCTGGCGCTGCTTCATCAGCCGCTCCAGCTCCTTGGTCCAGGCCTCCTGAAACTCGAGCCAGGGGGGCATCATCTCGTATTGCCACTCGGCCCACTGGGCAATCAGCGGCTCCTGGGCCGGCTTCACCTTGCCAATCCAGAACACCAGCCGCTCGCTCATCTTCTCCCTGAACTCCTTGAGCATCTGCGCCTTGGGCTCGGTGGCGAAGTCATGCTTGCGCTCCTGCTGGCGTTTCACTCTATCGGTCATGAAGCGCGCCACCTGGGCATCGGTCAGGGTACTGGCGAGACGCACGGTGCGGGGAATGGCGTTCTCCAGGGTGCGGGTCAGGCTGGCCTGGGTGCGGTCCAGGTGCAGGGTGACCTGGGCCGGGGTCATGGGGCTGGCCACTGCCCTCGCCAGGGCATCGAGATCCCGGGCATAGATGGGCAGCTCGTGTTGGCGATGCCAGGCCATCAGCCCCTTCACCTCCTTGTCCAGCAGGGTCTTCTGGCTGCGGTCCAGGGAGAAGTAGTCGTCCAGTTGCCAGACGATGGCCGAGTCGAGCCAGTAGTAGATCACCCGGGTCGCGCAGCCGGTCAGCAGCAGGCAGAGCAGCAGCAGGCTCCAGCTGCGGGGTTGACGCCATGAGAATCTGGTCACCATGCATGCCTCCAAGTCGTAGAAAATAAGCGTCGCGCTGGCCTCTGGCCTATCTCATTCCAGGCGCTGGCGGTTCATGTCGATGAGGGCCTGATAGTCGGGCCCGGGTTGTTGCTCCGCCATCAGCAGCGCCCACAACAGGCCGATGTAATCGACCCAGGGCAGGAAGGCATCGGCCTGGAATCCCTTGCCATTGAGCAGCTTATGAGCGCCTCCCCTGCCTTCAAGATAGCAGCTCTCCAACTGGCACCGCAGCTCTTCGCTCCAGCCATGGGTGCGTTGTATGCTGGCCAGCTCGAAGCCGGGATGACCGGCGGCGCCATACTCCCAGTCGATGACCCAGGGCCTGTGGCCCAACAAGTTAGCCGGATTGAGATCATGATGGCAAGGGAGCCAGCAGTCGTCCGGCTCGCGGCTCGCGAGCAGGGCCCGCTCCAGCGCAGGCAGCCAGTCAGGGATCCGGGCCAGGCGGCCGCGATAACCGGCGGCATGAGCCCGCACCGCCATCACCACGGCGGGCAGCGCCAGTCGGTGCAGCCGTCTCAGCACCTCGGCCAGCAAGGGGGCTTGGGTCGCCAGGGGCGGCGGGGAGACGGCCCAGTTCGGCTCGTCGCACCACGCCAGCAGCATCAGGCCGCTGGCGGGATCGCCGTGATGACAGGGCAAGGCCAGCCCCTGCCCCACTGCCCCCTGATAGAGCTGCCACTCGGTGGCGCGGTCTATGCCGAGCCGGACCGGATCCGGGTGGCCGCGCCGCAGGAAGCCGCTCTGCCCCGAGGGCAGACGCAGCCGGTAGTTGCCGTTGGTCAGGCCGCTCGCCAGTGGCTCAAGGCGCCCCTGGTGCCAGGGGGCCGGCAGGCTGGCCAACAGGCTCAGCTCCGCCAGATCCCCCTGCTGCCGGGTCGCCTCACCAGCCAAAGGTGGAGGTCTTCGCCTGCTTGCGGATCTCTTTCTGATCGGCCCACAGCAGCTCGCCATTCTCCAGATCCATCAGGTTCATGGTCATCTGGTAGTAGACGTCCTTCACCTTGCCATTGTCCTTGACGATGCTGGCCAGGTTGCCATAGACCATGTAGCGGGCGCCGGTCTGCTTGCCCAGGCGCACCATGGAGGCGGGATCCACCATGCCGCTGCTCTGCTGGTACTCGAGCTGCTGCTTGACCGCGCTCACCTTGCTCATGTCGACGAAGCGGAACTTGCCGGATCGCAGCAGCTTGGTGCGGATGGTGTCCGTGATGGCCTCGGTGTCGATGTGCTCCGAGGTCTTGTTGCGGATGGAGTCCATGAACATCACGGGACGGCCCCCTGCGGTGATCTCGCCTGTGACCGGTGAGGCCAGCATGGAGTCCGCCATCTTGTCGGCGATGGCCTGCAAGTCGGAGGAGCCGTAATCCACCGTCACCGTCTCTGTCTCGGTGGGATCGCCATAGCTGACTGTGGTGCTGGAGCAGCCGCCGAGCAGCAGGGCCGAGGTCAATATCAGCAGGGCATGGTTCATTCTCATCAGTTCGATTCCTCAATCACTTCGCGTACGTAAATCCGGTAGCCCCGGGCGGCCGGACTCGGCGCCAGGGCGGACAGGGTGCGGGTCTGGTAGCCGTGCAGCTTGATGGGGGTCCAGCCGCGGCCATCGCTGGCCACCTCCTGCCCGGCGTCATCATACCAATAGAACAGGTATTGCAACTTGTTGTCGCCGCGCTGGGTGCTGGCGGCGGCCACGTTGACCTGCAGCAGGCCGTTTTGCTGACGGCGGCTGAGTTCGGTCAGGGTGACGTTGACGTTCTGGTGCTGCTCCGCCACCGCAGCCGCCCCGGCCGCGCCATAGAGCGCCACGCCGGACGTATTGGTGGCGCACCCCGCCAGCAGCAGTACCAGCCCGAGGGCCAAGCCATGTGCTTTCATCTTGTTCTCCTTGCCGGTGGCCGAGGGGCCGAACCGGTCAGTCTGTGATCCTTGCCCAAAGGGGCACTCATAGGGGCATCACCCGGGTGCTCAGGCCCGCGCCGAGGCGCTGCACCCAGACTAGCGTGGTGCGCCCGGCGTGCACTGTGAGGGGGAGTGTGCGCATGGCGCTGCCCGCCCCCAGCTGGAGTTGCACCTCCCCGGCCGGGACCATTCCCTGCCAGCTCGATGCCTCGGCGGGCAGGGTCAGCCAGCTGCGGGTATCGGCCCGCTCCGAGAGGGTATTGAAGATGCCCACCAGGATATTGCCCACATCGCCCCCCTCCTTGGCGGCGCTGCGACGCAGCTGTTCCTTGGCCACCAGCCGCAGGGCCTGACGGGTCAGCATGCCCGGCAGCCGCTCCTGCAGATCCTTGGCCGCCAGCGATTCGAGTCGTACCAGCGAGCTGGTCCGCCCGGCCTGCTTGCCCACCGACACCATCAGCGGGCCTGTGTCGCTGGCCCTGTTGTCGTAATAGGGTACCGCCACGGTAAAGGTACGAAAATCGCCGCTGGAGGTGGAGATGGGCAGCGGCAGGAAGATCTCCCGCCGCGCCGGGATCAGGCCATCTTCAAACAGCACCACCAGCTGGCCCCGATCCTTGGCCGGTGGAGGCGCCTTGCGACCCACCTTTTTCTCGGTCTCCTTGAGCTCGTCCGCGGAGCCGCGAAGCCGGGCCAGGCGCAGCAGGGCATCCTGCAGGCTCTGGTTGTCCGGCGCTATCTGGTAGCCCCGCTGATAGTCCACCCAGGCGTCGTTGAGATCCCCGGCCGCCTCATAGAGCACGCCGGAGAAATAGAAGGTGTAGGCGTTCTGGAAACCGTTTTTCACCTGGCCTATCAGGCGATCGAGCTCGGGTGCCCCGCGCGACATCAGCTGGCGCATCTCCCCATCTGTTTCTGATTCTTCGCTCTTTTCCTTCGCCTTGCGCACCTCGTCGGCCCGCGCCTTGAGCGCCCGCTCCTGCACCTGATTGGCGCGGCGCACCTCCACCAGGGCCCCTTCGGCATCCCCCCGTTGCAGGTAGTTCAGCGCCAGATAGTGGTGCAGCATGGTGCGCTCGTAGTCCGGCGTCCGGTAGGCCATGGTCTGATCATTGGTGAGCAGGCTGCCCGCCTGGGCCAGCCCCTGGCTCAGGCGGTACCGGGCCTGGTTCTCTTCCCAGGCGAGCCGGCTGTCGGCGGCGGCAAAGCCCTGCTTGCTGATCGCATCCTGACCCGCCAGCCAGGCGATGCGCCCTTTCTCAAGCTGATCCAGCACATAGGTGTCGTCCCCCGGGGTCGATTCCCGCACCTTCGGCAGCGCCTCGGCGGCATGACCCAGCAGCAGCTGGTTGCGCAGTGGCACCATCTGATCGGAATAGGAGACGAAGAGATCTTGCCAGCGGGAGGCGCAGCCTCCCAGCAGCAGACCGGCCAACAGCAGGCCGGTCAATGAGGCGGGACGCATCACAGGCTGAGCAGGGGTCCCAGCGGCTGGCCACCCACCAGGTGCAGGTGGATGTGGTAGACCTCCTGCCCGCCGTGGTGATTGCAGTTCATGATGAGGCGATAGCCGTCCTCGGCGATCCCGGCTTCCTTTGCTAGCTTGCGGGCCACGGTGAACATGCGGCCGAGCGCCAGCTCGTGATCCGCTTCCACGTCGTTGACCGTGGGGATCAGCACATTGGGCACTATCAGTATGTGGGTCTTGGCCTTGGGCTGGATGTCGCGGAAGGCGGTCACCAGATCGTCTTGATAAAGGATGTCGGCGGGGATCTCCTTGCGGATGATTTTGCTGAAAATGGTTTCTTGCGCCATGGGTAACTCCTTTATATGAAAAAGAAAATTCAATGCAAAACTCAAGCGACTCCCAAAAATGTCGCCACAGCCCGCCAAGTGTGACACAAGCCGACATTTGACACAGCCGTTGTCCCAATCACTTCAGTTATTGTGAAGAATACCGATAGTGAGGATGACGTCCCGAGTACCCCAGCGGCATTCCCCGTGGGGGCATGCAGGGTACCAAAGGGACGGGGTACTCAGGCAAGGGACTTTTGCATAGACAGCGGGACAATAATGAAACAAACAATGTCAGACCTCTCGATCTTACAGAGAGTCTATCTGGGCTTTGCCATCCTGGTCGCCGTCATGGTCGCCAGCGCGGTACTGACCTTTCGCGGCCAGAGCGAACTCAACGATGCCCTGGATCAGGTAACACAAGAGTCCATGCCGCTGGTGATCGCCAGCAGCCAGACCCAGATAAGCCTGCTCAGCGCCAACAAGTGGCTCACCGACGTGCTGACCGAGCAGGATCCCAAGCAACTGCCGGCGGAAGTGGCCGAGCTGCAGCAGGCCAAGGGTCAGGTCGACAAGATGCTGACGACCCTCAGGCAGCAGGTGGCGACGCACCCCGAATTGCAGGGGGAGATGACGGCCCTCGGCAAGCTGGTGGCTGACTACCTGCAGCTGACCCAGACCCTGCCCACCGAGCACGAGGCCCTGCTCACCCGGCTGCACAAGGTCAACCAGGCCAAGGGCCAGTTCCAGGTCAGCCTGCCCCAGTTCAAGAAGAACCTCGGCGACATGATGGTCACCGTCGACGACAGCTTCATCAAGATGCTCTCCGAGACCCTGACCACCAAGCTCTCCGCCATCGAGCTCTCCACCATGGATGCCCTCAACCAGAGCATCCCCGCCCCCATCGAAGCGGCGCTCAAGCGCAACAAGATGCAGATCGAGGGCTTCAACAGCACCATCAAGGATCTCCAGGGGGAGCTCAAGGAGTTCGACAACAACATGGGCCACTACGTCCATGGCTTCGTGCGCGACACCACCGCCAATGAAGGGGTGCTCTCCCAATACCTGGCGCTGATGAAGCAGCAGCAGACCATGCGCGAGCAGAGCAAGCAGGCGAGCCAGCTCATCGTCAGCATCCAGAACAAGCTGGAGGGGATCACCACCCAGAGCCAGCAGCTGATGAACGCCAGCATCAAGGCCTCCGATCGGGTGCAGACCCAGAGCACCCTGACCCAGGGGATCAGCATCGCCATCGCCATCTTCGTCGCCATACTGGTGGCCTTCACCCTCGGCAAGGCCATACGCCGCCCCCTGAAAGAGCTGCTGCGTGTACTGACCGAGGTGACCCAGGGTGACATGACCCAGCGGGTCGGCTTCAAGAGCCAGAACGAGTTCGGCCAGCTCGGCAGCCAGATCAACCTGCTGATCCAGCAGATGGGAGACGTGCTCAGGCAGCTCTCCCAGGCCTCAACCCAGCTCAACAGCGCCGCCCACGACAACCGCCACACAACAGAATCGGTGCGGGCGGATCTGGAGAAGCAGCGTCAGGAGACCGCCTCGGTCGCCGCCGCCATGACCCAGATGGAAGCCTCGGTGCGGGAGGTGGCCCAGGCCGCCAACCAGACCCTGGAGCGGGTGCAGGACGTGGAGAAGGCCTCCGAGATGGGCCGCAAGGTGATGGCAGGCAACATCACCACCACCCATCAGCTGGCGGGCAAGCTGCAGCAGACCGGCAAGGTGATCGGTGATGTGAGCGCCATGAGCGGCCAGATTGGCAATATCCTCGACGTCATCCGCGGCATCGCCGAGCAGACCAACCTGCTGGCCCTCAACGCCGCCATCGAGGCGGCCCGGGCCGGCGAGCAGGGCCGTGGCTTTGCGGTGGTGGCGGACGAGGTGCGCAACCTGGCCGGTCGCACCGCCCAGTCCACCAGCGAGATCCAGACCATGATAGAGAACCTGCAGCAGGGGGTCGCCCGGGCGGTCAACGTGATGCAGGAGTGCTCCCGCGAGATGGACAGCTGCGTGGATCAGAGCTCCCAGGCGAACAACGCCATGGAGGAGGTGCAGGGCATAGTGGTGCTCATCAGCGACATGTCGAGCCAGATAGCCTCCGCCGCCGAGCAGCAGCAGGCCACCAGCGCCGACATCGCCACCAACCTCAACCGCATCTCGGACATCTCGGATCTCAACTATCAGGGCATAGAGCGGGTCGCCGAGACCAGCCAGCAGCTCGACAGCCTGGCCGAGCAGCAGGAGGGGCTGGTACAGCGCTTCCGGCTCAGCGCCTGATGAGGCCGTCTGTTTTTCCATTGCCCTGAAACGACGAGGCCCCGCAGATGCGGGGCCTCGTTTTTATTGCGGCTTGCAAGGAGATCAGGCGTAGGCGATGGCGCCCTTGCCGACCCCTTCATAGGCGACAATCTTGACGAACTTGTCCCCCACCTGCTTCTTCACTTCGCGGGCGATATAGTGGGCCAGCAGCTCTATGGTGGTGTCGGTGTCTATCATCTCGACCTCGGCGGCCGGCATGGCGAGCTGGAACAGCCCCTGGGGCGCTGTGTACTTGAAGCCCAGGTGATGCTCTCCCAGCTCGGCCTTGGCCAGATCGCTTAATTCCAGCTCGGAGAGGACCACCTTGTCCTCCAGGGTGCCGAGATAGATGTCGGCCCAGCGCTCGGCCCAGTTCAGCTCCAGCTCTTCGTTGCGCGCCCCGTCCACCTCTATCTCGACCGGAGAGCGATGGCCGTGGGCGATGCGCTGGCAGTTGCCGTCGTGCTTCTTCAAACCATGGCTGTAGTGGTAGAAGGCACCCTCGATCTGCTCCTGACGCAGGGTCAGGGAGAGATCCTTGATGTTGCCAGGCAAGCGCTTGGCCAGCACCGCCAGCAGATAGCGGGTCACCGACTCCTTGTCCACCTGGGGGGCGGGAATGAAGGCAAACGCCTGGGCCGGGCAGCGCAGGTGAATGGAGCGACCCGGGCGCAGCAGATCCACGGTGCACTCGTCGTCGTCCAGGGGGTGGATGTGCACCAGGGCGCTCTCGGTCGGTACCAGCAGCTTGTGATCCACCTCTTCATCGATGATCGACTTGATAAGCTTCTTCACCCGACCAAAGTCCAGCAGCATGCTCATCTCGTTGAGCTCGCCGCTCATCTCGATGTCCACCAGCCAGCTCTCCCCCACCATGCCGCGACGCTCGCACAGATAGCTGGAATCGATCACAGTCAAATCTCTAACAAATAACTTCATCACTCAGGCCTTGCTACAGAGAAAGTGCAGTTTGCGATATTATGACCCCGGATTATCGGCAAAGGAACTGGAACCCCCCATGAACAAATTGCTTATCAAGAATGCCACCCTGGTCAACGAAGGCCGCATCTATGCTTCCGACGTCTTGATCGAGGGTGAGCGGATCGCCCGCATCGCCCCGGACATCAGCGCCCCCGATGCCGTGGTGATCGATGCCGCAGGCCGTCACCTCATCCCCGGGATGATCGATGATCAGGTCCATTTCCGGGAACCTGGCCTGACCCACAAGGGGACCATCGCCAGTGAATCCCGGGCCGCCGTCGCCGGTGGCACCACCAGTTTCATGGAAATGCCCAACGTCAATCCCCAGACCACCACCATCGACGCCCTCGAAGCCAAATACCAGATAGCCGCCAACTCCGCCGCCGCCAACTACAGCTTCTACCTGGGTGCCACCAACGACAACCTGGAAGAGATCAAGAAGCTGGATCCCAAGCAGTCCTGCGGCATCAAGATCTTCATGGGAGCCTCCACCGGCAACATGCTGGTGGACAACCAGGAGACACTGGCGGCCATCTTCCGCGAGAGCCCGGTGATGATAGTCACCCACTGCGAGGACACCCCCTCCATCAAGGTGCTGGAAGACGAGGCCCGCGCCAAGTGGGGCGAGGATGTGCCCATGCGCGAGCACGGCCGCATCCGCAGCGCCGACGCCTGCTACAAATCCTCCAGCATGGCGGTGGGGCTGGCGAAGCAGTACGGTGCCAAGCTGCACGTGCTGCACCTGACCACCGCCAAGGAGCTGTCGCTCTTCACCGCCACCCCGGATCTGAAGGATCTCAAGGACAAGAACATCACCGCCGAGGTGTGCGTCCATCATCTGTTCTTCAACGAGGCGGACTACGACACCCTGGGCAGCCAGATCAAGTGCAACCCGGCGGTGAAGAGCGCCGCCGACCAGCACGCCCTGTTGGATGCGGTGCGCAACGACGTGCTCGACATCATCGCCACCGACCACGCCCCCCACACCTGGGAAGAGAAGCAGAACAGCTACTTCAAGGCGCCGTCCGGCGTGCCCCTGGTGCAGCACTCCCTGCAGGCGCTGCTGGAGCTCTACCACAACGGCGTCTTCTCGCTGGAGACTATCGTCAAGAAGACCTCCCACGCGGTAGCCGAGCGCTTCCAGGTGCAGGATCGCGGCTACATCCGCGAGGGTTATTTCGCAGACCTAGTGCTGCTGGACCTCGGCAAACCCTATGTGGTCAACGACAGCAACCTGCTCTATCTGTGCGGCTGGTCGCCCTTCAATGGCTACCGCTTCCAGAGCACCATTGAGATGACGCTGGTCAACGGCCAGATCGCCTGGCAGAACGGTCAGGTCACCGACCAGGTATTGGGCAAGCGGCTCACCTTCAACCGCTGATCTCTGCTTGAAAGCGTCACGCCAAACGGCCGCCCACCAGGGCGGCCGTTTTTCATGCAAGACGGCGGTGGGGTGCTGACAAAATGCGCGACTGGTCGCACTTTGATCCGAAGTTGCTCGCAAAGCAGGCAAACGATCTCGGCACGGGATTTCCCCTGTTGACAGGATCGGGGCATCTCCATAAACTCCCTCCCCGTCAGCCGAGCTGACTCCGTCGGTGTGTAGCGCAGCCAGGTAGCGCATCTGCATGGGGTGTAGAGGGTCGGAGGTTCGAATCCTCTCACACCGACCAAATTCCCCGAGAAAGGCCTTGTCAAACGACAAGGCCTTTTCTTTTTGTCTCTCCGCGGCAACGCCCTGGCAGGCGATTGTCTCATGAGCGCCGTTGTGCTGTAGTGACCTCCTCTCAGCCAAGGGCCAGCACCATGTCACCAAGCTTCCCCCCTCTTGTTCGTCCTCGCCCTGTGCGGCTCGCTGCTGCTCGGCGGCTGCGCCACCGCCTATGACAGCGAAAAGTCCTTCTGGAACGGCCAGACAGGCTTCTCCCAGACCCAGCTCGGGGAGACCCGCTGGCAGCTGGAGTTTGTGGGCAACGATCTGGTGGACAGGGAGACGGCCCGCAAGTACGTGCTCAAGCGAGCGGGAGAGATGGCGCTGGCGCAGGGGTATGCCTGGGTGCAAGTGCAGTCGCTGACCCTGTCGCGGGATGCGGTCAGGGTCACCCCGACCCGCCCCCAGTTCGGCTTCGATGAGTACGAACCCGATACCTTCATGGACGAGATGCAGGTAGAGCATCGCACCTCGGCACTGCTGATCTTCTCCCTCGGGAGAGCCCCATTGGACGACCAGAGCCTGGAAGCCATTTATCTGGCAAAGATGAAAACAAACAGTGATTAATATAATTAATTTACAAGATCTACATCACATACAACTAATTGCAACATAAAGTTCTGATATAAGTCGCTGGATTTCCCCTCCATGATTAGGCATGCTGCCAGCATACCGGCTGTCAGGATTCCATGGCCCGGATCACAAAAACGGACTTAGGTGGCACCAAACCCACCTGCACAGGCACTGCACATATCGAGACTGTCCCCCCATGAAAATGAACAAATTGACCGTTGCCATCCTCATTGCGATGTTGCTTGGCATTTTTACCGGGCAAGGCTATCGCCTGTTTGCCCCGGCCCAGGCCGCCACCTTTGCCAGTGACATCACCATACTGACCGACATCTTCCTGCGCCTCATCAAGATGATCATCGCCCCCCTGGTGTTCACTACCCTGGTGGTCGGCATCGCCAAGATGGGCGACACCCGCACCGTGGGCCGCATCGGCGCCAAGACCCTGGGCTGGTTCATGCTGGCCTCCCTGATGTCATTGACCCTGGGGCTGGTGATGGTGCACCTGATGCAGCCAGGGGTCGGCCTCTCCCTCTCCCTGCCCGATGACGGCGCCAGCTCAGGGGTGGCCGCCACCGCCATCTCCCTCAAGGACTTCGTGACCCACGCCATCCCGAAAAGCGTGATCGAGGCCATGGCCACCAACGAAATCCTGCAGATAGTGGTGTTCTCCCTCTTCTTCGGGCTGGCCGCCGCCGCCCTGGGGGATGCAGCCAAACCCGTGGTCAAGCTGATGGCAAGCAGCGCCGAGATCATGCTGAAGGTGACCGGCTACGTGATGAACTTCGCCCCCTTCGCGGTGTTCGGTGCCATCGCCGCCATGGTCGCCAAGGAAGGGCTCGGCATCCTCGCCACCTATGGCACCTTCATGGCCCAGTTCTACCTGGCCCTGGCCTGCCTCTGGCTGCTGCTCATCGCCATGGGCAGCCTCTTCATCCGCCGCCGCATCCTGACCCTGCTGGCCATGATCCGCGAGCCCATACTGCTCGCCTTCTCCACCGCCAGCTCCGAGGCCGCCTATCCCAAGACCCTGGACAGGCTGGAGAAGTTCGGCTGTGACAAGCGCATCGCCAGCTTCGTGCTGCCCATGGGCTACTCCTTCAACCTGGACGGCTCCATGATGTACTGCACCTTCGCGGTGATGTTCATCGCCCAGGCCTATGGCATAGAGCTCAGCATGGCCCAGCAGATCACCATGCTGCTGCTGCTGATGGTCACCTCCAAGGGGATGGCCGGGGTACCGCGCGCCTCCCTGGTGGTGATTGCCGCCACCCTGAACCAGTTCCAGATCCCGGAGGCCGGCATACTGCTGCTGCTCGGCATAGACCACTTCCTCGACATGGGTCGCTCCGCCACCAACGTGCTGGGCAACGCCATCGCCGCCAGCGTGGTGGCCAAGACCGAAGACAGCCTGGGAGAGACCCAGCCCGAGGGCGAACTCGCCAAGGCTTGAGTCAAGGACACCCAGCAAAAGGCCCGCAACTGCGGGCCTTTTTTCGTTTGGCGGTCAGCACCAGCGCCTCACCCGCCGGCAGTACTGCACATAGCTGATGCCGAAGCGGGCGCGCAGGGCGCGCTCTTCCGGCAAGATCTGAAAGCGGGTGAGCCAGCCCAGCAACAACAGCGGCCCCAGCCAGACCCAGGGGCCCCCGAGATAGCAAGCCAGCGCCAGCAACCAGCAGAGCAGCCCCAGGTACATGGGGTTGCGGCTGATGCGATAGACCCCCCGGGTCACCAACACCCGGCTCTGCTGCAAGCGGATTGGATGGACGCTGGTACGCTCCCGGCGAAAGTACAGCAGCGCCCCGCCCCCCAGCACGGCCCCCGCCAGCAGCAACGCCGTGGCCAGCACCAGCAAAACCCCGCTCCCCCTCTCCTCCCCCCGTCCCAGCCACATGGCAAGGGCGAGCAGGACAAAGAGCAACAAGGGCGGAATACGCAGCTCAAAACGCATATTTTCTTCCTGCAACAAGTGCCACAAATGACGCCATTGCGATACACTCGCAGCGTCGGCATCTGGGTAAAAAGTGAAACATATCATTAGCATAGCAACATGCTGACCCAGCCATGCCGCGGCCCGCATCTGACACGGGCCCATCCTCAACGAAACAATAAAAAAGGAACCATCCCATGCACAAGAAAACCCTGCTCGCGACCCTGGTCTTCGGGTTGCTCGCTGGCCAGGCCGTCGCCGCCCCCTATCTGCCCCTGGCCAGCGACACCCGCAACGGTCAGGAGCAGACCGCCGCCAACGCCTGGCTGGAGGTGGACTTGACCGCCTTCGAGCACAACATCCAGACCCTCAAGGATCGTCTCGGCGACAAGGGCCCGCAGATCTGCGCCATCATGAAGGCCGACGCCTACGGTCACGGCATCGATCTGCTGGTCCCCTCCGTGGTCAAGGCGGGCATTCCCTGCATCGGCATCGCCAGCAATGAAGAGGCCCGCGTGGCCCGCGAGAAGGGCTTCGAGGGCCGCCTGATGCGGGTCCGTGCCGCCACCCCGGCCGAAGTGGAACAGGCCCTGCCCTACAAGCTGGAAGAGCTGGTCGGCAGCCTGGAGAGCGCCAAGGGGATCGCCGACATCGCCCAGCGCCACAATACCACCATTCCGGTGCACATAGGTCTGAACTCCGCCGGCATGAGCCGCAACGGCATCGACCTGCGCCAGGCGGACGCCAAGGAAGATGCCCTGGCCATGGTCAAGCTCAAGGGGATCACCCCGGTCGGCATCATGACCCACTTCCCGGTGGAGGAGAAAGAGGACGTCAAGCTGGGGCTGGCCCAGTTCAAGCTGGACTACCAGTGGCTGATCGACGCGGGCAAACTGGATCGCAGCAAGCTCACCATACACGCCGCCAACTCCTTCGCCACCCTGGAAGTGCCGGAAGCCTACTTTGACATGGTACGCCCGGGCGGCATCATCTACGGTGACACCATCCCCTCCTACACCGAATACAAGAAGGTGATGGCGTTCAAGACCCAGGTCGCCTCGGTGAACCACTACCCGGCGGGCAACACCGTCGGCTATGACCGCACCTTCACCCTCAAGCGCGACTCCCTGCTCGCCAACCTGCCGCTCGGTTACTCCGATGGCTACCGCCGTGCGCTGAGCAACAAGGCCTATGTGCTGATCCAGGGCCAGAAGGCGCCCGTGGTGGGCAAGACCTCCATGAACACCATCATGGTGGACGTGACCGATCTCAAAGGGGTGAAACCCGGTGATGAAGTGGTGCTGTTCGGCCGTCAGGGTGAGGCCGAGGTGAAGCAGGCGGATCTGGAGGAGTACAACGGCGCCCTGCTGGCGGACATGTACACCATCTGGGGCTACACCAACCCCAAGAAGATCAAGCGCTAAGCACAGATCTGAAATGAAAAAGGGCTCCCGAGGGAGCCCTTCTTGTGGTTACTTACACCGTCTTCTGGTCGGTCACTTTCTTGCGGGTCACCCAGAGGCTGAGCCCCATGGAGGCCAGCAGGATCAGCGCGACCACGCCCAGTGCGATGCCGGTCGGTATCTTGAAGATGTCGAGCAGCAGCATCTTGACCCCGATGAACATCAGGATCAGCGCCAGACCGTATTTCAGCAGGGCGAAGCGTTCGGCGACGCCGGCCAGCAGGAAGTACATGGCGCGCAGGCCCATGATGGCGAAGATGTTGGAGGTCAGCACTATGAAGGGATCCGTGGTCACCGCGAAGATGGCCGGGATGCTGTCCACCGCGAAGATGAGATCGCTCACCTCCACCAGCACCAGAATAAGCAGCAAGGGCGTCGCATAGCGCACACCGTCACGCCAGACGAAGAACTTCTCCCCCTCCAGGGTCTCGGTCACCTTGAAGCGGCGGCGCATCCAGCCCAGCAACGGGTTGTTGGCGAGATCCGGCTCCTTGTCGGCGGCCCACAGCATCTTGACCCCGGTCAGCAGCAGGAAGGCGCCAAACAGATAGAGGATCCAGTGGAACTGCTCGATGAGCCAGCTGCCCGCGAACACCATGCCGGCGCGCATGACGATGGCACCCAGTACCCCGTAGAGCAGCACCCGGCGCTGCAGCTCGGCCGGAATGGCGAAGTAGCCAAACAGCATCAGCCAGACGAAGACGTTGTCCACCGCCAGCGCCTTCTCGATGAGGTAGCCGGTGAGGAACTCCAGCCCCTTCTCGTTGGCGATTTCGCGCCCGGCACTGTGATCCAGCCAGAGCCAGATGGCCAGGTTGAACAGCAGGGCCACGCTGACCCAGACCAGGGACCAGATCCCCGCCTCTTTGAGGGACACCTTGTGCGCCTTGCCGCCGCCGACAAAGCGGATGTCAATCCACAACAGGACCAGCACTATGCTGAAGAAACCGGTCCACATCCACCATTCACCCATTATTCACTTCTCCCAAAACGACAAAACCCACGACCGAGAGGCGTGGGTTTGCGTTTGGAGCAGATACACCTTGCCTCTCGGCAAGGTCTCACTTACAGCCAATTTTCATCGACTGCCCGGCTGCCGGGTGCACTGCAGGATATGGGTGCACCGTAATGACGACAAACCGGCGAGAAGTTACTCCCCTTGTGCGGCGGATAGTAACAGCCTCCAAAGGTGGCGCCAAGGGGCATCTTCACCGCGGATGGAAATAAAACGGGGCGCCACCTGGGCGCCCCGCATGCTCGTTCACACCCTCGCCCTCAGAGCGGATCCACCTTGAGACAGGAGACCGCGTGATCGAAGTTCCCCTCCAGCATGGGGCGGGTCTTGGCGCACTCTGGGCCCGCCACCGGGCAGCGGGTACGGAACACGCAGCCGGACGGCGGATTCATCGGCGACGGCAGGTCCCCCTCCAGGATCTGGATGACCTTGCTGCGCTCCAGATCCGGATCCGGAATGGGCACCGCCGACATCAGCGCCTTGGTGTAGGGATGCAGGGGGTTGGCGAAGATCTCCTGACGGGTCCCGAGCTCCACCGCGTTGCCCAGATACATCACCAGCACCCGATCCGAGATGTGTTTGACCACGGACAAGTCGTGGGCGATGAAGATGAGGGAGAGCCCCATCTCCTTTTGCAGGGACTTGAGCAGGTTGACCACCTGGGCCTGGATGGAGACATCCAGCGCCGAGACGGGCTCGTCACAGATGATCATCTTGGGCTCCAGGATCAGCGCCCGGGCGATGCCGATGCGCTGGCACTGGCCGCCGGAGAACTCGTGGGGGTAGCGGTTCACCAGGTTGGGCAAAAGCCCCACCTTGGTCATCATGGCCCGCACCTTCTCCTTCACCTGATCCCTGGAGAGATTGGGATAGAAGGTGACAAGAGGCTCGGCGATGATATCGCCGATGGTCATGCGCGGGTTCAAGGAGGCCAGCGGGTCCTGGAAGATCATCTGGATCTCCTTGCGCTTCTCCCGCAGCGCCCCCTGCTCGAGCTTGGTCAGATCCTGGCCCAGCCACACCACCTTGCCGTCGGTGGCCGGCACCAGACCAATCAGGGCCCGGGCGAAGGTGGACTTGCCACAACCGGACTCCCCTACTACGCCCAGGGTCTCCCCCTCGTAGAGGCGCAGGGTGACGCCATCCACCGCCTTCAGGGCGGAGGGCTTGGCCCAAGGCCAGGCCTTGTCACTCTTGATGCTGAAGTGAACCTTGAGGTCAGACACTTCCAGCAGCAGTTTCTTGTCAGTACCCATCAGTTCACCCCCTTGATCATGGCATCCGATACCCAATGGCAGGCCCTTGTCCGTCCGTCGCCGAAGGGGGTCAGGACTGGAGATTGCTGGCCGCAAATCTCGTGCACCCGGTGGCAACGCTCCTGGAAGGGGCAGCCGGTGGGCAGACGCAGCAGGTTGGGCGGATTGCCGGGTATGGTGGGCAGCACTTCCCCTTCGGTATCGAGGCGGGGAATGGCGCGCAGCAAGCCTTCGGTATAGGGGTGGCTCGGGCGATAGAAGATGTCGTTGACCCGGCCGTACTCCATGGTGCGACCGGCATACATCACCAGCACCTTGTCACAGATGCCCGCCACCACGCCAAGATCGTGGGTGATCATGACGATGGCGGTGTTGAACTCCCGCTTGAGCTCGTTCATCAGGGTCATGATCTGGGCCTGCACCGTCACGTCCAGCGCCGTGGTCGGCTCGTCGGCGATGAGCAGCTGCGGCCGGCACAAGAGCGCCATGGCGATCATCACCCGCTGGCGCATGCCACCGGAGAACTCGTGGGGGTACATGTTCATCCGCTTGCGCGACTCGGGGATCTTCACCGCGTCCAGCATGCGCACCGATTCCTCGAACGCCGCCGCCTTGCTCACTCCCTTGTGCAGCATCAGCACTTCCATCAGCTGATCCTTCACCTTCATATAAGGGTTCAGGGAGGTCATGGGGTCCTGGAAGATCATGGCGATCTTCTCGGAGCGGATCTTGTTGAGCTTGTGCTCCGGCAGATTCAGGATCTCGTCCCCCTGAAACTTGGCCGAGCCGGTGATGACGCCGTTCTTGGCGAGCAGCCCCATGATGGCAAAGGCAGTCTGAGACTTGCCTGAGCCTGACTCACCGACGATCCCCAGGGTCTCGCCGGCAGAGAGGGAGAAGTTGAGGTCGTTGACCGCCACCACATTGCCATCCGGGGTCTTGAACTCGACCCGCAGATCTTTCACATCCAGTAACTTCATATCAAAACTCCTTATCGATCTCTCGTGATGCTTTCCTGCCCATCCGGCTGACGCCGCGCGTCCAGCGGATGGGTCTTATGGCGCCGTTGGCGTCTTATCGATCCGTTGGCGTCTTACCGATCCTTTGGATCGAGGGCATCACGCAGACCATCCCCGAGGAAGTTGAAGCAGAACAGGGTCACCACCATGAAACCGGCGGGGAACAGGAGTTGCCAGATGGCCACTTCCATCGACTTGGAGCCTTCATCCAGCAGGGCACCCCAGCTGGTCATGGGCTCTTGCACACCCAGCCCCAGGAAGCTCAGGAAGGATTCGAACATGATCATGCCCGGCACCAGCAGGGTGGCGTAGACCGCCACTATCCCCAGCACGTTGGGGACTATGTGACGGGTGATGATCTTCCACTTGGAGACGCCACAGACGTGGGCCGCCTCGATGAACTCCTTGCTCTTGAGGCTCAGTGTCTGGCCTCGCACGATACGCGCCATGTCGAGCCAGCTCACCGCGCCTATGGCGAGGAAGATGAGGGCCAGGTTGCGACCGAAGAAGGTCACCAGCATGATGACGAAGAACATGAAGGGGAAGGCGTTGAGGATCTCCAGTACCCGCATCATCAGGCTGTCGACGCGACCGCCGATGAAGCCGGAGGCGGCGCCATACAGGGTGCCAATGATGACGGCCACCACGGCCCCCATGATGCCGACCATGAGCGAGATGCGGCCGCCGAGCAGGGTGCGCACGAAGAGATCGCGCCCCAGGCTGTCGGTACCGAACCAGTGACCCGTCTCCATGTCAGGGGCGGCCTGCATGGCGCCCCAGTCCGGATCGTCGAAGGTGTATTGGGACAGGTGCGGCCCGACGATCACCGCCAGACCTATGATGGTCAGGATGATGAGGCTGGTCAGGGCCGCCTTGTTGCGCAGGAAACGGCGACGGGCATCCTTCCACAGGGAGCGTCCTTCCACCACTTCCACTTGCTGGGCGAACGCCTCGACGGCTTCGCGCTTTTCAGTTGTGACTACCATGATGTACTCCCGGCTTAGTAACGGATCTTGGGATCGATGACGGCATAGAGAATATCGACCACGGCGTTAAAGGTGATGGTCAGCGCCCCGACCAAAATGGTCAGGCCGAGTACCATGGAGTAATCACGGTTGAGGGCACCGTTGACGAACAGCTGGCCAATCCCCGGCAGACCGAAGATGGTCTCGATCACCACTGAGCCGGTGATGATGCCCACAAAGGCCGGGCCCAGATAGGAGACCACAGGCAGCATGGCCGGACGCAGCGCGTGCCTCAGGATGATATGGCGCAGCGGCAGCCCCTTGGCGCGGGCGGTACGGATGAAGTTGGAGTTCATGGTCTCAATCATGCTGCCACGCATGATGCGGGAGATGGCGGAGATGTAGTACATCATCATGCCGAACACCGGCAGCACCATGAACTGCACCCCGCCCCCCTGCCAGCCTCCCGCCGGGAACCAGCCCAGGTAGATACTGAAGAAGAGCACCAGCAAGGGCGCCAGCACGAAGCCGGGTATCACCACCCCGGCCATGGCCGACGACATCAGCAGATAATCGATGAAGGTGTTCTGTTTCAAGGCCGCAATGGTGCCGAAGGTGACTCCCAGCAAGACGGCAAGGACGAAAGCCGCGCTCCCTATCTTGGCGGAAACAGGCAGCGCCTGGCTCACCAGATCATTGACGGTGAAGTCCTTGTACTTGAAAGAGGGCCCCAGATCTCCCTGGACCAGGTTGCCCAGATAGGTGAGGTATTGCACGCCTATGGGCTTGTCCAGGCCGTACTTGGCCTCGATATTGGCAAGCACTTCCGGCGGCAGGGCGCGTTCGCTGGTAAAGGGGTTACCCGGTGCGAAACGCATCATGAAGAAGGAGACTGTGATCAAGACCAGCAGAGTCGGGATCGCTTCCAGTAGACGTTTAAGGATGAATTTCAACATAGACATTTCCTGTCCTGTACTGCTTCCAAAGGGTCGCGGTTTTAATACTAAGGCCCGCCGTCTGGCGGGCCTGCTTGTTATGCGACTTGTTGCTTTACTCAGTGAGCAATGATGTACATGTCTTTGCTGTAGAGGTTATCCAGCGGGTTGGCCGGGTAACCGCCCACATAGGGCTTGACCATGCGCGAGGTCACGTACTGATAGATGGGGGCGATCGGCATGTCCTTGGCCAGGATCTCTTCGGCCTGGACATAGAGCTTGTTGCGCGCATCCGCATCCACCTGATTGCGCGACTCGCTCATCAGCTTGTCAAAGGCGGCATTGGAGTACTTGCCGTCGTTGTTGCCGTGAGTGGTCTGCATCAGATCCAGCATGGAGGAGGCTTCGTTGTAGTCCGCAATCCAGCCACGACGAGCCACATCAAACTGACCCTGTTTGAGGGTTTCCAGGTAGGTTTTCCACTCCTGGTTCACCAGGCTCACCTGCACCCCCAGCTTCTTCCACATGGAGGCGACGGCCACGGCCACCTTCTTGTGGTTGTCGTCTGTGTTGTAGAGCAGCTCGAACTTGAGCGGGTTGCCTGGGCCGTAACCGGCCTCGGTCAGCAGCTCTTTCGCCTTGGCGTCGCGCTCGGCCTGGGTCAGCTTGGACCAGGCAGGGGCCACCGGCTTGAAGCCGTCCACGAAGTCGGGCACCAGGGCATAGCCCGGGGTCTCGCCCTTGCCCATCACCTTGTCGGCGATCACGTTGCGATCGATGGCATAGGTGAGCGCGGTACGCACCCGCACATCATCATAGGGTTTGCGCTTGGTGTTGAAGGTGTAGTAGTAGGTGCCCACATAGCCGCTCACCTGCACCTCGCTCGGGTGCTCCTTCTTCATCTGCTTGAAGCGCTCGATGGGCATGTTGTAGGTGATATCCAGTTCCCCGGCCAGGTAGCGGTTCAGCTCGGCGTTGGTGGACTGGATGGGCAGGTAGGTGACCTTCTCGACCACTGTCTTGGCGTTGTTCCAGTAATTGGGGTTGCGCTCGACATCGACGCGCTCGTTGACGACCCAGCCCTTCAGTTTGTAAGCGCCGTTGGAGACCATGTTGGCCGGCTGGGTCCACTTGTCACCAAACTTCTCGATCACCGCCTTGGGGACCGGGTAGGTGGTGGTGTGGGACAGCATGCTGACGAAATAGGGGATGGCTTTTTCCAGCTGGACTTCGAAGGTGTAGTCGTCGCTGGCCTTCACGCCCAGAGTGTCGGCAGGCTTCTTGCCCGCGATGATGGCACTGGCGTTGACTATGGTCGGCAGTTCCATGTACCAGGCATAGGGAGAGCCAGTCTTGGGATCTACTGCACGCTGGAAGGCGAAGACGAAATCATGGGCGGTCACCGGCTCGCCATTGGACCACTTGGCATCTTTGCGCAGGTGGAACACGAAGTGTTTGTTGTCCTTGGTTTCCCAGGACTCGGCGACGCCGGGCAGGGTCTCACCCTTGGGGCCGGAGCTGACGAGACCCTCGAACAGGTCGCGCAGAATATTGGATTCAACCGTTCCTTCGGTCTTGTGCGGATCCAGGGTGGCTGGCTCGGAGCCATTGCCTTTCACCAGGGTCTGCTCGGGGGCGAGCTTGGTGCCGGCGGGGACGTCGGCGGCGTGGGCCAGGGTGGCGCCACCAAAGAGTGCGGTCAATAAAAGGGTATTAATAATTGTTTTTCTATGAGTCATTTCCATACTCCAACAAGAACGTTCCATGCATTTGTCCATTCACGAGATAAAAATCCCGCTGCCCGCATAATTCCCTGACAATTCTGATAATGCAATAGATATCATCAGGTAGGGACGGCTTTGGCGGTCAAAAAAACAGCTTTAAACCATTTATTCAGCATTTAAATATCGCGCAATGGGTGTTTTTCATACAAAGCCGCTCGATTCTAGGAAATGACTAACAAAAAAGAAACAATAAAAAGCCGGTCACGAGGACCGGCTCCGACAAAACAGACCTGAATCACATCAATCCGGGAAAGACTCCCTTGATCCCTGCCACCATGATCTCTATACCGAGGGACATCATGATGAGACCCATGATACGGGTCACCACGTTGATGCCGGTATTGCCCATCAGCTTGAACAGCAGAGGGGCGGCACGGAAGATGAGCCAGGAGCAGTAGGCAAAGGCCATCACCACCACGAACATGCCCATCAGCTCGGTCAGGGTCTTCTGGCTGGCATAGACGATGGAGGATGAGATGGCCCCGGGGCCTGCCATCAGGGGCAGTGCCAGCGGCACCACGGCGATGGATTCGCGAGCGGCCAGTTCACCCTTCTCCTGCTTGTTGTGCTTCACCTCCCCCAGCTTGCCCTGCAACATGGACCAGGCGATCAGGGTGATGAGCGAGCCGCCGGCAATGCGGAACGACGCCAGCGAGATGCCGAAACCGTCGAGGATCAGCTGCCCCATGGTCATGGAGACCATGAGGATAATCATCACGGCAATGTGGGCCGTGGTGTTGGTCTTCCTGCGCTCATCCGGTTGCATGTGGCCCGTCAGGCTCACAAAGACCGGTAACAGACCCAGCGGGTTGATGATCGCAAACAGGCCGACGAAAAATTTCAGGTATAAAGAGAAGTCAATTGCTGCCATAAGCGCCATCCAGAACCAATTCGGGCCACCGAGGGCCATCCCCGTCAAACTGCGCGTAAATTTACACCATGATATTTCCCTTCTCCAATCAAATAATCTCACCCTTTCCGGGGCTTTTCAGTTAGTTCCTCTAATGAATCGACAAAAATCAACATATCGAGTTGTTAACCGTTATGGAGACCATTTAACACGCCAGCAAAGTATGGTGGCGTTTTATGTCGAAACGCCCAGCCATCACCCTATTTCCCTTCAATAAAGCGTCATTTTCATGGATTGATCCGGAGGCCCCCAGGGGATAACCCCTATTCATCCCCACGGCTCGCCCCTGGCTGGCGCCCAATCTTCATCCTGATGTGCCCGGGACAACCATGGCGCAAGCAGTGCCCCCACAAAGGCGTCGTTATGGTGTTTGCCGAACAGCCATCCAAAGTCCGGCGCAAAGGCCCTGCACTGGATGAAAACAACCACCATTTTTTCCAACAGAAATGAAACGCCTGCCTCTCTTCGGGGCGAGAGGCTTTCAAGGGCCGCCGCCAGGCAGGGCCTCAGCGCCCCCCCTGCCAGCGGCGAAATAGGGGAGGATATGAGGCAAGGGTTTGACACCAGGCGAAAAAATGGCTGTTCACCTCGTGTTCATCCCCCCGGCGCTCTACTCTACAAATGCGTAACATCTGGCCGGTCGGGATGGTGAAACAAAATTTCTTTTGTTCTTTTGTTACATATGATCCAGATCAATCTTTTCTGACACATCCCGGCTCTATAATCGAGCCAGAAAACAATTTAGTAAGGCATGTAAATACCCCGTTATGGTGATTCTCTCCTTGACAGGGCGGCTATAATTGCCGGGCATTGCCAAGGTCTTACTAAACAGTTTTCAAATCATCAGGAGATAAACATGGCAGTAACCAATTTGGCTGAACTGGATGCACTGGTTGCCCGCGTCAAAGAAGCCCAGCGTGAATTCGCCAGCTTCTCGCAAGAGCAGGTAGACAAGATCTTCCGCGCCGCCGCACTGGCCGCCAGCAACGCCCGTATCCCTCTGGCCCAGATGGCAGTGGCTGAGTCCGGCATGGGCATCATCGAAGACAAGGTCATCAAAAACCACTTCGCCTCCGAATACATCTATAACGCTTACAAAGACGAGAAGACCTGCGGCATCCTGAGCCAGGACGACGAGATGGGCACCATCACCATCGCCGAGCCGGTAGGCATCATCTGCGGCATAGTGCCGACCACCAACCCGACTTCCACTGCTATCTTCAAGGCCCTCATCTCCCTGAAGACCCGCAACGCCATCATCTTCTCCCCGCACCCCCGCGCCAAGAACTCCACCAATACCGCTGCCAAGCTGGTACTGGATGCAGCCATCGCCGCCGGTGCCCCGAAGAACATCATCGGCTGGATCGACCAACCGTCAGTCGAACTCTCCAACGCGCTGATGAAGCACGATGACATCAACCTGATCCTGGCCACCGGTGGCCCGGGCATGGTGAAAGCCGCCTACTCCTCAGGCAAGCCCGCCATCGGCGTGGGTGCCGGCAACGTGCCCATCGTCATCGACGAGACTGCCGATGTGAAGCGCGCCGTCGCCTCCATCCTGATGTCCAAGACCTTCGACAACGGCGTGGTCTGTGCGTCCGAGCAAGCCGTCATCGTGGTTGACTCCATCTACAACCAGGTCAAGGAGCGTTTCGCTACTCACGCCGGCTACATCCTCTCCAAGGACGAAGCCGACAAGGTGCGTAAAGTGCTGCTGATCAACGGCGCCCTGAACGCCGACATCGTGGGCCAGCCCGCCACCAAGATCGCCGCCATGGCCGGTGTGACAGTGCCTGCCACCACCAAGATCCTGATCGGTGAAGGTCTGGAGCTTTGTGCAGAGGACGAGTTCGCTCACGAGAAACTCTCCCCGACCTTGGGTATGTTCCGCGCCAAGAACTTCGAAGAAGCCGTCGAAATGGCCTGCGACATGGTCAACATCGGTGGTATCGGCCACACCTCCGGCCTCTACACCGACCAGGATCGCAACGCCGACCGCATCAAGTACTTCGGCGACAAGATGAAGACTGCTCGTATCCTGATCAACACCCCCTCCACCCAGGGCGGTATCGGTGACCTGTACAACTTCGCTCTCGCCCCGTCCCTGACCCTGGGTTGCGGCTCCTGGAGTGGTAACTCCATCTCCGAGAACGTCGGTCCCAAGCACCTGATCAACAAGAAGACAGTCGCAAAACGGGCAGAAAATATGCTGTGGCACAAACTTCCGAAATCCATCTATTTCCGTCGTGGTTCCCTGCCGATCGCCCTGGGCGACCTGGAAGGCAAGAAGCGCGCCATGGTGGTCACCGACCGTTTCCTGTTCAACAACGGCTATGCCGATGAAGTGGTTCGTCTGCTCAAGAAGCTGAACATGGAAGTGGAAATCTTCTACGAAGTGGAAGCCGACCCCACCCTGTCCGTGGTACGCAAGGGCGCCGAGATGGCGAACTCCTTCAAGCCGGACGTGATCGTCGCCCTGGGCGGTGGTTCACCCATGGATGCCGCCAAGATCATGTGGGTCATGTACGAGCACCCGGACACAGCGTTCGAAGATCTGGCCATGCGCTTCATGGACATCCGCAAGCGTATCTACAAGTTCCCGAAAATGGGCGTGAAGGCAGAACTGGTCTGCATCACCACCACTTCCGGTACAGGTTCTGAAGTGACTCCGTTCGCGGTCGTGACCGACGACGCCACCGGCATGAAGTACCCGCTGGCCGACTACGAGCTGACCCCGAACATGGCCATCGTCGATGCCAACCTGGTCATGGGTATGCCCAAGTCCCTGTGTGCCTTCGGTGGTATCGATGCCGTAACCCACGCCATGGAAGCCTATGTCTCCGTGCTGGCCAACGAATACTCCGACGGTCAGGCGCTGCAAGCCCTGAAACTGCTCAAAGAGTATCTGCCGTCCAGCTACCAGAACGGTGCCAACGACCCGGTTGCCCGTGAGAAGGTGCACAACGCCGCCACCATCGCCGGTATCGCGTTCGCCAACGCCTTCCTGGGTGTGTGCCACTCCATGGCCCACAAGCTGGGTGCCGAGTTCCACATCCCGCACGGCCTGGCCAACGCCCTGCTGATCAGCAACGTCATCCGCTACAACGCGAACGACAACCCGACCAAGCAGACCGCGTTCTCCCAGTACGACCGTCCGCAGGCTCGTCGTCGCTACGCCGAAGTGGCCGACCACCTGGGTCTGACTGCCGCCGGTGACCGCACCGCGGCCAAGATCGAGAAGCTGCTGACCTGGCTGGACGAGCTGAAAGCGACTCTGGGCATCCCGGCCTCCATCCGTGAAGCCGGCGTGAACGAGACCGACTTCCTGGCCAAGGTTGACCAGCTGGCCCTGGAAGCCTTCGATGACCAGTGCACCGGCGCCAACCCGCGCTACCCGCTGATCACCGAGCTCAAAGCCATACTGATGGACACCTACTACGGCCGCCCCTTCACCGAGGAAGCTCAGGTAGCGACCAAGGTTGAGGCCAAAGTCGACGCCAAGGTAGACAGCAAGAAAAAATCCAAAGCCTGATAACCGGCCAGGATGACAAGAGCCCGCGCACATGCGCGGGCTTTTTTGTTTGTCTATCTGTTTAATTTTGCTAGCTTGTTGATAGGCAAATTCGACAGAAGAGTGAGTCTATGGCGCTGATCCAGGCCTCCATCGAACAATTGAGAGTCGGCCACTACATCCATCTCCCCACGGGATGGACCAGCCACCCTTTCATGTTCAACGCCTTCAAGATCCGCGATCAGCAACAGCTCGACATTCTCCGCCACCTCGAACTCACCCTGCTGATGGTGGATCCCGACAAGAGCGATCTGCCCGTCGAGCCCCTGCTGCGGGCCGAGCCGGCACCTTCACCCGATCTCGGGGCGACGCAAGATGCCTCCGCCCTCCCGACTGAACCCGCGTTCGACGAAAAGGCCTTTCGCCGCTCCCTTCGCACCGCCGACAAGGCATTCGGCCAATCCCTGTCAGATCTTCGCGACGCCCTCGGCGCCCTCAATCTCAAGCCCGACGAGGGGCTGGCCAACACCGCCCAGATGGTGCGCACAGTCGCCACCCGTCTCGCCGAGCATGAAGGGCCTCTCTGGGCCTGCACCTTATCCGCAGCCAGCACACCGATATCCTGCTGCAACACAGCCTCAACGTCGCCTTTATCGCCATGCTGATGGCACGCGAACTCGGCATGAACCCCATCGAGATTGAGGAGACGGGACTTGCGGGACTTATCCACGACATCGGCGAACTGAAAATCCCGAGCCAGATCACCCAAAAACGGGGGATCTCAGCAAGGCCGAGCAGAACTTCCTCAATATGCATCCCCAGTACGGGCTGGAGATGCTGACCCAGCTCAACGCCTTTGAACCGAAAATCCGTCAGGTCGCCCATCTGCACCACGAGCGGCTCGACGGCAGCGGTTATCCGCTCGGGATCAAGGGCGGGGAGATCCCGCCGCTGGCGCGCCTCATCGGGCTGGTCGACTTCTACGACGAGCTGCTCCATCCCCGCAACAGCGGTAACCCGGCCGCGCCGAGTCAGGCCATCAGCCAGCTCTACAAGTTATCCCAGAAGAAGTTCGACCAGAATCTGGTCAGTTGCTGGTCAAGGTGCTGGGGGTCTATCCGCCGGGTTCACTGGTGAAACTTTCCGACGAGAGCATTGCGCTGGTGCTCTCGACCGAGCCCACCATGCCCCTCAAACCGAAGATCCTGCCCTATATCAAGGCCCAGCGGCCGGAAGCCGTCGCCATGATCGATCTGCGGGAAGATGAACGCACCATCACTGCTTTTATCAAACAGGAAGAGCTGGATGAGGGACAACGGCATTCTTCAACCTGACCCGCCGCTTCTGCTACTACTTTCGCCTTCTGAGTTATCCCCAGAAGCTGGGGATAACTCATTGGACAAACCGGAATAATTGCTCGAACCCCCATCAGAAGGTTGCCAACTGACCATGTATAAAAAACGCCCAGCCGAAGGGGCCGGGCGGAGCATGCCACCTCCGTGTGGCGTATCCAGCGGATACATTCATGCTCCATCCATCAATATCAACCCGCTGCCGCTTACACAAATATCAATTTAACATGCTGATTTTATATGGTTTTATCCACTTGTTCTGGCAAACTGACCCCCGTTGCGCCCAGTTGGGCCAACAGAACAAGATCTTGATCACAGTTCACGGGCTGAATATTTTTTCAGCTGGCTTATGAGGAAGCGTTTTTTATGCAGTTGGTCCTCTCCTTGCTGCAACAGATGAGCGTCAGCCTGGTGATCGCCTATCTCTTCTCGAAAAGCCCGCTGCTGCGCCCGCTTGCCAACTATTCCGTGAGACTACCTCACAAGATACTGATATACATCATCTTTTCCAGCTTTTGCATCCTCGGCACCTATGTGGGCCTCGATATCGATGATGCCATCGCCAACACCCGGGCGGTCGGCGCCGTGCTGGGGGGCTATTGGGGGGGCCGCTGGTGGGCTTTCTGGTGGGGCTGACCGGCGGCCTGCACCGCTATACGCTGGGGGGATTTACCGATCTCGCCTGCGCCATCTCCACCACCTGCGAGGGGTTGCTCGGGGGCATAGTGCACTGGCGGCTGATGCGCTCGGGGCGAACGGATGCCCTGTTTGAACCACGCATCGCCTTCTTTACCACCCTCTATGCCGAGATCATGCAGATGGTGATCATCCTGCTGGTGGCGACCCCGTTCGACAAATCCCTGCTGCTGGTGCGCACCATCGCCACCCCCATGATCCTGGCCAACTCCTGCGGCGCGGCGCTCTTTATCAGCATGATCCGCGACCAGCAGCGGATGTATGAGAAGTTCTCCCGGGTCTTCTCCGCCAAGGCGCTCAATATCGCCAACCGCACAGTGGGGATCATGAGTCAGGGCTTTACCCCGGAGGCGAGCAACAAGATTGCCCGCATCATTCAGGAGGAGACCGGCGTGGGGGCGGTCGCCATCACGGACACCGAGCAGATCCTCGCCTTTATCGGCACCGGCGAAGATCACCATCTGCCGGGCACCCCCATTGCGTCAGCCATCACCATGCAGGCCATTGCCCAGAACAAGGTGCTGTTTGCCGATGGCAACAGCCAGCCCTATCGCTGCAGCCTCTCCCCGCATGCCAGCTGGGTTCGGTGCTGGTGATCCCGCTGCAGGGGGACAAAGGAGTGATCGGCACCATCAAGCTCTACGAGCCGAAGAAGCGGCTGTCTTCTCAAGATCAACCACACCCTGGGGAAGGGATTGCCAACCTGCTGTCACAGCAGTTGCTGGCCGGTCGGCTGGAGCAGCATCAGCGGCTGCTGGTGCAGTCCGAACTCAAGCTGATCCAGGCCCAGATCAACCCCCACTTTCTGTTCAACACCCTCAACACCATCAGTGCCATCACCCGGCGCGATCCGGACAAGGCGCAGACCTGCTGCTGCACCTCTCGCTGTTCTTTCGCAAGAACCTCAAGCGCCAGAGCGGCCTTGCGACCCTGCAGGAGGAGCAGGAGCACTGCCAATCCTATCTGGAGATCGAGCTGGCCCGCTTTGGCGATCGGCTGACGGTGATAAACGAGATCCCGCCCCATCTGGCCACACTGCGACTGCCCAGCTTCACCCTGCAACCGCTGATCGAGAATGCCATCAAGCACGGCATCTCGACCCTGCTGGAGCAGGGGCGCATTCGCCTCTGGACCGATGAGCATCCCACCAGCGTCACCATCCACGTGGAAGATAATGCAGGCACCTGGCAAGCGCACCCCGCTGGCGACGGTCTTGGCATGACCATTGTCGATCGGCGACTGAAAAGCGCCTTTGGCGAGCGCTATGGCGTGACCATTGCCTGCGAGCCTGAGCAGTGGACCCGGGTGTCGTTCACCATCCCCAAGGAGCAACCATGATCCGCACCCTGATTGTCGATGACGAACACTACGCCCGCGAAGAGCTGAGGCTGCAGCTGGCCTGCGATCCCGCCATCGAGAGTGGGGGAAGCGGCCAACGCCATCGAGGCGCTGCCGCTTATTCAGCGCCTCAAGCCCGATGTGGTGTTCCTCGATATCCAGATGCCCAAGCTGAGCGGTATGGAGCTGGTCGCCATGCTCGACCCCCTGCCCCGCATCGTCTTTGTCACCGCCTTTGACGAATATGCCATTCAGGCCTTCGAAGAGAACGCCTTCGACTACCTGCTCAAGCCGGTGGAGCCCGCCCGGCTGGCCAAGACCCTCGCTCGCCTCAAGCAGGATATCTCCCCGCAGCCCATCGAGCGGCTGGCCCCCACCATCGAACACATTCCGGGCTATCTGCACAATCGGGTCAGGCTGCTGCCCATCGCGCAGGTGGAATATGCCTTCTCCGATCTGGGCGGGGTCCATGTGGCCTGTCAGGGCGAGCTGTTCCACACCCAGCTCACCCTCAAATCGCTGGAAGAAAAGAGCCCGCTGCTGCGCTGTCACCGCCAGTATCTGGTCTCCCCCAACGCCATCTTCGAGATCCGGCTGCTGGATAACCAGCTGGCAGAGATTGTCACCCCGAGCGGCGCCCGGGTGCCGGTCAGTCGTCGCTATCTCAAGGAGCTCAAAGATCAACTGGGGCTGGACTGAGCCGCGGAGTGTGCGCCTGATCACAGCCGCCGACCGCTCGGCGCGCCAAAGCGCCGCTCGGGGAGTTTCACCTGCCAGCCAGGCGCCACCGTTTTAGACTGACCGCGCACACCATAAAATAACAATGCTGGAGCGTAACAATGATCTGGTTCTTCCTCTGTGTCGGCCTGCTGGTAGCGGGCTACTTCATCTACGGCAAATTCGTCGAACGCATATTCGGCCCCAAACCCGAGCTGGCCACCCCCGCCATCACCATGGCCGACGGAGTGGACTATGTCCCCATGTCGGACAAGAAGGTCTACCTGGTTCAACTGCTCAACATCGCCGGCGTCGGCCCCATCTTCGGCCCCATACTCGGTGCCCTCTACGGCCCGGTCGCCATGCTCTGGATAGTGTTCGGCTGCATCTTCGCCGGCGCGGTTCACGACTACTTCTCCGGCATGCTGTCGGTGCGCGCCAAGGGGGCCTCTGTACCGACCGTGGTCGGTGAGCACCTCGGCACCGCCGCCAAGCACTTCATGAACCTGTTCGCCGTGGTGCTCTTGATGCTGGTGGGCGTGGTCTTCGTGCTGAGCCCGGCGGGCCTGCTCGCCAACCTCACCTCCACCGATCTGGTCTACTGGATAGTGGCGATCTTTGCCTACTACATCCTCGCCACCATAGTCCCCATCGACAAGATCATCGGCCGCTTCTATCCCATCTTCGGCGCCCTGCTGGTGTTCATGTCGGTCGGCCTCATCATAGGCCTCATCGTCTCCGGCAAAGGCTTCTACAACACAGGGATGGATTTCTCCAACCTGCACCCGACCGAGCTGCCGCTCTGGCCGCTCTTGTTCATCACCATCGCCTGTGGCGCGGTATCGGGCTTCCACGCCACCCAGTCACCGCTGATGGCGCGCTGCATGCAGAACGAGAAGTCCGGTCGCTTCATCTTCTACGGCGCCATGATAGGGGAAGGGATCATCGCCCTCATCTGGTGCACCCTGGGTCTCTCTTTCTACGACAGCACCGAAGCGCTCAACGCCACCATGGCCAACGGCGGCCCGGCGGCCGTGGTACACGAGGTCTCCACCAGCCTGCTCGGCACAGTGGGCGGCATTCTGGCCATCCTGGGCGTGGTGATCCTGCCCATCACCTCAGGTGACACCGCGTTTCGCAGCGCCCGCCTCATAGTGGCGGACTTCCTGAAGATGACCCAGAAGCCGCTGGTCAAGCGCCTGCTCATCGCCATCCCCATGTTCATCCTCGGTTTCATCATCTCCAAGGCCGAGTTTGGGGTGATCTGGCGCTACTTCGGCTGGGCCAACCAGACCACGGCCGTCATCATGCTGTGGGCCGCCGCCGCCTACCTCATCAAGGAGGGCAAGCTGCACTGGATCTGCACCATACCCGCCATCTTCATGACAGCCGTGGTCATCACCTACCTGGCCAACGCTCCCATCGGCTTCGGGCTGGCGATGAACGTCTCCACCATCATAGGTCTGGTGAGTACCGCCCTCATCACCCTGGCCTTCCTGGTGAAGTTCAGACCCTCCCAGCTAAGGGAAGCCAAGGAGAGCTGAGTCCAGAGACTGTGTTTTCCCCATGACAAGAGGCCCGGCATTGCTGCCGGGCCTCTTCATTTTCCAGGGGTTCACTCCTTGGCGGGCGTCCCGGGCGCCTCGGCGGGCGCCTGATACCAGTGCTCCCTGGCCACCAGCACCGCCTGCTCCGGCTGGGCGATGAAGTTGGGGGACATGATCTGCACACCGAACTCGTTGAACACATCCTGGATGTGGCCGTGGAGCTCGGTCTTGACCACGGCGGGGAGCAAGTCCGCCTTCATCCGTACCTGCAACTCGTATTCCACATACCAGTCCTGCAGATTGAGCTGACGCACCAGGGGCGGCTCGGTCTGATTGAGCATGGTGCAGCGCCGGGCCGCCAGTTCCAGCATGGCGTGCACCTGACGCCAGGGCGCATCGTAGCCGATCGTCACCTTGGTCAGCAGTGCGACCCCCTTCTCCCCCGCCAGCCGCGTCAGGTTCACCACCTTGCCCCCCACCACCACGGCATTGGGCAGGGTCACCTCGTGATCCTGGCGTGTCACCAGCTTGGTGGAGAGAGCATTGAGCTCGCTCACCATCCCCTCCACCTCGCCAATCTGCACCAGATCGCCTGGCCGCAGGGCGCGGGAGTAGATGAGCACCAGGCCGCTCATGGCATGGTTCATGATGCCCGCCGACCCCAGGGTCACCATGAGGCCGAAGAAGACGCTGATCCCCTTGAAGGCGTCGGAGTCGGCACCGGGCAGATAGGGGTAGGCCACGGTCAGGGCAAACAGCCAGATCACCACCGAGAGCAGCCGCCGGGTCGCGCCTATGGTCTCGGCATGCAGCCCCTGCACGCGAAACTGCCCCCGCTCGATGCGATCGAAGAGAATGGCCAGCATACGGATGAAGAAGCGGGTGATGATGACGATCAGCATCACTGTCACCAGGCCCGGCATGGCCGCAATCATGCCCTCCAGCATGTCGCCGCACAGGGCAAACAGGGAGTCTCCCAGCCGCTCGCTCCAGGCCCGGGTCTGGGGGAAGAGACCAAGCACATAGGTGAGCCAGCCATAGGTGAGCATGAAGATCAGCAACAGGGTCAGCAGGCCGAGCAGGCGGACCTCCACGTTGCCCGCTACCTGGCGCCACTGATGGGGGATCAATCCCTTCTGCAGCAGGAGGCGATTGGCGAGCCACTTCCTGACTCGTCTATGACCCCATTGCAGAGACCAGATAAGACCAAAGAAGAACAGGCTGGACAAGAGCGCCAAGCCGCCAGCCTTGACCAGATAGGGGGTGGAGTGCAACTCGAGGTATTTGAGCCGTACCTTGTCGAGCCGCTGCCGGACACGCTCGCTCGCCTGATCCAGCGTCAGCTCGTCGAGGGCTTCCAGATCCCCCTCCACCAGCACCAGGATCCGCTTGCCGTTGACCAGGAACTCCCGGCTGTCCTGACCGAAGCGCCTGGCGCTCACCACGGCCACCGGCTGTTCAAGATCGGAGGCCTGCATCTGCTTGAGCCGCTCCTGCACCAGCCGGACCCTGCCCGCCCCATCCAGACTGCCAAACTTGGCCTGGAGCATGACGATGGGTTCATGGAGCAGCACCAGGGTCTGTGCCTTCTCCTGCACGGTCGGCTCCAGCCGGGGTTCGGCGGCCCATGCTGCCGTGACCTGGGCTAGCATGAGCAGCAGCCCCAACCAGAGGTTCAGGCGCCTGATGGCGCCTTTTTTAATGACAAAAAGACTAATAAAACAACTGTTGAATGGCTTCAGCTTCAATACAGCGAATAGCTTTAAGATTCCGGGCGAACTGACGATAAATGTGTGATTCTTAATTGCTTTAGTGCTTGTTGGAACCAATGATTAAGCTGTGCGTCATGCCAGCGGAGGTTATAAATGGCCCTTGATTATTTTGCACTTGGTCTGCTCGTCTTTGTCGGGCTGGTCATTTTTTATGGAGTCATCGTTATCCACGATATTCCTTACGAGATTGCCAAACATCGTAATCACCCTCATCAGGATGCCATTCACGTGGCAGGTTGGGTCAGCCTGTTTACCCTGCATGTGCTGTGGCCCTTCCTCTGGATCTGGGCAACCATCTATCGCCCCGATCGCGGCTGGGGCTTTAGCCAGCGGCTGCAAAAAGATGAAGAGGAGCTGGCGGCCCTCAAGCAGGAGTTGGCGGATCTGAAGAGCCGTATCAACACTATCGAACAGAGTGAGCAACAGGGATAAACCATGGACCTGCTACTGATCCTGACCTATACGGCGCTCTGTGTAGCCATATTCAAAATCTTCCGCATCCCGCTCAACAAGTGGACTGTACCGACCGCAGCACTGGGTGGCGTCTGCTCATCGGCACCCTCATCATGCTGATGAACTACAACCACCCCTACTGCCGAGATGGCGCGCAATTACTACGTCTCCACCCCTGTCGTTCCGCTGGTGAAGGGACGAGTGACCGAGGTCCCGGTGCAAGCCCAACCAGCCGGTGAAAAAGGCGACGTGCTGTTTCGATCGATGACGAGCCGTTCGCCTGAAAGTCAACAGCCTCACCGCACCGTCTCACCGCCGCGAGCACCTCAAATCCATCAGCGCCAGACTCCGCTCCGCCAGTGCTGGACCGGGATCGCGCCAAAGACCTGATGCGCCGTGGCGTCGGCAAACAGCGCGATCTGGACGTGACGCAGGCCAACGTGGACGATATCGTGGCCCAGATTGACCAGCAGAAAGCCACCCTGAACGATCTGCAGGCCCAACTGATGGAAGCCAAGTACCAGCAGTCCCAAACCGTGGTCTATGCCCCGAGCGATGGTCATGTGGTGCAAATGGCCCTGCGCCCCGGCATGGTGGCCACTCCCTACCTGTATCGCCCCGTGATGACCTTCGTTCACAAGGACGAGAACTTCTATGTGGGCTGGTTCTGGCAGAACAGCATGCAACGCCTCAAGGCGGGTGACGAAGCGGAAGTGGTCATCGATGGTGCCCCAGGCCGTATCTTCAAGGGCAAGGTCGAGGCCATCATCCCGGCCATAGCGTCCGGCAACGTGCAAGCCAACGCCCCCTTGGTGGATCAGAGCTCGGCGCAGCAACCGGGTCGCCTGCCGGTGCTCATCCGCATCACGGATCCAGACTGGGCCCAGTATCAGGTGATCGCGGGCTCCAGCGGTCAGGCCGCCATCTACACCGACCACATGCACCATGTGGCCATCATGCGCAAGATCCTGCTGCGCATGGGCAGCTGGCTCAACTACCTGTTCCCCTTCCACTAAGCACCTTGGTGGTACCTGCGGGCCGGCATCATGCCGGCCCGCTGTTTTTGTGGCCCCAAGATCCCTATAATGGCGCCATCCTGCGCCGCACCATGCTCACACGCCACGCCCCCATGTTCGTTCTCAGACCCTATCAAACCGACGCCGTCAACGCCGTGATCAGCCACTTTCGCAAGCACCCGGATCCCGCCGTGGTGGTGCTGCCCACCGGGGCAGGCAAGAGTCTGGTGATCGCCGAACTGGCCCGCAAGGCCCGTGGCCGGGTGCTGGTGCTGGCCCACGTCAAGGAGCTGGTGGAGCAGAACCACGCCAAGTACGAGGCCTGGGGACTCAAGGCCGACATCTTCGCCGCCGGATTGGCCCGCAAGGAGGCGAGCGCCCAGGTGGTGTTCGGCTCGGTGCAGTCGGTGGCCCGCAACCTGACCGCGTTTGATGGGGCGTTTTCCCTGCTCATCATCGACGAGTGCCACAGAATCTCGCTCGATGACGACAGCCAGTACCATCAGGTGATCGACCATCTCAAGGGGGCCAATCCGGCCCTCAAGATCCTGGGGCTCACCGCCACCCCGTACCGGATGGGGCTGGGCTGGATCTACCGGCGCCACTACCACGGCATGGTGAAGAGCCACGGCGAGCGGCTCTTTGGCGACTGCGTGTTCGAGTTGCCCCTGCGCTTCATGGTCAAAAACGGCTACCTGACGCCGCCACGCATGATAGACGCCCCCATAGTCCACTACGACTTCAGCAAGCTGGTGCCGAGGGAGAACGGCCTCTTCAGCGAGGCGGACCTCAACGGCGAGCTCAAGCGCCAGCAGCGGGTCACCCCCCATATCCTGAGTCAGGTGTTAGAGTATGCCGCCGAGCGGCAAGGGGTGATGATCTTCGCCGCCACCGTCGAGCACGCCCGGGAAATTCAGGGGCTGCTGCTCGCCAAATCCCAGACGGCTGCCCTCGTCACCGGCGAAACCCCGGGGCCGGAGCGCGATGCCCTGATCCATGCCTTCAAGGAGCGGGAGATCAAGTTTCTGGTCAACGTGGCGGTGCTCACCACCGGCTTCGATGCCCCCCACGTGGATCTCATCGTGATGCTGCGCCCCACCGAGTCGGTGTCGCTCTATCAGCAGATCGTCGGGCGCGGCCTGCGCCTGTCGCCGGGCAAGACAGATTGTCTGGTGCTCGACTATGCAGGCAACAACTTCAACCTGTTTGCCCCCGAAGTGGGAGAGCCAAGACCCCACGCCGGCACAGAGCCGGTACAGGTCCCCTGCCCCGCCTGCGGCTTTGCCAACACCTTCTGGGGCAAGACAGACGAGGAGGGCAAGGTGGTCGAGCACTACGGCCGCCGCTGCCAGGGGCTGTTTGAAGATGACGAGGGCCACCGCGAGGAGTGCGACTACCGCTTTCGCGCCAAGATCTGTCCCGCCTGCGGCGCCGAAAACGACATCGCCGCCCGCCGCTGCCAGAGCTGCGACCAGTTGCTGGTGGATCCCGACGACAAGCTCAAGGAAGCCCTCAATCTCAAGGACTGCATGGTCATTCGCTGCGCGGGGCTGACCCTCACCGCAGGGCGCGGCAAACAGGGGGAGCGGCTGGAGGTGACCTACCACGATGAGGACGGTCTCACCCTGACGGAGTACTTCGCCTTTCACACCAGCGGTGCGCGGCGCTTGTTTCAACAACGCTTTGTGCGTCATCATTGGCCCGCCCCGGGCCTGGAGCCCGAATTCACCACTCTGGCGAGCGTGCTGGCTGCGCAAAGCCAGTTCCGTCACCCGGATTTCGTCATCGCACGCAAGTCGGGGCGTTTCTGGCAGGTGAAGGAGAAAATTTTTGATTATGAAGGGCGGTACCGCACTGCCAACGCCTTTGCCTAGCCACGCCGTCTGGCGGGCAAATGACAGTCACCAGGTTTGATTATCAGGGGCGCATCGCACTGCCGGCGCCCTTCGTTCAGTTAGAGGATCTTATGCAGCGGTTGTTGATTGGTTTTTGTGCTCTCTTTTCCCTGGTGGCCCAGGCCACCCCGCTGACCCCGCCCAAGGGGGGCCAGTACGCCGTCATAGTCCAGGGCAACAGCGGGGTGGAATTTGCCCGTCACGCCGACGACATGATAGCCCCCGCCTCCACCATGAAGGTGCTGACCGCCCTGGCCGCCCGCCTCGAGCTCGGCGCCGACTTCCGTTTCGCCACCGAGATCCAGGCCCAGGCTGGCGCCAGACAAGGCAACACCATCAATGGCGACATCTGGATCAACTTCGTCGGCGACCCCACACTGTCGCGGATGGATCTGGTGGCCCTGTTCAAGCAGCTAGGGGTCACCCGCATCCAGGGCAATGTCTACGTCAACACCGGCGCCTACAACGGCTATGAGCGCGGCAACGGCTGGTCCTGGGGGGATCAGACCCTCTGCTTCGCAGCCCCCGTCTCCGCCGTCATCATCGACAAGAACTGCGCCTACGGCACCATCACCGCCACCCAGATTGGCAGGCCTGCGGTGGGCAACGTCGCCACCGGCGTCCCTATCGGCATAGGTGCCGACAACGTGGAGGTGATGAGCTATGGCGACATGGCGCGTCAGTTCTGCGCCCTGGAAGTGGACATGGCCAAGGGCAACTTCTACGAACTCAAGGGCTGCATCACCCCGAACAAGGAGCCGCAGGGCCTGCGCTTTGCTATCCACGACGTGGAAGCCTGGGGCTGGGACAACATCCGCTGGGCCATGAACCGCGCCGGGATCAGCCACGATGGTCTGCTGCGGGTCACCCATCAGGCTCCGGTGAGCGCCGATACCCTGGCCACCCACTACTCGGTCTCCCTGCCGGTGATGCTCTCCAAGATGCTGAAGAAATCTGACAACCTCTACGCCGACACCTTCCTCAAAACCGTGGGTCGTCACTACTACAACAAGCCGGGCAGCTATCGCAGCGGCACCATGGCGGTGCGCGCCATCCTGACCAAGCACGGCATAGATCTGGGCAACGCCACCCTGGCCGACGGCTCCGGCCTCTCCGCTCACAACCTCATCAGCGCACGCCAGATGCTGTCGGTGCTGAACTTCATCCAGAAGAACGACGCCGAGCTCGACTTCATCAAGCTGCTGCCGAGTTCCCAGGTGGACGGCACCCTGGCCTGGCGACGCAGCGTCACCGCCCCCATGATGAAGAACAAGGTGCACGCCAAGACGGGCACCATCACCGGCACCTCCAACCTGGCCGGCTTTATCGACACCGCCGGTGGCCAGCGCAAGGCCTTCGTGATGTTCCAGCGCGGCCTCTCCCAGGATCCGGCGACCCACGAGCGCTACCGCGCCAGCAAGGCCGCCTGGCCCTGGACGGTGTTCGAGAAGGGGGTGCTGGAGAGCATCTATCAGCAGCAACCCATCCAGATTGCCGAGCAGTAAGGCAGGCTTGAGTGGAGTGGAGCGGAACGGATCGCTCGGCAGCCACGAATCCTGAGTGCCAAGCAGTAAGGCTGGCTTGAGTGGAGCGCATCGCTCAGCAGCCACGAATCCAGAGTGCCGCCCAAGGTGCCGACCTCTGTGTCGGCACCTGGCGGGGTGCAATCGAGCACGGCGAATGCGCGTATCGGTATTTTCAGCTTTGACTGGCCCAAAGCCGAGGCTATGCTGTCGCCAGCCTCGTCTCAACGGCCTTATCTAACGGAGAGAAAAGATGTTTGTAGAAATTTTTGGTCGCCCGGGTTGCCCCTATTGCGTTCGTGCCAAGCAGATTGCCGAGCAACTGACCGGGGAGCGCGATGACTTCGAATTCCGCTATGTGGATATCAACGTCGCCGGGCTCACCAAGGACGATCTGGCCGCCAAGGCGGGCAAGCCCGTCACCACAGTGCCGCAGATCTTCCTGGACGAGCAGCACATCGGTGGCTGCACCGATTTTGAGGCCTATGCCAGAGCCAATCTGGGCCTGTAAGCCCGATACCCATATGAAAAAGGCGCCTGGTGCGCCTTTTCTTATGGACCTTGATCACCCCCTCATGCCACAGGTGTGAAGCGGCTCACCACCTGCCCCTGATGCTCAATCCACTCCATGAACATGGCAACCGGGCGGGCATAGACCTGTGCATCCTGCTCGGATTGGTAGACAACCAGCTGTTCCTGGGTTTCGGTGTGCAGGGCCAGGGCGAGCACTTGATAGTAACCCCCCTTGAAGTGGCGGTAGCGACCGGTGGCGGGTGCGTGCATGAAGATCCTCGATGACAGGATGAAAGGACGCCCTGAGCTGCGCGCGCCCTTGGCCGGCAGCAGGGGTGGGAGCAGATTTTTACCCCAGCCAATCGTGCCAGATGGGGTGGATAATTCAATACACTCTTGCTGCTTTATGAACCTCCCCCTCATCTTTCACTAGTCTCTCGCGAGACAGGCAAACGATCCTGCTGAATTTAACAGACTGGCAACCCTGTTTCAGGGGTAAATATCAGGGATTTATTCCATAAATTAGATTGTTCTAGCATTCAATTCTGTGAAGAATAGGGGTAGAGAAATTTGATACTAAAAAAAGCTTTTCTGCCAACGCGCCCCCAGGGGAAGGAATCACGCTCACCATGTTCACTATCGACAAGTCGCACAAGCTCGACGATGTCTGCTATGACATTCGCGGCCCGGTGCATAAAGAGGCCCGCCGTCTCGAGGACGAAGGCCACCGTATCATCAAGCTCAACATCGGCAACCCGGCCCCGTTCGGTTTCGATGCGCCGGAAGAGATCATCAAGGATGTGATCCTCAACATGCCCCAGAGCCAGGGCTACTGCGACTCCAAGGGGCTCTTCTCGGCCCGCAAGGCGGTGATGCAGTACTACCAGCAAAAGGGCATGCGCAAGGTCGACATCGACGACATCTACATCGGCAATGGCGCCAGCGAGCTCATCGTGATGGCCATGCAGGCGCTGCTCAACAACGGCGACGAGATGCTGGTGCCCTCCCCCGACTACCCGCTCTGGACCGCCGCCGTCACCCTCTCCGGTGGTCATGCGGTGCACTACCGCTGCGATGAAGGGGCCGACTGGCATCCGGATCTGGACGACATCCGCGCCCGCATCACCCCGCGCACCCGCGGCCTGGTGCTGATCAACCCGAACAACCCGACCGGCGCCGTCTATGGCAGCGAATTCCAGCTGGAGCTGATCGAGATCGCCCGCCAGCACAACCTCATCATCTTCGCCGACGAGATCTACGACAAGATCCTCTACGACGACATCTCCCACACCAGCGTCTGCACCCAGTGTGACGATGTGATGGTGGTGACCTTCAACGGCCTCTCCAAGGCCTACCGCGCCTGCGGCTTCCGTCAGGGCTGGATGGTCATCACCGGGCCCAAGGGCCGTGCCAGGGGCTACATCGAAGGGCTGGAGATGCTGGCCTCCATGCGGCTCTGTGCCAACGTGCCCATGCAGCACGCCATCCAGACTGCGCTGGGTGGCTATCAGAGCATCAACGAGCTGATCCTGCCGGGTGGCCGCCTGCGCCGCCAGCGGGACAAGGCGTGGGAGCTATTGAACGAGATCCCCGGCGTCTCCTGCGTCAAGCCAAAGGGGGCGCTTTACATGTTCCCGCGCCTCGACCCCAAGGTGTACGACATTCGCGACGACCAGAAGATGGTGTTCGACCTGCTGCAGCAAGAGAAGCTCTTGCTGGTGCAGGGCACCGGCTTCAACTGGCCGGCACCGGATCACTTCCGGCTGGTGTTCCTGCCCCGGGAAGAGGAGCTGGAAGAGGCCATAGGCCGTCTCGCCCGCTTCCTCAAGGGCTACAAGCAGTAAGCAGGCTCATGAAAAAGGCTCCCTCGGGAGCCTTTTTGCTGTCTGTCGTTTTTCAGCCGTGGAGCAGGGTACCGGCCACCAGCACCGCCATGGTGATGAGGGCCACGCCGATGATGAAGGGCAGCACCCAGCGCACGAAGCGATTGTAGGGGATCCTGGCGAGCGCCAGACCCGCCACCAGATGGGCGGCGGTGGGAGCGAACAGGTTGATCCAGCCGGAGGCGGACTGATAGGCGGTGATCACCAGATCCCGCGAAATGCCGGAGAAGTCCGCCAGCGGCCCCATCAGCGGCATGGAGACGGTTGCCAGCCCCGAGGTGGAGGGGATGAAGAAGCTCAGGATGATGTGCACCAGATAGGCCATCAGGATGAAGACCGACGAGGAGAGTCCGGTCACCAGTCCTTCGGCCCAGTGCAATATGGTGTCTATGATGACACCCTGCTCCATCACCACATAGATGCCGCGCGCCACCGCCACTACCAGCGCCACCCCGATGAGATCCCGAGCCCCGTTGAGGAAGGTCGCCACATAGTTGGATTCGGGCATCCGGTTGATGATCGCAATCAGGATGGAGGCGCTGAAGAAGAGGGTGGATAGCTCGTCGAACCACCAGCCAAAGGTGGGCAGCAGATCTATCCCCAGATCCACCCAGGGCACCACCGCATAGATCATCAGCAGGAAGGTGCCGAAGAACACCAGCATGGTGAGCTTCTGCTTGCCGCTGAAGGCAAGATTGCCGCTCTTCATCTGGGAGAATTCGTCGTCATAGACGATGTCGGCCAGCACGGAGCGGGATTTGTCCTGCTGCACCTGCTTGGCGTAGCGCATCACGAACCAGGAGGCGAAGATCACCAACAGCAGCCACTGGATGACCCTAAGACCAATCCCCTCCCCGATGGGAATGCCGGCAAAACCGGAGGCGATGCCGGTGGCAAAGGGGTTGACGGTGGAGGCGAGCACCCCGACCCCGGAGCCGAGCAGGATGATCCCCGCCGCCACCATGCGATCGAAGCCCGCCGCCATCATGACCGGCACTATGAGCGCCCAGAAAGCCACCGTCTCCTCGGCCATGCCGAAGGTGGATCCACCGAGGGCAAAGAGCGCGATCAGCACCGGGATCAGCAGCCGCTCGCGGCCGGCGAAGGCGCGCACGATTGCCCCGACCCCGGCATCGAGCGCCCCGCTCTGCATGGTCACCGCCAGAAAGCCGCCGATGATGAGCACGAAGAGCGCCACGTCGGCCGCCTTGTGGAAGCCCTGGATGGGGGCCTTGAGCACCTCGAACACCCCCTGGGGCCGGGAAGGCAGCTCGGTATAGCTGCCGGGCACAGGCAGCAATCGCTCATCGCCGCTGTAGTCGGCCACGGCCGCCGCCGCGACAGGCTGCTGGGTCTTGGCGGTCACATAGTTGTATTTGCCCGCCGGCAGCACCCAGGTGAGGGCCGCCATCAGGGCGATGATGATGAAAAGCAGGGTATAGACAGTGGGGAGCTGGCGCTTCTTGGGCACCTTGTTTGGAGTGGTCATGGCTTCCGTTCCTCGGCAATGCCGTCTGTGATCCGATCAGCGCAAGACTAGCGGGTTTGATAGTGAAAAAAGGTGATCGCGGATAATAAACCTGCGGCAACAGCTTGAATGAGCGGCAAAAAAACAGGGCCCCGCAGGGCCCTGTTGTCACGCTGTCAGGCTCAGAGCTCGACCACGTCGAAGGTCACATCCGGATTCACATCCGCATCGTAATCCACCTCGTCCAGACCGAAACCGAACAGGCGAAGGAACTCCTGCTTGTAGCCGGCGTAATCGGTGAGATCGGAGAGGTTCTCGGTGGTGATGGAGGGCCAGAGGTCGCGGCAGGTCTGCTGCACGTCTTCACGCAGCTCCCAGTCATCCATGCGGATGCGGGCCTGCTCGTCCAGCGCCATGTCGGAAGCATAGAGACGGGTGCGCAGCATGCGATCCACCTGCTCCATGCAGCCTTCGTGGATGCCCTTCTCCTTCATGATCTTGAAGGCCATGGAGATATAGAGCGGCATCACCGGAATGGCAGAGGAAGCCTGGGTCACCACGGATTTCAGCACGGCCACGTGGGCGGTGCCGCCCTTGGCAGCCAGATCGCCACGGATGGCGGTGGCGGCGCGGTCCAGATCTTCCTTGGCGCGGCCCAGGGTGCCATGCCAGTAGATGGGCCAGGTCAGGTCGGTGCCTATGTAGGAGTAAGCCACGGACTTGGCGCCGTCGGCCAGCACGCCCGCATCACGCAGGGCTCCCATCCACAGCTCCCAGTCCTGACCGCCCATCACGGTAATGGTGCTCTGGATCTCTTCCTCGTTCGCCGGCTCGACGGTGGCGGTGATGATCTGATCCTTGTTGGTGTCGATGGCGGTGGAGGTGTAGACCTCGCCGATGGGTTTGAGGGCAGAGCGCACCACTTCGCCGGTGTCCGGCATCTTGCGCACCGGGGAGGCCAGGGAGTAGACCACCAGATCGATTTGACCCAGATCCTGCTTGATGAGCTCGATCACCTTGGCGCGGCACTCGTGGGAGAAGGCATCGCCGTTGACGCTCTTGGCGTAGAGACCGGCCTCTTTGGCAGCCTTGTCGAAGGCGGCGGAGTTGTACCAGCCGGCGGAGCCCGTCTTGGTCTCGGTGCTCGGCTTTTCGAAGAAGACGCCAATGGTGGCGGCGCCGCTACCGAAGGCAGTGGCAATCCGGGAGGCCAGACCATAACCGGTGGAGGCGCCGATCACCAGTACCTTCTTGGGACCATTCTCGATGGTGCCCTTGGCCTGGGTGTAAGCAATCTGGCGACGAACATTGGCTTCACAACCGACCGGGTGAGTGGTGGTGCAGATAAAGCCGCGAACCTTGGGTTTGATAATCATAGGGGTCTCGGATCCGTTAAATGGATGAAATCGGGGCATAAGATACCTCATTGTGGCCCGCTATGGTGCTCTGATGTGTTGAACTGCGGGGAAAACCGGCCAAGATCCCGCCGTATGTCACCTCAATCCACACCCCATATGCCGATCGCCCGATCCCGGCGGGGGCACGAGGGAGCCCGGACGAGTGGCGACACGACAGGGGAAATGGCCGGCCCCATACTGGCGGCGTCGATAGTGGCTGATTGTCTGGTCAGGGCCTCTGTACTACTGTGCAAAGAGAGGATTCAAGGAGGAGTCTATGTCACCCGTGCTGATTATCACGCTTGGCTGTCTGGTTGCCGTCACAGCCCCGGCTGTCCGTGCCGATGTCTATCAATGTACCCGCAACGGCCAGGTCACCTTCAGCGACATCCCCTGCAGCAGTGACGCCAAGCCGCTGCCACTCAATATCTACACCCCCTCCCCCGAGGAGGTAGAGAGGGCCACCAGACAGACCCGGGAGATCGAAGAGAACCTAGCCAGCGGCCAGAAACAGCGCCAGATAGACGCGCTTCGCGCCGAGATGGAGACAAAGAAACAGCAGATGAACCGTGAGATAGCCGGTGACAACAACGAACAGAGGGCGACGACGACAGAGACGAGCGATCTAGAGGGCAGAGTACGCTCTCCCAGAAGGCAGGCCGTGGCGCGCCAATACCAGAACGAGATGGAGGCGCTGAACAAGAAGATAAACACCCTCCAGCAGTCAAAATAATCCCCTCCCCCTGCCCTGTGCACAGGCCCGTTTTTCACCGGATGGGCTCACTGCCCGCACTGTGACACCAAAAGGTAACACTGTCGTCAGTGCCAACAGGGTCACCCTCATGCCACTATCAGTGTCTGGCTGTTCGCCTCTATCCGGCCAGGAGCAATCTTCGTTAGAAACCTGATTGAGGGAGAAAAATTCATCAGGATTGAAATTAAATATTCAAAAAGTTGATTCGGAGTCGATGAAGCTTCATCAGGCAGCAATGCTATTGTTAATTCACTCAGATTACTGTCGGTCTGTCATTCAAGGGTCTCATGGAGGAGCTCCGTATGTTCTGGAATCACAAAGCAAGCAAGGAAGCGAGTGAACAGGTAGCGAAGATGGCGGAGCTGGGTGCTTTCGAGCAGGCCATCCAGTCCCAGGTGCCTTTCATCCTGTTTACCCCGGCGGGCATGGTCACCTTCGTCAACGACCTCTTCCTGAAGATCGTGGGCTTTCAACGTGAGGAGGTAATTGGCAAGCACCACAGTGCGCTCTGCTTCCCCGAGGACGTCAAGACCCGTGATTACGAGAGCCTGTGGCAGGATCTGCGCGGCGGCATCTCCCGCAACGGCCGCTTCATCCGCCAGTCGAAGTCGGGCAAGGCTATCTGGCTGGAGGCTACCTATTTCCCCATCATGATCGATGGCAAGGTGGCACGCGTCGCCAAGGTTGCCTCGGACGTGACCCAGCAGCAGTCCTCCCTGGAGCGCACCCAGGCCCTGCTGGCGGCGCTCGACAAGTCGCTGGCGGTGATCGATTTCCAGCCCGACGGCACCGTCATCACCGCCAACCAGAACTTCCTCCACTGCTTCGGTTACCGGCTGGAGGAGGTGGTCGGCAAACACCACCGCCAGTTCTGCGATCCGGAGTTCTACCAGAAAAACCCCAATTTCTGGCGCGATCTCGGCTCGGGGGACATCAAGTCCGGGCTCTTCATGCGCCTTGGCAACCGCGGGGAGAAGATCTGGCTGGAGGCGACCTACAACCCCATCTTCAACCACGAGGGCAAGGTGGTCAAAATCATCAAGCTGGCGAGCGACATCACTGAGCGGGTGGAAAAATCCATCTCCACCCGGGAGGCGGCCCAGAAGGCCTGCGCCATCGCCAGCGAAACCGTCGCCAGTGCCGCCAAGGGGCGCGAGGTGATCGACAAGGTGCTGGAGACCTCCTCCCACATCAACACCTCGGTCAACGAGGTGAGCAAGCAGATAGACCTGCTCAATCAGCAATCCAAGAGCATAGAGTCCATCATCTCCACCATCAGCGGCATCGCGGATCAGACCAACCTGCTGGCACTCAATGCCGCCATAGAGGCGGCCAGGGCCGGCGAGCAGGGCCGGGGGTTTGCGGTGGTCGCCGACGAGGTGAGGCAGCTTGCCGCCAGAACCTCGACCTCCACCAACGAGATCGTCTCCGTGATCAAGCACAACTCAGACATCACCTCCAAGATCACCCAGACCGTCTCCGTCGTCTCAGGCAAGGCGGTGGCGGGGCAGGATCAGGCCAACATCATCGCCGACGTCATCAAGGAGATCATCGAAGACGCCAACTCCGTCTCGGACACCGTCAAGAGTCTCTCCATCTGAGCCAGGAGTGCGCCATCCAATAACAACGCGGGGCCAGGCCCCGCGTTGTTTTTTGTCATCCAGGAGGCTTGAAGAGGCGTCAATCCTCCCCCTGCAGATAGCGCCTCGCCTCCTCGTCGGCCTGACCCAGGGCCAGCTCCCACAACTCGGCGATGCACAGCCCCTCCTCCCCCACCGCTGCTTCCTCCAGGGCCTCCAGGGCCCTGGCATCGGCCAGGGTAAAAGGGTGGTGGCTCAGCAAGGTCTTGGCCTCGGCCAGCAACTTCATATCGCTCATGGTGTGGCTCCTTCATGGCCAGCATAGGTCCCTGTCCAGACTGTAGCCGATCGGGGGGAAGTCAACTCTGGGCGGCGGCGCTGCGCACCCGGTGTTTGCCCCCGGGCAACTGACCAACCCCGATGCCGGCCAGCACGGCGGCGCAGGCAACCCATTGCAAGGAACCCAGCGTCTCCCCCAGCAGCAGATAGGCGAGCAGCAGGGTAAAGACTGGGATGAGGTTCACGTAGGCGGCCGCCAGGGTCACCTTCACCTGAGTCACCGACCAGTTGTAGAGCAGGTAAGCGCCGAGCGTCACGAAGGCACCGAGGAAGAGGATGACCCCCATGTCCTGCCAGTCCCAGTCCGCAGGCCAGGGGGCACTGAAGGCGAAGGGGGCGAAGAAGAGGGTGCCGACGAAGGCCTGCAGGGCGGTCAGGGTCATGACGCCGTAGCGGCTGGAGAGCTTCTTGAACACCACCGAATAGGTGGCGGCGCAGAGCATGGCCCCCATCTCCAGGCTGTTGCCGAGCAGGGCGTTGGAGGCGAACTCATCCGCCCCCTCGGCCAGCCCCAGCAGGGCGATGCCGCAGATGGCGATGGCAAAACCCAGCAGCTGGCGGCGGCTCACCCGCTCCCTCAGCAACACGAAAGCCACCAGGGCCACCATCAGGGGCAGCAGCGCACAGACCATGCCCGCCTGTCCGGCACTGGTGTAGCGCAGGGCGTTGACCTCCAGCAGGAAATAGAGACAGGGCTCCAGGGCGCCCATCAGGGCCAGCCAGCGCCAATCCCCCTTCTGGTAGCTGAACCGGCCAAGCTGGCGATAGCAAAGCAGCCAGCAGCAGGAGGCCACCAACATCCGCATGAAGAGCACCTGGCCGAAGGACCAGACCTCCAGCACATGTTTGAGGGCGATGAAGGAGCTGGACCAGAGCAGCATGGCCAGGGTGAGGGTCAGTATGGGTAGCGGGCGCACAATGCCTCCATGAATTGGGCCCCCGAATAATAACCATACGGCCTTGCGGTTGTCTAAAGGCACCTAACATCAGATAATACCGCCGCCTTCACACCGGAAAACCCATCGTCAATGACTGAGTACCTGCTTTTACTGGTCAGTACCGTGCTGATCAACAACTTCGTGCTGGTGAAGTTTCTCGGCCTATGCCCCTTCATGGGCGTCTCTGGCAAGCTGGAAACCGCCATCGGCATGGGACTGGCCACCACCTTCGTGATGACGCTCGCCAGCGCCTGCTCCTATCTGATGGAGCACTATATCCTGATCCCGCTGGACATCGCCTATCTGCGCACCCTGGGCTTCATCCTGGTGATCGCCGTGGTGGTGCAGTTCACCGAGATGGTGATCCGCAAGAGCAGCCCGACCCTCTATCGCCTGCTCGGCATCTTCCTGCCCCTCATCACCACCAACTGTGCCGTGCTGGGCGTCGCGCTGCTGAGCATCAACGAGCGCCACAACTTCATCCAGAGCATCATCTACGGCTTCGGGGCTGCCTGCGGTTTCTCGCTGGTGCTGATCCTGTTTGCCGCCATGCGTGAGCGTCTGGTGGCCGCCGACGTGCCCACCCCCTTTCGCGGCGTCTCCATCGCCATGGTCACCGCCGGCCTGATGTCGCTGGCCTTCATGGGCTTTACCGGCCTCATCAAGATATAGCGCTATGACTCACATACTCTTTGCCATTCTGGTGCTGGCCCTGCTGGCCCTCTCCTTCGGCATCATTCTGGGCTATGCCGCCGTCAAGTTTCATGTGCAGGCCGACCCCATAGTCGACCAGCTCGATGCCCTGTTGCCCCAGACCCAGTGCGGCCAGTGCGGCTACCCGGGCTGCAAGCCCTACGCCGAGGCGCTGGCCAACGGCGATCAGATCAACAAGTGCGTGCCCGGTGGCGATGCCACCATGCGCAAGATAGCGGATCTGATGGGGGTCGAGCCCCAGCCGCTGGACGGTGGCGACGAAGCAGCCGTCCCCGTCAAGAAGGTCGCCTTCATTCACGAAGACATGTGCATAGGTTGCACCAAGTGCATCCAGGCCTGCCCGGTCGATGCCATCCTGGGCGCCACCAAGGCGATGCATACCGTCATCGCGGCCGAGTGCACGGGGTGCGATCTCTGCGTCGACCCCTGCCCGACCGACTGTATCGAGATGATCCCGGTGCCGACCACGGTCGACAACTGGAAATGGGATCTGGCCAAGGTCGCCATTCCGGTCAAGATAGTGGAATAAACAGCGGAGTAACCATGCAGCATCTGCTAGAACGCATCAAAGCCGGCACCCTCTGGGATTTTCACGGTGGCATTCATCCTCCCGAGAACAAGCACCAGTCCAGCCTGACCCCGGTCGTGGACGCGGGTCTGCCCCCCCAGCTCATCATACCGGTGCGCCAGCACGCGGGCCCGGCCGGCGAACTGCTGGTGCGGGTGGGTGACAGGGTCAAGAAGGGCCAGCCGCTGACCCGTCACGACAAGGGGCGCATAGTGCCGGTGCACGCCTCCACCTCGGGCACTGTCACCGCCATCGAACAGCACACGGTGGCGCACCCCTCGGGCCTTGACGATCTCTGCGTCATCCTGACCCCGGACGGGGAAGATGCCTGGTGCGAACGCCAGGCCCAACCCGACTACTGGAATCTGGAGCGGGGCGAACTGCTCGAGCGCATCCAGCAGGCGGGGGTCGCGGGGCTCGGCGGCGCCGTCTTCCCGACCCACAGCAAGCTCGATGGCCGCGGCCAGCTCACCGAGATCCTGATCGTCAACGGCCTGGAGTGCGAACCCTACATCACCACAGATGATCGCCTGATGCAGGAGTATGCCGACGAGATCATGGACGGCATACGGGTGCTCAAGCACCTGCTCAAGCCCAAGCTGACCCTGATCGGGGTGGAAGACAACAAGCCGGCGGCCATCGACGCCCTGGCCCGCCATGCCACAGACCCGGATGTGCTGGTCAAGTCGGTGCCGACCAAGTACCCCTCCGGCGGCGCCAAACAGACCATAGAGCTGCTCACCGGGCGCCAGGTACCCAAGGGGGGCCGGGCGGTCGACATGGGCATCATGGTGCTCAACGTCGCCACCGTCTTTGCCATCAAGCGCGCCATCATAGACGGCGAGCCGCTCATCTCGCGCATCGTCACCCTCACAGGGGATGCCTTCAAGCAGCCGGGCAATGCCTGGGTGCGGCTCGGCACGCCGGTGCGCTGGCTGCTGCAACGCTTCGAGTTGCAACCGGAGGCGGATCAGCGGGTCATCATGGGGGGCCCCATGATGGGCTTCACCCTGCCCCATGCCATGGTGCCCGTGGTCAAGGCCACCAACTGCCTGCTCTCCCCCACCCGCGCCGAGCTGCCGCCCCCCGGCCCCGAACAGGCCTGCATCCGTTGCAGCGCCTGTGCCGACGCCTGCCCCGCCAACCTGCTGCCCCAGGAGCTCTACTGGTACAGCCGGGTCAAGGAGTATGACAAGGCCGAGAAGCTCAACCTGTTTGACTGCATAGAGTGCGGGGCCTGCGCCTGGGTCTGCCCGAGCGAGATCCCCCTGGTGCAGTACTACAAGATTGCCAAGGATGACATCCGCGAAGTCCGTGCCGAGGCCGAGAAGGCGGAGCGCGCCAAGCAGCGCTTCGAGGCCAAGCAGGCCCGCTTCGAGCGGGACAAGGCCGCGCGGGAGGCTCGCCACGCCGAGGCCGCAGCCCAGCGTCGCCAGGCCATGGCCGCCGCAGGCGGGGAAGATCCGGTGGCAGCGGCTCTCTGGCCCGCATCAAGGCCAAGCAGGATGCCCCCATCACAGCCATTACCGCCACCGCCGAGGGCTTGCCCGACAACAGCGCCGTGATTGCCGCCCGCGAAGCCCGCAAACGGGAAGCGGAGGCGCGCCGCGCCGCCAAACTGGCGGAGAGCGCAAACAGCGACACAGCGGCCGCTGCGCCGCAATCCGCCGAAGCAGTTGACCCCGCCAGCGATCCCAAGAAAGCAGCCATCGCCGCCGCACTGGCGCGCGCCAAGGCCAAGAAAGCCGCTCAGGCAGGCGAGAGCGCCGAGCCTGTGACTGCCGAAGCCACTGCTGCGCCTGCGGTAGATGCTGATCAGCAAAAGGCAGAGGTTGATCCGAAAAAAGCGGCGATTGCCGCCGCCATTGCCCGTGCCAAAGCCAAAAAGGCCGAGGCGAATGGTGAACCGGTAAGCGCTGCCAAGGGCACGGCAGCCGAAGCAGACATCCAAAGTGATGCGCCCGTCGATCCCAAGAAAGCGGCTATCGCTGCAGCCATCGCTCGTGCCAAGGCCAAGAAGCTGGCCCAGCAGGGTGACAGCGCTGAGGGCGACCTGACCGCAAATGCTGGCACCAGCGAATCCGCTGCAACCCAAAGCGATGCGCCATCTGCGGCCAGCGAAGCAGTTGATCCCAAGAAAGCCGCTATCGCCGCTGCCATCGCCCGCGCCAAGGCCAAAAAGCTGGCCCAGCAGGGCGAAAGTGCCGGTGCTGAGGGTACGCAAGGTGAGCTATCAGCAAGCGCGGAGACCCGCGACATGGCGCTAGCCAAGAGCGAAGTAACCACCAGCCAAAGCGATACGGCTGCAAGCGAAGCGGTCGATCCCAAGAAGGCCGCTATCGCCGCAGCCATCGCCCGGGCCAAGGCCAAAAAGCTGGCCCAGCAGAGCGCAAGTACCAGTGCTGAGGTAGAAAGCGCTGGTACTCAGGTAGAGAGTGCCGGAACTGAGGGTGAGCGCGCACCGGCCGAGCCGATGCAAACCGATGCAGCCAGCAGTGAGCAACCACTTGCCGTCACTGCCGGCCTGAAGCGAGCGCCCTGCGGCTGATGCCCCGGTTGATCCGAAAAAAGCGGCCATTGCAGCCGCCGTGGCCCGCGCCAAGGCGAAGAAGCTGGCGGCCGAGGCAGCCAGAGCCGCAGAGACCGCCGCTGAAGATGTCCCGTCAGCCGACCGAACAACCACAAGGTAATCGACAGACTCATGTTCAATATTGCGACTGCGCCGTTTGCCCATAACCGCAAACAGACCCGAACCCTGATGCTGCTGGTGATCCTGGCCTGCGTGCCGGGCTTGCTGGCCCAGACCTGGTTCTTCGGCTGGGGCTCCTTTATCCAGATCCTGCTGGCGTTGGTGACCGCGCTGCTGTGCGAGGCGCTGGTGCTCAAGCTGCGGGGCCGCGCCATCAAGCCAGCCCTGATGGATGGCAGTGCGGCGCTCACCGCCGTGCTGATCGGCCTCTCCCTGCCCCCCTTGCTGCCCTGGTGGATGCTGGTACTCGGCACCGCCTTTGCCATCATCATCGCCAAGCACCTCTATGGCGGGCTCGGTCAGAACCTGTTCAACCCGGCCATGGTGGCCTATGTGCTGCTGCTGGTCTCCTTCCCGGTGCAGATGACCAGCTGGCTGCCGCCGGAGAGCGTGCGCGCCTACAGCCTCGGCTTTGGTGATGCGGCGTCGGTGATCTTCACCGGCTTTAGCCTCGACGGCTACAGCATGGCGCAGCTGAAGCAGGGGGTGGATGGGCTGACCATGGCGACTCCCCTCGATACCCTGAAAACCGGGCCTGACTCAGGGGCTCACCACCGGCGAGATCCCAGCGGCCCGCTGTTTGAGGGCTGGGGCGGCATCGGCTGGAGCTGGGTCAACCTTGGCTACCTGCTGGGCGGCCTGTTCCTGCTGCAGCAGAAGGTGATCAACTGGCGCATTCCCACCGCCATTCTCGGTGCCCTGCTGGCGGCCTCCACCATCGGCTATCTGGTGAGCCCGGATGCGACTGCCACCCCCATGTTCCACCTGTTCAGCGGCGCCACCATGCTGGGGGCCTTCTTCATCGCCACCGATCCGGTCAGCGCCTGCACCACGCCGCGCGGCCGACTGGTCTATGGCGTGCTGATCGGCGTGCTGGTCTACATCATTCGCCGCTTTGGCGGCTATCCGGATGCCTTCGCCTTTGCCGTGCTGCTGGCCAACCTGTGCGTACCCTTTATTGACAGCCTGACTCGCCCGAAAGTGTATGGAGCCCGTCCGCAAATGATGTTTCTGCCCTTTGACCATCACAGCTGACGGAGCCCAGGGACATGTTAAAGAGCATGCGCAAAAACGGCCTTATTCTGGCCCTGTTCGCCCTGGCCTGCACCGCCGTGGTGGTGCTGACCAACGAGCTGACCAAGGATAAAATCGCCCACCAGCAGCAGCTGGAGAAGCTGCAGACCCTCTCGGTATTGCTGCCGGAGGGGAGCTATGACAACGATCTGGTGGCCAGCTGCAAGCTGGTGACCAGCAGGAGTATCTGGGCAGCGATCAGCCGCATGCCGCTCTACACCGCCAGCAAAAATGGCGTGGTGACCGGCTATGCGCTGGAAACCGTCGCGCCGGACGGCTACAGCGGGGCAATCCGCATCGTGGCGGGCTTTGATGCCAAGGGCACCGTCACCGCCGTGCGGGTGCTCGCTCACAAGGAAACCCCGGGCCTTGGTGACAAGATCGAGCTGAAGAAATCGGACTGGATCAACAGCTTTGCCGGAAAATTCCTGACCCATGACAACGAGCCAGCTGGGCGGTGAAGAAAGATGGCGGCGAGTTCGATGCCTTTACCGGCGCCACCATCACCCCGCGAGCCGTGGTCAAGGCGGTGAAGAACCTGCTTAAACTGCAGCAGGAGCAACCCGAACTGCTGCAGCAACGCCCCGGCTTGTCCGGCGGCGAACTAACGGAGTCGAGCCATCATGAACCAGATGGAACAGATTGAAACGGGCGCAGCCCCGATCGCCGAGCTGGAAAGCCGCCGCGAAGAGCTCAAGGAGCTGATGCTACAGGGGCTGTGGAAGAACAACCCCTCCCTGGTGCAGGTGCTGGGGCTCTGCCCGACCCTGGCGGTCTCCTCCACCTTCACCAATGCCCTGGGGCTGGGTCTTGCGACCATGGTGGTGCTGATAAGCTCCAACCTGGCCATCTCCCTGGTGCGCAACTGGGTGCCCAAGGACATTCGCATCCCTGTCTACGTGATGATCATCGCGGCCCTGGTGACCAGCGTGCAGCTGTTGATGAACGCCTACACCTATGGCCTCTATCAGGCGCTCGGCATCTTCATCGCCCTCATCGTCACCAACTGCGTCATCATAGGCCGGGCCGAGGCCTATGCCTCCAAGAACCCGCCCCTGCTGGCGGCGATCGACGGCTTCATGATGGGGCTGGGCTTCACCCTGGTGCTGCTGGTGCTGGGGGGGCTTAGGGAGATCATCGGCATGGGCACCCTGTTCGACGGCGCCGATCTGCTGCTGGGGGACTGGGCCAAGTCCCTGCGCATCGAGCTGTTCCATGCCGATGCCAGCCTGCTGCTGGCCATTTTGCCGCCGGGGGGCTTCATCGGCCTGGGCCTGCTCATCGCCGGCAAGAATGCCATCAACGACTGGATGGGTCGCAAACAGGCCGCTACCGTAGCCCACTGCAACGTTGCCCCGGCCCGCGTCCGGGCGACCGAGCTATGATCGGACGCAAGGCATGAACAACCAAAAACGCAGAGAGATACTGGAGCGGTTGCGAGAGAACAACCCGCATCCCACCACTGAGCTCAACTTCACCACGCCGTTCGAGCTGCTGATCGCCGTGCTGCTGTCGGCCCAGGCGACCGATGTCAGCGTCAACAAGGCCACCGACAAGCTCTATCCAGTGGCCAATACCCCAGCCGCCATGCTGGCTCTCGGGGTGGACGGCGTGAAGGAGTACATCAAGACCATAGGCCTGTTCAACACCAAGGCCGAGAACGTCATCAAGACCTGCGCCATCTTGCTGGAGCGCCACGGCGGCGAGGTGCCGGAGAACCGCGAGGCACTGGAAGCCCTGCCCGGGGTCGGTCGCAAGACCGCCAACGTGGTGCTCAACACGGCATTTGGCTGGCCCACCATAGCCGTCGACACCCATATCTTCCGGGTGTCGAATCGCACCGGTTTCGCGGTGGGCAAGAACGTGGATCAGGTGGAGGAGAAGCTGCTCAAGGTGGTGCCCGCCGAGTTCAAGCTGGATGTGCACCACTGGCTCATCCTGCACGGGCGCTACACCTGCCTGGCGCGCAAGCCACGCTGCGGCTCCTGTATCATCGAAGACCTGTGCGAGTACAAAGAAAAGGTCTACCCGGAGAGCTGATCGACTGGGCAGCATGCAAACGGTGTACGCTCGTGACCGCCTCTCAACCTAGATTGAAAGCAGTACCAATCACCAACCCGGAGAATTGAGCAATGAGAATTCTGCATACCATGCTGCGCGTCGGCGACCTGCAACGCTCCATCGACTTCTACACCCGCGTGCTGGGCATGACACTGCTGCGCAAGAGCGAGAACAGCGAATACAAGTACACCCTGGCCTTCGTCGGCTACGGTGACGAGAAGGACGAGGCCGTCATCGAGCTCACCTACAACTGGGGCGTGAGCGAGTACGAGCTGGGCTCTGCCTACGGCCACATCGCCCTGGAAGCGGACGACATCTATGGCACCTGCGACGCCCTGCGCGCCGCCGGCGCCAAGATCACCCGCGAGCCGGGCCCGGTCAAGGGGGGCACCACCGTCATCGCCTTCGTGGAAGACCCGGACGGTTACAAGATTGAGCTGATCGCCAAGAAAGACACAGGAACCGGCCTCGGTCGTCAACTACCACGTTGATCTGCTGATTCGCGCTCCAGTTCGGTGACCAGGGTGCCCGCCTGTTCAATCTCCTCGGCAACCCGGGTAATGGACATCAGCGAGCTCTGCACATCCTGGTTGCCACGGCGTGCCAAGGTATTGGCGGAGCTGGCCGACTCGGACGCGGTCTCGGTGTTGCCTGCCACATCGGCCACCGTCGCCTTCATCTGGGCCATGGCGGTCGCCACCAGGGAGATCTCCTGCTGCTGGCTCTGGATCCCCTGGGCCGACTGCTCGGAGACGGCGCTCACCTCCTCGATGGCGGCCCCCAGCTGGGTCACGGCGGCAACCACCTCCTCGATGAGACCGCGCAGGTTGTCCTGCATCTTGAGGGAGGCACTGGCCAGCATGCCCAGTTCATCCTGCCCTATGTGCTGGCGATCCAGTCTGTGGGTCAAGTTCCCCTGCGCTATGGCGTTGGCCTGGGCGACCACGGCCTGCAGCGGCAGGCAGATCTGGCGCGTGAGGAACCAGGTCATCACCCCCATGAACAGCAGCAGGGCTCCGATGCTCACAGTGGCGAAGGTAGTCACCATGTTGACGCTGCCAAGCAGGCTGCCGCGGTTCTCCTGCACGAAGCCGAGGTTCACCTCCACCAGGGCGTTGACCCCTTGCTCCAGCTCGGTGTAGCTACCGTTGGATTGGAACAGCGCGTCCCTGGCCTGGGCCAGCTGACCCTGCACCAGCAGTTGATCCACCACATTGACCGAGCTCAGATAGCGTTGCCACTCCTGCTTGGCGCGGTTGAACACCTGGCGCTCATGGTCGGCACCGACGGTGGCCTCATAGGCACGAAAGGCCTGTCCACCTTGGCCACGCTCTCCTGGATACGGCCACGACGGGCCTGCAGTCGGCGGCGTCATCCACCATCAGCAGGGCAAACTGGGCACGGCGCACATAGGATACGTCGTAGAGCAGGTTTCGACCGACAGAGCACGCTCGGCAGGGTGGAGTCGGTAAAATTCAGCACGCGATCGCGCACGCCGCGCAATTCGCTGGAGAGAAAAATACCGAATATCACGTTGACGGCGGCAATGACCGCAAAAACCACGGCAATCTTTTTGCCGATAGACAGATTTTTGTAAAACATGATTGGCTGGTGATCCTCGACTGCTGACAAGCAGGTGCACAGTGGCGATCACATCCGTATGAAGCTGGTATCCCGGACTTTCCTGACGGGAGATGGAAGGTTGCGAAAGCGGGGGAAGGCGCGTTCGCGAGGCGCGCACTCTATCACAAAGCTGCCTACTCCTCACCAGCTTTCGTGTTGCAAAAAGCAAGTTGTTTTTCCGTACAACCCGACATTCATCACAAAATATTGAAGGCGACCAAATCATTTCAAATAGTTAACCGATAAATGCAATCGATGCAGTGACATGGACAAGGGGCCCAGCTCGCTGTAATGACCAACATAATCCGATGGCGCCTCGCCGTCCACGCCATCAATTTGCTGTAACAAGAGGCCCTGTTTCATGGATAACAGCTCGTATCTGCCCGCTTCCTCCTGGTCTGCCCAGCTGCGCGAACAACTGCGGACACGCCCGGTGATCGCCATCGGCCTCTTTATCGCGCTGGCAGCCGTGTTGTTGCTGCTGTTGCAGAGCCTCATCATGCTGGCGGCCGGTGACATCAGCCCCGGGGTGCGTTATGGCCTCATCGGCGGCGTCGCGGGGTTTGCCGCCACGGCGCTCGGCGCCCTGCCCGCCCTGTTCCTGCGATCTGTCCCCCAGCGGGTGGAAGACGCCATGCTGGGCTTTGCCGCCGGCATGATGCTGGCGGCCAGCGCCTTCTCCCTGCTGCTGCCTGGGCTGGAGGCGGCCGAGGGGATCACAGGGGACGGCTTTCTCGCCGCCGCCGTGGTGGTGGCCGGCATGACCCTGGGGGTCTTGCTGATGCTGGGGCTGGATCAGTTCACCCCCCACGAGCACGACAAGACGGGCCCCTGCGGCCCCGGCCACGAGAGCTGCTCCCGGGTCTGGCTGTTCGTGTTTGCCATCGCCCTGCACAACCTGCCGGAAGGCATGGCCATCGGGGTCAGCTTCTCCCAGGGGGACATGGCAGTGGGGCTGCCGCTCACCACCGCCATCGCCCTGCAGGACATCCCCGAGGGACTGGCGGTGGCGCTCGCCATGTCCGCCGCCGGCTTTCGTCCCTCGGTCGCCGTGCTGGTGGCCATCGGCAGCGGCCTGCTGGAACCGCTCGGCGCCCTGCTCGGGGTCGGGCTCGCCAGCGGCATGGCCATTGCCTACCCCATAGGTCTCGGGCTCGCGGCCGGAGCCATGTTGTTCGTGGTCTCCCACGAGGTGATCCCCGAGACCCACCGCAACGGTCACCAGACCCATGCCACCCTGGGCCTGATGGCCGGCTTTGCCCTGATGATGACGCTGGATACGGCCTTGGGTTGATATGGGCGCAAGAGGCCGGGGCAGGATGCAAGCCGTCTTTTCCCACTCAGTGATCCCCGAGCCAATCGCTACGGCCATCAGACCCATCTCCTACCGGGGCCGATGGCCAGCTTTGCTTTGATGATGACGCTGGATACAGCCTTGGGTTGATAACACGCTGATAAATAGCCTAATGTCTAGTTCCTTGCGTTCCTGATCCGGCTGATGATGGGTGCGCGCCCCCCCTATCGAGACCCTGCATGAGATGATCGTCCGGATGGCTCTGCTGCTTTGCCTGCTTGCCCCAGCCAGTGGGGCCGTCGGTGCCACCGAGGTGTACCACACGGCGGCGCAAGCCGATTCGGCCCCCAAGTACCTGACCCTGGCGGGAGGGAAAACAGGCGGGATCTGCGTCGATCTGTTCCGACGGATGGAGGCGCGGGAGCCGGCCCTGCGCATCGCGGGGGATCAGAGCACCTTGCCCCTCAAGCGCCTGGAGAAGAAGGTGCGGCACGGCCAGCTGGATTTCATCTGCGGCGTGGGGGACAGCCCGGAGCGGCGCAGCCAGTTCGTCTACCTGCAACCCGCCATCTTCACGGTGCGCTACCACCTGGCGGTACGCAGCGACGATCCGGTCGAGATACGCAGTTGGGAGGATGTCAGGGCACTCGGTCAGCAGGGGATCATCCTCATCAATCACGGCAGCGGCGCCATCGCACGGCTCCAGGCCATCGGCGGCCTCATCATCGACAGCGGCGGGATCGGCAGCAAGGCCAACTACGACAAGCTGCTGATGAAGCGGGGGCGCTTCGTCTACTACCGCTCCCCGGGGTTTGAATCCGATCTGCGCGAGCACGGGCTGGGGGAGCGGATCCGCATTCTCCCCACTGTGATGGAAGAGACCCCCTTCTACATACTGTTCCACCGCCGCACTACCCCAGAGCGGCTGGCGCTCTTTGCCAACACCTTGCAGCAGCTGGCCTCGAGCGGCGAGCTTGCCGCCCTGGTCGATCACTACCACTGACGCAGGAGATGCCCCGGCAGCCCCACAGGAATGCTCGGCGCCACCGCCAAGTTTTGTTATCATCCCCGCCAACTTTTCCGGCCCAGCGGCCACAGAGACGAGGTAGATGATGAAAGTAGGTATTATCGGCGCCATGGAGCAGGAAGTTGCCCTGCTGCGCAGCCAGCTGAGTGAACCCACCACCCTGCAACTGGGCGGCTGCGAGTTCTATCAGGGCCGTCTGGCCGGTAAAGAGGTGATCCTGACCCGCTCCGGCATCGGCAAGGTTGCCGCCAGCGTCGCCACCAGCCTGCTGCTGGAAAAATTTGCCCCCGACTGCGTCATCAACACCGGCTCCGCCGGCGGCTTCGCCCAGGATCTGCACATCGGAGACGTGGTCATCGCCAGCGAGATGCGTTTCCACGATGTGGACGTGACCGCCTTCGGTTACGAGATGGGCCAGATGGCCCAGCAGCCCGCCGCCTTCCCCTGCGATGACAAGCTCATCGCCCTGGCCCAGTCCTGCATCGCCGAGCAAGGCAAGCATCAGACCAAGGTCGGCCTCATCTGCACCGGTGATCAGTTTATGTGCAAGCCCGAGGCGATTGCGAAGGCCCGCGCCGACTTCCCGCAGATGCTGGCAGTCGAGATGGAAGGGGCCGCCATCGGCCAGGTATGCCACATGTTCAAGGTGCCCTATCTGGTGGTGCGCGCCATGTCCGACATCGCCGGCAAGGAGCAGGTGGAATCCTTCGATGCCTTCATCGAGGTGGCGGGTCAACACTCCGCCGAGGTGATCATGGCGCTGCTCGGCAAGCTGTGATCGATACCCTCTCCTGGGACGCCCTGATGACCGCCCTCGCCTCGACGACGGCGGCCATCATGGTGGGTGCCGCCCTGCTCGAGGCCCTGCTGCCCTGGCCTGCCCGTTTCAGGCCCGGCGCTACTGTGCCGCTGCTGACCCGCCTCGGCCACAAGGTGTATCGCCCGGACGGTTCCCCCAGTCAGCAACGCCAGGCGGGGCTGCTGGCCCTGCTGGTGGTCTGGGTGCCCTGCGCCGCCGGCCTCTGGGCGGTGCGCAATCTCTCCCTCTCCGAGCCCTTGTTCGACCTGCTGTTCCTGCTGCTGATGCTGGAATCACGCCCCCTGCGGGAACTCGCCCAGACGAGCCGCGCCCTGGCAACCCAGGAGACGCTGGTGGTGGCGAGGTTGCAGGCCGCGAGCTGGCTCAGGCGAGAGACGGGCGCCCTGTCGGTGATGGGATTGAACAAGGCGGTGAGCGAGACCTGCGTGCTACGCCTCGTCGGCCAGTGGGCCGGCCCCCTGCTGGGCTTTGCCCTCGCCGGGGTGCAAGGGGCCTTGCTCTGGCGTCTCGCCCAGCTGATGAATCAGGCCTGGAGCCCGAAACAGGCGGAGTTCGTCCACTTCGGCCGCGCCGCCAGTGCGCTCTATCAGGGGCTCTGCGCCCCCGCCATACTGCTGCTGGCACTCCCCCTCGCATTGACCCGGTTGCGCCAGCTTGGGAGCAAGCTGCGCCTTGCCCTGCGCTGGCCCTATCCGGCCATGGGCGGCCTGCTCAGCCTGCTGGCACAGATCACGGGTTGCCGCCTAGGGGGCCCCCGCTACTATCAGGGCCAGCTGGTACGCCTCCCGGTGTTTGACGAAGGCACCGAGCCCGACGCCACCCTGCCCCGGCGCCTGCTCCATCGCCTGCTGCTGATCGGCTGGGGCTGGCTCGGGCTCTCGCTGCTCCTGACCCTGATGACGCTTCGCCATGGTTAACCTTATCCCCCTTCGCGCCCTGTGCCTGTTGCTGTGCCTGCTCGGCTGGCCCCTGTCCGGTGCGGCAGCCACCCCGCAGCGCATCATCAGCCTCACCCCCCATCTGACCGAGCTGCTGTACGACATAGGGGCCGGGGATCGCATAGTCGCGACCGACGATGCCTCCGATTTCCCCCCCGAGGTGGCGCCCCTGCCCCGGGTCGCCAACTACCGCAGCATCAACCTGGAGGCCCTGCTGGCCCAGAAGCCGGATCTGGTGGTGGCCTGGCGCTCGGCCCAGTCCCGCATGCTGGCCCCCGTCGAGAAGCTCGGCATCCCCGTCTTCTACTCGGAGCCCACCGACTTTGCCTCCCTGGCCACAGAGATGCGCAGCCTGGGGCGCCTGCTCGGCACCCGGCAGAAAGCCGACCAGCAGGCCGACGCCTATCTGGCCAGGCTGGACGCGCTGAAACAGCGCTACGGCAAGCCCAAGCCGGTCTCGGTCTTCTATCAGCTCTGGTATCCGCCGCTGACCAGCGTCAATGACTCGACCTGGCCGGGCCACGCCATCAGGCTCTGTGGCGGCCGCAATATCATGGCGGATGCCAGCTCCCCCTACCCCCAGGTCGGGCTGGAGCAGGTGATCAAGGCCAACCCCACGCTCATCCTGGCTGGCAGCCGGGATCCTGCCGTGCTGGCCCACTGGCGCCAGTGGTCCATGCTGGATGCCGTCAAGCAGCAGCGGCTCCTCCTCATCAATCCCGATGAGCTGCACCGCTTCACCCCGCGAGCCCTCAATGCGGTGGAGCAGCTGTGTGAGGCCATCGCCCGCAGCAAGCCGCCATCGGCCTGAGACCCGGGCTTCACATCGGGCGAGCCCTCCGATGGCTCGCCACAAGATATGGCATAAAATATGCTTTCTATCCTGACAGATACTCACTCCATAACGGGACTATGACATGTTCAACGGAAAAACGATCCTGATCACCGGGGGTACCGGCTCCTTTGGCAAGAAGTTCATCGAGGCTGTCCTCTCCCTGTACACGCCGAGCCGTTTGATCGTCTATTCCCGTGATGAACTCAAGCAATTCGAGATGCAGCAGCGCTTCAACCATCCCTGCATGCGCTACTTCATCGGCGATGTACGCGATGCCGAGCGGCTCAACATGGCCATGCACGGCGTGGACTTCGTGGTCCATGCCGCCGCCCTCAAGCAGGTGCCGGCCGCCGAGTACAACCCCATGGAGTGCATCAAGACCAACGTCGGGGGCGCCGAAAACGTCATCAAGGCGGCGCTCAACAACGGGGTCGAGAAGGTGATCGCCCTCTCCACCGACAAGGCCGCCAACCCGGTCAACCTCTATGGCGCCACCAAGCTCTGCTCCGACAAGCTGTTCGTGGCCGCCAATAATATGGCGGGCAAGCACCCGACCATCTTCTCAGTGGTGCGCTACGGCAACGTGGTGGGGTCGCGCGGATCTGTGGTGCCCTTCTTCGACCGGTTGATCAAGGAGGGGGCTAGCCGCCTGCCCATCACCCATGGCGAGATGACCCGCTTCTGGCTCACCCTGCAGCAGGGGGTGGAGTTCGTGCTGACCAACTTTGCCCGCATGAAGGGGGGGGAAGTGTTCGTTCCCAAGATCCCGTCGGTGCGCATCACGGATCTCGCCAGCGCCATGGCCCCCGAGCTGCCCCAGGAGATCATCGGCATACGCCCGGGCGAGAAGCTCCACGAGGTGATGTGCCCGGCCGATGACTCCTACCATACCTATGAGTTCAATGACTATTACGTCATCGCCCCCAGCATCACCTTCACGAGTCGCAACAATGACTTCGCGATCAATGCCCTGGGGGAGCAGGCGACCCTGGTCGAGCCCGGCTTCGAATACAATTCCCTCAATAATCGCCATTTCCTGTCGATAGAGGAATTGAAAACGATGAACCAGCAGGTGCTAACCGAATGATCCCCTATGGACGCCAATCCATCACAGATGAAGATATCGATGCCGTCGTTGCCGTTCTGAAGTCGGACTATCTAACACAAGGTCAGATGGTCCCCGCCTTTGAGCAGGGACTGGCCGACTACTGCCGGGCCCCCCATGTGATCGCCTGCAACAACGGCACCACGGCCCTGCATCTCGCCTGCGCCGCGCTGGAACTGGGCGCGGACGACTGGGTCTGGGTCTCGGCCATCAGCTTCGTCGCCTCGGCCAACTGTGCCCGCTACTGCGGTGCCCAGGTGGATTTCGTCGACGTGGAACCCGAGACCGGCAACCTCTGCGTGGCGGCGCTGCGCGCGAAGCTGCAAGGCGTCCAGTGCTTACCCACACCCTGCCCAAAGCCCTGATTGCGGTGCATCTGGCCGGGCAGCCTTGCGATCTCGAGAGATCGGGGTGCTCTGTCGCCAGTACGGCGTTCTCATCGAGGATGCCTGCCATGCACTGGGTGCCCACTATCAGGGGTCACCTATCGGTAGTTGCCTTCACAGCGACATGACGGTCTTCAGCTTTGATCCGGTCAAGCCGATTACGACCGCAGAGGGAGCTCCGTCACCACCCGGGATCAGCGGCTGGCAGCCGATTGCGACTCTTATCGCAGCCACGGAATCACTCGTGATCCGCAACGCTGCTCATGCCCTCCCCCGGAGAGTGGTATTCCTCAGCAGCAACTGCTGGGCTTCAACTATCGCTTGACCGACATTCAGGCGGCACTAGGGCTTAGTCAGTTGAGCCGTCTTGATCAGTTCATTGCCCAGCGTCGTGAACTTGCCAGGCGATATGACGCGCTGTTATCCCCCTTGCCAGTCCAGCCGTTGCAGCAGAGTAATAACCGCCAGAGCGGTTATCACCTCTATGTCATTCAGGTAGCTGAACGCGATCAGGTGTTTGCCCGCCTGCGTGCTGCCGGCATTGGCGTCAACGTTCACTATATTCCTATCCCAGCCCAGCCCTACTACCGTGGGCTGGGACATGATCCAGCCGCCTATCCGGGCGCGCAAGCCTACTACCAGAGAGCAATCTCCCTCCCGCTGTTTCCGGCTCTGACACACTCAGAGCAGCAACAGGTCGTAGATGCGCTGGAGCAGGCACTATGCGGTTAGCCCTGGGCACAGTGCAATTCGGTCTGGATTACGGGATCAGCAATCACGACGGACAAGTCAGCGATGAGGAACTCGACGCGATCATTGCATTGGCTCGTCAAGCAGGTATCGATACCCTGGATACAGCGCAGGCCTATGGCAATGCCGAGCAGAGGCTGGGGCAAAGAGATACCACCGGCTTCACGCTAATCGACAAGCTGGCACCAGGGCTACCGCTCTCCGATGTTCAGGCCGCGATTAACAACAGTTTGCGTTTGCTGGGGCGAAAACGGCTCGATGGTTTGCTGCTGCACCGCAGCCAGGATGCCTCTCCAGCCATGTTCGAGTTACTCACCGATTTGCAGCAACAGGGCTCGATCGGCAAACTCGGGATATCCGTCTACTCCCCGGAGAGCTCGATACCTGGAGCGCAGCTGGCTATCCTCTGGAACTGGTACAATTACCTGCCAATTTGCTCGATCAACGCTTTTTGCGCACTGGCTGGCTCGACAAGCTGGCAGAAATGGGGTGTGAAATCCATGTTCGCTCGCTCTTTTTGCAGGGGCTGTTGCTGATGCAGCCGACACAGCGAGCTGACTATTTTCAGCGTTTCGCTACCGCACTTGAACGGTTTGACCACTGGCATCCCTCGATGGCCCCGCTTGGCAGAGCCCTCTCCATCATGACGGCCCTACCACAGGTAAGCCGCTTTGTTGTCGGTGTGTGCCATGCCCAGGAGCTGGCCGCTATCGTATCAGCCAGTCATTACATGCGCGGATCAGCAACGAGGCCGATATTGCCCCGCTGGCGTCTATAGAGCAGGGCCTTATCAACCCCGGACTCTGGAGAACACGATGATCTTGGGTATTCTGCAGGCCAGAACTGGTTCTTCAGCCGGCTGCCGGGCAAGGTGCTCAAGCCCCTGCTAGGCGCCCCCATGCTCGCCCGCCAGATTGAACGGCTCAAGCGCTCGGCCAGACTGGATCAGCTGGTGGTTGCCACCAGTGACCAGGCCGACGACCTGGCCATAGCGGCCCTCTGCGCAGAGCTGGATGTTCCCTGTTATCGCGGCCCCCTGAACGATGTGCTGCAGCGCTTTCATCTGGCGGCACAACCCTTTGGCCCCAGCCAGATTGTCAGGCTCACCGGCGACTGCCCCCTCGCGGATCCCGCCCTCATCGACGAGCTCATCGAGCTTCATCTGACCGGCGGCTATGACTACAGCAGCAACTGCTGGGATCCCAGCTACCCGGACGGACTGGATGCGGAGATCCTGAGCAGGAGCGACCCTCAACCTTGCTGGAAAAAGCCACACACCCCGGCCCAGCGCGAACATGTCACCTATTACGTTCGCTGTCATCCCGAGCAGTTTTCCATCGGGACACTGAGCCGCACCCTTCGCTGGCCCACCTGCGCTGGACCGTCGATGAGCCTGCCGATTTTGAACTGGTAGAGCGCATTTACCGCCGCTCTCTCCTCCAGCCCGCCTTCACCACAGACGATATCCTCGCCCTGCTGGCGCAGCAGCCGGAGCTGGCAACACTGAATACCCGGCACCAGCGCAACGAAGGATTGGCTAACCTCGCTGGCCAAGGAGAAGCACATATGACCTCACGTTATCAACATTCACTGGCTCTCTCGGCACGTGCGGAACAGAGCATTCCTTTGGGCTCCCAAACCTTCTCCAAAAGTCGCCTCTGTTTCCCCTATGGCGCCGCACCGCTCTTTATCGACCGCGGCCAGGGCGCCAGGGTATGGGACGTGGATGGCAACGACTATCTGGACTTTGCCAGCGGTCTGCTGGCCATCAGCCTGGGTTACTGCGACCAGGATGTGAACCAGGCCGTACTGGAGCAGCTCAATCTGGGCTCCATCTTCTCACTTCCCCATCGGCTGGAAACCGAGGTGGCCGAACAGCTGATCGAGCTTATCCCCTGTGCCGAGATGGTGCGCTTTGGCAAGAACGGCACCGATGCCACCTCCGCCTGCATCCGCCTCTCCCGCGCCGTTACCGGTCGGGAGCGAGTCGCCGTCTGCGGCTACCACGGCTGGCAGGACTGGTACATCGGCTCCACCACTCGCCATCTGGGGGTGCCCGAGTGCGTACGCGAACTGACCCATCGCTTCGACTACAACGATCTGGGCTCCCTCAAGGCCCAGCTGGAGGCCCATCCCGGCGAATTTGCCGCCGTGATCCTGGAGCCCATGAACGTCGCCTGGCCCACCCCCGAGTTTCTGCCCGGCCTGCGCCAGCTGTGTGATGAGCACGGCGCCCTGCTCATCTTCGATGAGACTATCACCGGCTTTCGCTTCCACCTCGGCGGTGCCCAGACCCTGTTCGGCGTCACGCCGGATCTGGCCGCCTTTGGCAAGGGCATGGCCAACGGCTTCCCCATCTCCGCCGTGGTAGGCCGCCGCCAGTACATGTGCCGCATGGAGGATATCTTCTTCTCCGGCACCTTTGGCGGCGATGCCATCGCCCTGGCGGCAGCCAACGCCGTCATCAAGAAGATGCGCCGGCTCGACGTGCCAGCACGACTGGCCGAGCGGGGCCAGCAACTGCTCGATGGGCTCAACGCACTGCTGCAACAAATAAACGCCCCGAGCTGGCTGCAAAGCGCCGGTCACCCGAGCTGGAGCTTCCTGCTGATCGGCGATTCGGCCAACCACTCCAGCTGGCTGCTGAAAAGCTACTTCATCCAGGAGTTGTGCAAGCGGGGCATTCTCAGCCTCGGCAGCCACAACCTCAACCTCGCCCACAGCGAGCAGGACGTTCACACCCTGTTGAGCGTCTATGCCGAGGTGCTGCCAGCGCTTATCCGTCTGGATGCCGACAAGGCCATTCACCAATCTCTGGATGGCGAGCCGATCCAGCCGGTGTTCAAGGTGCGCTGAGTGCTGCCCCTGTGGATTTTCAGCGAAGGGGACAAGGGGCGGGGTCTGGGTCACCTCAGTCGCTGCAGCGCCTATGCCGCCGCCTGGCGGCAACAGGGCGGCACTGTCCACTGGGTGGTCGAGGGCGATGAGCTGGCCAGCACCATGCTCAAGGAGGAGTCCGTTCGCTGGGGCAACTGGCAGCAAGAGCCCATCTCCCCGCAGCAGGCAGTCGCCATTGTCGACTCTTATTCGGCGAGCCTGACGACACTGCAGAGCATAGCGGCGGGGTTTGTGCGGGTGATTTACCTCGATGACACCGAGCGCCTGGACTATCCAGAGGGGATGGTGATCCATGCCAGCCCCGGAATCCCAGGCAACAAGTGCGGTGCCGCCCTCTGGCAGTGGGGACCGGGTTGGCAACCCCTGCGCCCTCCGTTCTGGTCCGTTCCCGCCCGAACCCGGGTTCCCGAGCGCATCGAGCGCATCCTGATCATCATGGGGGGAACCGACGTGCGCGACCTGACTCCCGGGTTGGTCACCTGGCTACGCCAGCACTGTCCGGAGGTGGCGCTGGACGTCGTCATCCGGGAGCACGATCCGCGACTGTCGGGATCTAGGCAACATCACCGCCTCGATGCCAACCAGATGGCCGCTCTCATGTGTCGCTGCGATCTGGCCATCAGCAGTGCAGGACAGGTGACCTATGAGCTGGCGCGCTGCGGTCTGCCGGGCCTGCTCATCGGCGTTGCCGACAACCAGGCCAGCCAGCTGGCTGGCTGGTGCGGGCCGGACGCCTTCCTCCCGGGCGGCTGGTGGCATGATGCCGGCTTGCTCTCCCGGCTGGAACAAGGGCTGGCAAGACTGGCTGCACCGGATGAACGCACCAGACGAGCACACAGGCTGCAAGCGCTGATGGCAGGAAACGGCACCCTGGAGGCCCTCTCATGGCTCAACCAGAGATAGATCTGCAGCGGCGCTTCGAGCTGGCAGATGTCACCCTCATCCCTTTTTCCATGCTGGACGAGCAGCAGCTAGTGGCTGTCTGGCAGATGCGCAACCATCCGGAGATTGCACGCTGGATGAACACCGGAGGTGACATCAGCCTGGAGGCGCATCGCGCCTTCATGGCACGCCAACAGCAGGAGACCCGCAACCTGAACTACCTCTGCCAGGACCCTCAAGGGCTCCTGGGGGTACTCGCCCTGCACCGGCTGGACTGGCACAATCGCCTGGCCTGGCTCGGGATCTATCGCAATCCCTGGCGCAGCGAGAAACGGCTTGGCGCGCGTCTACTGACCGCCGTCAACCGGCTCGCCTTCGAGGTCGCCCATCTGCACAGTCTCAAGCTGGAGGTCGCAGCGGACAATGAAAGAGCCATTCAAGCCTATCTGAGAGCAGGCTTTCGCCATGAAGGCGCCTGGCGGGAGGCGGTCTATCGCCCCCAAACAACAAACCATGTCGATCTCGTGCTGATGGGGATCACTGAACAGGAGTGGACACATTCATGACCCAAGCCATGGCGAGCGCCATCAATCCGGATCGCTGCTTCATCATCGCCGAACTGTCTGCCAACCATGGCCACTCCCTGGAGACGGCGCTGGCGACGGTACGCGCGGCCAAGGCATGTGGTGCCGATGCCATCAAGATCCAGACCTACACGGCCGACACCATCACCCTGGATTGCGACAATGAGTATTTCCAGATCAATCAGGGCACCATTTGGGATGGCACCACGCTCTACAAGCTCTATCAGGAGGCCTATACCCCCTGGGAGTGGCATGCCGCCATCCAGGCCGAGGCGCAGAAAGAGGGGCTGGTCTTCTTCTCCACCCCCTTTGATGTCACAGCAGTCGATTTTCTGGAAGACCTCGATGTTCCCCTCTACAAGATCGCCTCGTTCGAAATCACCGACATTCCCCTGATCGAATACGCGGCCAGCAAGGGCAAGCCGATGATCATCTCGACCGGCATCGCGACCCTGGCCGATATCGATGCGGCCGTGCAGGCCTGCCGCCGCATGGGCAATCAGGATATTACCCTGCTCAAGTGCACCTCCTCCTACCCCGCCCCGGTGGAGGAGGCCAACCTGCTCACCATTCCCAATATGCGACAGACATTCGGGGTGAAGGTAGGATTGTCCGACCATACCCTGGGAGAGGCCGTGGCCATGGCCGCCACGGCGCTGGGGGCTCGCGTGATTGAAAAACACTTTATTCTGGATCGCGCCCTGGGTGGGCCGGACGCCTCCTTCTCCATGACACCGAACGAGTTCTGCCATATGGTCGACGGGATCAGGCAGGTTGAAGCAGCCCTGGGGGAGGTCTGCTACAGCCTCAATGACAAGGCGATGGCAAACCGGCACTTCTCCCGCTCACTCTTCGTCTGTGAGCCGATGAAAGCCGGAGAGGTCTTTACCTCCCGCAATGTCCGCTCCGTCCGACCTGCGGATGGATTACCCCCGGTTCACCTCCCCTCCCTGCTGGGTCGCCGTGCAAGCCAGGATATTCAGGCTGGCACACCGCTGGCATGGCCATTGATTGCCCAAGTTGCCGAGGAGCGCTAGATGCAACAGAAAAACGTCTTCATGGCCCGGGAAGGGAACGAGTGGTACGAGCGCAATAAGGCCGCCATCCTCGAGAAATCTCTGGCGAGTGACCCCATCTTCAAGGCGCTGGAATACCTGGGCAGCAAACCTGCCAGGATCCTGGAGATAGGCTGTGCCAACGGCTGGCGGCTGGCGCAGCTGGCCGAGCACTACGGCGCCCGTTGCTATGGGGTGGATCCGTCCGCCAGCGCCATCCAGGATGGGCTCTCCCGCTATCCAGGGTTGCAGCTCACTGTGGGAACAGCGGACAGCCTGCCCGAAATAGAACCGGTCGATCTCATCATCTTCGGCTTCTGCCTCTATCTGTGCGATCCCCAGGATCTGTTCAGGATTGCCGCCGGCAGTGATGCCCTGCTGACGGATCGGGGCCTCATGACCATACTGGATTTCAATCCCCCGGCCGGCCACTATCGCAACGACTATCAGCATCACGCCAATCTCTTCAGCTACAAGATGAATTACGGAGAGTTGTTTGGCTGGCACCCGGGCTACCATCGCCTGTTTGAACACGTGCAGCATCACGACGGTGGCGCTGAACTTGAGCCGGATGCGCTGATCTCGGTGCAGATCCTGCGAAAAGATGTACGCCTGCTCGCGGCACAGAATCCTTATCCCAAGGGATAGAAAAACACCGACCCAAGGGCCTAATGCAAGTCAGTTAAGCGAATTTGAGTCCAAACCCGCGTGGTATAAGAGCTAAAAAGCGAGGGAGGCATGATGCCTCCCTCTTACTATTGAATGCCAGTCAGGGGAAGGGTTTCAGTCATATTGACCCTCTAACCTTGGAACAACTCTGAATATTCAAATTAACGAACATTCAGTCAAAAAGGTGTTTGACTGTTCGCTATTATCCCCTTGGAACTGTGCTTTTTGTCTAAAAAAGGTTATAGACAGAGTATCTAACTTTTCTTTCTAAACAGAGCCATCAGTTCATTGTCATTCATATCTACACTGTCGAGCGCCTTGGGATACATGTCTCTGACTTTCGCCAAGAACTCCAGCCAGAGTTCGATGGCCGGCTTCATCAGCACCAGCGTCTCTTCCTCCCCCTCGAAGGAGTAGAGAATGGAGCTCAGCAGGGTAAATACATAGTTCATCGAACCTATCATGACTTGTGCAATATGCTGCTGTCGTGTAGCAGAAATCTGGGCAAGATAGCCAAAGTTGCGCAGCATCAGCTGATTTATCTCATTGCGAGATGTGAAGTCTTGTTGCCATTCGGCCACCATCTTGTCGATGAAGATATTAAAGAACTCGATATCCAGCAACGACTCGACATCCTGCTTTGACAAGGAAATTGGTGCACACAAGGCAACTATTTCCCCGAGCAGAGCGGATTTTTCAACCGGGATAGAGAGGTTTATCTCGGCACTGGGCAGGGCCCTCGCCTTCTCTATCTTGGCGCCATCGCTGCAATTGAAACAGCGTACATCTTCGTTGGTGGCCAGTACTTGCTCCATCACCCGCCGCGAGGTATCAAACATGGCATTGCTGATCACCATGCCGCCAAAATTCCCTTCCCGTTGCCACAAACTATCGCCATACATCATCTCCCCCAAAGCCCCCGCACTCTCCTCGTTGTTATAGTACGAGCTGAGTTTGGAATGATGGTGCCCCTTGTGCTTGTAGCCGTTATCCAGACCGAACAGATACAGGTTTTTAAAGCCAAGGTGGATGGGGGCACTGAGACCTATATTGCCCACCAGGGGGTTCACCCCACCGAGGGCGGCGCAGGCGTTCAAATGGGGAAAGTAATTATGGTAGATCGCCGCCCCGGGCTCGCTGAGTTTGAATGCAAGCACTGATTGATTGAATAGCGAAGCACAATCGGGGTGGATCACATCCGTACTCAGGAACAGGACATCGCGCAGGTAATCAGGATCGTTCAAGTTGACCAGGAAGTCATAGACTATCTTGGTCCGCTCCGTTTCAACGTGAATGTCCGGCTTGATGCCGACCTTGTGCAAGGCCGAAATCGCGCTGCCACAGGAGATAATTAGGGCCTGGTCTTTGTTTTTCTCGATGACAGCAATGGCATCATCCAGCGAGGGGCCATTGGCAATAATAAAGACAGGTGTCCGAGAATAACCAGCGGGGACCTTTCCTCCCTTTTTCAAAAAGGGCACAGCACGCTCGATATTATTGATGGTGTGAGACAGGGCGATCAAATTGTCATCGAAGAAGCCCCACCCCATGACCAGCAGATAATATTCCTGCTGCACCTTCTCTATCAGCTTTCTTATCCTCTCGTTCTGATAACCCCACATGATGAAAGCGTTGGCGATCAGGAAAGAGCCGCGGCTGTGAATGGCCGAAGCAAAATCCTTGACAATGGTTTCTTCATCCTGCCCCAGCAAAATATGCAGCCCCAGATTCTCCTGATGCAGATAAGTCAGCAATGGCGCCCAGTCGAAGCAGAACAAGGAGGCGTAGAAGAGATCCAGGTCCGGCTCAAACAGGAAGAGAGTACCGATCTTGCATCTTTCATAGAGATAACCGAGGTGATACCCCAGACCCACCCCGAAGATAAGGGCACTCGGTACCTCATGGGGCACCTGGCCGAGCATTTTTTCCCGCGTAGAAATGTCGTCAAGATAGGCATTGAGCCTGTTGAGATAATCAACATGCACGAAACCTATCGCATTAGCCTCCTGGCTGAAGGAGAACCTGGACAAGCCCCCCTTCTCCATGAACTCCTTCACCAGCGTCTCACAGATGAGATAAGGTTCGGCGCCGTACACGGCGACATCATCGTCGAGCCAAGCCAGATTGGGTTGACCGTTTTCATTGCAGAAGAACTTGAACGGACGGGCAGGCTGATAGCCCTCATACATGTCAGCGATATGGGGAATATATTGGCGAAACGCGGCCATATTTTGTGCAAAGCGAAGGGGCAACGCCACCTTCATGGCAGCTTCCTGCTCCGCTTGCTGCTGAAGTCGCAGTGCATCCTGTTCCGCTTTTATCAGGGCTGCATCAATATTGACTGGCATCAGAACTCCTTGCTGTTTGCACGATACGCTTGCCCGGCCCTGCTGGCTTTCCCAACGTGGGTCAGCTGTTCGAAAATGGCGTGATGATGGCTGGCTGCCAGGGCTTTCGTGCTCTCTTCTTGAATGGACAGTTCGCCAGCCAGGACCGCAACAGCCTCTTGTTGTTCAGGGTCATCTTGAACAAACTGCACCAGACGACCTATCAACGCCAGCCGCTCATCCATGCAGAGCAGGGCCTCATCATATTGCTGCTGCTGCAATAGTGCGTCCATCAAGCGGGTATTTTCCCGCAGTGCGTCATCGAGCTCGGTGAGAGTGGCTCTCACAGCTCACCCAGCTGCTGTCTCATCTGAAAACCTTGCTGTTTTTCAGCCTCGGGCAATTGATCCCAACCGGATTTGATGGTCAGCATCAGTCCCATGACCTCGTCGAGGGGGGCAATGTCCCGTGCCAGACTGGCATCCCAGATACGTTCGTCCATATAGGCGTAAAGCCCATACAGGTCTTCTGCCATGGCGCCCTGACTCATATCCAGCGCATCCTGCAAACCATGCAGCAATCCCTGTGCCTTGGAGATGGCAACCGATTTGGCTTCCATGTCCTGGCGTTCGATGGCGCCCTTGGCTTGTGCCAGGCGTTCCAGGCAACCCTGCATCATCAATTGAATGACACGGTGAGGATCCGCCGTGGCCAGATCGGCTGCGAGGTTGCCCGCGGTATAGGCTTTGATATTGCGCTTGTACATATTTCAATACTCTCGATCTATCAAGATTTCTGATAATTCGTCTGCAGGCTGGACAATGCAGAGGCCGAGTTGTTCATCTTGACCAGCAAGGCATCCAGGCTGCCATATTGGGCACGCAGTGAGGCTTCATATTTTGCCAATTGTGCACTGGCCGTTGCGGTTTTCTGGGTTACCGTAAGTCTCCGTTCGGTCTTCACCGGTACACTTACAGCCAACATGCCACCTGACTTGGTATACTTTAAGTCCTTTATTCAACGTACCAGCAAGGCCATTCACCCCGAATAGAGCCACAACCTGATCGAAATTCTTATCCACTGCTTGGCCAAATTTTTCTTCTAGAGATAACTTGCCCTTATTATCCATTTTTATGCCAATTTCAATTACTTGAATATGTGTACTCAACCCATTTCCTGTGACGGTATTATCCATAAAGTTGCTAATTGTTCGCGTACTGGCATCACCGGCGAGAGCACCACCATCATCTTGTCTAACTCCACCGACAATACTGTTACGCTTGCCCAGCTCGTCCATCTTATCCTGAAGTGCGTTATAGCCATCGATGAACTGTTTCACCATACTTTCAATTGAAGATTTATCGGTAGATATATCCACTTTGTTAGGTTTGAGAATCACCGCTGCTATCTTTATCAGATACTCGTAATACCGTAAGTTTCAAATCCTGAATAGAATCATCAAAAACATTGGTATCACTTTTTAGTGTATTGCCATCAACTATAATTTCGGCACTGCTCGCGGCATGTTTTTGATTCATCACGCTGCCAGGAGCACCGATGGAGAACATCCCAAGTTCTGACTGTATTTCCAGTGATGGTCGAGTCCTTGCCATCTCCAGAGATACCCGAATCAATAATTAGTTTTGCCTTACCATCCGAAGTGTTAACAATGTTTGCGCTGAGGCCGAAGTTGTCACTATTGCTGTTGATGCTCTTGCGAATATCTTGCAGGGTATCGCCCGCTTTAACATCAACCTTGAACGTCTTGTCGCCGGCTTTGAAGGTCAGTTGCCCATCCTGGGTGACCAGTGCAGTGGTGGAACTATCAAAGATACCCTCTTGGCGGCTGGTGGTCGCCAATTTACTGACTGTGACGTTGTACTGGCCATTGGAGGCGCCAGACTTGCTCTCCACGCTTTCATCACTGGGTTATCTTTGCTCTGGGTGATGTTGATAGCCCGTTTGTTGAAAGCACCGGGGGCACTCAACTTGTCGAGGATGTCAGTGAAGGTGGTGAGAGATGATTTAGCTGACCTATGCCAGACAAGGTGATCTGGGTACTGTTTTGTTTTGATGATCGGTTGTTGCAACTGGGCTTTTTTCGCCGCCACACTGGCCGCAATCACACTTGTCGAGATCAAGCCCAGAACCCGCACCGGCAGAGGTAATTGCCATGTTATCGTCTCCTCATTTGTTCGATTTAAATTCTCACTATCCAGCAACAGGCCAAGCTTCGGGTTAGCGACCGGAGCCCTTGACGCAGAGCCTGGATCCGCTTGTGAATTGCGAGCAGCTCTTCACTCGGAATTTGCCGTATAACGGATCGGGTATCAAGTCCATCACCTTGATCACCACCTGCCCCAAGTCTTGCTCCATGCTGAAATTAACCGTCCAGCCTTGTTGCAAGCCAAATTCTTGCAAATTTTGTACCTGTTTTTCAATCTCTGCTTGGCTTTGTACCGGCTGGAATCAGTTTTTGTCACATCCTGATTTTTCCGCAGTGCAACACCAGGTTTCTTCCACTAAACCAGAAAGCAGTTGAGCGGCCACTTGGCCGCTCTTGTCACTTAGCTGTAAGGAAGCGCCATTGGCAGATGACAGATTACCGAGTTCAGTTGTCATCTTATCTCTCCCGTTTCAATCAGCCACTGTCCATCGTTAGCCCAGCAGAGATAGGGCAGACTGCGGACGCTGGTTGGCCTGGGCCAGTATGCTGGAAGCCGCCTGTTGCAGGATGTTCTGCTTGGTCATGTTGGCGGTTTCGGTGGCGAAGTCCGCATCACGGATACGGGAGCGGGCGGCACTGACGTTTTCCGAGATATTGGACTGGTTGCGAATGGTTGAATCCAGTCGGTTCTGCACCGCACCCAGCTCGGCACGTTTGCCATCGACGATTCCCAACATGGAATCAACTGCGGCCAGGACATTCTGCGCATTAGTCTGAGTACTGATACTGATGCCACCGGCACTGCCGCTCAAGAAGATAGTGCTCACGGCAAGGGTACCGCCACTCGCTGCCGTCACAGTTGTGTTCGCAGCAGCAGAAATACCGGAAATGCTAAACCCCCCCGCCTGGGAAAGGCTGAAGCTGATGGTCTGGTTGGCATCCGCCCCGACCTGGAAGCTGCCGTTGTAATTTCCATCCAGCAGCTTGGTACCCGCGAAGGTGGTATCGGTAGAGATACGGTTGATTTCAGACCCCAGCTGATCCACTTCCTTCTGCAGGGCTTCGCGATCCTTGGCGGAGTTGGAACCGTTGGCAGATTGCTGGGCCAGGGTACGCATACGCTGCAGCATGCCGGTCACTTCATCCATGGCCCCTTCTGCTGTCTGCGCCAGGGAGATGCCGTCGTTGGCGTTGCGGTTGCCCTGATCCAGGCCATTGACCTGGGAGGTCAGACGGTTGGAGATCTGCAGACCGGCCGCGTCGTCCTTGGCGCTGTTGATACGCAGACCGGATGCCAGGCGGGTGTATGAGGTATCCAACGACTTGGTGGTGTTCATCAAGTTACGCTGGGCGTTCAATGATGAAGTGTTGGTATTGATAAACATGGCCATAAAAGATTTCTCCTGATGAACAAGAAACTGCGGGCTCTGTTTGCATCTATGCAGCCAGGGTCCCACCGTTCAGATGGACAGATTGAACGATCTGTGCCATCTGGCGGGCCCCCTGTTTGAACGGACACAGGACCCGCAGTTGCGCAAATGTTGGTTTTCCGAACACCCCTCGATTTGCTTCACCCTCTGTAACGGCAGTCCCATCAGAAGCTTTAAGCAATTTATTCAACCTCCCCACGCAAAAAACGGACAACAGCCCTTTTCCAGGCGACGTGGCTGCAAAACCCTGTCGTCACGAGACACTCCGACGCGACTCATGCATGTCTGCGCAACAGAGATTGGCATGTTTTATGCTGGGTTTTATGTGTCGCCAGTTTATCGGCGCCCATAAAAAAGGCCGACAATGTCGGCCAAAGAAGAGCTTACGCTCAGGAGAACAACCTCGAGGGTGACAGAGTGAACGATCTGCGCAACACTCGAGGGGTAATACCAATAAAAGAAACTCTCTTTCGATAGGACAAGGCGTAAATCCGAACACCCCATTGTTCCATCTTGCTTACCAGGGCGGCCTGAACAACCGCCCTTTTCTTTTTCTTGCAATCAGTCAGCTTAGCCTTGCAGCAGGGAGAGCGCAGACTGCGGACGCTGGTTGGCCTGAGCCAGAATGCTGGAGGCAGCCTGTTGCAGGATATTCTGCTTGGTCATGTTGGCCGTTTCGGTGGCGAAGTCTGCATCGCGGATACGGGAGCGGGCAGCCGAGACGTTTTCCGAAATATTGGACTGGTTGCGGATGGTGGAGTCCAACCGGTTTTGCACCGCACCCAGCTCGGCGCGCTTGCTGTCGACCACGGTCAACATGGAGTCAACAGCCGCCAGTACGTTCTGGGCATTGCTCTGACTGCTGATGCTGATACCACCAGCACTACCGCCAACAAAGACTGTTGATATACCGACCGCAGCTGCGGTACCAGCAATGGTGGTTGCCGCCGCCGCCGCAATCCCGGAGATGCTGAAACCATCTGCCTGACTCAGGCTGAAACTGATGGTCTGGTTGGCATCCGCACCGACCTGGAAGGTGCCGCCGAAGGAACCGTCGAGCAGCTTGGTGCCGGCGAAAGTGGTCGCGGTGGAGATACGGTTGACCTCAGCCCCCATTAACTCCACCTATTTTGTCAAAGGGCCCCGGTCCTGGCGGAGTTAGAACCGTTGGAAGACTGCTGAGCGAGCGTACGCATTCGCTGCAGCATGCCGGTCACTTCATCCATGGCCCCTTCCGCTGTTTGCGCCCGAAATACCATCGTTGGCGTTACGGTTACCTTGATTTAACCCATTGATCTGAGAGGTCAAACGATTGGAAATTTGCAGACCCGCGGCATCATCTTTGGCACTGTTGATACGCAAGCCAGATGCCAAGTCGAGTGTAGGAAGTATCCAGTGATTTGGTCGTATTCATCAGGTTACGCTGCGCGTTGAGTGATGAAACGTTAGTGTTGATATACAGGCCCATGACTATTCTCCTAAGCTATTAAATTTACTCTTCTATTTGCTCTGGCTTTATTATTTTCTGTGCCCGATGCGTCTTATTTAACGGCTCGTTTTTGGATGTCTTTAGCATTTTTTTCAACGCTTCATCGCATTAACGCCGCTTACCTTATATATCGGCATGTTCTCGGGGAAACTTAAGGAAAAAAACGCCCAAAACCAGTGACAGACTCAACCTTCTGAAGCTAGCCAACGGCGGGGGCAGGGGCCATGAGACACTACCGTTCGTGCTGCGAGAAAAAATCCGTCCCGACTCTCAATTTTGTCGAGCACTGTTGGCGATTGGGCTCACTTGCCCCTAAAATCGCCGCCCCATCATTTATTGGACGTGAGTTGTTCTCCATGCAGACACTGGTTGAGCAGATTGTTTACATCAGCGACATGTTTGGTACTGCGGTATTCGCGTTTTCGGGGGTATTGGTGGCAGGGCGCCTCAGAATGGACGGCTTCGGCGTCATGGTGCTGGCGGCGGTGACCGCCATCGGCGGTGGCACCATACGTGACATGATCCTGGGCGCCACCCCGGTATTCTGGGTACGCGACCCCCTCTACATCTGGGTCGTCATCGCCACGGCACTCATCGGCATGTGGATGGTCAAGTTGCCCCGCCGCATGCCCTGGTATGTGTTGCCGGTGGCCGATGCCTTCGGGCTGGCGCTCTTTACCGTGATTGGCGCCCAGAAGGCGCTCAACTTCGGCACCTCGGGGCTGATTGCTGTGCTCATGGGCACCATGACGGGGGTAGCGGGCGGCATGATCCGGGACGTGCTGGCCCGGGAAGTGCCCATGGTGCTGCAAAAGGAGATCTATGCCACCGCCTGCATCCTGGGGGGCATCCTCTATACCCTGGCGCTGGAGGTCAACATGGACAGGGTCACCGCCATGCTCATCTGCATGACGGCCGTTTTTGGCCTGCGCGTGGCCGCCATCTACTGGCATCTCTCCCTGCCGACCTTCTCGTTGCAGCGCAACTGAACCGGGTCTGGGTGGGCGAGATCCCACCCTTGCAGGGGCAAGATTGAACCAAGCCCGCTTTTCTGTTGTCATAGAGTGGTCGTTTCAAGCCGGATTACCTCATGCAAAAACTTGGGCTCATTACCACGCTGATTCTGATGATGGTGGCAGCGGCTCATGCGGGGGCACAGGCCCTGTTCGGGCGCCTGGCATCCACCCCGGTGCAGCAGTTCAACCAGCAGATCCGTCAGGCGAGCAGCAGTCAGCAGGGCTGGGTCAACGACTATCGCGAAGTGGCTCGCCGCTTCGTGGGTCATGAAGACGTGCCCACCCGCATCCATGCCCAGCAGTTGGACAACGATCTGGTGCTCTCGGTGGCCCTCGATGGCCAGAAGAGCGACATGCTCTACATCCTGACCCTGTTTCGCAGCAACAACCTGTGGCAGATGCGTCAGGCCGAGATGGGTTGGCGCTGCCAGGGCCAGGAGACCTTTACCCCAGTCCCCTGCCCCTGATCGTCACCGAAGATGTGAAATAAAAAAATCCGGCACCTTGGCCGGATTTTTTTATGGGCGCATGCACACCGCTATCAGGGACGGTAGACCTTGACGTTGTCAAAGCCTTGCTCTTTCAGATAGAGCGCCTGCAACTTGCTCATCACGCCGCGATCGCAATAGAGCAGGTAGGTCTGCTCCTTGGGCAGATCGCCAAAGGCAGTCGCCAGCTTGAAGAAGGGGATGTGCAGGACGTCGCGCCCTTCCACCACCAGCGGCTTCTCGTCGCGCTCATCACTGGAGCGGATGTCCAGGATGACTTCGTTGGCGGCCAGCACCTGGGTGGTCTCCACCTCCTGCACCTGGGCGGCAGTCTCTTCGCCGATGCGGCGAATGTCGAGATAGCGGGCCTCGCTCACCACCTTGTCCAGGATGGCGAAGTCGAAGTTGGCCTCTTCCGCCTCGATGTTGGACAGCACTGCCTTGATGGTTGGCTTCTTGGAGATGACGCCGCAATACTCCGGCATGGTCTCTGCAAACTCCAGGGTACCGATGCGACGGGCTTCGCTGATGATGTCCGGCTTGTCCCAGGTGATGAGCGGGCGCAGGATCACCTTGTCGGTCACCCGGTCGATCACGTTCAAGTTGGTGAGAGTCTGGCTGGAAACCTGGCCCACACACTCGCCGGTCACCAGGGCCTGGATCTGGAAGGTTTCCGCCACCTGGCCGGCGGCGCGCATCATCATCCGCTTGAGCACCACCCCCATCTGGCCGTTGTCGATCTTCTCGAGGATCTCGGCCACCACGGGCTCAAAGTCGATGGCGGTGAAACGCACCTTGTGGGAGGCGCCGAACTTGCTCCACAGGTAATAGGCGACCTGCTTGACCCCGATCTCGTGGGCAGCGCCACCGAGGTTGAAGAAGCAGTAGTGCACGCGGCAGCCGCGCTTGATGAACTGGTAGGAGGCCACGCCGGAGTCGAAGCCGCCGGAGAGCAGGCTCAGCACATCTTCCTGGGTCGCCATGGGGAAGCCGCCCATGCCGTGGTGGACGGCACTGATGATGTAGAGCTCGTCGTTTTCCACTTCCAGGTTGACCTGGATATCCGGCTTCTTCAGGCGCACACCGGCGGTTTCACAGTGCTGGTTGAGGCCGCCACCCACATAGCGCTCCAGCTCCAGGGAGCTGAAGTCGTGCTTGCCGACGCGACGGGCACGCACGCAGAAGGTCTTGCCTTTCAGGCGATCGCCCCAGACGGCGCGGGTCTGCTCGAAGATGTCGTGCAGATCGGTAAAGTTGCTCAGCTTCACTTCGAGGAAATACTGGATGCCAGGAATACAGCTTAGCGTCTCGAGATACTGGGTGTGGAACTGATCGTTGCGGGAGCTCACTACCAGCTTGTCCCAGTCCATCCGCACGCGGGCGTCTTCGTCAAAGCGGCGCAACACGTTACGGATGTTGCCCTGCAGCATCTTGGTGAAACGCTGACGCACTGACTTGCTCTTGATGGTGATTTCGGGGAACAGCTTGATAATGAACTTCATGGTGTTGACTCGGGTGGCCTTGATTTAAGGGCGCGAATTATATCAGAAGTTTGGCGCCAGCGCCTACTGGCCAGGTGACGGCAGATTTTCCCACACAATGTTTGCCGCAAAGCGGCAATCTTGCGTATATTCCCGAGCCTGCGCCTTGGCCACCGGCTTGAACACTGACGATCCGATGAAGACCTATATCTACTACCCCGGCATGGAAGTACGGGATGAACTCTGGCTCAAGTTTGCTCTTGTCTATCTGGAGCGGCTCGCCTTCGTCTTCACCGTCAGCGAGAAGAGCGGCCTCACCGCCCTGCTCGATACCCTGCGCCAGCAGAGCGATCTGCTGGCCGAGCGGCCGGCACCAACCTTCTTTGCCGCCATCACCCCCCAAATCGAAAATCAGATTACCGGCCTTATCGCCCCCGATTTCGTCCGCCACAAGGTGTTTGGCAACAAGGAGTTGATCGCTCGCTGGCGCCAGCATGCCAACCACGACTGCTTCTGCCCCGCCCAGCCGGGTCTGGAGCGGCTGCACGGTTTTTGCCTGAGCCACGGCTTTGCGACCCGGGATGAGGGGGGGATCAGAATGGCGCGACGCTTTGCCAACCTGCTCTCCATGCGCCTCGCCCGTGAGTGGGCGCTCGCCAATGAGGGGGCCCTCATCACGGATCACGACTACCTGGACAGGCTGCTTCACCTGCTCGAATCCCGCTACCACAACCGGGGCGGCCAGGATTGCTTCCACCTCGAGATCCCGCTGCAAGTGCCCACTCACCTCGCCGAGATCTCCTTCGATGAGCTGGTTGCCCTGCGCGGGCGCAGCGGTTTTCGCCAGCAGCTGGCGGCCTTCCACCAGGCTCTGGATGCCCTGCTCACCATGCTGGGCAGCGGCTACGCCGACCCTGCCGTACTGGCCCGCTTCGAGCAGGCGCAGCAGGGGCTCAACCAGTTGCTGGGCCCAGAGACCCGCAGCCTGCCACTCACCACCCTTGTCAGCTGCTCATTGCCCGCCATGGCAATGATCCACAGGCTCAAGGAGAGTCACCCCGGCAGCAACCTTGTCTTCCATCCCATCAAGAAGAGCCACTTTCACCAGCGCAAGAGTCAGCACTTCTTCACCCGGCTGGGTCAGGTCAAACCCTGATCCAGCGCCAGCACAGGGGCTGCCGTCAAGATATTGTCGCCCTGAACGGGTGGCCCCTCTGACCCGCCTGCCTCAGGAGGGATTCTCCAGCCGAAACTCGATGCGATCGCTGTTGCCCGCCTCGTCCACCACCACCAGCTGGTAGCGCCCCGCCACACTCAGCACCTGATCCCCATCCCAACGCAGCCGCTGACCATTGAGAAACCAGGCTGGCTTACCGACACCGCCCAACACCTTGGGCTGCAACCGGTAGCGCTGACTGCGGATAAGATTGCCCTCCCCCAGCGCCACGATGCGAATGGGGGCCTGCAGCTCGGCACTCTGCCCCTCCCCAGCGCAGCCGCTGGCCAGCAGCGCCTGCCGTCGCTCGCCGGGGGACCGCCACGGCTCCAGCGACAATGGCCAGAGTGCCCGGAAGCCCGACTGCGCCGCATCGGAGCAACGGGTCAGAGTCGGCTTGCCCCCGGCAGTGAGCGCAACCAGCCGCAGTGGCGAGGGCCAGTCCATGGGATCCGGCAAGGTGGGAGGATCGCGCCCTTCCAGCAACCAGGCGCTCTGGCGCTGCAAACAGGCTTCAGGCAGGGTCGCGCTCATTTTGCGCCCCAGCGGCCAGCAGGTCTCGGCTTCGCTCACCGTGTTGGGTTGTGCCGGCAGGGGGCTGTTGTCAGCCAACCGCGAGTAGACCGAAAGCAGCAGTGGCACCGCCGCGCTCTGGCCGTAAAAACCGGGCATGGGGGTGCCGTCGGGGCGCCCCAACCAGACGCCGATGGTCCAGCGACCGGAGACCCCCATCGCCCAGCTGTCGCGATAGCCATAACTGGTGCCGGTCTTCCAGGCCAGTCGATTGACCCGGCCGGTCGCCTCGCTGGCAAAAGGCTGATCCGCACGCCCCTGCGCGCTCAGGATCTGCCAGATGATCCAGGCGGCCCCCGGGCTCAGCAAGGGGCGGGGCACCGCCTGCTGCCCCGCCAGCCAGACCGGCATCGCCACCTGCCCCTGCCGGGTGAGGGCGCTGTAGAGCGCCACCAGCTGCTCGAGCCGAATGCCCGCCGCCCCCAGCGCAATGGCCGGGTTGGGCTTGTCCGAGAGCGCTAGCCGCACCCCGGCGTTGTCGAGGCGGCTGACCAGCTTGTCCGCCCCAAGCGCCTCCAGCACCTGCACCGCCGGCACGTTGAGGGATTGCTGCAGCGCCTGGGTGAGGGTCACAGGCCCCTGAAAGGCACCGGTAAAATTGGCGGGTCTATAGTCGGAACCCAATCTCGGGGCATCGGAGAGCAGGGAGGCCGAGTGCACCAGCCCCTCGTCCAGGGCCAGACCGTAAATGAAAGGCTTGAGGGTGGAGCCGGGGGAGCGGATCGCCTGCACCATGTCGAGGTAGCCGTGGCGGCGCAGATTGCCATACTCGGCGCTACCCACGTAAGCGCGCACCGCCATTGTGCTGTTGTCCACCAGGAGCAAGGCGGCGGAGGTCTGCTCGGGGAAGCGGCGGATATAGCTCGCCACCCGCGCCTCCAGCCAGCGCTGCAGATCCCCGTCTATGGTGGTGTGCACCAGGGCCCCCGGCTGGCTGCCAGCCGCCAGCCGGGCAAAGAGCGGCGCCTCCATAGGCGTGAAGTGACCGCGGGCCAGCACAGGCTCGATACGCCCCTCCTGCCACACTGCCTCGGGCCAGGCGCCCTGCGCCACCAGCCGCAGCATCACCTTGTCGCGGGCGGCGCGGGCACGCTCGGGGTGCCTGTCCGGCCGGTAACGGCTGGGGGCCTGGGGCAGCACAGCCAGCAGCGCCGCCTCGGCGTGGGTCAGCTTGGCCGCGCTCTTGCCCAGATAGGCGAAACTCGCCGCCTGCACCCCCTCCAGATTGCCACCAAAGGGGGCCCGGTTGAGGTAGACGGTGAGCAGTGTGCGCTTGTCGTAGTGCCACTCCAGTTGCAGCGCCCGCGCCATCTGGCGCAGCTTGCCGGGCACGCTCCTGTGGTAAGGCTCGATGAGGCGGGCCACCTGCATGGTGAGGGTCGAGCCCCCAGAGACGGCCCGCCCGTAGCGCAGCCACTGCCAAACCCCGCGTACCATGGCAACCGGGTTGACCCCGGGATGGCGCCAGAAATAACGGTCCTCGTAACCCAGCAGCGCCTCTATATAGCGGGGGGAGACCTGCTCCAGGGTCACGGGGTAGCGCCACACGCCGCTGGTGTCGGCGAAGGCGCGCAGCGGCCGACCCTTCATATCGAGCACCACCCGCGCGTAGGCGGGATCCAGCGGTGGCGGCGGGAAGAGGCGATCCAGCGCCAGCAGCGACAGGAGCAGGGCAACAGCCCCCAGCACCGAGAAACGCAGCCAGCGCGGCAGACGGCCCAACCAGACGAGGCAGACACGGCCATCGTGACAAAGTCGCAGCCAGCCGCGCCGCCAGAGGGTGAGCGGGCGAACCCGCTCGAGGGAGGGAAGATTACTCAGAGATGCTCACCTCATGAATATCCTCCCCCAGGGCCCGCAGCTCAGGCCGGTACATGTCCTCCACCTGGGTCGGCGGCACCTGATAACGGCCCGGCGTCACCGCCCGCATCAGGTAGACCAGCTGCTGGTTGCCCCCCGCACTCAGATCCAGTGCCGCCGTGTAGCGATCGTCACGAAACTCCTGATGCTTGAGGTAGTCGTTCCACTCACTCTGCCACGCCGGTTTCCCCTCAATCGAAAGCTCTTCCAGCTTGATGCTGTTGCCAAGGGCCGGATTCTCCAGCTCGAAACCGGCCGGCAGCATCTCCACCAGCAGGGCATCGGGCACCGCCGATTCGCTACTCACATTGAGCCGCACCACCACCAGATCGCCGACCCGTACCTTGGCCGGATCAAGCTGCTTGCCGTCACCGTTGAACCAGCTGCGGGTGACACTCATGCCCTGACTCAACCGAGTAGGAGCTTGTTCGGGGTAGCCGATCAGAGTGCGTTGCACATAAAGCGAGCCCTTGCCCTCGTTGGTAACGGCGCTGGCTGTCAGCGCCTCCGCGGCGCCGAGCTGCACACTGGCCTCGCCGGCAAAGGGGCGCTCGCCATCGGTAGATACCAACCTGGCCTGCCAGTCGGCGGCGGGATCAACTTGCGCCAGCCGCAGCAGGGCGAGGCGCTCCTGGGTGCTGAGCCACTGGCGATGGGCCAGGGTGTCGGCTACCTTGGCGCTCAGCGCTGGCCAGCGCTCCTCGGCCAGCTTGTGCTGACGAAGCAGGGATAGCTCGAGGGCCTGGTCACGCAGGGGAGAGCCGTAATCCCCCAGATAATCCTCACCGCGCTCGGTCGCCTGCGCCCGGGCAAGGGCCTTGGCGGCGTTCTGCTCATCCCCCATGGCCGAGAGCGCCAGCGAGAGGTGGAGCAGCGGCAAACCGGAGCGAGCGTGATCGGCCTGCTGCTCCCAGATGAGGCGCAGGGTGGCAAGCGGCGCCTTGCCCACCCGTGCCAGCACATAGGCGCTGTAGGCCTGATAGGCCAGCCGGCTATGCTCGGGGGCACTGCTCCAGCGCTCCCCGTACTGGCTGTCGGTGAGATAGCTTTGCAGCCGGTTCAACGCCTGACTCAGCATGGCCTCCGGCACGGCATCCCCCGCCTCCTTGCGGGCCAGCAGATAGTCGGCGGCATAGGCGGTGAGCCACTGCTCCTCGTCGGAGCGTCCATCCCACAAACCGAAACCGCCGCTCGGCAGTTGCAGCCGCTGCAAGCGTTGCAGCAGGGCGCGCTGCAGATCCGCCTCGCTCACCGGCTTGCTCCCCTCTGCAGGTTTGGCCCAGGCGGCACGCTCATCCGCCGTGGTCAGCAGGTAAGGCCAGGCGCGCGACAGGGTCTGCTCCAGGCAGGCATAGGGGTAATCGGCCAGCGCCTGCCACTGGGCGGCCGGATCCCAGGGCGGCGTGCCTGAGAGGCTGAGCAGCCCCTGCAGGTTGGTGCTATCCAGCCCGGCCAGCTCGCTCTGGGCAAAGCTCATCTGCTGACCCGGGGCCAGCATCTGGTAGCGCTGGCGGGTCTGGGCAGGCCAGGGGGAGCGCAGCGGCAGCGACCAGTCGCGGCTTATCGCAAAATCCTTGCCGCTCGCCGCCAGTTGCAGGCTTGCTACGCCGCTGGCGCCTGTCACTGTGAGTGGCAGGGTCAGCCACTGCTCCTCGCCGTTTTTCAGGGAAAGGGTGCTGGGCAGCTCACCCCCCGCCTGCAAGCCGCCGCTCAGGGTCCACTCAAGAGAAAGGCGCTGATCCTCGCCGCTCATATTGCGCAGCTGCACCAGGGCCCGGGTCTGATCCCCGCGAGCACCAAAACGCGGCCAGCCGATCTCGGCCACCAGGGGCGCCACTACCTTGACGGCGCGCTCAGCCTCTCCAACCTGCTGCTCGTTCCAGGCCAACGCCATCAGCGCCAGCTCGCCGTTGAAGTTGGGCAGATCGAGCGGGATCACCGCCTTGCCCTGTTCGTCGAAACTCACCTCGCCACTCCAGAGCGCCGCGACCTCGACCCGGCTCTCCAGTGCGCCCCCCTTCTTCAGGGCCGGGGCATCGCCGCCGTAGTTGAGGCGAGCCAGCTTGCCGTCCTGGGGCGGGATCACCTGACCGTAGTTGTCGAACAAGTCTTGTGCGAAGCGCTTGCGACCGAAGAAGATCTCGAACGGGTCGAGTGGCTTGTAGTCGCTGATGTTGAGCACGCCCCTGTCCACCGCCGCCAGCACCACCCGCCCCTGACTGTTGGGGGTGGAGGTAGCGGTCACTTCGAGCCGGGTGAGCGGCACCGCTTTATCAGGCGCGCTCAGGGTGAGCGGCAGGCGGCGAGCCTCCCGGTCCAGCGTCAGCGGCACCAGGCCGACCGAGCGCAGGCTTTGAATGCCCTTGCTGCTCGCCGGCCTCGACTCGCTGTCAGGGACGGCGATCTGCGCCGAGATATGGAGATCATGACGTTGCCACTCGGGGCTGATGGGGATCTCAAACTCGCCACGCCCTTCCCCCTGCCCGGCGCCTTCGGCGTTCAGCTCGATGCGCTGCCACCAGAGCAGGCCGTCGCCATCTTCCACCAGCAGCAACCCCTTGCCCGGACGGGGGGCGACCAGGGTCACCTTGGCCTTGTCGCCCGCCTGATAGGCACGTTTGTCGAGGGTGATGGCAATCTTGTCGGGCCGCGCCTGCTCACCACCGCCACCCCAAGCGTAACTGCCGATCTCGACCCGCAGACTGGACTGATGGCCCTGGCTGTTCTCCACCTCCAACCGATACCAGCCCGCCGCCAAGGGCAAGCTGAGGGGGGTCGGCCCCTTGCCGTCCAGCTGCAGTGTCTGCTCCTGCTCCAGATAGGGCTGGCTGTTGAACTCGTACTTCCACCCCTCGCCGTCGGCGTAGTGCCAGTAGTAGTCGCGGTACTCGTTGACCAGGCGCACCTTCACCTCGCCCGCCACCGGCTGGCCCTTGTCGTCTAGGTTGAGGATCTGGAAAGGCAGCGGTTTGCCCCCCTCTGCCCGCTCCGCCACGAAATCGGCCCTGAGGGCGGGCCACTGGCTGCCGGCGGGCCAGCCGTACTGGGTACGGCTGCGATTGACGGCGCGGCCACCGGGCTCGGAGAGCGACACCCGGTAGGCCACCTCCAGCGGCCCGAGGGCACGCACGCCATCGAGCTCATCTTGCAGCAAGAAGGCTCCCTGCCCCTGCTCATTGAGGGTGAGGTTGACGGGTTCGAGCGCCTTGGCCTGCTCGGCGAGCAGCACGTCCCCCAGGGTAAACTCCTGCCACTGGGTGAAGGGCATGGTGGCGCGGCTTATCTTTACCTCCGCCTTCGCCTTGGTGCTGCTCGCCGGGGCACCATAGAGGTAGTCCCCCTGCAGCGGCAGGGTGAGGGCCGCTTCCGGGCTCTGCAATTCCCCATCCGGCCCCTTGCCGAGCTGCAGTTTCAGCCGCTCGGGCAGGAACTCCTCCACCAGGAAGGGCCACTCGAAGCGGCTGCCTGCCGATGTCTTGAGGGTGATGGTCCAGCGCCCCAGGGGGGCATCCTGCGGCAGGCGCAGGCCGTAGTGGGCGGCGCCCAGGGGGTCAGGCAGCAGCCGTTTCTGCTCCAGCAGCTGACCGTCCGGCTGTTTCACCTCCAGCTCCACCGCCATGCCGGGCAACAGCTGGCCATCCTGCCCCTTGAGCAGGATCTCGCTGTCGAGCCGCTCGCCGGGGCGGTAGAGATCTCGCCCACTGAACAGATAGAGCTGCTGGGCCTGCCAGGGCTGGGTGCCCAGATCGAAGGTGGAGAGATCAAGCGCCGCGCCATCGAGGCGCAGCACCGCCAGATGCTTGCCCTGCTCGGCAAGCAGCAGGCGGGCCCCTTGCACCTGCTCGAAACGCCGGTGACCGCGCGGATCTGTCTGCTGCACCTGCAGCCGGTTGCCCTTCTCGTCGAGCAGGGAGAGTTGCACCTCCTTGAGGGGGTCGGCGGTTGCCAGGGAGCTGACGAACACCTCTAGTCGATCCCGATAGCGGCGGGCACTGAGCCCCATGTCGCTCACCGCGAAATAGGTGGTCTCCTTGCGCCAGTCGTAGTTGCCAAGGGGAGACATCACCGCAAAATAGACCCCGGCCTCAGCCAGTTGCGGCTCCTTCACATTGATGAGGCGGGTCTCGCGCCGGTTGGCATCGAGCGCCAGGGCATAACGACCGCTGAACACCCGCTTGGCACGCTGGGTGACCTGCTCCAGATCCCAGTTGCCCATGCCGGCGCCGGGGCGATACTCGGCCAGGAAGCGCGGCAGATACTCGGCATTGATCCGGAAGAAGTCGATGTTGACCTCGTCCACGTTCACCGCGCTGATGGGCAGGCGCAGCTCCTCGCGCAGGGGCAATACCATGCCGCTGGCGGTAAAGGAGGCCCCCGCCTCCAGCGGCCGGGTCTTGAGGGTCCAGCGCTGGGGAGATGGGCCCAGCCCCGCCTTGAGACTCACCTCATAGCTCTTGTCGGGCTGGACGTTCGGGAAATAGAGGGTGCGGCCATCTTCGGCCAGGATCCACTCCCCCTGCACCTGCTTGCCCCCTTCATTGACAATGAGCCAACTCTGCCAGTTCGCCTTGGGCGTCAGGGGGCCGGAGAAGACCAATGCCAGCGCCGGGGCGTCCCTGTACTGGCGGGCATTGGCCTGCACCACTGAGGTCGGTGCCCCGGCCTCCTGCTGCGCCTCGGTTGGGGGGGATGCGGGCGCCGGGGTGTCCGGGCCGCAGCCTGCCAGCAGCAGAGCCCCCAACCCCGCCAATAACGAAGCCAGTAAGCGAGGGACGCGAGACACAGGAGAGGGCTTGAGGAGACGCATAGGTTTGATCCCGGGTTGAGTCGCCGCCAGCGCAGCGCAGGAGCCAATAGGATAAAACGTCGCCCCCATTAACACAAAGCTCAGTGCGGCGGACACATCATCCACGGCATGCGGTTACTGGCAGCAGAAATAGCTATTCATTAGCCAGTAAATAATATTTCCCATTCGAAACTCTTTTTTCGACAGTTATTTTATACAGGTAAACTCCTCCCCGTTTTCTGAACCCAAGCTAGACTGGGGGCAACAGTTCCCTTGTGTGGTATAGGAATACTCTTTATTCTCTGGCACCGCTGAAGTTGTAGAAGCAATCAGCCTAATATCAAGCAGTTAAATATTTTTTAAACATTGAGTTCCTGTGCCATAAATTAAATGCAGGCAAGGTCAGAGTGCCCCCCACACGCTGAACTCAGTGTTCTTTATCACTACACACCCTATGCCTGCTGGCCCGACACCTGTGTTGGGCCAGCATGGTTGTGTGCTCATCCCCCGTCGGAGTCATACCAGAATGGAAAATAATGATCTGTCCATAGTCGAAAAAAGGTTGGTTGCCAGATTCCTGGATATGTTCATCAAGTTTGGCCTTATCCTGGCACTGGGCTCTTTCTGCTTCACCGTGTTCTCCCCCTTCATGAACATGATGTTGTGGGCCCTGATACTGGCCGTCACCCTCTATCCCCTCCATCAGCGCTTTGCCGCGCGCCTGGGCGGGAAACAGGGCAAGGCCTCTACCCTGCTGGTCTTGCTGGGGGTGCTGCTCATCGTGGCCCCTACCGTCGTCATGGTCAGCTCCCTGGGTGACAGCGTCAGCTCCCTGGTCGACAAGGTGAACAACAACACCCTGGTGATCCCGGCGCCCTCCGCCGACATCGCCGACATCCCCCTGGTGGGCGCCAAGCTCCATGCCGTCTGGCTGAAGGCCTCGGTGGATCTGCCCAGCCTCATCGTCAGCTACAAACCACAGCTCGGGGATCTGGCCAAGAAGGTCGTCGGCATCCTGGCCAGCATGGGGGGTGGCTTACTCGGCTTCGTCTTCTCCTTCATCGTGGCCGGCATCATGATGGCCTGGGGCGCACCGGGTGCTGCGAGCGCCGATCGCATCGCCATGCGCATCACGGATGAACGCAAGGGTCTGGCGCTGACCAAGCTGTGCACCAGCACCATACGTGCCGTCGCTCAAGGGGTCATCGGGGTCGCCTTCATCCAGGCGCTGCTGGCGGGCATCGTCATGATGCTGGCAGGGATCCCGGCCGTCGGCATCTTCTTCGTCCTGGCGCTGATCCTCGGCATCGCCCAGGTGCCCGTGATCCTGGTGACGGCGCCCGCCATCGCCTACATGTGGAGCACGGGTGATCACGGCACTGCGGTGAACATCATCTACAGCGTTCTGCTGATCGTCGCAGGCATGGCCGACAACGTCCTCAAACCGCTGCTGCTGGGTCGCGGTGTCGATGCTCCCATGCCGGTGGTGCTGCTGGGCGCCCTTGGCGGCATGGCTGCCAGTGGCATCCTCGGCATGTTCATCGGCGCCACCCTGCTCTCCATCGGCTATCGCATCTTCATGGCCTGGGTCAACGAAGGTCTGGCTTCTGCGGATAAATAACCCCATGGCCGTCCAACGTCACACCATGCGCCCCCTGTTCACGGGGGGCGCGTGCCTGTTATTGAGTGCCTGCACAGTGCTAGGCCCCGACTATCAGGCTCCCAGAGTCGAAGAGATGGCCAGCTGGCACAGCGCCAGCGAGGGTCAGCAGGCGAGCGCAACCGCCGACTATCGCCAATGGTGGAACCGGCTCAACGATCCCGTGCTGAGTGCCCTGGTTGAGGAAGCGCTGCGAAAGAATCCGGACGTGCGGATCGCAGGCTTGCGGATCCTCGAGGCCCAGGCCCAGCTCGGCATCGCCGAAAGCCTGCTCGGCCCCCAGGCTACTGTGGGCACGGGCGAGTTCCTGCAAGCCGGACAGACCCGCAACGGCCACAGCAGCGCCGGCAGCAGCTATGGCGCCGGGTTCAACCTCGGCTGGGAGCTCGACTTCTGGGGCAAGTTCGAACGCGGCATCGAAGCAGCGGATGCCAACTACTTCGCCACCCTGGCCCAGTATGATGACATCCAGGTGCTGATGGCCGCCCAGGTGGCCCAGCTCTATGTGAGCATCCGCACCGTGGAGGCTCGCCTCTACATAGCCCGGGAGAATGCCCGCCTCCAGCAGCGCAGCCTGGAGATCACCGAGCGGCTGTTCAAGAGCGGCAACAGCGCCGAGCTGGACGTGCAGCAGGCCAAGACCCAGTACCTGGGCACCCTGTCCGGCATTCCGCAACTCGAGACCAGCCTGCGCCAGAGCCAGAATGCCCTCTCGACCCTGATTGCCAGACCCCCGGGCCCCCTGCCCGAGATGGGCACCAACACCGGCAAGATCCCCCAGGGCGAACTGGCTCTGGTCACCGAGATGCCGGCCGATCTGCTGCGCCGACGCCCCGACGTGCGGGTCGCGGAGCGGCAACTGGCCGCCCAGTCGGCCCTGATAGGGGTGGCCGAGAGCGAGCTCTACCCCTCCATCACCCTGCTTGGCACCCTGGGCGTCAACGCCACCAATGGGGAGAGCGGCACCTTCTCCTGGGCCGTCGGTCCCTCGCTCAGCTGGAACCTGCTCGATCAGGGACGGCTCGGCAACCAGATCCTGGTGCAGGACGCCCGCTTCCAGCAACTGCACGAGCGCTATCGTGACAGCGTGTTCAAGGCGGCCCGCGAGGTGGATGACGCGGCCGTTGCCTACGCCAACGGCCAGGACGAGATCGCCCTGCTGACCCAGACCGGCGAGGCCGCCCGTCGCTCTCTCGAGATAGCCAACACCCAGTATCGCGAGGGGATGGCGGACTTCCAGCGGGTGCTCGACTCCCAGCGCGCCCTGTTCAACCAGCAGGAGCGCCTGGTCAACAGCCGTGGCGCCCGGATGCGCGATCTCATCACGCTCTACAAGGCTCTGGGTGGCGGTTGGGAACAGGGGCGTGAACGCCCCCTGGTGACCCCCGAGGTGGAGGCCCAGCTGCGCACGCGCGCCGACTGGGCTCCCCTGCTCGACGCAACCCACTCCCCCATGACAAAGAAGGCAAGCTCCCATGACTGACAGCACTGCATCTCCCGGCCAGGCCAGCCGCCGCGCCACCCTAGGGCTGCTGGCTGCAATCCTCCTCCTGCTCATCTGGTATCTGCTGGCGGACCGGCTGACTCCATACAGCTCCCAGGCCCGGGTGCAGGCCTTCGTGGTCCCCGTCGCCGCCGAGGTGTCCGGCCAGATCAAGCGGGTCTATGTCCACGACAATCAGGACGTGGACGCAGGCTCCCCCCTGTTCGAGATAGACCCCGAGCCCTATGACATCGCCCTGGCCAAGGCCAACTCCGACTACCAGACGGTCTTGAGCGGCGTCAAGGCGAACACCGAAGGGGTCAAGGCGGCCGAGGCCTCCCTGATGGCCATGCGCGCCGCCTATGACAACGCGGCCAAGGATGCGGAGCGCCAGGAGCGGCTCTATCGCGAGGATCCGGGCGCCATCTCGGTGCGTCGCCTCGAGGTGGCCCAGGCCACCCGCGAGACGGCCAGGAGCCAGGTGGCGGCAGCGGAAGCCGACGTCCGCCGCGCCATCGAGGCCGCCGGGGCGAGCGGCGATGACAACTCCCAGCTGCTCAGCGCCCGCTCGGCTGTCCACAAGGCCGAGCTGGATCGCCAGAACACCCGCGTGGTGGCACCGGGTCGCGGCCTCATCACGGATCTCAGCACGGATGCCGGCCAGTTCATCGGGGCCGGCGCACCGGCCATGACACTGATCGCCATCCATGACGTCTGGGTGTCGGCGGATCTGACGGAGAACAACCTGGGCAACGTCCGGCCAGGGGACAAGGTCACCATCTTGCTCGACAGCTTGCCCGGACAGCTGTTCAAGGGGGAGATCCGCAGCGTCGGCTACGGGGTAGGCGATGGCAAGAGCCAGCCCGCCGGTGCCCTGCCCACGGTGGACAACAACCGCGACTGGCTGCGTCAGGCGCAGCGTTTCCCGGTCAAAATCGCCTTCCAGAGTGATGACTTTCCGCCGGTCGAGGCGCTGCGGGTCGGCGGCCAGGCCGATGTGCTGGTCTACACCGGCGAGAGCGGGGTGATGCACTTCCTGGGGGCGCTCTATATCCGGCTGATGAGCCTCTTCTCCTTCCTCTATTGAGGCGCCATATGCATAACGCCGACAGGGCTGTACTGCGCATTGGCACGGGCATCGGGCTCGCGGCGGGGATCTGTTACGGATTGGCCCTGCCCATGCCCCACCTCGGCGTCATCATGGCCTGGGTGGTGCTGTGCCGCCCTGGGGAGGCGCTCGGCCTGAAGAAGGGGCTGGCAGGGGGGCTCCTGCTGCTGGGGATCATGGCCGCCGGGGTGCTGCTGGTCCCCCTGCTGACCCACTATGCCCTGGCGGCCGTGCTGCTCATCGGCCTGCTGCTCTACCTGCTGATGCAGCAGTCGATGGCCGGCAAGGGGGCCGCCGCCATGCTGCTCATCATGGCCATTACGGTGATCCCGGTGGCCGGGCTCATCGAGCAGTCGCTGGCCATCGCCATCGCCCAGATGATGGGGTTGGGGATCCTGATAGGCACCCTGGTCAACCGCATGGCTCACGCGCTCTTCCCTCCCCTGCCGGTGGCGGGAGCGGCGGCAAGGCCGGTGCCATTGCCCCCCGAACATCCCAAACGGCTGGCGCTGCGCGCCGTCGCCATAGTGCTGCCGGTGTGGCTGCTGGCTCTCGGCAACCCGGCGTTCTACATTCCGGCGGTGATGAAGACGGTGGCACTGGCACAGCAGAGCACCTCCCTCAACGCCAGACAGGCGGGCCAGGAGCTGGTGCTCTCGACCCTGATGGGCGCCCTGCTGGCCTGCGCACTCTGGCTGGGGCTCAGCCTCTGGCCCTCGCTCTTGATGCTGGTACTGATGCTGGCCCTGATGACCCTCTGGCTGGCGCGGCGTCTGATCCGCCTGGTGGCGAGCCGCTGCTCGCCGTCGTTCTGGAGCAACGCCTGGATCACGGCGCTCATCCTGTTTGGCCCGGCCATCGAGGACAGCGCCACCGGCAAGGATGTGTGGTTGGCGGCGGCCATGCGTTGTGGCCTCTATCTGGTGGTGGCCGGCTATGGCTGGCTGTGTATCTTGCTGCTCGAGCAGTGGTGGCCGGTCGGCCGCCCACTGGCAGAAGCCAAGTTAGGAGACTGACATGTTTCTCATATTTATGGTCGGCATCCCGGTGATCCTGATCAACATGCTGTTGCAATCCCTGGTATCCGTCTGGTGCATCCGCTTCTACATCAAACGGTTCGGCAAGCGTGAGGGGGTGCTGGCAGGCATGCTGGCGCTGTTTGGCATCATCACCCTGGTGATGCTGGGCAACCTGGCACAGATCGGCGTCTGGGGCGGGCTCTTCCTGTGGCTCGGGGAGTTCGACACCCTGCAGGAGGCCGTCTATCACTCCGGGGTCAACTTCGCCACCCTGGGCTATGGCGACATCGTCATGAGCCCGCAGTGGAAGCTGCTCGGCCCCCTCGAGGCGGTCAACGGCGCCCTGATGATAGGCCTCTCCGGCGCCTCCATGCTGGCGGTCTTGCAGCACCACATTCGCAAGCAGCTCAATGACAGCGCCCCCTGATCGGGCTGTGCTCATGGTGTAAAAATGGGCCACTCCATGGAGTGGCCCATTTTCATGCAACGCAGTCGATTGGGCCATTTCGGCCGGGCAGGCCTATTCGGCGATGGCCAATTGCCAGGTCTTGAAGCCACCGGAGAGGTTCTTCACCCGAAAGCCGTGCTGGCTCAGCAGGCGACAGGCCACATGGCCGCGCAGGCCCACCTGACAGCTGATAAGCAGCTCTTTATCCTTGGGCAGCTCATCGAGACGACCGCGCAACTCGTCGAGGGGAATATGCAGCGCCCCCGGGATGCGCCCCAGCTTGTCGAGCTCGGGGGCGTTGCGCACATCCACCACCAGCTGGTGCGGGTTGCGGGCCTGCACCTCGGCCGCGTGGCAGAGGATGGTATCCCCCTTCAAGTGGTTGCTCGCCACGAAGCCCGCCATGTTGATCACATCCTTGGCCGAGCCGAACGGCGGCGCATAGGTGAGCTCCAGATCCTGCAAGTCAAAGACGGTGAGCCCGGCGCGCTGGGCCACCGCCAGCACGTCGATGCGCTTGTCGATGCCATCCTTGCCGATGGCCTGGGCGCCATAAATCTTGCCATCCGGGGCAAACAGCAGCTTGAGACTGATCGGATGGGCGCCGGGGTAATAGCCGGCGTGGCTGCCGGGGTGGACATAGACCTTCTCGAACGGCAGCCCCAGCTGCACCAGTCGCTTCTCGTTGAGGCCTGTGCTGGCCACCGCCAGGTCGAACAGCTTGCAGATGGCGGTGCCTTGCGTCTTCTTGTAGGTCTCGGCTCGGCCCAGCATGTTGTCGGCGGCGATGCGTCCCTGCCGGTTGGCGGGGCCCGCCAGCGGGATCAGCACGGACTCGCCGGTGACGAAGTCGGTCTCCTCCACCGCATCCCCCACCGCGTAGATGAAGGGATCCGAGGTGCGCATGCCGGCATCCACCTTGATGCCGCCGCGCGGGCCCAATTCCAGCCCCGCCTTGGCGGCGAGCAGGGTCTCGGGCTTGACGCCTATGGCGAGGATCAGCATGCCGGTGTCGAGATGGGTGCCGTCATTGAGGGTCAGGCGCAGGCCGGCACAGCTTGCGACAGATACGGCCGAGGTCTTCTCTGCCGGCACATCCAAACGCTCGATGGCAGAGAGACCGGTGCGCAGACGCAGATCGATCCCCTCTTCCCGGATACGGGCATGGAGCATGTTGGCCATCTCTTTATCCACCGGCGCCATCACCTGATCGGAGAGCTCCAGCAGGGTGACCTCCAGCTTGCGCTGGTGCAGCGCCTCCATCATCTCCAGCCCGATAAAGCCGCCGCCGACCACGGTGACATGGCGCGGCTTGTCATGGTGCAAAGCCGCCAGGATGCGATCCATGTCGGGGATGTTGCGCAGGGTGTGCACGCCCGGGCTGTCGATGCCGGGGAAGGGAGGGCGAATGGGCACCGCCCCCGGGCTCAGCAGCAGCATATCGTAGGGCTCGCGCCGCTCCTCGCCGGTTTGCAGGTTGCGCACCAGCAGGCTCTTGCCCCCCTTGTCTATCTCGATCACCTCGTGGAAGACCCGCACATCGACGTTGAAACGGCGCTTGAAGCTCTGGGGCGTCTGCAGCAACAAGGCATCCCGATTGGGAATATCCCCTCCGATGTGATAGGGCAGACCGCAGTTGGCGAAGCTGACAAACTCGCCCCGCTCGAACATCACTATCTCTGCCTCTTCGCTCAAACGACGGGCGCGAGCCGCCGCCGACGCCCCCCCGGCGACACCACCCACAATCAGGATCCGTTTCATCTGCAAGACTCCACACTCAACGAGAAATTGACATTAAATTAGAGTAATCTAATTTAGGTTTCAATGAAATTTTGTTTGCCGCGGATTTGCAGTATTCTTGCCCTCCGACAATTGCTCAACAGGATAGTGTCAGTTCATGTCGTCTACCGCGCTCAGTCATCTCCCGACAGCCAGCCAGGCCCCCCTGTTCTTTCGCCTGGATACCCGTAGTCAACGGCTGGTCGCCCTGACCGATGTGATGCAGACCCCGCTCCACTGGCTCGATGAGCCCCGCAGCGCCTGGCCGGCCCAGTTGCCCGATGCCCTGCGCCAGCCCATAGAGCAGCGGCTCGCCAGCGGCAAGGGGGGCAAGCTGCTGCTGCGCTTTGCCGCCCAGCAGTGGCATATCTCCCTCTCCCATGAACAGGACGCCTTCTGGCTCATCTGCCTGCAGACCCAACCCCAGGAGAGTGCGGCCAGCTTGTCGCTGCAACTGCCGCGCCTGAGCCAGATGGCCAGCCAGCAGCAGTATGCCCCCATGCTGGAGAGCCTCAGGGAGTGCCTGGGGGCCGATCGCCTCATCCTCTGGCACTACCAGGCCAATGGCCCCCTCGGCAGCGAGCAGCTGACCCCTGTCTTCACCCTGAATGCGGATTCTGTCGGTGCCATTCGCGGTGACAGCCGCTACATCCGGGCCTTGCGTACCCGGGGCGCCCTGAGCTTCTCGGAGGCTGCCCACCAACCCATGCTGAGCCAGCACTATTATCTGGCCAATGCCAATGTCAGCTCCCGCCTGGACGGCGCCCTGCTGGAGCAGGAGAAGCTCATCGGCGTGCTCAGCCTCGAATACGCCGAGACGACCCTGATAGGCGAAGATACGCTGCAGCTTGTGCGCCACTGCGCCCAGTTGCTGGGCCACTGGCAGCCCGAACTCGAGGTGACCGAGGCCTCCCCCTTCACCCTGCCAAGCGGGCTCAGTTGCAAGACCGGCAATGAGTATTGCCGCGCCCTGGTGCGCTGGGCCATGACGGCGAGCGGCGCCCGCATCGGCTGGCTCGGGGAGTTTCAGCTGCGTGGCCAGGATCTCTGGCTCATTCCCCGCTGCGTGCTGGAAGGAGAGACCTTCTCCGCGGTCAAGCCCATGCGGATGGAGATAGGCCCGGGCCGGGAGATCTTCCAGCACGGCCAGAGCCTCTATGTGGAAGACCTGCCCCTGCGCTATCCCCAGGCCACCCAGTTGCTGGCCCTCAACGCCAAGGCCTACATCGGCATTCCCCTCCAGGGCCAGGGCGGCGTCCCCCTGGGTCAGATCACCCTGCTGCTCGACGGGCCGCTGGCCGACCCCATTCCCCTGCTCGATGCCCTCTACGAGCAGCGTGAGCGGGCCGCCATCGAGCTGCAGCGCCTCGCCAACGACGATGCCCTGCGCCTGGCCGAGGTGGCCTTCAATACCCACGACGGTCTGCTGGTGATGGATCACGGCGGCATCATCCTCAAGGTCAACGACTCCTTCAGCCGCATCACAGGGTTCGGAGATGACGAGATGCTCGGTCAGCATATCGAGGCCCTGAGGCCCACCTACTATGGCGACAGCCTCAAGCAGGAGGTCATTGCCGCCGTCGATAAGCAGGGATACTGGCTCGGCGAGGAGCAGTGCCTGCACAAGGAGGGCCATCTCTTCCCGGTGCGGCTGATGGTGAGCGGCGTCAAGGATGAGGAGGACGAGATCAGCCATTTCGTCTGCAGCTTCCACGACATCACCCAGGAGAGGGAAACGGCCCGCCACATAGAGCGGCTCGCCTATTACGACGACCTGTGCGACCTCTACAACAGGCGCAGCCTGAACGACATCATGCAGCGCACCCTTGCGATCCCGAACGGGCAGTGGGGGGCATTGCTGCTGCTGGATCTCGACAACTTCAAGTCGATCAACGACTCCCTCGGCCACGCCTGCGGCGATCTGCTGCTCCAGGCCGTGGTGGTGCGGCTCAAGTCCCTGCCCCAGGAGAACCTGGTGCTGGCCCGCACCTCGGGGGACGAGTTCGCCCTGCTGTTCACGGCGCTGGGCCAGGGCTATGTCACCGCCAAGATACTGGCGGAGCACTTCGCCCGCGAACTGATGAGCATTTTCCGGCTCCCCTTCGACATCGGCGATCACAAGCTGCACTGCAGCGCCTCCGTGGGGATCAGCCTGTTCAGCGACGATGACAAGGATCACCTGATCCTGATGCAGCAGGCCGATACCGCCGTCCACATGGCCAAACGGGCCGGCCAGGGCAACCACATTTTCTTCAGCGAGGCCATGGCGGAGAAGGAGAAGAGCAAGCTCTCCCTGAACAACCAGCTGCGCGATGCCCTGCGCAACAACGAGCTGGTGCTGCACTATCAACCCCAGTACAGGGTCGACAACGGCAGCCTCTCGGGCGTGGAGGCCCTGCTGCGCTGGCAGAAGATGGACGGCACCATGATCCCCCCCGGGGACTTCATTCCCATCGCCGAAGAGACCACACTGATCCAGGAGATAGGCTACTGGGTGATGAAGACCGCCTGCGCCCAGTACAGCTTCTGGCTCAACAACGGCCTCGCCATCCCCCATCTGTCGGTCAACGTCAGCGCCCGCCAGTTCCACACCGCCGGCTTCGTGCAGCAGGTGGAGTACGTGCTGCGCGATACCGGGGTTCCGCCGTCGCGCCTGCTGCTGGAGGTCACCGAGTCCGTGGTGCTGGAGAACCGGCTGGACAGCATCGCCAAGATCCGCCAGCTCAAGGGGCTGGGCATCCTCATCTCCATCGATGACTTCGGTACTGGTTACTCTTCTCTCGCCTATTTGCGCGATCTGCCCGCCGATGAGGTCAAACTGGATAGGAGCTTCATCCAGACGCTGGTGCACAGCGAGCAGGACAAGGCCATCGTCAAGGCCATCCTGGATCTCGCCAAGGTGTTTCGCTTCACGGTGACCGCCGAAGGGGTGGAGGACGAGGAGCAGCTGGCCGTGCTCAAGGCCCTGGGATGCCAGCACTACCAAGGCTTCCTGACCAGCCGCCCGCTCCCCGTCAAGGCACTGGAGAGTCTGCTGGGTGCCACCCCGGCAGGCTAAACTGGTAGGATTTATAGGGCTTTATGTCATAAAATAACGACCGCTCGAACCCTGTCCGAACAATTGGAGTCGTCTATGTCAGTCATTAACCGGATCCCTGCCGTTGAAACCAGCGGCCCTGCCGATCAGGGCACTCAGCGGATCCCTGCCGCCACCGTTAGCGACACCAGCAATCCCGACATCATTGGCCGGATCCATTCCGTCGAGACCTGCGGCACAGTCGACGGCCCCGGCATCCGCTTCATCGTGTTCATGCAGGGCTGCCTGATGCGCTGCAAGTATTGCCACAACCGGGACACCTGGGACACCCAGGGCGGCCGCGAGGTCACTGTGCCCGAGTTGATGCAGGATCTCACCAGCTACCGCCACTTCATGAATGCCTCAGGTGGCGGCGTCACCGCCTCCGGTGGGGAAGCCATGCTGCAGCAAGAGTTCATCGCCGAGCTGTTTGCCGCCTGCCAGGCGCAAGGGATCCACACCTGCCTGGATACCAACGGCTTCGTGCGTCACTACGACGAGCTGCTCGATCGGGTGCTCGACAACACAGATCTGGTGCTGCTCGACATCAAGCAGATCAACGACGAGAAGCACATCCCCCTCACCCACGTCAGCAACAAGTACACCCTGGAGTTTGCCCGCTACCTGGCGTCCCGCGGCCAGACCATGTGGATCCGCTACGTGGTGGTGCCCACCTGGTCCGACGATGACGAGAGCGCCGAAGGCCTCGGCCAGTTCATCGCAGAGCTGGGGGAGTGCGTCGAGAAGGTGGAGCTGCTGCCCTACCACGAACTCGGCAAGCACAAGTGGGACGTGCTGGGAGACACTTACGATCTGACCGGGATCAAGCCCCCCAGCAAGGAGACCATGGACAGGGTCCAGGCCATCCTCGGCAAATACCACCCCAACGTGAAGTATTGAGACAAGAGGCCGCCCGGCACTGGGTGGCCTCTTTTTATTGCGCCGCCAGCGCCCGGTCTCATCCCCGGGCAGTGACATCCGAGGGAACATGTCATGAGTGAAGGACAAGTCGCCGCCCTCCTGCTCTGGCTGGTGCTGCTCGCCTTCAGCCTGAACGCCTCCCTGCTGCGCACCCTCCACGCCAACCCCCTCTATCAGCACCTCTGCCTGGGGAGCGCCATCGTCCTGGTGCCGCTCTGGACCTTGCGGGCAGGCCTCCACGAGGGGCTGGAGATCCACTTTCTCGGCCTCACCAGCCTGACCCTGCTGCTGGGCTGGCGCCTCGCCCTGTTGGCCCCCTGCCTCACCCTGCTGATCCTCGGGGCATTTGGTGTCACCGATCTGGCGGAGTTCGGCTGGCAGGCGCTCATCGGTGTCGCGCTGCCGGTGGCCACCAGCTGGCTGCTGTTTCTGGCAAGCTGGGCCTGGCTGCCCCGCCACCTCTTCGTCTACCTGTTCGTGGCCGCCTTTCTTGGGGGGGCGCTCAGCATCTCGGTCAAGATCCTCGCCAGTGCCCTGCTGATGGGGATGAGCGGCGCCTACCCCTGGCACACCATCAGTGCCGACTACCTCTCCATCTGGCCGCTGCTGCTCTTCCCCGAGGCCCTGCTCAACGGCATGGCCATGACACTGCTCGCCGTCTACCGACCCCACTGGGTCAACACCTTCTTCGACAGGGAATATCTGGGACGCTGAGCCTGCAGAGGCCGGCGCCATAAAAAAGCCCGCAGCTGCGGGCTTTTTCATTTTTGTCATACGCTGCGGGGGCGCAGGTGGGCGTGCCAGCGGGCCTCCCACTTCTTGAACAGCCAGACGATGGCGAAGGTGAGCAGCATGTAGAGCAGGCCTGCGGTCAGGAAGGCCTCGAACGGGCTGTAGTAGCGGGAGTTGATGATCCGCGCCGCACCTGTCAGGTCGACTATGGTGATGATGCCCGCCACCGCCGAGCCCTGCAGCATGAAGATCACCTCGTTGCTGTAGGCGGGCAGCGCACGGCGAAACGAGTTGGGCAAGATGATGCGGGTGAGGGTCTGCCAGCGGCTCATGCCAAAGGCATTGGCCGCCTCAATCTGCCCCTTGGGCATGTTCAGCACGGCGCCGCGCACTATCTCGGCGGTGTAGGCACCTGTGTTGAGGGTGAACGCCAGCAGGGCGCAGAACCAGGCCTCGGAGAAGAGCACCCAGGCGGGGCCGTTCTTGAGCCACTCCCACTGGGCGGCGCCGTAGTAGATGATGAACAGCTGCACCAGCAGCGGGGTGCCGCGGAAGAAGTAGATATATGCCCAGATCGGCCCCTTGATCAGCCAGTTGCGGCTGTTGCGCAAAATGCCCATGGGCACCGCCAGCATGAGGCCGAGCATAAGGGAGGCCGCCACCAGCCAGATGGTGGTGTAGAAGCCCTCCCAGTAGGTGGGCCACTCCTTGAGAATGATGGAGAAATCCATGGCTTACCTCGTCTTGATCGTGATGTAGATACGCTCGGCACTGACACCGCGACTATCACAGTAAACGAATGACTGCATTGAATACGGCATGGCTTACCTCGTCTTGATGGCGTAGTGACGCTCGGCCCACTTGAGCGCCGAGGTCGAGACCGCGGTGAAGATCAGGAAGATCAACGCCACCGCCATGTAGAAGGTAAACGGCTGCTGGGTCGAGCCTGCCGCCAGGGACGCCTTTCGCACCATGTCATCGAGCCCGATGATGGAGACCAGGGCCGTGGTTTTCAGCAATACCAGCCAGTTGTTGCCAAAGCCCGGCAGGGCGTGGCGCATCATCTGGGGGAAGAGGATCCGTACAAACACCTGGGTCGCCCGCATGCCAAAGGCGCGGGCGGCTTCCAGCTCTCCCTTGTCCACCGCCAGGATGGCGCCGCGGAAGGTCTCGGTCATGTAGGCGCCGAAGATGAAGCCTATGGTGGCGACCCCGGCCGCAAAGGGGCTGATGTCGATGTAATCCGGCAGCAGGGAGACCCACTCCTGGTTCGGATTGCTCTCCAGCAGGTAGTTGTTGTAGGCCTCGTTGACCCAGGTACAGATCCCGTTGATCAGCACCTGGCCGCCGAAGAACAGCAGCATCATCAGCACCAGATCAGGGATGCCGCGAATGACGGTGGTGTAGGCGGTCGCGATGCCGCGCGCCCACTTGTAGGGGGAGAGCTTGGCGAGCGCCCCCAGCATGCCGAGCACCAGCGCCAGCAGCAGGGAGGCCAGTGCCACCTCCAGGGTGACCCAGGCCCCCTCCAGCAGGGAGGCTTCGTATCCTTTCAAATCAAACATATGCGGCTCCATTGCAACGCATTGAGCGGGCTTGCCCGTCCCAATATCCTTTCAAACCAAACACATGCAGCTCCATTGCAACTAAGCGGGCCCATCGCTCCCTTGCGAGAGACAACGGGCCCGATGACTACAGACTAGGGTCAACCTGTCGTGATGATTCGCCGCAATCCCTTCGGCGGCTACCCGGGGTAGCGCGCCTGGGGGTTACTCGCCGTAAACGTCGAAGTCGAAGTACTTGTCGTTGATTTCCTTGTACTTGCCGTTGGCGCGCAGGGCCAGGATGGCGGCATTGAATTTCTCTTTCAGATCCTTGTCAGCCTTGCGTACCGCTATGCCGGCACCCTCGCCAAACCACTTGGGATCGGTCAGTTTCGGGCCGACGAATTCGAAGGCATCGCCACCCTCTTTCTTCAGCAGACCGTCGCTGATGGCGGCGGAGTCGGCCATCACATAGTCAACCCGGCCGGATTTCAGATCGAGATAAGCCTCGTCTGCGGTGCCGTAGCGCTTGATGGTGGCGTTGGGGAAGTTGTCGGTGATGTAGGTGTCCATGGAGGTGGCGCGCTGCACGGCTATGGTTTTGCCATCCATGAAGGCCTTGTCGAGCTGCACCTCGGTGCCTTTCTTGGCGGCGAAGCGGGCCGGAATGTGCTGGTACTTCTGGGTGAAGTCCACCTTCTTCTTGCGCTCTTCGGTGATGTCCATGGTGGCGATGATGGCGTCATACTTGCGTGACAGCAGCGCCGGAATGATGCCGTCCCAGTCCTGCTTGACCAGGGTGCACTTCACCTTCATCTCTTCACACAGGGCGTTGGCGATGTCGATATCAAAGCCTTTCACCTCGCCGCTCGGCTCGGTCCAGGAGAAGGGAGGATAGGCACCTTCCACCCCGATCCGTACCTCTTTCCACTCCTTGGCCATCAGGCTACCGGAACACAGGGCCGTCATCACGGCAGTCGCCAGCATCAGCTTGTTCATGTATCTCTCCTTGATAAACACGTCGATCGTTGAAAACGCAGAATATTGAACATACCGCTCCCCCATCAATAGATGGAAGAGATGAATTGTTTGAATCGCTCCGACTTGGGATGGGCGAAGATCTCCTTGGGGTTGCCCTCCTCCTCCACCCGCCCCTGGTGGAGGAACATCACCTTGTTGGAGACGTCACGGGCGAACGACATCTCGTGGGTGACCACCAGCATGGTGCGCCCCTCTTCGGCCAGCTCGCGCATCAGGCCGAGCACCTCGCCCACCAGCTCGGGATCGAGCGCCGAAGTGGGTTCATCGAACAGCATCACCTCGGGCTCGACCGCCAGGGCACGGGCGATGGCGGCCCGCTGCTGCTGGCCGCCGGAGAGGTGACCGGGGTAGTAGTCGCGCCGCTCCCACAGGCCCACCCGGTTGAGCAGTTGCTCCGCCTTGGCGATGGCCTCGGCACGGGGCACCTTGAGCACCTGGATGGGGACTTCGATGATGTTCTGCATTATGGTCATGTGCGACCAGAGGTTGAAGCTTTGAAACACCATGGCCAGACGGCTGCGAATGCGCTCCACCTGACGCATGTCCTCGGGCAGGCGTTCACCGGCCCGATTGCTCTTCATGCGGATCAGCTCGCCATGGAGTGAGACCGTGCCGGAAGAGGGGGTTTCCAGCAGATTGATACAGCGTAGAAAGGTCGACTTCCCCGAACCCGAGGAGCCGATCAGGGAGATAACATCCCCCTTGCGGGCCGTCATATCGATGCCCTTGAGCACTTCGTGGGTGCCAAAATACTTGTGCAGTTCACGAACTTCCAGTGCGGCAACGTCGCTCATCCATTACAACCTTGTCTGTCCCTAGACGCCGCTACGGCGTGACTCCACCATCGCAGATTTAACAAAAAGTTAACCGATGGCAACCTTCAGCGAAAATATCATTCAGGTAGTTAAAAAACAATACAGAACCGAGGTATTTAGTGGTTTATCTGTATTTTTATTGGCCTTGGCGGTATTTTTCAGCACTTTGTCTGCATAAAATCCGCTTTGCGCCATCTCTGAGATACCGCCTTTTTATACCCGGAACGCACCAGTAGCAAGAAGATTCAGCCATTTCAGTCAGAAGCCATTCAGAGTCACTTTATTCACCCCGCCTCGGCCGAACAAAACGCACTTTTTTCGAAATGGAATTGATTTTATTGACGATGACGACCCGAGACCAGAGGGCTCTGGGAAGGCGGCCTCGCCATGCAAAAGTAACAAACCGATAAAAAAAGGGTCGAATGAAGCATACAAACTCATGGATTTATGACTCTTGGCCAATAAGTAGTGGTAATGTGTCGTTTTCCCAGTTTTGTGACCGAGGCCCCAATGTTGCTGAATGTGTTGCTGATCCTGCTGCCGCTGGTGATTGGCTATCTTGTCCCCCTCTCCTCCACCCGGCTCATCAAGCTGATCAATCAGTCGCTGGGCAAGATGGTCTACCTCATCCTGTTCCTGATGGGGCTGGGGCTGGCCTATGTGGAGAACCTCGGCAGCAACCTGGCGGTGATCTTCAAGGTGGCCGGGGTGATGCTGGCCGCCATCACCGCCTGCAACCTGCTGGCACTCTGGTGGCTGGACAGGCGCAGCCCCCCCACCCATGAGGCGAGCGACGCCAAGATGCCGAGCAAGCTGCATCTGTTGTGGGAGTCCCTCCAGCTCTGCTTCGTGGTGCTCGGCGGCGTGCTGCTGGGGCTACTGGTGGACTTGCGCGCCCTGCCCATCGACAAGTGGAGCGAGTGGGCCCTGATGCTGTTGCTGCTGCTCATCGGCATCCAGATGCGCAACTCCGGCATGCGGCTGCGCCAGATCCTGCTCAACCCCTGGGGCATGAAGATAGCCGCCACCGTCATCCTCAGCAGCTGGCTCGGCAGCCTGCTGGCGGCCCAGTTGCTGGGGATGCCCTCTAGCCACGCCCTGGCGCTCGCCTCCAGCTTCGGCTGGTATTCGCTGTCGGGCATACTGGTGGCCGACAAGCTGGGGCCCGTGCTCGGCTCCGCCGCCTTCATCAACGATCTGGGGCGCGAACTCATCGCCATCCTCATCATTCCGGTGCTGATGCGTCGCCACCCCTCCGCCGCCATCGGCTATGGCGGCGCCACCGCGCTCGACTTCACCCTGCCGGTCATCCAGAAATCCGGCGGCATCCAGGTGGTGCCGGTGGCCATCGTCTCGGGCTTTATCCTGAGCCTGCTCGGCCCCATCCTGATCCTGGGCTTCCTCGCTATCTGAGCCTGGCGCGACTACTCAGGCGGAAAAAAGCCCGGCAGCAGTGCCGGGCTTTTCGTTTACTGACGGGCGCACACTGGCTCAGGTTCGCCATTGACCACCGCTCATCACCCTCTCGATGGCGAGGCTCCCCGGCGCTATCAGCAGCAGATCCGCATCCTGCCCCACCCCTATCACCCCCTTGCCCGCCAACCCCAGGGCCCGCGCCGGATTGACCGTGACCACCCCCAGGGCGACCTCGAGCGACACCCCGAGGGCGCAGGCACGAACGCACTCCTGCCACAGGCTGGCAATCTGGCCGCAGCGCATCTCCACAAGGCGCCCCTCGCCGTCAAATCGCGGCAAGCTGGCGTTGGCATCCGAGCTGAAGCTGATGCGATCGGCAGGCACCCCGGCCGCCAGCAGTGCCACCAGCGCCTCTGCCGCCAGTTGCTCGCCATCGTCCAGCAGCTCGGGGAAGCTCGAGGTGGTGAGATCTATCCAGCCCCCCGCCCTGCCCCAGTCGATGGCCTCGGCAAAGAGCCAGGGGTTGCGGTTGCAGTGGGTGGGATAGAGCTGGCGCAGGGGAATGTCGGTGCCATCGCGCAGGGCCCGCAGCGGTGCCAGGGCCCCGCGGCCGTCCCCGACGTGGAAGAAGCTGACCCCGCTCTTGCCCGCAAGCAGCCCGGCCACCCGCGCCTCGCTCACCAGCCGTGCCAGCTCGTCATGAGTCGGCGCACTGGATCTGTGATCGCTGATGGCCAGCTCCCCCACCCCCAGCACCTCGGGGATCAGCATGATGTCCGACTCCACCCTGCCGGTGAGGGTCTTGACCGGCAGGTGATAGGAGCCGGTATACATGTAAGCGCTCACCCCGGCGGCGCGAAACTCGCGCACCTTGCCGAGCACCTGGGCCGGGGTGCGGGTCAGGCTATCGGTGCCGAGCGCCGCCACCAGGGTGGTGACACCCGCCGCCAGGGCCTCCCCAGCGGCCAGTTCAGGGGTGCGAAAGGCAAAGCCGCCCTCCCCACCGCCGCCGGTGATATGGGCCAGGGGATCCACCAGTCCGGGCACCAGGTAGCGACCGCGACCATCGACCCGAGTCAACGGCCAATTTGCAGGGACAGTCAGCCCCTTGCCCAGCCAGGCGATGCGGCCGTCGGCCACCAGCAGATCCTGCTGGCCGAGCGGGGCCGGGCTATGAATTTCCGCACCCTCGATCAGGGTCAACATGGGCATCTCCTTGTTTCATCACCACTTGCTGCGAAAAAAGAGAGGGAGCAAGCTCCCTCCCCCCCATCAACCACCATAAATATCGTACTTGAAGTACTTCTGGTTGATCTCCTGATACTTGCCATTGGCCCGCAGGGTCTTGATCGCCTCGTCCAGCTTGGCCTTGAGATCCTGATCGCCCTTGCGTACCGCAATTCCCATGCCGTCACCAAACCACTGGCGATCGGTCAGGGCCGGCCCCACATACTCGAACTTGTCCCCGCCCGCCTTGCTGAGCAGCCCCTGATCGATGGCCGAGGCGTCGGCCAGCAAGGCCAGCACCCGGCCCGCCTTCAGATCGAGATAGGCCTCATCGGCATTGCCGTAGCGCACTATGGTGACATCGGAGCCAAAGTTATCCGTCAGGTACTTGTCGTGGGTGGTGGCACGCTGCACACCTATGCGCTTGCCTGCCATCCCCGCCGGGGTCAGCTCCAGCGTTGTGCCCTTGGCCGCCACGAAGCGGTTGGGAATATGGGCATATTTCGCGGTGAAATCCACCTTCTTGCGCCGCTCGTCGGTGATCGACATGGCTGCGATGATCCCGTCGTATTTGCGCGACAACAGGGCCGGGATCATGCCGTCCCAATCCTGCGCCACCAGCCCGCACTTGACGGCCATCTGCTGGCACAGGGCATTGGCGAGATCGATGTCAAAGCCCTTGATCTCCCCCGACGCATCGGTCCAGGAGAAGGGGGGATAGGCGCCCTCCACACCGAAGCGCACGGTTTTCCACTCCTTGGCCATGACGGGGGTGGTGAGCAGGCAGGCAGCAAAGAGGGCTGACAGGGTCAGTTTGGTATTCATCATGAGTACTCCATTACATAGAAAGCGCACAGGCGCGGTCAAGGCATCGCAAGCCTGGGCAAGCGATGGCCAACAAACGGCAAAACGCGGATGAGCGAGATCACGCCCCCATGGGTATCAATGATCGACAGATATCAATGATCGGCGGGTATCAATGATCGACGGGCGTCAATGAGCTGCTCCGGGGCCTCGATCTATTCGTCGAACCACTCGGAGAGGTAGAAAGGCTTGAAGTAGAAGGCCAGAAAGAAACCTCTGGCTTTGCGCATCATGATGGTTTGTCGCGTCCTGTGACAAAGATGAAAGCCACCTTAGCACGCCCCAAATTTGCCCTGCAAGAGGGGCTTGCAGGGCCATCGCAAAATCCTGACCATGGCCAACAGAACCAGGATCCTCTAGGCTCTGAGCACCTTGTCATCGACCTGCCAACGACCCTGATCCCATGAACTACCTGGCGCACCTCCATCTGGCGGCCCACACCCGAAGCTCCCTCACCGGCAACCTGCTGGGGGACTTCGTCAAGGGGCCACTGCCCAGTGGCCTCGCGGCCCCCTTCGATGAGGGGATCTGGCTGCACCGCAAGATAGATGCCTTCACCGATGCCCACCCCGAGCACAGGGCGGCGGTCGCCTGCTTCGAGGCACCCTGGCGCCGCTTTGGCGGCATCCTGGTGGACATGCTCTACGACCACTGGCTGAGCCACCACTGGCAACAATTCAGTCAGGATCCCCTGCCCCGCTTCCTGCAGCAGAGCTATGGCCAGCTGCTGGCGGATCACGCCCGCCTGCCGGAGGGGCTGCCCATGGCCCTCAAACGGATGGCCGAGCAGGACTGGATCGCCTCCTACGGACGCCGGGAGGGACTGGGTCAGGCCCTCAACGGCATAGGCCGGCGCCTGCGTCGTCCCCTGCTGCTGGGGGAGGCGCTCCATACCCTGGATGAGGGCCGCTGGCGCGACTGTGAGCTGGGGTTTCTGCGCTTCTATCCCGAGGTGATGCGCTTTAGTGAGGGGCAACTCACCCACTACCGCGCGGGCCAGGGCGAGGCCGGTTCAAGACAATAAAAAACGCCCCGAGCGGGGCGTTGAGAGGGAGGTATTACTGCACTTCATCCTTTTTCTTGCGGATGCTGAGGCCAAGCTCACGGCCGCGCTGGCGGGCGTAATAGATGGTGCCGACGAAGGCCAGGGTGGTGAACACCAACTCCACCACCGCCAGCCACCGCTCCCCTTCATCCGTGGTGATCAGGGTCAGGGCGTGGAGGAAGTAGGGCATCAGCACGAAGTTGCCCCAGGCGTGGGTGTAGGGGTTACCCTGCACTATGCCCTTCAGGGGGAACAGCAGCGGCACAGTCCAGATCACCGGCAGCAACCAGGGGTTGAGATCCGGGTGGGGCGAGAGCCACAGATGCCAGAGGATGACCCAGGCCAGCAGGCCGAAGAAGCCGACCAGGGTCAGCAGACGGGCGAAGCGGGTGCTCACTTGAGGATCTCCAGCACCAGCTCGGGCGGGCGGCCGATGCGGGCCTGACCATTCTTGATGACGATGGGGCGCTCGATGAGCTTGGGATGCTGGTGCATGGCGCGAATGAGGGCATCGCCGTTCACATCAGCCAGCCCCAGCTCCTTGTAGAGATCTTCCTTGGTGCGCATCAGCTGGCGCGGATCGGCAAAGCCCAGCTGGCCCAGCAGGGTGCGGATATCATCCTCGCTCGGCGCCTGTTCCAGATAGAGCACCACCTCGGGGGCTACCCCGTGCTGTTCCAGCAAGGCCAGGGTTTCACGGCTCTTGGAGCAGCGCGGGTTGTGATAGATTTGGGTCTCGCTCATGGTAACTCCCTGATATTGCAAGATGGGACAACAAATGGCGCTATTGTAGGGGAAACGGATGGGCAGGGTAAGCGGGAGGGCTGTGGAAATGAAACGAATATGTTGGCTGATTGTGGCCGCCCTGCTGGGCGCCTGCACGCCGGCCCCCCAGTTCATCGACGGGGCGGGCAAAAAACTCAGCCTTAGCGCCCTGACGGGCAAGCCGCTGCTGGTCAACTACTTCGCCCCCTGGTGCGCCCCCTGCCTGCGGGAGATGCCCCTGCTCGCAACGCTGCACCGGGAGGGGCAGATAGGGGTGATCGCCATCAACTATGATCCCGCCTCCCCCGGCGAGCTGGCCGAGCTGGCCCGCCGCTATCAGATAGCCGTGCCCCTGATGGTCCCCTTCGATGAGGCCAGCCTCCCCTTCCCAAGGCCTGGCGCACTGCCCACCAGCTACCTGCTCGATGACAAGGGGCAGTTGCAAAAGACCCTGGTGGGGGAGCTCGATGAGCACAAGCTCGCCGCCCTCCGGGCCTGGGCCGCCACACAAGCTTCCTCGGCACGGCCCTGATGGCCCCATGACGACACGGGGTGCACCATCTCTGGTGCACCCCGTTGCATGCAGGCGTGGTCAGCCGGACTAGCCCTTCAGGCTGTCCAGATCCTTCTTCGCCCGCTCCAGCTGGGTGATGCGCGCCTCTATGCGGGCCAGGGTCAGCTTGTCGCTGGTGGTGCCACGGGCCACGATCAGCTCGTCGATGGCCGCCTGGTAGTCACCGCGCAGGGAGAGGGTCTCCGCCCGCGCCATGTGCAAGTCCGTCATCCTTCCCGCCTTGCGATAGGCATCCGACAGCAGGCTCCAGGCCAGGCTGTTCTCGTCGTGCTCCCGGGCGTAAGGATCCAGGATGGCGATGGACTTCTTGTAGTTGCCCGCCTCCAGATAGGCGTTGCCGAGGTTGACCACTACCACCTCGTTGTCCGGCATCCGGGTGCGGAAGCGCTCCAGCCGGGCGATGGCCTGGGCGCTGCGCCCCTTGGCGAGATCGATGTCGGTCAGGGCATCCACCACGAAGAGATCTTCCGGATGGCGGGCGGCCAGACTCTGCATCAGGGTATCGGCCTCGTCGGTGCGCTTGAGCTGCAGCAGGGCCAGCGCCTTGCCATAGGTGGCGGCGTCTTTGAGGGGGTAGTCCCCCTTCTGCAGGCGGCTGTCGAAGTAGGTGAGCAGCGCCTGGGGGCTCTCTGTGCCATAACGCACCTGGATGCGCACCTTGGCCAGCCAGAAATCGAGGCTGGGGGGCAAGGCGCGGCGGCCATAGCTGTTGGCGCGGGCGCGGGCTTCGCTGATCCGGGTCTCCGGCAGGGGGTGAGTCAGCAGCATCTCGGGCGGCTTGCTGGCGTAACGGTACTCCGCCGCCAGTTTCTGGAAGAAGCTGGCCATGCCCATGGGATCGAAGCCGGCGTCATAGAGCGTCTTCATGCCGATGCGGTCCGCTTCGTATTCGTTGTCCCGGGTATAGTTGATGGCCGACTGCATGGAGAGCCCGAGGGTGGTCTGCAGCGCGGCTATACCTGCGGTGGGGTTGATCACCGCCAGCGCAATGGAGCCCACCAGACCGGCCAGGGTCATGGCCGAGCTGCTCGCCTGCGCCTCCATGTAGCGGGCTATGTGGCGCTGGGTCACGTGGGTGATTTCATGAGCCAGCACCGAGGCCAGCTCGCTCTCGTTGTCGGCGTAGAGGAAGAGGCCGGTGTGGACCTTGACCCGCCCGCCGAGGAAGGCGGCCGCGTTGATGCTGGGATCATTGATGAGGAAGAAAGTAAAGGGGAAACGCACCCCGTCGGCATTGGTGAGCAGGCGCTGACCCAGATCGTCGATGTATTCGCTCAGCACGGGATCATCGATGATGGGCAAGCCCGCCCGGGCAAACCGCATGAAGGCATTGCCATAGCGCACTTCCTGCTCGATGGGCAGGGCGGCAACCCCGGCGGTGCCGATGTCGGGCAGCTGGTTGTTCGCCTGAGCCTGAAAGGTCGCGCTCATCAGGGATATCAGCAGGGGAAGCGATGCCATCAAGGGGGAAAAACGGGCCACAGTATCTCTATCTCCATCAGAAAGGGCCTCGGCAGAATACCCTTGCCCATCAAGGGCTACAAGCGTTGTTTCATGCTCTTATCACGGCCATAATAGCGGCCATCTGCGTGATGGAGCCCCCATGGAATATCTCGACCTGACCCCCTGGCGCTGTCCCGAGCCGCTGATCCGGCTCAAGCTCTGGTTGCGTCAGGCCAACGCCGGTCAATCCCTGTCCATCCGGCTGGCCGATGCGGGCTCCCGGCAGGATATTCCGGCCTATCTGCAACGCCAGGGTCATGCCTGTCACGTTGCAGCAAGAAGCCGGACAAATACCCTCTCTTTGCAGTTGGTTGTCGGGGCAAAGCACCACGGCAAGCCCCAGTAACCAAAGGATGTCGTCATGTTAGAAGTATTCAAGCGCTGGTATCAGACCCGTTTCTCCGACCCCGATGCCGTCACCCTTTTCCTGCTGCTGGTGTTCTGCTTGCCGTGCTCTGGCTGTTTGGCGATCTGCTGGCCCCCCTGCTGGTGGCGCTGGTGATGGCCTATCTGCTGGAGTGGCCGGTAAGCCGGCTGCAAAAAGCGGGGCTGTCGCGCACCCTGGCCACCAGCGTCATTCTGCTGCTCTTTATTGCGGTAGCAGTGATGGCCTCCTTGCTGGGTCTTATCCCGACGCTGGTCAGTCAGGGGATCAATCTGGCCAAAGAGGCGCCGGCCATGCTGACCCATGCTCAGGATTATGTGCGCACCCTGCCTGACAAATACCCCGAGCTCATCGACGTCACCCTGGTGGAGACCATCATCGACAACATCCGCCAACGCATCCTCAGTGGCGGCGAGCATCTGGTGAGCGCCTCCCTCAGCTCCCTCATCAACGTGGTGGCCATCCTCATCTACGCCATCCTGGTGCCCCTGATGGTGTTCTTCATGCTCAAGGACAAGCAGGTGCTGATGGGCGGCCTGCGCCGCTTCCTGCCCCGCAATCGCACCCTGGTCAACCGGGTCTGGGTGGAGATGAACGATCAGATCATCAACTACATCCGCGGCAAGGTGATCGAGATCCTCATCGTCGGGGTGGCGACCTACATCCCCTTCGCCCTGATGGGGCTGCGCTACTCGGTGCTGCTGGCGGTGGCGGTCGGCTTCTCCGTGCTCATCCCCTACATAGGGGCGGTGGCGGTGACTGTGCCCGTCGCCATGGTGGCCCTGTTCCAGTGGGGGCTGACCCCGGACTTCGCCTGGCTGATGGTGGCCTATCTGGTCATTCAGGCGCTGGACGGCAACCTGCTGGTGCCCCTGCTCTTCTCCGAGGCGGTCAACCTGCACCCTGTGGCCATCATCATCGCCGTGCTGGTGTTTGGCGGGCTCTGGGGATTCTGGGGAGTCTTCTTCGCCATTCCCCTGGCGACCCTGGTGAAAGCTGTGCTCAACGCCTGGCCCAAGCGGGACGAAATGCCCAGTGCCGCGAAATAACCTGCTTCCCCTGCAATCGTGACAACGGAGTGTCCATGATATTTTTCCGTCAAATCAGAGCGGCAGGGCTAACGGCCCTGCTCCTCGCTGCCGCCATGCCAGCGCGTGCCGATATCGATCTTGGCTCCATGGTTCTGCTCACCAGCGACAGCCCTACCAGCCCGGTGCCACAAGGGCTTTGTCGCCGGTGCGGCGCTCATCGGGGGACAGGCCCGCTATGAAGCGCAGGACAACGCCCTCTACGCCATCCCGGGCTTTATCTACTTCGGCGACGACTTTATGTTTCTGGGAGATCGGGCCCGCTACTACTTCCACAAGGATGAGAACGTCGCCCTCTACGGCTATGGCCGGGTCCGTTTTGGCAATCTGGATCCCGAGGACTCCCCCGCCTTCAGCGGCATGGAGCAGCGAAAATGGCAGCTGGAAGGCGGGATCGGTGGCAACATCATCACCCCCTACGCCCTGCTGACCGTGCGTGCCAACAGCGATGTCACCGGCCGCAGCAAGGGACAGGAGCTGCTGCTGTGGGCCGACTTCCCCATCCTGCGCGACAACCTGCTGATCATGCCCGGCATGGGGCTGATGCTGCGCAGCGACAAGATGGCCAACTACTACTTCGGCGGCATCTCCGGGAGCGAGGCCACCGCCCAGCGCCCGCCTGGGATACGGGCACCACCCTCTCCCCATGGCGGCCTCATCACCAGCTACCGCTTCAGCCCCAACTGGATTGGCATGTTTGCCATGAACTACGAATTGTATGATCGGGACATCAAAAACAGCCCCATCGTCCAGCACGACGGCGAGCTCTATGCCGGTTTTGCGCTGGGCTATATCTGGTAACAGTTATGAATCGAACCGTGAGACACGAACAAACAAAAGGGAGCCCTCGGCTCCCTTTCACGACCATCAAGCTGTCGTACAGCCTGCAGCCAATTCAGGCTTACAACGCCGCCAGAAACTCGGTCAGCTGCTGATTGATGAAGGCGGGATTTTCCAGCGACGAGATGTGGCCAGCCGCCGGGATCTCCCTGAACGGGCAACCCAGCACCTCGGCCATCAGATAGCCCTCCAGCACCGGGCGCGCCTTGTCCTCGCAGCCGGTCATCACCAGCGCGGGAGTGGTGATCTCTTCCAGCCACTCGATGCGATCTTCGCGGGTCACAAAGCTGCGGCCCACCGCCACCATGGCGGCCACCTTGTCCGCTGGCCAGGCGGCCAGACGCGCCTTGAAATCCGCCATCAAGTCGGCATCCGGCTCATGGGCAAAGAAGAGCGGCGCCACCTGTTCGATGATGGGGGCCGGCACGGTGCCGAGCTGCTCGATCATCGCCAGCATGCCGAGGTAGCGCTCGCAGGTGATCTGCGGTTCCGAGGCCGACGAAGCTGTCCATCAGCACCAGGCCCTTGAGGCGGCTGGTGCCATCCTGCCAGCTCCACGCCCCACATGCCGCCGATGGAGAGGCCCACCAGCACACACTCCTCGATGCCGAGGGCATCGAGCAGTGCCAGGTGATGCCGGGCCAGGGTCTCAAGGGAGCAGGGGCCTTCCGGCACGGGGTCGGAATCCCCGTGGCCCCAGAGCTCGGGCACTATGCAGCGGTACTGGCCCTTGAGCGCCTCGACTTGTGGCGCCCACATGGCACTGTCCCACAGGTAGCTGTGGCCAAAGAGCAGCACAGGGCCCTGCCCCTCGTCCAGATAGGCCATGCGGCGGCCCGCTATCTCCATAAAATGCTTCATGTTATCTCCTGTTGCCAGCTGCCGTTGATGAGACGGCAGTGCAAATCGCCATAAAGGGCTTGATGTTTTTGCTATTGCCAGCGGCTGATAAGGCGGCAGTGTAAATCGCCATAATTGGCTTGATGTTTTTTCTGTTTCTGCTGTTCATGGGGCGGCAGTGTAACACGCCCCTTGGCAGTGGCGCCTCCCTGGTGCAAGCTGGAAGTGACTCAAAGAGTCACCCCAGAAAGGACTCAAACAGGAGAAGATCATGCCGAAGGAAAAGAGCAAGAAACGCCCGCGCCTGGACAAGAAGACCTATGAACACCACCTCACTCATCTGCAGGAGGAGCTGGTCAAGCTGCAGGAGTGGGTCAAGCAGGAGGGGCTCAAGGTGGTGGTGCTGTTCGAGGGGCGCGATGCCGCCGGCAAGGGGGGCGTCATCAAGGCGATCACCGAGCCCCTCAACCCCCGGGTCTGCCGGGTCACCGCCCTGCCCGCCCCCTCGGACAGGGAGCGCACCCAGTGGTACTTCCAGCGCTATGCCGCCCACCTGCCCTCGGCGGGCGAGATGGTGCTGTTCGATCGCTCCTGGTACAACAGGGCCGGGGTGGAGCGGGTAATGGGCTTTTGCACCGACGCCGAATACCGCGAGTTTCTCCGTGCCTGCCCCGAGTTCGAGCGGATGCTGACTCGCTCGGGCATCACCCTCATCAAGTACTGGTTCTCGGTCAGTGATGAAGAGCAGGAGAAGCGCTTCAAGGAGCGCATCAACACCCCCATCAAGCGCTGGAAATTCAGCCCCATGGACTTGCAGTCCCGCTCCCGCTGGGTGGAGTACTCCCGCGCCAAGGATGACATGTTCACCTACACGGATACCGAGGACAGCCCCTGGTTCGTGGTCGATGCCGACGACAAGCGCCGTGCCCGCCTCAACTGCATCGCCCACCTGCTCGGCAAGGTGCCCTACGAGGCGATCCACTACGAGCCCATCAAGCTGCCCCCCATCAAGACAGAGGGCTATGAGCGCCCGCCCCTGGCCAGCCAGAACTTCGTACCCGACATCACCGCCGAGCTCTAAGCCTTCACCCCGGCACCCCGCCTGCCCGGTTTCCCACAGGGCAGGCAATAAAAAGCCGGTCATTCGACCGGCAAAAAGGCATTGAATACTATGGAAACCTGCACAACAACACCATCAGGTGCGGATATATCTGGCGGTACGGGGGAACGCCTGCTCCTTGACATCGAACAGGTAGCAGGCCTCGGCCGGAATGCCGACGCTGTACTCCTGACCCGTGGCCACGTCCACATCCGAGCTGGCCTTGACGGTGAAGTCGTGGCCATCCACGTCCATGTAGACAAAGGACTCTGCCCCCAGGTGCTCTGCCACCTGGACTATGCCGCTCACCTTGCTGTCGGCGTGGGCGTGATCCAGCGGCACCAGGTGCTCGGGACGAATGCCCAGCTCCACCTTGTCACCGACGGCGCCACTGCGGGCATCGACCCGGGCACGCACTGTGTCGCCGGAAGTCAGCTTGACCACGCACTCCTGCTCGCCTATCTCCAGCAGCTCCCCCGCCAGGAAGTTCATCTTGGGTGAGCCGATGAAGCCCGCCACGAACTTGTTGTCCGGGTTGTGGTAGAGCTCGAGCGGCGTGCCGAACTGCTCCAGGTTGGTGGTCGCCTCGCCCTTGAGCGGGCTCAGCACCACGATGCGGTTGGCCAGGGTCATGGCCTCCACCTGATCGTGGGTCACGTAGATGATGGTGGAGTTGAGCTCCTTGTGCAGCTTGGCGATCTCGATGCGCATCTTGACCCGCAGGGCCGCATCCAGGTTGGACAAGGGTTCGTCAAACAGGAACACCTGGGGTTGCTGTACGATGGAGCGACCTATGGCCACCCGCTGGCGCTGACCGCCGGAGAGGGCCTTGGGCTTTCTGTCCAGCAGGGGTTCGAGGCCAAGGATCTCGGCGGCACGCATCACCCGCTTGTGGATGTTCTCCTTGTCCATCTTCTTGAGCTTGAGGCCGAAGGCCATGTTCTCGTAGATGTTCATGTGCGGGTAGAGGGCGTAGGACTGGAACACCATGCCCACGTTGCGCTCCACCGGCGGCACGTCGTTCATGTAACGACCGCCTATGGTCAGCTCACCGCTGGTGATGTCCTCCAGCCCTGCGATCATCCGCAGCAGGGTGGACTTGCCACAACCGGACGGGCCGACGAAGACGATGAACTCCCCTTCCTTGATGGCCAGGTTGATGTTGCGCAGCGTGTCCTTGTGGACAGCCGGATCGTAGTTTTTGCGAACGTTGTTGAGTACTACTTCAGCCATGACGAGCTCCGCTCTGAAATCTGTGCAAATCGTGATAGTCGGGGGAGCACTCCCCCGGCCATTAAAACCTTAACCTTTCACACCGCCTGCGGTGAGACCACCAACTAACCAGCCCTGTGATTGACCATCAGGAACACTTTGGTGCTGGCTGCGTGGCGCCACTTAACCTTTCACACCGCCCGCGGTGAGGCCACCGACCAACCAGCGCTGCGCCATCAGGAACACCACTGTGATGGGCAGGCCGGACAGCACGGCGGCTGCGGCGAAGTCACCCCACAGATAGTTCTGCGGATAGAGGTATTGCTGGGCACCGACCGCCAGGGTCAGGTTGTTCACATCCTGCAGCAGGATGGAGGCCACGGGCACCTCGGTGATGGAGCCGATGAAGGCCAGAATGAAGACCACCGCCAGTATGGGCACCGACAGGGGCAGCAGGATCAACCTGAATGCCTGCCAGGGGGTCGCCCCATCGATGGCCGCCGCCTCTTCCAGGGAAGAGTCTATGGTCTCGAAGTAGCCCTTGATGGTCCAGACGTGCAGCGCTATGCCGCCCATGTAGGCCAGGATCAAACCGCCGTGGGTGTTCAGACCCAGCCAGGGGATGTAGTCGCCAATCTTGTTGAACAACGCATAGATGGCCACCAGCGCCAGCACCGCCGGGAACATCTGGAAGATCAGCATCCCCTGCAATATGGTCTGCTTGCCACGGAACCGCAGACGGGCAAACGCATAGGCACAGGTGGTGGAGAGCACCACTATCATCAGGGCCGTGATGCCCGCGATCTTGATGGAGTTCCACAGCCAGGTCAGCACAGGGAACGGCGGTGGCGTTATGCTGCCATCGGCGTTGGTGATGGACATGCCAAGCGCCAGTTTCCAGTGATCCAGGGTCGGGTTGGAGGGGATTATCTCCCCCACCGAGAAGTTGCCGTTACGGAACGAGATGGCGATAACCATGATCACCGGGAAGATGATCAGCGCCAGGAAGCCCCACATGACCAGGTGGGTTGCCCACACCCGGTATTTCACTGATTTGGGTTGTACGATAGCCATTGAGAAGCCTCCTTACAGCTTGTCCGCTTTGGACAATTTCAGGTTGAGCAGTGCAAGCGCGCCGACGATCAGGAAGATGGCGGTGGCGATGGCACTGGCCAGACCGTAGTCCTGACCACCCGAGCCCTGGAACGCGATCCGGTAGGTGTAGTTCACCAGCAGATCCGTGGTCCCGGCCGGGGTACTGGCCCCTATGATGTCCGGCGCCCCGTTGGTCAACAACTGGATAAGCACGAAGTTGTTGAAGTTGAAGGCAAAGGATGCAATCAACAGGGGGGTCAGCGGCTTCATCAGGAGCGGCACTGTGATCTTGAAGAAGTTCTGTACCGGACCCGCACCGTCCATGGCGGACGCCTCATAGAGATCTTCCGGGATGGCCTTGAGCAGGCCCATGCAGAGGATCATCATGTAGGGGTAGCCGAGCCAGGTGTTGACGATGAGGATCATCACCTTGGCCAGGAAGGGGGTGGTGTACCAGTCCGGCTTGATGCCGAACGCCGCTTCCAGGAACAGGTTGATCTCGCCGAAGTTCTGGTTGAACAAGCCCTTGAACACCAGGATGGAGATGAACGCCGGTATCGCATAGGGCAGGATCAGCATGACCCGGTAGAAACCGCGCCCCCTGAGTTGCTCCCACTGCACCAGGCACGCCATCACCATGCCGATGGCCAGGGTGAAGGCCACGGAGCAGGCGGAGAAGATCACCGTCCAGACGAAGATCTGCATGAAGGGACCCTGGATACCCGGGTCTGTCATGATGCGGACGAAGTTCTTCCAGCCCACGCTCACCACGAAGCCAGGGGCCATGCCCTTGCCGACGAAGTGACCGTCAGCATCTATGTACTGATAGAAGCCGGTATCGCCGTTGGGCAGCATCAGCTCGCCGTTCTGGTTGTCCCGCAGCAGGTTGCCGTCCTTGATAACGACACCGGACTTGAGCACGGCCCCGTCAACCAGCTGGGTATAGAGCGGCTTTTGCGCCGCAAACTTGCGCAGGCTGCTCAGGGTCAGGTGGATGTTGCCATCCGGCAGTACCAGATCCAGGGCACTCAGGTGAGTGCGGTGATCGACGATGGCACGTATGGGTGCCGCCTGGTCGAGCGCTTCCCCGTTCAGGGGTTGCAGCTGAACAACCTGTGGCTCGTCACGGACCCGTCCTTCACGGACGGCCAGGGTACGCGCCTTGTTGTTCAGCAGGGTAAGGGGTTGACTGATAAAGGATTGGTCGTCCTGTTGCAGCAGCAGCTGAAACTGATTGTTCTCACCACCCAGGAGGGTGAAATCGAATTCACCGCCAGTCACCTTATAGATTTTTTTCAGATGGAAATCCCGTGCCTGCTCGAGAGAGAGCAGGTTGGCACCCGAGTAGTTGGTGAAGGCGATGCCGATCGTGTAGGCAAGAGGGAAGATGATAAAAACAACCATGCCTGCCACACCGGGGAAGATATAGCGGTGGGCATAGGTCTTCTTGTTCATGAAGACATAGAGACCGACAGAAACGACCACCAGATCGAGCAGGGCAAACACCCACTCGCCGCTGGCATACATCATCACGGCCGCATAACCATTAAGCACTGCAATCAGTGCCGCCATGGTCCACTTCAGCCAGACGTACTTGTCTTTCTTCGGACCGGCATAGGATTCGATAGAAGGTACAACTTCCATGCCAATTAACCTTTATTGCGCCAAGAGAGATTGGAGAGAGTGGGAGGCCCGAAGGCCTCCCTGGTGCTAGCTTACTGGACGATGCGCTTGGCAGCGGTATCCAGGGCTTCGTCAACGCTCTGACGGCCAGAGGTGACGTTCTTGAGGGCTGTTTCGAAGGAAGACCAGAAACGGCTCATCTCAGGCACGGACGGCATCGGCTCGCCATTCTGGGCGTTCTGCATGGTGGCCTTGATGTTGGCATCGGATTCCAGAGTCTTCTGGAAGGACTTCAGTGCCACGGCGCCCAGCGGTTTGTCGGCGTTCACCGGTGCCAGACCGGCGTCGGTCAGCAGGTAGTTTTCCAGGAACTCGATGGCCAGATCCTTGTTCGGGCTGGCGGCGTTGATGGTGGCACCCAATACGCCAACGAAGGCTTTGGCCGGCTTGCCGTTCAGGGTCGGCAGCGGCGCTACGCCGTACTTGATGCCGCTCTTGTCCAGGTTGCTCCAGGCCCAGGGGCCATTGATCATCATGGCCACTTCGCCCTTGTTGAACTTGGCATCCATCACACCGTAGTCGATGCCCTTCTCCAGGTGACCGGACTTGATCATCTCGGAGATGTAGCCCACACCGGCCTTGGCGCCTGCGTTGTTCACGCCGGTGTCTTTCACGTCATAACCGGTAGCGGTCTTCTTGAAGGCGTAACCACCGTTGGCAGCCACCAGGGGGTAGCTGAAGTAGGGGGTGTCATAGGCCCACATGATGGCGCGCTTGCCACTCTTCTTCAGCTCTTCGTCGATCTTGGCGATCTCTTCGAAGGTCTTGGGCGGGTTGGGCAACAGATCCTTGTTGTAAATCAGGCTGACGGCTTCGACCGCGACCGGGTAGCCATAGGTCTTGCCATCGACTGCCATGGCGTCCCAGGCGAACTGCTCGAACTTGGCCTTGGTGGCGGCGTTCGGCGTCACTGGCACCAGCAGACCGGCCTTGACCCACTCACCGTAACGGTCGTGAGCCCAGAAGAAGATGTCCGGGCCGTTGCCGGTGGCGGCGGCTTGCTGGAACTTCACTTCTACCTGGTCCGGGTGCGCGACGGTCACCTTGATGCCGGTCTCGGCTTCAAACTTCTTGCCTACTTCGGCCAGGCCGTTGTAGCCCTTGTCACCGTTGATCCAGATGGTCAGCTGACCTTCGTCAATCGCAGCAGTGGCTGAACAAGCCACACCCAGGGTAGCCAGACCGATCAGGGATGACAGCAATTTCTTTTTCATGAGCCTTTCCTTGTATTAGTTCCGCGCTGTAAGAGCATTGTGTGCGAGATGAATATTATCCCAAGCCTGCAACGCCTCACATGACACGCCTCGCATTTTTGAAATGCAATTACGTATTTTCTTCCAGAAAGTTATGAAAACATTTTCTTATTTCAGCGACTTATCGGGATTTATCGCCATATTTTTGGCCTTGCATGGAAAATTAATTACCAAAAAGAAATAAATTTACACCATTGAAAGGGGTTTCACCCCATTGAAAACCCTTTCAACTCCATTATTTTGTTTAATGTGTTAACAAAAGTACCAAGCCGGATTCCAGGTTCATCTCCCCCTTAAATAAAAAGGCACCGGAGCGAACTCCGGTGCCTTTTTGCCAGAAATGGTGACTGGATCACATTATGACTGGCGCAGCAGCTGATCCTTGAGGTTGGGCGGCACGCCACGTATGGTCAGGGTGTCGGTCTGGGGATCGTAGAAGACCCGACTGTTCAGCAATTTCTGCTCGAAGCTGAGGGTCAGGCCGCCACCCGAGCCGACAAACTTGGTCAGACCGCGCAGGGTGGAGCGATCGGCCGGGAAGCGATCTTCCAGCTCATATTCCTGACCGATGAAGCTGTAAAAATCGAGATCGCCATCGCCAGGCAATTCCGCCGACAGCTCCTTGATTTCGATCTCTTCACCGGCGCTCGCCTGCTCGGTGCAATATTTGAAGACCTGCTTCTTGTAATCATTGCGCTCCGCGGGTTCGAGCTGGCGGCTGTCGCAGTAATCGTCCACCGCCTGCAGCAAGCCTTTATTTTGTACCTTGGCATCCATGCCCTCGCGGGCACCCAGCAAATCCATGAAAAAGTCCCCCAGCTTGCGACCGACCCGCCCCTTGCTGAAGGTGATATAACGGCGAGAATCTGCTTGCGTTTTCCATTCGGTCAGATCGATGCGGGCCACCAGGTTGAGTTTGCCGATATCCAGGTAATGGATGTGACGCAGGTCCAGCGCCTCGCTGACGGTGACGCTCTCCTTGCCCTCCAGCAGGGCAATCATCAGATAATCGACCCCGACATAGTTGTATTTGGCAATCAGCAGCACGCCCTGCTCGTCCAGGGCATGCTCCACCAGCTGCTTGACCAGCATCTGGGTCAGGGTGATAGAGAAGGGGACGAATTCGGTCTGCTCGCCAAGCAGCTGTTCGAGGGCGATGCGAAAGGCCGGAGACGGCTGCTTGGGAGCCTCTTCACCTTCTGCCAGCTCGGCGACGGCGGCTTCCGGGTCGGCAAAGAAACCGAAGCCCTTGCCACCCTTGCCGTTGTAGATGCGATGCAGTTCTGCCATCAGCCCTTGCACCGCCTCGTCGGCAGGCAGAGTCTGACTGCGGGTATCGGCGTGCGGCTGACCGTCATTGCCGGCGCGCAGGGAGTGAAGAATGATCTTGTCGATATCGAGACTCATGTCACAAAGCCATAGTGTTAGCCGAAAGGGTGAAGTATTATAAGGCGCTTTGAACCGAGATGAACCCAAGATTATGCCCATCGTATCAAAGTACAATAACGAGCAGTTTGACGCCCTGATGAACGACCTGATCACCGCCCTGGAGAAACACAAGGCGCCGGTGGATCTCAGTCTCATGGTGCTTGGCAACCTGACCACCAACATCATCAACGGTATGGCCCCGGCCCAGCGTCAGGCGATCACCGAGAAGTACATCCAGGCGCTCACCGCCTCGGTGGATCATCGCCACGATGCTCACTGAGTTTCTTCGCATTCTTTGATGTTTTTCAAGCAGATGGATCATTATGGTCGAAACCGGCAACCCCTATCGTGATAACGTCTCTCGCCTGATCACCTGGGGGCATTGGTTCTCCTTCTTCAACATCATCCTGGCCATGCTGATCGCGACCCGCTATCTGGGTTCCATCAGCTGGCCATCGACCACGCTCGGGGTCACCTATCTCATCATCAGCTGGATAGGTCATTTCTCGTTCCTGAGCTTCGTCACCTATCTGCTGACCGTCTTCCCCTTGAGCTTCGTGCTGCCCAGGGAGAAGCCACTGCGCTTCATTTCGGCCATCATCGCCACCCTGGCGCAGGTGCTGCTGCTCATCGACACCCAGGTCTTCCAGCTGTTCAAGTTCCACTTGAATGGTCAGGTGTGGCAACTGCTGCTGGATCAGGCCCAGACCGAAGAGGGCTCTATCTGGAGCATCATCTTCGTCGCCGTGCCCACCATCTTCCTGCTGCAACTGCTGCTGTCGGCCTATGTGTGGCGCAAGATCAACAAGCGTAAACGCCGCCAGTACGGCAATCAGGTAGGGCTGGCCCTGCTGGTCTGCTTCATGCTGACTCACCTGGTCAACAGCTGGGCCGATGCGACCCTGTATCAGCCCATCACCATGCAGCGCGCCAACTTCCCGCTCTCCTACCCCATGACAGCCCGAAGCTTCCTGGCCAAGCATGGCTGGCTCGATCTCGAGCAGTATGAGAAGAAGGCCGAGAACCAGGGCAGCGCCGAGCATCGTCTGCTCTATCCCCTGCGCCCCCTCAGCGTGAGTGCGCCGAGCGAGCACAAGAACCTGCTGGTGGTGGTGGTCGACTCCCTGCGGGCCGACATGCTCAACAACATCAACATGCCCAATCTGCAGCGCTATGCGGATCAGCACCTCAACTACAGACGCCACATGAGTGGCGGCAACGATGACGCCATGGGGATGTTCGGCCTCTTCTACGGGTTGCCCCGGCCACTACTATGGCGACATCCGTGCCGACAAGCGCCCGCCGGTGCTGTTCGACGAGATGCTGCGCCAGGACTACCAGTTCGGCCTGTTCGGTGCGCTGGAAGACGCCAAGCAATATCAGCAGAGCCTGCTCGCCGGCCTGCGCAAGCAGGTGTTTGTCTCCCGCCAGAGTGATGACACTCGCCTCATCGGCGACTGGCAGCAGTGGCTTGGCACCCGCACCGCGGACAGACCCTGGTTCTCTCTGGTCTATCTCTCGAGCCCGGGCGATTATCAGGTGCCCGCCAGCCTCAAGGGCCCCTTCCAGCCCGAGCTGACCCGGTTCAACCCGGCCACCGCCTATAGACCCGAGAACCTGCAAAAGCTGGAGAATCGCTACAAGAACTCGGTGTTCTACACCGATCAGCTGCTGGAGCAGATGCTCTCCCAGCTGCAGCAGCAGGGGCTGAGCGAACAGACCATAGTCGTCATCACCTCCAATCACGGCCAGGAGTTCAACGAAACCCAGAGCAACAGCTGGGGCTATGGCAGCAACTACTCCCCCTATCAGGTGCAGGTTCCCCTGGTGCTCGCCTGGCCCGGGGTCGAGAGCCAGCCACAGGAGCAGGCAAGCAGCCACCTGGATCTGGTGCCGACCCTGATGAAGGGCATGCTGGGGGTACGCAACCCCCCTCGCGACTACAGCACGGGGCGCAGCCTGTTTGACACCAGCCCGCGCACCTGGCTGCTGGCCGGCGATCAGAATGACTTTGCCATCTATCAGGACAACACCATCACCCAGTTCAACAAACAGGGTGACTTCGAGCTGCTGGATCGCAACACCTATCGCCCCATCAAGCACGGCACCCCGGATATGGGCGCCATGATCCAGGTGATGAACGAACTCAACCGCTTCTATCGCACCCCCTAGGTGCTCTGATGGATCCAATCAGCCCGCCTTCTCGGCGGGCTTTTTATTGTCTCGAGATCCAGTCGGGACGCCCTCTTCCCCTCCACCGGCCAGTGCCATTCGCAAACGTATGCCCTGCAACTACTGACTCTTCTCTCAAAAAACCTCAGTCCGATCAAGATCATAAAACAAAGATGATAATGATTATCAATCGTTGATACAGAGGGATTCATCTGCAATAATCCGCGCCCTTCAGGCTTAAATAAAAATCATTATCAACAATGAAAACACTGCTTCACTACTGGCCCATGCTGCTGTCCGGTACAGCCCTGGCCGCCAGCGATCCCGCCGGGACAGATCCCGAACCCAGGGCCCACGAGACCATAGTGGTCAAGGGGCAGCGCATCGAGCAGAAGCTGTCCGATGTCTCCGGCTCCATCACTGTCATCACGGAAGAAGAGCTGGATCGCCAGGTCGCCACCGAGCTCACCGATGTGTTCAAGAACGAACCCGGGGTCTCGGTGACCGGCTCCGCCGGTCGGCCGCAAAACATCATCATCCGCGGCATGGGCGGCAACCGGGTGCTCATCATCAAGGATGGGGGGCGGGTCAGCGACGGCTTCGGCGCCGACGACCTCAACGACAAGGTGGGCCGTTTCAGCTTCGATCTCGATGACGTCAAGCAGATCGAGGTCGCCAAGGGTGCCGGCTCCTCCCTCCATGGCTCCGACGCCATCGGCGGTACCATAGTCATCTCCACCAAGCAGCCGGAGGACTACCTGCAGGGGCAGGATGCCTATCTCGGCGGCAAGGTGCTGCAGGATGGCAGCAGCGACAAGCAGAAGCTGAGCGCCACCGGCGCCGCCCGGGTGCTGGATAGCGAGCACCTGCTGCGGGTCTCCGGCTGGCAGGGACACGAGACCGCCAACTATGACGAGAGCCGCATCCCGGCGGATCTGGACGGCCTCAGCGCCTCCACCAGCTCCCGCTTCCCGTTAAGCGATCACCACCTGCTGCGCCTCGAGCTCGACTACTTCGAGGACAATGCGAAGCGGGATCAGGGACCGCGCGAAGTACCCCAGCCCGACGGCAAGTGGCAGGTGCGCCAATACAATGAGCAAGGCAGCCAGCGCACCCAGGGGGGCAAGCTTGGCTGGGAGGCCAGCGATCTCGGCAGCCTGCTGGCGGATCAGTTCACCTGGAGCCTCTATGGCAACCACTCCAAGAACAGCGCCAACAAACGCAGCCTGCTGCAAAACGACCTGCTGAGCGGCTATCCCCGCTACCGCAGCGAGCGGGAGCTCTCGACCTTCACCGAAGACCGCGTCGGCAGCGAGCTGGACGTGCGCCGGGATCTCGTCACCGGCGACCTTGTCCACAAGCTGAGCTACGGCGTCGAGCTGGAGCGTACCCGCCACGAGCGGCCGGTGGAGAAGCTGAGCCTGGAGGCGGGCGTACCCCAGCCCAGCCAGTCCGAGCCCTTCAGCAGTGCCCGCACCGACCGGGCCGGGGTCTGGCTCGGCGACGTGGCGACCCTGGGCCGGTGGCAATTCACCCCCACCTTGCGCATGGATCACCAGTGGCTGCGCCCGCAAGATGGCAATCAGGGCGAGAACCACAGCTGGCATCTCTCCCCGAGCCTGGCCACCAGCTACCGCGTCAACGAGCAGTGGCGCAGCTGGCTCAGCTATGCCAACGGCTTTCGGGCTCCCTCCTACGACAAGGTGTACGGCAACATTCCCCACTACTTCGCCCTGCCGCCGTTCCAGATCATCGCCAACACGGATCTGAAGGAGGAGACCAGCCACAGCTTCGAGTGGGGTTTGAGTGGCGAGGGGGAGAGCTGGAGCATCAAGCCGGCCCTCTTCTACAACCGTTACTACAACTTCATCGACTGGCGCGAGGTGGGGCTGCGCCTGAGTGACGGCGTCATACTTCGCCAGTACCGCAACGTGGCCAAGGCCGAGACCTGGGGGGCGGAAATCGCCGCTAGCTACTGGCTGACCCAGGAGTGGGAGCTGGCCACCAAGCTCGGCTGGGTCGATGGGGAAGACAGCCAGGGCGAGGCGCTGCGCACCCTGACGCCTCTCGAGGGCAACACCCGCCTGAGCTACCAGACCAATGACTGGAGCCTGGGGGTGCAGGCAGACTACGCCGCCGCCATGGACAGGGTGCCCAGCTGCGGCAACAGCCTGACCAAGAGCCAGGATGCCTGCCTCACCAGCGCGGGCTGGTTCAGCCTCGCCATGACGGCGGACTGGCTGATCACCGATGCCCTCAAGGTCAACCTCAAGCTCGATAACCTGTTCGACACCCGCTACACCCGCTATCAGGATGTAGCCGGGCTGGAAGCCGGTACCGACGCCGGACTCTTCACCCAGAGCGGCCGCACCTTCAGTGCCAGCCTGCGCTACACCTTCGTGGGGATCTGATGCACAGCCTGCTTCTACTGGCCAGCCTGCTGGCCACCCCGGCCCCTGCCGCCCCGCTTCCTGAGGCAACCCAGGAGGCCGCGCCCCTTATCCCCGAGCGCCCACAGCTGATGAAGGGGGAGATAGCCCGCCTCGATCCCTATGGCGGCTGGCGTGACGACAGTCGCCGCGCCCCCGAGCTGCTAACGCTGCTGCGCGAGCAGAACCGCTGGACCGAACAGCAGCTCGCCGGCCAGCAGCCGCTTGCGAAGACGCTGCAAGCCGAGTGGCAGACCAGAGAGCGGGGCGAACCTCTGCCAGAGGAGTGGCTGACCGAGGCCGGCAGCCAGTGGCGCATGGCGGCGGACGGCAGCCTGTGGCAGCGCAGCGACGCAGGCTCCGCCCCCCGCCAGCGGCTGGCCCCCCGTCAACCCGACCAGGGTTACTACGAGATTGCCGCCTGGGCCCTGCACCCGGATGGCCGCCTGCTTGCCCTGGCCGAAGACAACCGAGGGGACAGGGACTACCGCATCACCGTGCTGGATCTGGCGAGCGGCGAGACCCAGGCCACCCTGGCACACCGAACCGCCGACCTGCTCTGGAGCCTGGATGGCAAGACCCTCTATACGGTCGCCAACGAGCGCCACACCCTGCGCCCTTGGCAACTGTGGGCCTGGCAGGCAGGCAAGGAGGCGCTGGTGCACCAGGAGGCCGATCCCGCCTGGCTGCTCAGCCTCTATCGCACCACGGACAAGCGTCACCTCATTTTGCAGAGCAACAACCACGACAGCTCGGAGCAATACCTGCTGGATGAGGGCGGCCCCACCCTGCTCAAGCCCCGTGAGCGCGGGCTCGAATACTATCTGGATACCCAGGGGGACAGGGTGCTTGTCAAGAGCAACCGGGACGGGGCCATGGGTCTCTATCAGGCGCCCAGCCTGGCTCAGGTAGCGAGCGGGCCCTGGCAACCCCTCTGGTCAGGCGAGGGCCGTGAGCTCGAAAAGTGGCGCCTGTTTGCCCACCACACTGTGCTGCAATACCGCAAGGCCGGGGACGACTGGCTCGATGTGCTGGATGCAGGCGGCAAGCTGACCCACAGCCTGGCGCTCACCGAAGGGGCCGGCACGGCCTGGATCCAGGGTGCCCACGACCCCGCCAGCGGGCAGATCCTGATCCGCCGCCAGGGCATGGCCGAGGCGCCGCACCAGCGCTGGCTGGATCTGGCCTCCGGCACCTGGGGCCAGGAGCAGCCGGCCTCCTCCTCTCCCTACCGGAGCGAGCGGCGCTGGGTGGTCGGCCGGGACGGCGTCCGGGTGCCTGTCTCCCTGGTGTGGCGCAAGGACATTCAGGCCCCCAAGGCGCTGCTGCTCTACGGCTATGGCGCCTACGGCACCCCCATGCGCCCCTACTACCAGCCCCAGGTGCTGAGCCTGCTGGATCGCGGCTTCGTCTACGCCATTGCCCATGTGCGCGGCGGCGGTCTGCTGGGAGAGGCCTGGTACAAGGAGGGTCGCGGCCAGCAGAAGCAACACAGCGTGGACGATTTCCTGGCGGTGGCAGAGAGCCTGGCCCGGGATCCCGCCATCGATCCCGCCCGGCTGTTCGCCATGGGCGGCAGCGCCGGCGGTCTCTTGGTAGCGGCTGCCCTCAATCAGGCGCCGACCCGATTCGCCGGGGCCGTGCTGCAGGTGCCCTTCGTCGACCTGCTCGGCACCATGCAGGATCCCGAGCTGCCCCTCACCCGCCAGGAGTACGGGGAGTGGGGCAATCCGGCCATCCCGGCCGACTATGCGGCCATGCGCCGCCTGAGCCCCTACGACAACCTGCACGCGGCCCCCTACCCGCCCCTCTATGTGACGGCCGGGCTGCACGACAGCCAGGTGCCCTACTGGGAGCCCCTCAAGTGGCTGGCCCGCCTGCGAGCCCACAGCACAGGGGCCGGCCCCTATCTGCTGCACACCGAACTCGAGGGGGGCCACCTGGCCAATCCCCGCACGGCCGAGCTGCGCGCAGCCCGGGAGTATGCCTTCCTGCTCTCCCTGGCGGGGGTCCGTCACTGATGCCCCCATTCACCTTTTCTGTTTTGGAGTCACCCATGAAACCCTCCTCCCTGGCCCTCTGGCTGGCGGCAACCCTGCTCTCACAGCCCCTGCTGGCGGCCGAGCTGCAGTTTGTCGATGAACAACCCCTGACCACCACGCCCCAGGCCTGGCTGGAGCAGCGCCTCGGCGTGACCCTCGCCCCCGACTACGACAGGGCCAGCCTGCTCGGCCACCACCATAGCTTCCGCATGCTGGTCAACGGCCTGCCGGTGGCCACCACCCAGGCCGCCGTCAGCATAGACAGCACCGGCAGACCCTGGCGCCTCTATCACAATCTGCGCCCCCTGCAGAGCGCAGCGCCCGGCTGCGATGCCAGCACCAGCCTGGATCCCCTGCTGGACTTGCTGCGCGCCGACGGCAACCAGATAGCGCCGCTGGGACAGGTCGAAGCCTGGTACTGGCGTGACGGCGACACCCTGGTGCCGGCCCTGCGCCAGCGGGTGAGCGAGCACAAGGCGGGCAATGCCAAGGCCAGCCGAGTCCAGCTGTTTGCCAGTTGCGACGGGGATCGCGAACTTGGCCGCTGGGGGGATCAGGCAAGCACCCAGGCGGTGCGTACCCCTGAGGCGGGGGATCAGCGGGTCCTGGCGCGGGTGTTCGATCCCGATCCCCGCACCCAGCTGCAAGACGCCAGCCTGGTCTGGCACCAGGCCCTGGTGCTGGCGGATGCCGCCTATCAGGACAAGGTGGAACTGCCGGTCACCCTGCTGGGCACTGACTATGTGCTGAGCGGCCCCCATGCTCGAGTGGTGGATGCCATCGAGCCCACTATTGCCCCCTACGGGGCAGACAACCAGCAGGCCTTTCGCCTGACCCGGGACGATCCGGGCTTTGCCGACATCAACGCCTACTACCACCTGGACCTGGCCCAGCGCCACCTCAAGGCGCTCGGCTTCACCGACCTCATCCCCGGCGCCCTCGACATCGACACGGACGCAGGCTATCAGGACAACTCCCTCTACGATCCGTTCGAGCGCAGGCTGGAGCTGGGTCGCAGCGGCGTCCCCGATGCCGAGGATCCCATGGTCATCTGGCACGAGTTCGGCCACGGCGTGCAGCACCACATAGTGCCGGATCTCGGGGAAGAGGGTGACTGGGGCGCCATCGGCGAGGGCTTCGGCGACTTCCTGGCCGCCAGCCATCGCCAGCGCAGCGAGGCGGGCCGCCAGTTCGAGCCCGCCATTGTGTTCAACTGGGATGCCCGCTTCACCGACCGCACCCCGCGCCAGCTGGACGATGCTCGGGCCCGCTACCACCCGGACTACAACTACCCGGCCCACCGCACCATCAACGGCAGCAACGGGGATCAGCTGTGGGGCACACCGCTGTTCCAGGCCCTGCTGGCGTCGGTGGCCGAGCACGGGGAAGGGGCGAGGGACGAGTTTGACCGCGTCATCATCGAATCCCACTTCGGCTTAGGCCCGGCCATCCGCATGCCACAGCTGGCCCGCATCACGGTGGACACGGCAGCCCGGCTCTACCCGGCCCGTCACTACGCCAGCCATCTGGAGCAGGCCTTCCGCCAGCACGGCCTGTTGCAGGCGCCCGTCAACATAGCCCTGGCCGAGGGCAGCGCCCTTGTGCTGGATCAGCGCCAGTCGGTGCAGTTGAACTTGAGCAACCCCGGCAGCAGCCCGGTGACCCTCAACGCCCTGACCCTGTCCCTGCCCGCCGGCTTGCAGGCCGATCCCCTGGCCTGGTCAGCGACCACACTGGCGGCCGGCGCCAGCACCATCGCCACCCTGCGGCTGCTGGCCCAGAGCCCGCTGGCCTGTGGCGACGAGGTGAGCCTGCCGATAAGCCTCGCCATGAGCGGCACCAGCCCGACCGAGCGTCAGTGGCAGCAGTCGCTGACCCTGCCCATAGGTACCCCCGTCATCAGCCGGGCCAACGGCCAGCCGCTGGCCCTCAAGGATGCCCAGAGCGAGGAGGTGCGCGGCATCAGCGAAACCAGCCTGGTGCTGGAGAAGAGCGACGCCCGGGTGAGCGATCGTTTTCAACTGAACCTGGACTTGCAGCACCAGGCCCTCGATGAGCTGGAGATCTGGCTCAACTCCCCCTCAGGCACCCGCATCCAGATCTGGGACAAGGGGTACAGCCCGTTGCCACGGCTCAAAGGGGTCTTCCCCACCGAGCTGCTGCCCCTGCAACCCTTCACTCCCCTGGTGGGAGAGCCGCTGGCCGGTCGCTGGACCCTGGAAGTGGTGGACAGCAAGCCGGGCAATCAGGGGCGCATCAACGGCTGGAGCATCAGCCAGCGCATCGGCGCCCAGTGTGGTGAGCCCGTCGCCCCGCCGGATGACGGCATCATCCACTTCAACACCGCGGACAGCAGCGGGGGCGGAGCCCTCAACCTGCTCTGGCTGCTACCGCTGGCCCTCTGGCGCCGCCTCTGCCGTCGCACCTGATCCATCCCTATAAAAGCAAAGAGGGGCCAAGGCCCCTCCAAGGACAAGAAATGAAGATGAGAATGACCCCGCTGGCCTGCCTGCTGGCCCCCCTGCTCAGCGCCTGTGGTGGTGGCGAGTCCGACGATGCGCCCCTGACGCCCCCCGACTATCGCCTCACGGTCCAGTTGCCAGCGACGGGTACCCTGTGCGCCAACCTGAACCAGAACGACAGTTGCGAGGCCGGTGAACCCGCGGTCAGTGGCGAGGCGGGTGCCCGTCAGTTGAGCGCCAGCGCCCCCGGCCTGCTCACCAGCCCCTTGCTGTTCATCCCCCAGGATCCGGGCGCCCTGACCCTGACCCACCCGGCGGCGCGCCTGGACGATCAGACCCTGACGCCCACCCCCTTGAGCACCCTATTGCAGACCCGGGTCGCGGACGGGCTGCCGCCAGCCCAGGCCCTGACCGAGCTGCTGCGCGCCCTGGCGCCCCTGCAACCGGGTCAGGGACTCGCGGCCCTGGCGCAACTGGAAGGATTCAATGGCGCCCTCGGCGAGCTGGCCCTGGCGGCGCGCGCTGACGTCGCCACCCTGCCCGGTCTCGCCGAGGGCGAGCGCCTGCGCCAGATCTGGCAGGGGCTGGTCACCCTGCTGCCCGAGCTCGCCCAGCACTTTGCCGCCAGCCCCGAGCTCCTGAGCCAGCAGACCCGGCTCGCCGCCGTGCTGCAGCAGCAACCCCGGGCCCTGGTGACCGCCGGCGGCGTCACCACCTACACGGACGGGGTGGATTACCTGCTGACCCAGGAGCCTGCGGATCACCCGGGCCAGGAGGCGAGTCTGGACCAGGCGCCCCTGCGCTATCGCAAGCTGGACGGCAAGGGGCAGCCCCTGGCGGACAATGCCCCCGACTGGGAGTGCGTGGAGGATCTCAATACCGGCCTCATCTGGGAGAAGAAGCTCGATGATGCCGACAGTCCGCGGGATCTGCACAGGGTCTTCGCCTGGGCATTTGGCAACTATCACCCCAGTCAGGCGGAGCTGGACTATGCCTGCCCCCAGGGGGAGGCCATCTGCTCCACCGAGCAGTATCGCCAATGGCTCAATGCGCAGCGGCTGTGCGGCATAGGGCACTGGCGTCTGCCCACGGCCCAGGAGCTCGGCAGTCTGCAACACTACGGCTCCCTCGCCCGCCAGGATGGCCAGCTGGTCAGCCTGGATGTGCGCTACTTCCCCGACGTCGGTCCCTCGAGCGGCGACTTCGATGGCAGCTACTGGACCCAGACCCTGACCCCGTCCCGGCGCCTAGAGAGCGTCCCCATCGCCGTCATCAGCCCCCAGTTTCTGGGGGAGGATGCGGGCACCGATTACCCCTATGGCGTCCAGAACGAAAATGAAATCAATGCCATACAACTGCGCCTTGTGGCCGAGGTAACCCGATGAACAAGTATCTTCTGACCCTGCTGCTCACCCTGTGCAGCCCGCTGGCACTGGCCATCGCCATCTGCGACGACACCATGCCGCGCACCAGTCCCAGCTCCCGTTTCCTGGATCGCGGCAACGGCACAGTCACCGACCGGGCTTCCGGCCTCACCTGGATGCGCTGCCAGCTCGGTCAACGCTGGCAAAATGGGAGCTGCAGCGGCGAGCCGACCCGGCTCTACTGGCAGCAGGCCCTGCTGACCGCAGAGCGGATCCGCACCGAGCCGAGCCATGCCCTCCACGGTTTCGGCGGCCACACCGATTGGCGCCTGCCTACCATCAAGGAGCTCATCAGCATACTGGAGTCCGCCTGCTACAAGCCGGCATTGAACGAGACCCTCTTCCCCCGCGCCATGGCCGGTGACGGCAAGGAGGTGAACGACGGCTATGTTTACCTCTGGTCCTCGACCCCGGTACCCGCCAGCAAGGGGGTCGCCTATCTGGACATCACCAGTGGCGCCGTCGGCATGCGGGCCCCCGGTTCCTGGGCGAAGCAGGTGCTGCTGGTAAGGTGAGCCGTCCGGGCGGGGACTCCCCTGCCCGGTTTACTCCCGAATGGCCTTTTTGTGGTGGAAGGCGTCAAAAAAGCATCAAATTACGTCACCCTGTGCCGGTTCAGGCGGGTTTTGCGCGCCGGAGCGCTGGCGTGAAACGGGCAGAGCGGTTAGTCTAGCGGCGTTGAACCAATCCCATGAGGTACAGATGAAAACCGTATTGCGTTTTAGCCTGCTGGGCGCCTTGTTACTGGGCGGCCATGCCTTCGCCGCCGAACCGAAAAAATTTGATATCAGCATGTTCCCTGCCGCCGAAGTGAACCAGGAACGTGTCGTGATCCGCCTGCCGGAAGTCGAAAACGAAGCCGACATGATGGTCGAGCTGCAAGTGGGCAAGAAGATGCTGGTTGACTGCAACCTGCCACGCTTCGCCGGCAACCTGGAACAGCACAGCGTCAAGGGCTGGGGTTACAACTACCTGACCCTGGGCCAGGTCTCGGGCCCCGTCAGCACCCTGATGGCCTGCCCGGATGGCCAGAAGAAAGAGAGCTTCGTCCAGATCTATGGTCAGGGCTTCTTCGTGAACTACAACTCCAAGCTGCCGTTCGTCATCTATGTGCCGCAGGAGTATGAAGTGCGCTACCGTCTGTGGCGTGCCGACAACCTGGCCCAGCCAGCCATGATTGAATGAGTGTCCAACGCTCAGGTTCAGCCAATTCATGAACACAAAAAGGCGCCGTATGGCGCCTTTATTTTATTGTTTTCACCCTGCAGAGAGCGGGCTCAGCTGTACAAAACCTGACATAACTCCACTATTTTTCAGGCTTTTTGTGCAGCTGACCGCAAAATTCACCCTCGGGATGAGACAAAGGCTGTTCGATAAAAGATATTTATTAACATAGTAAGAAAATTGATTTTGCACTCTGCGACGGCCTGATGATACTTGCCCGCAAAGGTCAAACTAACCAGAACAAGAGCACTATGAGCTTCGAATCAGACAAGCGTTTCAACGACTTCAAACATTTTCCCCGTGGCCTGCGTCGCAGTGGCGAATTCACCGTGGCCGAAGCGGACAGTCTGGAAAAATATGGCACTGTGATGCTGGCGCTCTATCAGGGCAACCTGGCCCCACGCGATGACGTAGAAAGTGCCTTCATCGAGCAGGTCAAGTCTGGCGCAGCCGGCAGCAACCCCCACGCCAAGGTATGGTTCAAGTACCTGAAGGTGATAGGTCCCAAGCGGGTGCACCGTCTGTGCACAGTCGCGGGTGGCGCCAATGAGGACACGGGCGGCAGCTTTGAAGGTGGCGGCGGTGGTGGCAGCGACGAGTCCCTCGATTAATGGATACCGAGCTGCTTCGGACCTTCATCGAGGTCAGCAAGACCCGGCACTTTGGCCGGGCTGCCGAGAATCTCTACCTGACCCAATCGGCGGTGAGCTTTCGGATCCGCCAGCTCGAGCAACAACTCGGGGTCAGCCTGTTTGCCCGCCATCGCAACAACATCCGTCTGACCGCCTCGGGTGAGCGTCTGCTGCCCTATGCAGACGCCATCTTGCACACGCTAGGCCGCGCCAAGCAGGACGTGGCCCTCTCCCCCGGTTTCAGCCAGCAGCTCGCCATAGGTGCGCCCGCAGTGTTTTGGGAGCTCGACTTCAACGACTGGCTCAACCATGTCTATGCGCTGGCCCCCGGCCTGGCGGTGCGGCTCGAAACCGCCTCCCGCGAGCACCTGTGCCGCCAGTTGCTGGAGCGCTCCCTCGATCTCGCCCTGCTCTCCGAGCCGACCAAGATAGACGAGATAGCCCTGCACCCCATAGGCGAGCTGGTGTTCGAGCTGGTGAGCCGGGAGCCGGCCGCCAATGCCGACAGCCTGATGCAGATGCCCCATATTCACCTCGACTGGGGCACCAGCTTCGAGCCGCCCTCGAGCCGGTTGCAGAGCCTGCAGAAGACCCCTGTGCTGCACTCGAGCTCAGCCAGCATGGCGCTGCAGTTCGTGCTGGCCAATGGGGGCGCCGCCTATCTGCCGCGGCGCATGGTGAGCCCCTTCCTGGAGCAGGGACAACTGCACCTGGTGGAAGGGGGGCAGGCGCTGAGCCGCCCGCTCTACCTCGCCTATCTGGAGAAATCCGATCGTCGGGAGCTGATCGATCAGCTGCTCACCCTGCCGCTGGGTTGGGATGGCGCCGATCTGCGGCTGCCATCCGCCGAGTAGCCGGGCTTCAGCCTGGTCAGCATGAAAAAAGGGGCCAAGCGGCCCCTTTGTTATGGATGCGTGCCATCAGCCGTGGTGACGACGATCATTGGCCTGGGCCAGCAGGGTGCGGCTCTCGCGCAGGAACTCGTCGGCATGTTCGCCGAAGAAGCTGGATACTTGCGAGAAGGCCTCGATGAAGCCGGCTCTGTCCCCTCGTTCCAGCAACCCCAGCGCCTCGCCGAAGTTCTGGTAGTAGCGGCGGATCATCGCCAGGTTCTGCGGTGACGACAATATGATGTCGGCATAGAGGTGGGGATCCTGGGCAAACAGCCGCCCCACCATGGCTAGCTCCAGCCGGTAGATAGGGGAGCTTAAGTTAAGCAGGCGGTCGATGTTGGCCTGCTCCCGGGAGAGGTGCCAGCCGTAGGCGAAGGTGGCGAAGTGGCGCAGCGCCTGGATTAGGGTCATGGCCTCGTCGTGGGCCTTGGCCTCCACCTGCTGCAGCCGTGCGCCCCAGATAGTCATCTGATCCAGCAGCCACTGGCTGGCGGCAGGGTCACGGCCCTGGCAGCAGACGATCACCTGCTTGGCAAGGCTCGCCACGTCCGGCCCGAACATGGGGTGCAGCCCCAAGACAGGCCCCTGGTGCACTGCCAGCATATGCTCGAGCGGCGCCGCCTTCACACTGGTGACGTCCACCAGCAGGCAATCTGCTGGCAGCTTGCCGAGCCGGTCGATGATCTGGCAGGTGATGTCAATGGGCACCGCCACCATCACCAGACCCGCATCGGCGAGGATCTCGTCAGAGCGCGGCCAGTCGCCCTGCTCCAGGCTCTCGACCCGGTAGCCGGAGAGGCCGAACATCTGGCCGAACAAGCGGCCAAGCTGACCCTGGCCGCCGATGATGACCACCTTGCCAAGATCCGGCTTCATGCACTTGAAGTGGTTCTCTTTTTCGCTGGCCGATTCGAGGATGTAGGACTCGCGCATCACCCGGCGCAACACATCTTCGATGAGATCGCCGGGCACCCCCAGCAGTTCGGCCTCGGCGCGGCGGCGTGCCAGCATGCTCGCCTCCCTGTCCGGCGCATAGATGGGCAGGCCGTGGCGGCTCTTCACTTCACCCACTTCCCCCACCAGGGCCAGACGGGCGGCCAGCAGATCGATCAGCTGCTTGTCCACCACATCTATCTTGTCCCTGAGGGCATTCAACTCTTCAGCCATATCCAGTCCCTGCCGGCGCCGCTGGCGGCGGCGCCCTGTGATTCAAGAGGCAACAAGGTATCACTGCGTGGGCAGTGATACCTCTATGGTTCAATCAGTTACGACAAGATACCACGACTTACAGCGCGGTTCTGCTCTTGAGCGGCGCCGCCAGCTGGCTGTGGCAGCGGGCCAGCAGGGTTGCCGTGGTCTCCCAGTCGATGCAGGCATCGGTGATGGAGACGCCGTAGCGCATCTGCTCCTTGGGCTGCTCGCTGGACTGGTTGCCCTCGAACAGGTTGGATTCGAGCATCACCCCTATGACGGAGCGGTTGCCCTCCTGGATCTGGTGGATGACGTTGTCCGCCACCTTGGGCTGCAAACGGTGATCCTTGCTGGAGTTGCCGTGGCTGCAATCCACCACCAGACCAGGCAGCAGACCCGCCTTTTCCAGCGCCTCTTCCGCGAGCGACACATTGACCGAATCGTAGTTCGGGTGTTTGCCGCCGCGCAGTATCACGTGGCCATCCGGGTTGCCCTGGGTCTGCAGCAAGGCAACCTGGCCCTGCTGGTTGATCCCCATGAAGGCGTGGGGGCTGGAGGCCGCCTGCAGCGCGTTGATGGCGGTGCCGAGGTTACCGTCTGTACCGTTCTTGAAGCCGACCGGCATGGAGAGGCCGGAGGCCATCTCCCTGTGGGTCTGGGATTCTGTGGTACGGGCGCCGATGGCCGACCAGGAGAAGAGTTCCGCCAGGTATTGGGGGCTGATGGGATCGAGCGCCTCGGTCGCGAGCGGCAATTCCAGCTCCGCCAGCCAGCAGAGCAGCTCGCGGGCGCGGTGCAACCCCAGCTCCACGTCGAAGGTGCCGTCGAGATTGGGGTCATTGATAAAGCCCTTCCAGCCGACAGTGGTGCGTGGCTTCTCAAAGTAGACCCGCATGACAATGTAGAGAGAGTCCTGGTAGGCATCATGCAGCGTTTTGAGTCTGGTTGCGTACTCTTTGGCGGCGTCCATGTCGTGAATGGAGCAGGGTCCACAGATCACCAGCAGGCGGTGATCCCGACGGTGGATGATGTCGGCTATGGTATTGCGGGCCCCTTGCACGAATGCCAGCGCCTTGTCGGAGATGGGTAACTTCTCCTTGAGCTGGGCAGGCGTGATCATCACTTGTTCGGACTGGATATGGATGTTGTTCAGGGGGTCTCTTTGCATTTTCTCATTCTCTCTACTGTATTTAAGCCAATTGCGCCAAGGTGTATTAATTTGTTTACACAAGTCAGCGCTTTGTTACGCAACCGCCCTCACCTTACCAAGGAAAAACAAACAATCAAGTGAAACTAGCGGTTTACTGCATCAACAGATGGATTAATGACCACTCTTGTGACCAAAACAGCCAGAAAGTAGCGTGCAAAAGCCCCTCTGCACCACGAAAATCGTAAACAAATAATTACACCCTATGCCTCATCACTCCCGGGGCTGGCCTGCCGCCATAAAAAAGCGGGGCACCTGGCCCCGCTTGCGTTCCCGTGTTGCTCTTCTTTTATTATTTGCCGTGGGCCTTGATGACCGCCACCGCCTTGTCCGGGAAGTCGCTGAACACCCCATCCACATCCGCCTGATAGAGGAAGATGTTGAGCAGGTCGGTGAAGTCTTTGGCGTAGGCCGGGATCTGCCCCTGATCCTGGCGGAAGGTATAAGGGTGCACCTTGAGACCGGCGGCGTGGGCCTCCTTGACCATGGTGGTGAACACCGGCTTGCCGAGCGTGCCCGGCTCTGTGACTATCATCGGCTTCCAGGGGCCTATGCCGTCGGCGTAAGCGGCTATGGTCTTCATGGCCCCCGGCTTGAACATCCAGCCGTAGTCGTAGGGGGTCGCCTTGCCCTTGGTGTCGTAGACCATGGTCTCGTTCCAGTCGGTCTCGGCCATCAGCTGCACCAGCTTCAAGTCCATGCCCAGCGCCGGCATCAGCTCGCCGTTGATGCGCTTGAGCTCATCCACATCGAAGCTCTGCAGATAGACTTTGTCGCCCTTGTCGGTGTAGCCGTACTCCTTGAGCACGGTAAGCACGGCTTTCGAAATGTCCTTGCCCTCGTGGCGGAACAGCCAGGGGGCCTTGATCTCCGGGTAGATACCGATGTTGTTGCCGGTGCTCTTGTTGAGCCCCTGGATCATCTCTATCTCTTCCTGGAAGGTGTGGATCTTGAAGTCGGACTTCCAGAGCGGGAAGCGGGCCGGATAGACGGGCACCTGCTTGCCCTCCACCAGCTGGAAGGGCTCCGTCATGCGCAGGGAGCGCACCTCGGCCAGGGTGAAGTCCACCACGTAGTAGCGACCGTCCGGACGGGCGCGGCCGGGGAAGCGCGTCGCCACGTCCGTGATGCCGTCGAGGAAGTGATCGTGCATCACCACCAGCTGATCATCCCTGGTCATCACCAGGTCCTGTTCCAGGTAATCGGCCCCCATGCCATAGGCCAGCGCCTTGGACTCCAGGGTGTGTTCCGGCAGATAGCCGGAGGCGCCACGGTGGGCGATCACTATCTTGCCGTCATCGGCGGCCAGGGCGGGCAATGCGAGGGCAACCCCGAGGCCAAGGGCCACCAGGGAGAGGTGAGGTTGTTTCATAAAAACGGCTCTTTGTTATTGTTTATTGGATGTAGGTAGTTGTTATAGCAGAGGTTTATTGCAGTTAAACGGCGGGCGGCAAAGGCCGCCCGCCTTGTCATCAGCTTGCCTTGGGCAGGGCGTGATGGTGTTGCTCCAGCCAGGCGTGCAGTTGCTGCTGTTCGGTATCGGAGAGGCGCAGCCCCAGCTTGCTGCGGCGCCACAGTATGTCTTCCATCGAATGGGCCCACTCGCGGCTCATCAGATAACGCACTTCCGACTCGTACAGGCCGGCGCCAAAGTGCTGGCCGCGCTCCTCGTGCAACCAGAGACGGGCGTGACTGCCATAGGCCTCGGCGATACGACGGGCGTTGCGCTCATCCAGCCAGTCGAATTCGAGCATGTAGGCGCGGGCCAGCTCTGTGGTGGAGCAGTCGAACTCGCCACCGGGCAGACGGCTGCTCGCGGTCCAATCCTCGCCCATCTGGCTGAACCAGGGCTTGAGCTTGTTGCAGGCGGCCTGGGCCAGCTTGCGATAGGTGGTGAGCTTGCCGCCAAACACCGACAAGAGCGGCGCCCCGTCGGATTCGCCGGAGAGCTCGAGGGTGTAGTCGCGGGTCACCGCCTGCGGGGAGTCGGACTCGTCATCGCAGAGCGGCCGCACCCCGGCATAGGTCCAGATGACCTCGGAGGGCGCAATCTGTCGGGTGAAGTGGGCGTTGACCACCTTGCACAGGTAATTGATCTCTGCCTCGCTGATCTTCGCCTCCCGCGGGCTGCCATGGTGCTCCACGTCCGTGGTGCCGATGAGGGAGTAGTCCTGCTGGTAGGGGATGACGAAGACGATGCGGTTGTCCTCGTTTTGCAGGATATAGGCCTCTTCGCGCTCATGGATGCGCGGCACTATGATGTGGCTGCCCTTGATGAGGCGGATGCCGCGGGGGGATTTCTCGTGCAGGCTCTCGTCATAGAAGGTCTTGACCCAGGGACCGGCCGCATTGACCAGACCACGGCAGGTGACGGTGAACTGCTCGCCCCCTTCCCGCTCCAGGGTCAGGGTCCAGTGTTTGGATCCGCGTACCGCCTTGACGCAGCGGGTGCGGGTCTGCACCTCGGCGCCCTTGTCCCGGGCCATCATGGCGTTGAGCACCACCAGGCGGGCGTCATCGACCCAGGCGTCCGAATACTCGAAGCCCTTGTTGATGCCGTTCTTGAGGCCATCTTGCGGCAGGAAGCGCAGGCCGCAGCTGCCCTTGAGCTTGTCGCGCTTGGCCAGGTTGTCGTAGAGGAAGAGACCGGCGCGGATCATCCAGGCCGGGCGCAGGTGCGGGCGGTGCGGCAGGCGAAAACGCATGGGACGGGCGATGTGCGGCGCCATGCCGAGCAGCACCTCCCGCTCCGCCAGCGCCTCTTTCACCAGCCTGAATTCGTAATGTTCGAGATAGCGCAAGCCACCGTGGATCAGCTTGCTGGAGTTGGACGAGGTGGCCGAGGCGAGATCCTGCGCCTCGAACAGCGCCACCTTCAGCCCCCGCCCCGCCGCATCCGCCGCAATGCCGACCCCGTTGATGCCGCCGCCGACGACGACCAGATCATAATGTTCGCTCATGTTCACCTACTTTCTTATTTTGTGTTCGCCATGCCGGCAATGTTTGATTTCGCTCATATTAGAACATGAAAAAATGATAAACGAACATTTTATGAGGGAAATGTGATCGCGATTGTTCTGACAATGCTAAAAATGCTGCCGGTCGGTGACAAGATGCCACCCCGGCCCTTGCCATAGTCACTGCTGCCAGGGCAAATCTGCCGCAGCGGATGCGGGCGCGGCAGCCCGAGGCCGAGGCCGACAGGGCCCGACTCTGAGAGGGCCACCAGCACAGAGACACACCATGGAGGACGAGGAGAGAGCCGTTGTTTTTAGCTCAAGCCTCGCAGCGACCAGCAGAGCACAGGGACAAAGGGACAAAGGGACAAAGGGGAAAGGTAGCAGGAGCAAGGCGGCCGCCATGGGGAGAGGCCCCGAGAGAGAGCGACAAGAAAGCGGCCGCCCGGTGGCGGCCTGATGCTAATACGGCGTGGGGAGACTCAGCAGATGTGGCAGGCTATCTGATGCTGGGACATCAGTCGCATCAACTTCTCGGGCGGCTCCTGATCCGTGAACAGGGCGTGGATCTGGTTGAGGTTGCCGAGGTTGACCATGGCATTGCGGCCGAACTTGGTGTGGTCGGCGGCCAGAAACACCTGGCGGGAGTGGGCTATGATGGCCTGGGCTATCTTCACCTCGTGGTAGTCGAAATCGAGCAATGAGCCGTCGTTGTCGATGCCGGAGATACCGATGACGCCATAGTCCATGCGGAACTGGCCGATGAAGTCACGGGTCGCCTCCCCGACGATGCCGCCATCCCGGTTGCGGATCTCGCCACCGGCGATGATGACGGTGAAATCATCCTTGGCGGTGAGAATGCTGGCGACGTTGAGGTTGTTGGTGACCACGCGCAGCTCCCGGTGATCCAGCAGGGCGCGGGCTATGGCTTCTGTGGTGGTGCCGATGTCGATGAACAGCGACGAGCCATCCGGAATATTGGCGGCCACCTCGCGAGCGATACGCTCCTTCTCCTTGAGCTGCATCACCTTGCGGGCGCTGTAGGCGGTATTGACTGTACTCGAATGCAGGGAGGCCCCGCCGTGATGGCGCCTGATCTTGTTCTGCTCGGCGAGATCGTTCAGATCCCGGCGAATGGTCTGGGGGCTGACGTCAAAATGGGTCACCAGATCGTCGGTCGAGACAAAGCCCTGCCTTGTCAGAACGTCCAGGATCTCCAGATGTCGTTGGGTTTGCTTCACGCTTGCACTCCGCTTGAGAGACGAAAAAAGGCCCCGGCATTGCGGGGCCTTTGGCAGTGTACCCTATCCCTTTTCGAATCGATAAGGGCAGGATCACGTTTTATGCCTTGTCGGCAGCGGCCTTCTTGGCAGCGACGGCGATGTTCTCATGCTTGAGGGTCATTGCCAGCAGCACTATGGAGAGCACGCAAGATGCGGTCAGCACCATGAAGCCGCCGTCCCAGCCGAAGTGGTCGACTGTGTAGCCCAGCATGGCGTTGGCCGCCACGGCGCCACCCAGATAACCGAACAGACCGGTGAAGCCCGCCGCTGTACCGGCCGCCTTCTTCGGCGCCAGCTCCAGCGCATAGAGACCTATCAGCATGACGGGGCCATAGATCAGGAAGCCGATGGCGACCAGTGCCAGCATGTCGACGGTGGGGTTGCCCGCCGGGTTGAGCCAGTAGACCAGCACAGCCAGGGTCACCAGCACCATGAAGAGTATGCCGGCCGGGGCGCGGCGGCCCTGGAACATCTTGTCAGAGATCCAGCCGCACAGCAGGGTGCCCGGAATACCGGCCCACTCGTACAGGAAATATGCCCAGGAGGAGTGATCCACGCTGAAGTCTTTGGCTTCTTTCAGGTAGGTCGGAGCCCAGTCCAGCACACCGTAACGAATGAGATAAACGAAGGCGTTGGCGATGGCGATGTACCACAAGAGCTTGTTGTGCAGCACGTACTTGACGAAGATCTCCTTGGCGGAAAACTCCTGCTCGTGACTCTCGTTGTAATCCTTCGGGTAGTCGTCCTTGTACTCCTCGATGGGGGGCAGACCCACGGATTGCGGGGTATCACGCATCACGAAGAAGGCAATCACCGCAATGGCGGCGGCAGCAGCAGCCGGTACATAGAAGGCACTGCGCCAGTCATTGAACCAGCCCATGCCCAGGATGAACAGCGGACCTATCATGCCGCCGCCCACGTTGTGGGCCACGTTCCAGACCGCGACCACTTCGCCCCGCTCCTTCTGTGACCACCAGTGCACCATGGTGCGACCGCAGGGCGGCCAGCCCATGCCCTGAACCCAGCCGTTGAGGAACAGCAGCACGAACATGATGGCGATGCTGGAGGTAGCCCAATGCACAGTCCCCATCATGAACATGATACCGGCCGAGAGCAGCAGGCCGGCGGAGAGGAAGTAGCGGGCGTTGGATCGATCAGAGACGTTCCCCATCAGGAACTTGGAGAGGCCATAGGCGATGGAGACGCCGGAGAGGGCCAGGCCCAGATCACCGCGGGAGAAGCCCTGCTCGATGAGGTAGGGCATCGCCAGACTGAAGTTCTTGCGCACCAGGTAGTAGCCGGCATAACCGAAGAAGATCCCGAAAAACACCTGCCAGCGCATGCGTTTGTAGAAGGGATCCACCTTGTCGGCCGGTAGCCGCTCTATGTGGGGTGCAGGCCTGAAGAGACTAAGCATGTTCTGCTTCCTTATTGTTGTTATGGGCGGTTGAGGGTGCCCCGATCATGCCTGCGACCAGATGAGTCCTTATTCGCAAGCGAGCCTATTGTGCTCATTTGTGAACATTCAATCTGTGATGAAGGCTAAATTATTGCAGTTTTATTACAGAAAATATCACCCGGTGAGTGATCGCTCATCGGCCGCCAGCCCTTGCAGGGCAAGGAACATGACTACTCACTAAGGAGTATTAACACCGCTAACAGTTGCTTTTCGTCACATTTTCTTAGCAATGAATGGGATCTTGTCCACATTTCCGGTGGCGGGGGTCTGGTGAATTGGCACAGAAGGTTTATTTTCTCTCTCGTCCAATAACGAGCGCAAACGAGCATAACGTTTGCGTCAGCTCAAATAACAAGAAGAAACGTTTTCGGACGCAATAAATGGGAATGCAAGATAACGAAACGGAACATCAAACCTACTCTGGGTGGATATAAGGAATAACAACTATGAGCATACAAAGACCCAATACCCTGCTCGGCGAGTGCCTCGCCGAGTTTATCGGCACCGGCCTGTTGATCTTCTTCGGCGTCGGTTGTGTGGCTGCCCTGGTGCTGGCTGGCGCCAACTTCGGGCAATGGGAAATCTCCATTACCTGGGGCCTGGGGGTCGCCATCGCCATCTACGTGACCGGCGGCATCTCTGGCGCCCACCTGAACCCAGCGGTGACACTGGCACTGATGACCTTCTGCGGCTTCGACAAGCGCAAGGTAGTGCCCTTCATCATCGCCCAGATAGCGGGTGCCTTCGCCTCCGCCGCCCTGGTCTACTTCCTATACGGCAACCTCTTCACCCAGTGGGAACTGACCCACAACGTGGTGCGCGGCAGCGTAGAGAGCCTCGGCACCGCCGGCATCTTCTCCACCTACCCCAATGCCCTGCTCTCCAACATGCAGGCATTCGCGGTCGAACTGGTGATCACCGCCGTCCTGATGCTGGGCATCATGGCGCTGGGTGACAACAACAACGGCGCCCCCAAAGGCTTCGCGGCCGCCCTGCTGATCGGCATACTGATCGCGGTGATTGGCGCCTCCCTCGGCCCCTTGACCGGCTTTGCCATGAACCCGGCCCGTGACTTTGGTCCCAAACTGTTCGCCTTCTTTGCAGGCTGGGGCGATGTGGCCCTGACCGGCGGTCGCGACAACCCCTACTTCTGGGTTCCCATCCTCGGCCCCATAGTCGGCGCCCAGCTGGGTACCGCTCTGTATGTGAAAGTGCTGGCTCCCTGCGTCCCGGGCAACCGTGTCGTGACCGAAGAAGCCGCCAAGCTGTCCAATAAAGAAGAGGCCGCCGCCTAAGAGCGGTCCCCCCAAACGTGGAGAACATCATGTCTGCTGAAAAGAAATTTGTCGTCGCGCTGGATCAAGGTACCACCTCCTCCCGTGCCATAGTGTTCGATCAGGACGCCAACATAGTCGCGACCTCACAGCGCGAATTCACCCAGCACTACCCCAAGGCGGGCTGGGTCGAGCACGACCCCATGGAGATCTGGGCGACCCAGTCCTCCGTCTTCACCGAGGTGCTGGCCAAGAGCGGCCTGCACAGCGAGCAGATCGCCGCCATCGGCATCACCAACCAGCGTGAAACCACCGTTGTGTGGGAAAAGGCCACCGGCAAGCCCATCTACAACGCCATCGTCTGGCAGTGCCGCCGCACCGCGGCCATCTGTGAAGAGCTGAAAGCCCGCGGACTGGAAGAGTACGTGCGGGAAAACACCGGCCTGGTGCTGGACGCCTACTTCTCCGGCACCAAGGTGAAGTGGATCCTGGACAACGTGGAAGGGGCCCGCGAGAAGGCGATGAGCGGCGAGCTGCTGTTCGGCACCATAGACACCTGGCTGGTGTGGAAGATGACCAACGGCGAAGTGCACGTCACCGACCCGACCAACGCCTCCCGCACCATGCTCTACAACATCCGCGATCTGAAGTGGGACGAGCGGATGCTGGACGAGCTGGGCATCCCCGCCTCCATGCTGCCGGAGGTCAAACCCTCCTCCGAGGTGTATGGCTACACCACCCGTGGCGGCGGCTCCCGCATCCCCATCGCCGGCATCGCCGGTGACCAGCAGTCCGCCCTGTTCGGCCAGCTCTGCTTCGAGAAGGGGATGGCCAAGAACACCTATGGCACCGGCTGCTTCCTGCTGATGAACACCGGCACAGAGCCGGTTCGCTCCAACAACGGCCTGCTGACCACTGTCGCCATCGGCCCGAAAGGGGAAGTGAACTACGCGCTGGAAGGGGCTGTGTTTATGGGCGGCGCCACCATCCAGTGGCTGCGTGACGAGCTGAAGATCATCCACGATGCCCGCGACACCGACTACTTCGCGAGCAAGGTGGGGGACACCAACGGCGTCTACCTGGTACCGGCCTTCGTGGGCCTGGGCGCACCCTACTGGGATCCCTATGCTCGCGGCACCATGGTCGGCCTGACCCGTGGCGCCAACCGCAACCACATCATCCGCGCCGCGCTGGAATCCATCGCCTACCAGAGCCGCGACGTGCTGGATGCCATGCAGCAGGACTCCGGCATCAAGCTGGCCGCGCTCAAGGTTGACGGTGGCGCCGTCGCCAACGACTTCCTGATGCAGTTCCAGGCTGACATGATGCACACCCCTGTGGTGCGTCCGACCCGCATCGAGACCACCGCCATGGGCGCCGCCTTCCTGGCAGGCCTCGCCGTGGGCTTCTGGAAGAGCTCCGACGAGCTGGAAGACAAGTTCAGCGTGGACAGGGAGTTCATCCCCCAGATGGACAAAGCCGATCGCGCCAAGCGTTACAGCGGCTGGCAGAGGGCGGTTGAACGCTCACGCCGCTGGGCCGAAGAGGATTAATCGGGCAGCCGATGCATCCTTGAGATGAAAACGAACGAGGCCGACAGCGATGTCGGCCTCTTTTTATTGGCGAGCGCGGGTGTTCTGACCGCACCTGACCCCAGCCCTCCCCTTGCCAAGGGATGGGAGAAAATGACCCCTTCCCCTCGTGGAGGGGGAGGCCGGGAGGGGGTTGGCACTGTCGGCATGCCCTCTACAACGCCTCGGCCCCGAGCTGCTCTTTGAGGAAGTCGAGCCAGACCCGCAGCCGGATATCCCGCTGGGCATCGGAGTAGAAGACCGCATGAATGGGGCGCGAGGCGCCGCTGTTGCTGCGGGCCAGCACCTCCACCAGGGCGCCGCTCGCCCTGTCCTCCCCCGTCATGAAGTCCGACAGGCAGACGATCCCTTGACCTCTGAGTGCCAGCTGGCGCAGGGTCTCGCCGCTACTGGCCCTCAGGGTCGGGGTGATGGCGAACCTGTCCCCCTGCTCAGTGCTGAGCAGGGGCCAGTGGTTGAGGTGATCGGGGTGCAAAAAGCCGAGCAGCTCGTGGCCCGCCAGCAAGTCAGCTGGCTGGCGCGGGGTGCCGCGCTCCTTCAGATAGTCGGGGGACGCGAGCAGCCGCAGCTTGGATCGCCCGAGGGGCAGGGCGCGCAGGGAGGAGTCCGTCAGCTCGCCGATACGAATGGCCATGTCCACCCGCCGCTCCATCAGGTTGATGAAGCCCTCGGAGCTGTGCAGTTGCAGCTCTATGCCGGGGTAGCGGCGGCGGAACTCCCCTATGATGGGCACCAGCCGGTGCAGGATGAAGGGGGTGGCGGCGTCGACTCTCAGAATCCCTTCGGGTTGTTCCCGTCGCATCAGCAGGTGGCTCTCCGCCTCGCTCATCTCGGTCAGCACCTTCACCGCTCGCTGATAGAACCAGCTCCCCTCCTCGGTCAGGCTGACCCGCCGGGTGGTGCGATTGAGCAGCACTGTGGCGAGCTTCTCCTCGAGGCGCTTGATGCCGCGGCTCACAACGGAGTTGTCCATGCCGAGGTTCTCCGCCGCCTGGCGAAAGCTGCCCGCCTCCACCACGGCCACGAACAGGGTCAGTTCATCGGAATGGGTCTTCATTGTTGTCATCCTGGCAAGAGTCATGGGGCTTTATAGGCGCAATGGCCCTGGGTTGGCAAGGCAGGCAGGGTGCCAAATTCTTTATTTCCACAGATAAATAACGTGATGACCAACTCAAACCACCAACACGCTTTGTCGATACAATGTCGCCAAGAAGGCACCGTATGGCGCCAAACCATCGCAAGGATGAACATCATGAACTTCGAAGAGCGGTTGGCGGCAGCCCACCAGGAGCTTGAAAGCAAAGGCGTGTGGCACGCCAACTACAATCCCCCCTTGCTCAGATTGCTGCGCAGACTGGGCCTGCGACTCAGACCGCCCCACCATGAACGCTTTCTGGTCAACCTGCTTGCCTTTGGTCTGCCGACAGGTGCCATCTGGGGGATGTTGATGTGGTACCTCGGCTGGCAAGATGAGGTGAGTCCGGCCTTCGCCCTGCGCCAGAGCCTGCTGTTCGGCATAGGCTTCGGTCTGCTGATGGGAATCATCGTTTGGGTGCGCCGCAAGCAGCTCAAGCTGACCCCCTGGGACGCCTTGCCGCACTCCACGATCCGCACGAAAAAACGCTGACAACCGACATCACCACCGACATGGACAAGGAGACCCTTATGACCAAGGCCCATGAAAAACTGAACTATGTGGAGTTTGCAGCCAGGGATCTTGCCGCCACCAAGGCCTTCTTTCAGGCCGCTTTCGGCTGGCAGTTCGCCGACTACGGCCCCGACTACTGCGCCTTTGAGGGCGAGGGGCTGGATGGCGGCTTCTATCGCGCTGATCTCAGCAACCAAAGCGCACAGGGCGGGGCTCTCTTGGTGTTCTACAGCGCCGACATAGAGGCAACCCAGGCCAAGGTGCAGCACCATGGCGGCATCATCAACCGCCCGCTGTTTGACTTCCCCGGTGGCCGCCGCTTCCACTTTGTCGAACCCAGCGGCAACGAGTTTGCGGTCTGGTCCGAACCGGCCGCCTGATGGCGAGGGGTGGATAAGCACAATCTCTACCCTCAGCCATACCTCAAGCTTACCGTTCGCTCTTTTAGCTTTAAATTCGCTGATAGAACATCTATTTTGTGATCGTGTAACTTTCAGATTAAGGGAGAATGGTCTATCACTCTGCCGCTAGAGCCAATTAATGTTATTGATGACACTCTATTTATAAAATCCAACTCATTATCGAAATAAGTTTCATTGGAAAGAAAAACATGTCAAAAGCAATTCAAGGATTTGAATACGCAATAAAGGATGCCGAAGAGTTATTAGCCCATTTTGACAGTGTCAATGCTAACCCCCCACCTCCAAATAGTGAAGTATTAAAACGTGCAGGCCTTGTAATGGCTCTCACTGCATGGGAAACATATGTAGAAGATCGCCTCATCGAGGAAATGCACAAGAAGCTTGCTATTGTACAAGGAAGTTACCTTGGCGATTTTATACTAAAAAAGCTGCATGCCGACTTAAAGACATTCCATAACCCCAGCTCTGATAAAACCAAGAAAATATTTCAAGATTATTTAGGCTTTGACGTTACTGAGGGATGGCGATGGTCTAACTATGAACCAGAAAAGGTCAGAGCCACTCTAAATCAATGGATAAAAAAACGTGGTGATGCTGCGCATCGCTCAAAGCCAATAAATTCAGGCATCCCATCAGCCCACCTTATTAAACGCGATGAGCTTGAAAAAGTTATTCGCTTTATCAAAGACCTAGTTAGAGCCACAGATAATTACGTAAATGATAAAATAGAACAACATCATGCGTCTGTATTTGAAAGGCAGCATTTACTATCCAGCTAATTTTTTCGAACAGCATGAGCATTAATATTTTTTGCAAGTTTCGTTATCGCCTGAGACCGGTGCTTAACCGGTCTCTTTATTTCTGACTGCATCCCATTGCTGCTCTCCCCTCAATAGTGTTTTGCGACTGCTGCCCTGTTTCCCCCAGTCTGCCGGGGGCATACTGACCGTCGTTTTAGCAAGGAGGTTCAGATGCCATCCCCCCTGATCGTGATTGCCGAACTTGAGGCCAAACCTGAATTCGCCGCCGAGTGTCGGGCCGCCCTGGCGCCGCTCGTCAACGCCAGCCGGCAAGAGCCCGGGTGCCTTGGCTACCGGCTGCACCAGAGCCTGGAGAGCCCCCACGGCTGGATGATCCACGAGGAGTGGGAGAGCGATGCGGCGCTCAGTACCCACCAGCAGCAGCCCCATTTTCTCGCCTTCGTGGCCAACACCCGGGGCTGGTTTGCCAGCACCAGCGTTCGCCGCTATCAGCTAGCCTGAATCCAGCCGGGGCCTGTCCTCTGCCAGCCCTGGATGCGAGGATGGGCCGACAAAATATTGAGCGTAGAAACAATAACTTGAGGAATATGATGATGAAGATGCCCAACCTGGGTCTTGGTACCTTTCGCCTGAAAGATCAGCCCCTGCGCGACTCCCTGCTGCAGGGTCTGGATCTCGGCTATCGCCACATAGATACCGCCCAGATCTATGACAACGAGGCCGACGTGGGCCGCTTGATGAGCGAAAGTGGCGTCCCCCGCCAGGATATCTACCTGACCACCAAGGTGTGGATCAGCGAGTTTGGCCCGAGCAAGGTGATCCCGAGCCTGAAGCTGAGCCTGGAGAAACTACGCACCGACTATCTGGATCTGGCGCTTATTCACTGGCCCTCCCCCAAGGATGAGGTGCCGATGGCGGTCTATCTGGAGCAGCTGGCCGAGGCCAAGGCCCGGGGCCTGACCCGGGAGATCGGGGTCTCCAACTTCACGGTGGCCCAGCTTAAAGAAGCCATCGCTATCCTGGGGCCGGGCGCCATCGCCCACCAGCAGGTGGAGATCCATCCCCTGTTGCAAAACCGCAAGGTGGTGGAGTTCTGCCAGGATCAGGGCATCGCCATCACCGCCTATATGCCGCTGGCCTATGGCAAGGTGCTGAGCGAGCCGCTGCTGATGGAGATAGGCAAGCGCCACGGCGTCTCGGCGGCCCAGGTGTCCCTGGCCTGGCTGCTGGCCCAGGGCATGACGGTGATCCCGAGCTCCACCAAGCGGGAGAATCTCGCCGCCAACCTGGCCGCCCTCAAGGTGCAACTCAGCCCCGAGGAGATGGCACAGATTGCCACCCTGGAGCGAGGGGAGCGCTGCGCCAACCCGGACTTCGCCCCGAATTGGGATTAAACGGGAGAGGACGCATTGTATCTATCGCTGCGGCGGCGGATACCGGCAACCCTCACTAGCCAATTGCAACCACGAGCTATCCCCTCTCCCTGCGGGAGAGGGTTAGGGTGAGGGGCAAGCTACCTCCCCCTCATCCCCAACCCTTCTCCCGCAAGGGGAGAAGGGAGCAAATAACGCTCTAATGACATTCTTGAACACCAGCGGGAGGCCCAGTGCCTCCCGCTTTTTTTGTCTCCAATACCGCGCGCCACCGCCGCCCGCGCAGCAGCCCCCCTGCCCTTGCCCCTTTCCTCTTTATTCCCAGCTCGGTCTGTACGCCTTGCTTCTACGCGCTTTGTCTCCGCAGCCTCAGCCATTCCCTCTACCCCATTCCACGGATCCATTGCTGCTAATTTGGCAAAAGTAATTTGACGTTGCCGTCATTTTTGCCAACAAAGCTCATCGGCATACTGGCGCCATTCTCCCGTCGGGAGCCACTATCCAAGGAGTTTGTATGCCACTGGCGTTATTTGCCCTCACCCTGAGTGCCTTCGCGATCGGCACCACCGAATTTGTAATAGTGGGGCTGATCCCCACCATAGCCGAGCAGCTCAATGTCTCGCTCCCCTCGGCGGGCCTCTTGGTCAGCCTCTATGCCCTGGGCGTCGCCATAGGCGCGCCTGTGCTGACGGCGCTCACCGGCAAGCTGCCGCGCAAGTGGCTGCTGGTGGGGTTGATGGCGCTCTTCACCGCCGGCAACCTGCTGGCCTGGCAGGCACCGGGCTATGAGAGCCTGATCGTCGCCCGCATCCTCACCGGCCTGGCCCACGGGGTCTTCTTCTCGGTGGGCTCGACCATAGCCACGGGTCTGGTGGCCAGGGAGAAGGCGGCGAGCGCCATCGCCATCATGTTCAGCGGCCTGACCGTCGCCCTGGTGACAGGCGTACCGCTCGGCACCTGGATTGGTCAGCAGTTCGGCTGGCGCGAGACCTTCCTGGTGGTGAGCGCACTCGGGGTCATCGCCATGGTCGGCAGCCTGCTGCTGATCCCGAGCAACCTGCCCAAGGGGACAGCCTCCACCATTCGCGAGCAGCTCGCCGTGCTGACCCACAAGCCCCTGCTGATGGTCTACGCCAAGACGGCCCTGGGTTACGGCGGCGCCTTCACCGCCTTTACCTTCCTCGCCCCCATCTTGCAACAGGTGAGCGGTTTCGGTGCCAATGCGGTAAGCCTGATCCTGCTGGTGTACGGGGTCTCGGTGGCGGTCGGCAACATCTGGGGCGGCAAGCTGGCGGACAAGATGGGCCCGCTGCCCGCGCTGAAGCTGATGTTTGGCGGCCTGGCACTTATCCTGCTGATGCTCACCTTCACCGCGCCCCATCCGGTGCTGGCGGTGCTCACAGTGCTGGTGTGGGGTGCCTTCGCCTTTGGCAACGTGCCGGGCCTTCAGGTGCTGGTGGTAAAACAGGCCGAGCGCCATACCCCGAACGCCGTGGATGTGGCCTCCGGCCTCAACATCGCCGCCTTTAACGTCGGCATAGCGCTGGGATCCGTGGTGGGCGGTTTTGTGGTGGAGCACCTGGGGTTGATGCACACACCCTGGATCGGGGCCCTCATAGTGCTGCTGGCCTATGGCCTCACCCATGCAAGCGAGAAGCGCGAGGCCAGGCTGGCGCTGGCAATCTAATCCGCCGCGCAAAAAAACAAAAAGGCCGACACCTGGTGTCGGCCTTTCTCATTTTCAGGGGCGGGATCAAGGCTCCTTGAGATCCTCATCCGCGGCCCAGCGCGCCTCCAGCCAGAGCAGATTGACCAGGCCGCACAGCAGCGCAAACCCCAACCCCAGTATCCAGGTGAAATACCACATATCGAAGACTCCTCAATTCCGGTGTTAGTAGAGGCTATGGCCCTGCTCGCGCACCTGCTCGGTACTCATCTTGCCCCGCGCCACCCAATAGACCCAGAGGGTATAACCCAGGTTGATGGGCATCAGCACGGCGACGATTCCCAGCATGATAAGAAGGGTGCCCTCGCTGGAGGTGCCGTCCCACAGGGTCAGGCTGCTCGACGGATCCAGGGACGAGGGCAGCACGAAGGGGAAGAGGGCGATGGCCACGGTCAGCATCATGGCGGCGCAGGCACCGCCGCTGGCAAGGATCGCCAGCCGCGCCCGGCCAAGGTGGCTTGCCAGCGTGCTCAAGAGCGGCAACAGGAGACCGAGGACAGGCACAGCCCAGAGCAGCGGGTGCGCCACGAAGTTGCCAAGCCAGCCATCCGGCGCCGTCGTCACCTCTTTCATCAGGGGCGTCAGGGCGCTGTTGAGATCGCCAATCTCGGCTATCCGGTAACCACGCATCTGGCTGAGCCAGACCGCGCCCAGGGCAAACAGAGCACTCGCCAGGGGCCCGAGCCAGAGGCTCTGGTGGGCGCAGCGCTCGGCTATCACCCCTTGGGTCTTGCACTGCAGGAAGCTGGCACCGTGCAGCATCAGCAGGCCAGCGCCGTGCCCATGCAGGTGAAGAGCAGCGGCCAGTTGAAATCGAAGGCGCCATAGTGGATGCGAAGGGCCGAGTCGAAACGAAACGGCAAGCCTTGCAGCAGGAAGCCGAGGGTAGCGCCAAACACCAGGGTCGGCAGCAGGGCCCCCATCACCAGGGCCCTGTCCCACCAGCGGCGCCACGCAGGGTCCGGCAGCTTGCTGCGATAGTCAAAGCCCACCGGGCGCAGGAAGAGGCCGAACAGCAGGAACATGAAGGGCACATAGAGGGCCGAGAAGGAGGCGGCATAGACCAGGGGCCAGGCGGCGAACAGGGTGCCAGCACCGGCGATGAGCCACACCTGGTTACCCTCCCACACGGGCCCCACGCTGTTGAGCAGCACCCGCCGCTCCTCATCGGTTTTGGCCACCACAGGGAGCAGCAGGCCGACCCCGAGATCGAAGCCGTCCATCACCACGAAGCCGATGAGCAGGAAGAGCACCAGCCCCCACCAGACGAGTTTCAGGGTTTCGTAATCCATCAGATGGGACTCCCGTTTTGCAACACTTCACCTTGATAACGACCCGTTTGCAGGCTGGCGGGCCCTTTGCGGATCACATGACGCAACAAGAACAGCTCCACCACCAGCAGGCTGCTGTAGATGAGGAAGATGGCGATGAGGCTGAACCAGAGTTGACCCGGTTGCAGCAAGGAGACCGACGCCGACACCGGCAGCACGTCGCTGATGGTCCAGGGCTGGCGACCGAACTCGGCCACGAACCAGCCCGCCTCTATGGCAATCCAGGGCAGCGGTATGCTCCAGAACAGGGCTTTGAGCAGACGCGGGGATTGCACCAGCCTGCCCCGGCACAGTTGCAGGAAGGCGGCGGCAAAGAGCAGCAGCAACACCCCCCCTATGCCCACCATCAGCCGGAAGCTCCAGAACAGCGGCGCCACCTGGGGGATGGAGTCGTCCACCGCCTTGGCAATGGCCCCTTCGTCCGCCTTGCCGATCTCCTTGGCATAGGGAGTGAGCAAGAGGCCATAGCCTAGATCGGCGCGGTGGCGCTCGAAGGTGGCTCTCGCCTCGGCATTGCTACCATCCGCTCGCAGGGCTTCCAGGGCCTCGTGGGCCAGCATGCCGCTGCGAATGCGCACCTCGTGCTCGGCCTTGAGATCTTTAAGGCCTGTCACCTGCTCATCCAGGGAGCGGGTGGCTATGATGCCCATCAGATAGGGGATCTTGATGGCCCCGTGAGTGGTCTCGGCACTCTGATCCGGCAGGCCGAACAGGGTGAAGGAGGCCGGAGCAGGTTCGGTCTCCCACTCCGCCTCTATGGCGGCGAGCTTGACCTTCTGCACCTCCCCGGAGCGGTAGCCCGACTCGTCCCCGAGGACGATGACAGAGAGGATGGCGGCCAGGCCAAAGCCCGAGGCGATGGCGAAGGATCGCAGGGCGAAGCGCACCTCCATGCGGCGCAGCAGATACCAGCTGCTCACCCCCATCACGAACAGGGAGGCGGCCACATAACCCGCCGCCACAGTGTGGACGAACTTGACCTGGGCCACGGGGTTGAAGATCACCGCCGCCACGTCCACCAGCTCCATGCGCATCGTCATGGGGTTGAACTCGGCGCCGACCGGGTTCTGCATCCAACCGTTGGCGATGAGGATCCAGAGGGCGGAGAGGTTGGAACCGAGCGCCACCAGCGCCGTCACCAGCAGGTGCTGGCCCCGGGAGAGCTTGTCCCAGCCGAAGAAGAAGAGGCCCACCAGGGTGGACTCCAGGAAGAAGGCCATCAGCCCCTCCACCGCCAGCGGGGTGCCGAAGATGTCGCCGACGTAGTGGGAGTAGTAGGCCCAGTTGGTCCCGAACTGGAACTCCAGGGTGATCCCCGTAGTGACCCCCATGACGAAGTTGATGCCAAACAGCTTGCCCCAGAAGCGGGTGATGTCCTTGTAGATCACCTTGCCGGTCATCACGTAGGCGGATTCGGCGATCACCAGGATCCAGGACAGCCCCAGGGTGAGGGGCACAAACAGAAAGTGGAACATCGCCGTCGCGCCGAACTGTATTCGGGAGAGGCTGACCACATCATCCGGATTGATCATGCGTCACTCTCTTTTGTTGTATTTGCCTTGCACGTTTCGTGCGTGACAAGTACATCACGGAGCATGACACCTATAACAGATGCAGTTATATTGAGTTACACCTATAACAGTTGATCCAGATCATGTCCCTTTACCAGCAGTTGGCCGACCGCCTGCAAAGCCAGATCGATGACGGTATCTGGCAACCGGGGGAGCGCATCCCCTCCATTCGCCAGAGCTGCAAGACCCACAACCTGAGCCCGATGACGGTGCTGCAGGCCTATCAACTACTGGAGAGCCAGGGGCGGATCCTCGCCCGCCCCCAGTCCGGCTACTACGTCAAGGCCGCCTCGCCCAAGTTGGTACAGCACACGCCGAGCCAGACCCACTACAGCGGCTCGGTGGATATCAACGATCTGGTGTTCGAGATGTTGCAGGCGAGTAAATCGCGGGAGCTGGTGCCCCTTGGCATGTCGGTGGCCGACCCGACCCTGTTCCCCATCCCCAGCTTGGGCGGGCGCTGGCGAGCTGCATGCGCCGCCTCGACCCCTTCAGCACTGTCGCAGATCTGCCCCCCGGCAACGAGGCGCTGCGCCGCGCCATCGCCCAGCGTTACGCCAGCGACGGCCTGGCGGTGGATCCCCAGGAGATCATCATCACCACAGGCGCCATGGAGGCCCTCTCCCTCAGCCTGCAGGTGTTGACCGAGCCCGGAGACTGGGTAGTGGTGGAGTCCCCCACCTTCTACGGCGCCCTGCAGGCCATAGAGCGCTTGCAGCTCAAGGTGGTGGAAATCCCTGTGATCCCCGGGGTGGGCATCGATCTCGACGCTGCTGGAAGACGCCCTCACCCGCATTCCGGTCAAGGCGTGCTGGCTGATGGGCAATGTGCAGCACCCGCTGGGCCACACCATGCCGGATGCGTCACAAAGCGCAACTGATGGCACTGCTCAACAGCCACAAGGTGCCGCTTGTGGAGGATGACGTCTATGCCGAGCTCTACTTTGGCCGCGAGCGCCCCAGCCCCATCAAACGCTGGGACGCCCGGGGCGACAGCCTGCTGTGCGGCTCCTGGACCAAGTGCCTGGCGCCGGGCTTTCGGGTCGGCTGGGTGGTGGCGGGACCCCATGCCGAGCGCATCCAGCGGCTGCAACTGATGTCCACCCTCTCCACCAATGTGCCGAGCCAGCTGGCGCTCGCCGACATGCTGCGCCAGGGCGGGGTGGATGCCCACTTTCGCCGCCTGCGCCACACCCTGGCCCAGCGCCAGCAGCAGATGCGGGCGGCCCTGCTGCGGCTGTTGCCGGGCGAGGTGCGGATCTCCTCCCCCGATGGCGGCTACTTCCTCTGGCTGGAGCTGCCTGCCCATTTCGACAGCCGCGCCCTGCACGCCCAGGCCCTGGATTGCGGCTTCTCCATGGCCCCCGGCGCCCTCTTTTCCAGTCAGGGACAGCACAACCACTGCCTGCGCCTCAACAGCTCCCATCCCTGGAGCGAACAGCTGGAGCAGGCGCTCCACCCAGCTGGCGGGCCTGATAAAACAGCAGCTCACGCCCCATCGAGGCAAAGAGCCGCTGGCGAAACAAGGCCCCATGACGGGGCCTTTGTTTATTCACCGGACGTCGGGCTATCTGGCGTAAGTCTCTGACTGGCGCTTGAAGCCAAGAGACTCGTAGAGCGACCTGGCCCTGTCATTGAATGACATGACTTCCAGCTTGAGCTGGCTGGCATCATGGGCCTTGGCCCAGTCATCACAATGGGCGATCAGCTCCTTGCCGATGCCACGGGATCTGTGGTGCTCATCCACCACCACTGTCGTGATGCGGCAGACGGGCAGCTTGGTAAGAAACGGAATGGCTTCATTGATATCGATTCGGGCAGTCAGAAACCCCGCGACCACCCCCTCCACCACGGCGACACAAAACAGCCGCCCCTCCCGTTGGATGGCGTCCAGCAGAAACGCCCGCTGCTGCGAAGAGGGAGGGCAGAACACCTCGGGAGCCTGCTCGAAGTGGATCTGCCCTATCTGCCGATCCAGTTCGACGATGGCATCGAGATCCTGCTCGGTTGCCTTGCGTATTTCCAATGGGTGCTCCTTGCCTGTGGCTGATGACCTCACCCCAGTGGCCTGGGGAAAAACCCATCATAGGGGTGTCGGCACCCGCAATCCAAATAGGCTCATCCGCATGGAAAGTTGACGCGGGCAACCAAACAACGCCCCTTGAGCGGGGCGTTATCGGCAATCCATGGCGGTGAGGGTATCAGGCGGGGGCGTTAAGCTGGGCCACCTGGCGCTCTATGCTGGCTTTCAGGTTGTCATCGAGCTTGAGAGCACGGGCCAGCTCATCGAGATAGCCGCGCTCCATGAAGTGATCCACCTCGACGGCGAGCAGGGAGGCGAGATAGACCTCGGTGGCCTGCTCCATGTCGGTCACTTCCCGCGCCAGCGCGTGGGGATCCAGGGGCGGGCCAGCTCGGCGTCAATCCAGCGGGCGGCATCGCTCTGGCCCTGTTCGGTCAGGTACTCCTGAATTTTCTGGCGCTCGGCGCCGTCGATATGGCCATCGGCCCGGGCCGCCGCCACCATGGCGCGCACCAGAGGGCGCGCGGGCATCCAGCGCATTGCCTTCCAGAGTGCTGACGGGATGGGTCGGCTGGGCCGGTGCCGCCTGCTGGGCCTGCCAATCCTGATAGAGCTTGTAGGCCAGCCCGCCAAGGGCCGCCGCGCCGCCCACGGCAGCGGCCTTGCCGCCATATTTGCGCATTTCTTGTTGCCCAGCAGCAGACCCAGCGCGCCACCGGCCAGCGCCCCCTGCATCTGCCCCTTGCGCTTGTCACCGCCTTCGTTGAGCCAGCCTTTGCCAGCCCCCAGCAACTGTTCCAGCATCTGTTTCATGGCATGAGCTCACTCCTGCAAGGTGAATATGTTTGCCATGTGCATTGATAGAGCCAGATCAGGATGCGCACCACCACCTCGCCCCTGTGCTGAATCGGGGATGAACCCTTGACCGGGCAGGCCGAGGGGGCAAAGCTCAGGGAAACCCTTCAGGCAATAAGGATGTAACTGTGCCAAATCATGAGCTGACCCTGCAATTTCTCGCCGAACCCGCCGACGTCAACTTCGGTGGCAAGGTCCATGGCGGCATGGTGATGAAGTGGATCGATCAGGCCGGCTACGCCTGCGCCGCCGGCTGGTGTGGCGGCTATGCCGTCACCGTTTATGTGGGGGGCATTCGCTTTTTACGTCCCATCCAGATAGGCCAGCTGGTCGAGGTCCATGCCAAGGTGATCCACACAGGTACCACCAGCATGCACCTGGCGGTGGATGTCTATAGCCGCCACCCCACCGACCCGGCTCGCCACAAGACCACCCACTGCATCATCATCTTCGTGGCCATGGACGAGCACGGCAAGCCGAGCCCGGTGCCCCAGTGGCAGCCGGTGAGCGAGCAGGATCTGAGCTTGCAGCACTACGCCAAGAAGCTGATGGCCCTGCGCGAAGAGCTCGACAAAGAGATGCGCCAGCACCTCTGACCTTGGTGATTCCCCTGCCCGACATACAGCGGGCGCTTTCGGCCAACGGCGGCGCCCCTGTATAATCCCCCCTCTTCCCGCAACCGGAACCCTGCCCATGTCACTGGAAACTGCCCCGCCCGAGGTAAAACTCGCGGTGGATCTCATCGAACTGCTGGAGACCAACCAGCTGGCCCCCGAGCTGGTGCTGGCGGCGCTGGCCATCGTGAAACAGGATTACGAGCGCAAGCGAGCGCAAGCTGGCGGAGGTCCAGACCTGTATGCGGTCTTTCGCCATCTGGGCCATGTCGATGCCCTGCCCCAGACCTGGCAGGCCGCCCTCGACTGGCTGGCTCGGTCCAGCTGGGAATCCGCCCACAAGCCGGATTTCGAGCGCTATGGCGACGCCTTTTAGCGGCAGCCTCGCGGTGGTGCCGAGGCAAGCCCTGGCCTGAGGCCTCGGGCCTGGCTTGTACCTACCTGGGCCCCATCACCTCGTCACAGAGCGCGATCAGGGCCTCGCACAGCCGGCTGAGGGGCTCACTGTCTCCTGCTCCCAGGTGCAAGGCCAGCTCCACCGAGCGCACCGCCGGCCAGTCCACCAGCGCCACCTGATCGGGCTGCAGCAATCGGGCGGGCAGCAGGCTCACTCCTATGCCCGCGCTCACCGCCCCCTGCAGGCTGGCGAGGCTGGCACTCACGTAGGCGATGCGCCAGAGGATCCCCCTGGCATCCAGGGCCTCGGTGATCTGGCGCCGATAGAGGCCTTCGCTCGGAAACACCACCAGGGGAACAGGCTCCCGCTCGCAGGCTGGCCAGTCGCGGCTGTCGACCCAGGCCAGCGGCTCGCGCCAGCGGGCGATGGGCTCCCCCTGCCCCTTCCCCTGCTTTATCAGCGCCAGATCCAGCTCCCCCCCTTCGAAGGCCTGCCACAGGACGTGGCTAAGATCGCTTTGCACCTCCAGCCTCACCTCGGGTATAGTCGCGGGCAAAGGCGGCCAGCACAGCCGTCATGGCACCTGCGGCGAAATCCTCCGGCACTCCGAGGCGCAGCGGGGTGCTCCCCTCGCTCACCTGCTCCTCGGCCTGGGCCAGCAGCGCCAGAATGCGGCGGGCCAGCCCCAGCAATTTTTCCCCCTCAGCCGTCGCCACCACCTGACGGCCAGCGCGATCGAGCAGCGGGCAGCCGAGCTGCTGTTCAAGGCGGCGGATCTGCTGGCTGATGGTGGATTGGGTCAGATGGACCCGTTCACCGGCGCGGGTGAAACCTGCCGGTGTCGATAATGGCGACAAAACTGCGCAGTAACAGGGGATCCAGCATGGGGCGCTCCATTTACAAAACCACTGAAAGTCATTCTATCATTTAATTTCCAAATGACTTTAGACCCCGCTAGGCTGACGTTTTTGCCTCCTTTGACGGTGATCTGCCATGTTCAGCCCCGATGATTCCGCGTCCCAAATGCTCCCTGTTTCTCCCAGAACCCGGGAGGGGCAAACTGCACCCAATGAAGCAACAAAATGCGGATCAACCAGCAGGCCAGACCGCCCTGCTGGTGCTGGTGATCCTGCCAAGACCGGCCGCCGCCCTCTACGGGCCTTAAACCTGCGCCCCTTTCTTACCGCCATCGGCCCGCTGGCTGGCGGGGAGATGGACGCAGCCCTGGCGCTGGGGATGGACACCCTGGCCTGGGTCACCCTGCTGCCGCTGCTGCTGATCGGGGTCGGCGTGCTGCTCACCCCCAGCCCTGCTCGGCACGCCAGTGCCGCGCCAACTGCTGGGGCGGCCCTGCTGCTGCTGACGGCTGGGCAGCGCCCTGCGCCTCAGGCTGTCCAGCGGCACCCTGCTCATCGCCAGCGCCGCCCTGTGCGGGCTGGGGTCGGCCCTGGTGCAGGGGACACTGCCCGGCCTCATCAAGGGGACCTTTGCGGGCAAGGTGCCCCTGGTGATGGGGATCTTCTCGGCCTGCATGATGGGGGGCGGGGCGCTCGGCGCCGTGCTCACCCCGAGGGTCGCCCTGCACCTCGACTGGTCCCGGGCGCTGGCCCTCTGGAGCCTGCCGGTGCTGCTGGCCCTCGTCTGGCTAGGGTGGCGGGTGCGCCTGCCACGGGCCGCCGCGGTCGCACTCCCCTCCTTCAGGGGAGCCGCGGCTGATCGCGCTGCCCCGCGCCTGGCTGCTGATCGCCTGCTTTGGCATCATCAACAGCGGCTACGGCATAGTCGTGGCCTGGCTGGCCCCCGCCTACCTGGCGCTGGGCTGGAGCCCCCAGCAGGGGGGCGAGCTGGTGGCCTGGCTGGCCCTGGCCCAGACCGCCAGCGGCCTGGGTCTGCCGCTGCTGGCGGCACGCAAGGAGGACAGGCGCCCCTGGATGGGGCTGGCCATAGTGATGCAGGTGGCGGGCTTTGGCGGCCTCTGGCTCGCCCCCCAGGCCGCCCCCATCCTCTGGTGCCTGCTGTGCGGCGCCGGCCTTGGCGGCAGCTTCTCCCTCATCATGGTGATTGCGCTGGATCACCTGCCAGACCCCAGACGCGCCGGTAGCCTGAGCGCCCTGATGCAGGGATTTGGCTTCATGCTGGCGGCCACAGGCCCCTGGGTGGCGGCCCGCCTCCATCACCATTTCGGCGACTTTGCGGCCGCCTGGCAGTGGCAGCTGGGAGGCTTGCTGCTGATGAGCCTGCTGGTAGTGCGCCTCGACCCGCGCCACTACCCCCGCGTTATGCGGTTGCCGTCCGCCATCTTGCCAAGCAAGACCCCATGCCGCCCCGCCCAACCTGCCACTAAACAAGGCTGCGGCCCAAAGCAACACACCGGCCTGAGGCCGGTGTGTTGGGGAGAACCGTGTTGTGGGGATAACAAGGTGAGGCTGAAGCCACTCAGGGTCGCAACTCAGCGCCCCTTCTTCTGCCGTCCTGTGTTAGCGGTACGCGGCTTGCCAGCGGCCGGTTTGCCACCCTTGTTGGGGGCACCTTTACCTGCAGCCGCTTTGCCGGCACCGCCTTTGTTGGCAGCCCCTTTACTCGCGCCGACCTTGCCTACCGGCTCTTCTTCTCGAAGGCATCCGGGCCCGGCACATTGGGGCGCCCGCCAATCTCGTGATCGTCGTCCCGGCGCGGCTTCTTGCCCTGGGCCGGTTTGGCGGTTTGCGCCGCCGGGGTCTTGGGTTTCTCCCCCTTGGCCGGTTTTGCCTCGGAGGAGGAGTCTTCAATGAGCTTGAACAGCTCGATCAGCTCGTCGTCGGTGAGATCGCGCCACTCCCCCACCGGCAGCCCCTTGAGGCTGACGTTCATGATGCGGATGCGCTCGAGCTTGGTCACCTCGAAGCCGAAGTGCTCGCACATGCGGCGGATCTGGCGGTTCAGCCCCTGCACCAGGGTGATGCGGAACACGAAGGGGGCCTCTCTCTTCACCTTGCACTTCTTGGTGACGGCGCCGAGGATGGGCACCCCGGCCCCCATGCCCCGGATAAACTCATCGGTCACCGGCTTGTCGACGGTCACCAGGTACTCTTTCTCGTGATCGTTGCCCGCCCGCAGTATCTTGTTCACCAGATCCCCGTGGTTGGTGAGGAAGATGAGCCCCTGGGAATCCTTGTCGAGGCGCCCTATGGGGAAGATGCGGGTGCTGTGGTTGACGAAGTCGACTATGTTGTCCTTCTCTCCCGCCTCTGTGGTGGAGACTATGCCCACCGGCTTGTTCAGCACGATGAAGACCAGGCTGTCGGCTTCGCGCGCCTCTATCACCTGACCGTTGACCTTGACCAGATCCCCGGCAAACACCTGATCGCCGATCCCGGCCCGCTTGCCGTTGATGTAGACATGGCCCTGCTCGATGAAGCGGTCGGCCTCGCGACGGGAGCAGATGCCGCTCTCGCTGATGTATTTGTTCAGGCGCATGGATTCATCGGCCAGCATGGGTCACCTGCCAGATCGTGGAGTTCAGAAGAAGTGTCGGCTGAGTCAGCCGGGTCATGGTCGGGTTAGTCTGCATACGGTTCCATCTACAAAAAGAATCTACAAAAGCACCTGCAAAAAGTCTCTTCAAAAGGGCAAGACTGCCCTTTCATCAATAAACCCATCAAAAAAACGCCGCTACAGTAGCATATTGCGCCATCCCTTGCCCCGCCCCGTGCGCCGGATCCTGCAATCCGCCCCGAAGAGAACCGCCGCCCGGCGGATGCCGCCTCGCAGGTCAGCTTCCCCTTGCCCTTTCGCCCCTTCATCTTGCCCATGCTCCCCCCCTCCTCTCCCCTGCCCAGCCTCGCCTGAAGCGACAGGCCCAGGGCCGCAGAGAGCGCCGAAGGATACCCATAGAGAGGGATGAACTAAAACTTGCTATTTATTGACCAAAAATGCATAAAAAGATTTTCGTCAGCGCGAATTATCACCCTAGTGTCGGCTATTTAGCGGCGTCATCGCCATCATTGTCGGCAATTTCCGCCACGAAACAAATTTTTATCCGTATTCACTTTCAACGTCGAATATAAAGCGGGGTGCGGCGCCGACCCTTCTCTGGCAAGAGGCCAATTTCCCTTTATTACAGGAGTTACAGATGAGTCATTCCCTCTCTCAGGAGGCATTCCTGGCCCAGGTGGCCAGCCGCAACCCCCACCAACCGGAGTTCATCCAGGCCGTGAGCGAGGTGGTCGCCTCCATCTGGCCCTATGTGGAACGTCACCCCCGCTACCTGCAACACGGCCTGCTGGAGCGGCTGGTGGAGCCCGAGCGCCTCATCCAGTTTCGGGTGAGCTGGGTGGATGACCAGGGCCAGGTGCGGGTGAACCGCGGCTACCGCATCCAGCACAACAGCGCCATAGGTCCCTTCAAGGGGGGCATGCGCTTCCACCCCTCGGTGGATCTCTCGGTGCTCAAGTTCCTCGCCTTCGAGCAGACCTTCAAGAACGCCCTCACCACCTTGCCCATGGGGGGCGGCAAGGGGGGCAGCGATTTTGATCCCAAGGGCAAGAGCGAGGGGGAAGTGATGCGCTTCTGCCAGGCGCTGATGCTGGAGCTCTATCGCCACCTGGGTGCCAACACCGACGTGCCGGCCGGTGACATCGGGGTGGGCGGGCGCGAGGTGAGCTACATGGCGGGCATGATGAAGAAGCTCACCAACAGCGCCGAGTGCGTCTTCACCGGCAAGGGGCTCTCCTTTGGCGGCAGCCTGATCCGCCCGGAAGCCACAGGTTACGGCCTGCTCTACTTCGTAGAGGCCATGCTGGCCCACCGTGGCCAGTCCCTCGATGGCTTGCGGGTCTCGGTGTCGGGCTCGGGCAACGTCGCCCAATACGCCATCGAGAAGGCGATGGCGCTGGGCGCCTGTGTCATCAGCGCCTCCGACTCCGGCGGCACCGTCTACGATCCGGACGGGTTCACTCCAGAGAAGCTGGCCCGCTTGATGGAACTTAAAAACGAGCAGCGCAAGCGGGTGGCGGATTACGCCCATGAGCTGGGGCTGGAGTTCTTCACCGGTCGCACTCCCTGGCACCTGCAAGCCGACGTCGCCCTGCCCTGCGCCACCCAGAACGAGCTGGGGGAAGAGGACGCCAGGCTGCTGGTGAAGCAGGGGGTGCAGCTGGTGGCCGAGGGGGCCAACATGCCCTCCAGCGCCGCCGCCATCAAGGTATTCCACGAGGCGCGGGTGCTGTTTGCCCCGGGCAAGGCGGCCAACGCCGGTGGGGTCGCCACCTCGGGCCTGGAGATGAGCCAGAATGCCCAACGCCTCTCCTGGACCCGGGAAGAGGTGGATGCCCGCCTCAAGGGGATCATGACCAGCATCCACGCCACCTGTGTACGCTACGGCCAGGTGGATCAGGGCCAGGATGACGACCATGTGAACTACGAAAGCGGCGCCAATATCGCCGGCTTCGTCAAGGTGGCCGACGCCATGCTGGCGCAAGGGGTCTGCTAGTCACGCCATTCCCCGTGACATCCCCCAAAGCAACAGGGCAGCCCATGGCTGCCCTGTTGTCTTATCTGCATAGCTGTTGCTTTAATCTGGGCGATCGCAGGTAGTGTGCCCGGCGTCACTTCACGCTCGCTTCACCCAGCCATGACACCCTCACCCCTCTTCCAGACGCGAACGAGGAGAACGAGATGACAACGACCATAGGCGCCCTGCTGATCCTGGCCGGGCTCGGCTGCTTTGTGGCCTTCAACCTGCTTGGCACCACAGTGGATGCACAGGGATTCTTGCACGAGCCCTTTGCCCTGCTGCCCCTGGGCTATCTGCTGCTCTTCACCGGCATGGTGCTCAGCTTGCTCCCGCTACTGCGCAGGGCCCTCGCCAAAGGGGAAGAAAACCGGCCCTGATGCGTCAGGGGACTCAGCGATAGCGGCTTATCTCGACGAGGTTCTGATCCGGATCCAGGCAATAGACAGATTCGATGGGGCCGCAGGCGCCGCTCTTCGTCACGGGCCCCTCCACTATCTCGACCCCCTGGCTCTCGAGCTGGGCCATCACCTGATCCAGGGGCCAGCGAGTGATGAGGCAGAGATCCCCCGATCCCACCTGAGCCCGGTTGCGCGGCTCCTCCCCCAGCAGTTGCAGATTGATCTTCTGGTTGCCAAAGCGCAGGGCCTGGCGCCCGGCCCCGAAGGTGATGGGCTCCATCTTGAAGGCGCGGCTGTAAAAGGCCACCGCCCGCTCTATGTCGCTGACCGTCAATACCAGATGGTCGATATGGCTTATCATGCTTACTCCCTGTGATGGTGATCGCCCCCCATCATAGCCAGCCCCCTTGGCAAAGACTGTGCCTTGGCGCACATCCATTATCCCTAAGCATTTCTTTTATCAGGGGAATATGCCTTATCGCACGGCGGAACAGGCCTTGTCGCGCTGGGCAAGCAGGGCTTCGTCCTCGCTCTCCATGGCCGCCAGAATGGCCTGATTGCAGGCCCGCTCCGCGAGCTTCGCCGGGCTCTGCTTGGCATCGGCGATCTCAGCAATCATGGGGCGATAGCCGATGGCGACCGAGCAGTACATGGTGCGGTACTTAGGGAGCTGCCAGCCACTGTCATCCTGGCGCGATAACTCATCGCACAGCTTGCCAAACAGCGCCCTTGCCTTGACCGTACACTGACTAAAGCGCCGCACATCCTGCTCATAGGGACGGCAGACGCTGTTCTGTTTGATCTGCCAGAGCTGATAAGAGAAGGGGACTTGCTCCCCCTCATACTGCACCACCAGCGCCTTGACCTCGGTGCCATAGATATCCGTCACCTGCTGCTGCACCAAATTGAGATAAGTCGAAAAAAGGTAAGAAACCGGATCCATCACCACCTCCCTGTGGTTGGCTTTGGTGGAACTCAATCAACACCCACACCCCATTATTGGGCTCCGATGACCCCCATCAGGCGGTGTAAAAACCAGCCTACTGATTTATCTACATAAATCCATTGATAAGACACATGTTTTTCGACTTTTCGGCTGAAGAATGGTGTCGATTGGATTAAGATGCGCACCATCAAATGCAACTCGGATGAAACCATCCTTATGCCTGAAGCAGCATAGGAGGGGGGTATCGGACGCTAGGAGTCGGCTTTGCGCAAGACATGGACGGAAGAAGAGTTAAGGGCAACGGTGGCCGCCTATCTGGATATGCACAGCAAGGCGTTGGATGGCATCCCCTTTGTCAAAAAGCACTATTACACTGAGCTGGCGACACGCTTCGCACGGTCCGAGAAATCATTTGAATATCGGATGCAAAATATCTCTTACGTCTGCGTCTTGATGGGCAGGGCTTGGGTCTCTGGATTAAAACCCGCCAAACATGTTGGCCCACAGCATGCGCCTATCATAGAGCGCCTGATCTGCGAGCTTGATGGCCAACCTTATACCGGGCAGGCCGAGTTCGAGCATCAGGTCATCCAATATAAGACAAAGCCCGTGCTCCCTCTTCCTCTTGGGACGCAGGAGCCAGCCCAGCGCTATGCCAGCACTATGAGTTATGTGAGGGATCCGCAGGTCAAAGCCTGGGTACTAGTGACCGCAGCCGCTAAATGTGAGTGTTGTGATGAGCAAGCTCCCTTTATCACGGCGACCGGGGAACCCTTTCTCGAGGTTCATCACCTGCGCACCTTGGCAGAAGGTGGCTCGGATACCGTCGGCAACACTGTCGCCCTCTGTCCCAACTGCCACCGCGAGCTGCACTATGGTGCCAACAAAGAGGCGCACCGAGACGCACTTTACCAAAAGCTCCCAAGACTCATCAGAGAGTAAAGGTACCTGACAGCTTACTCCCCAAGGTATACGGGGCTGTGGCAGTGATCCCCTCCTGTCTATACCCCTCATTTTCAAGCGGGAAAATTTGGAACCCACCCTGGGACAAGGGGCGGGAGGGCATTGCCATCAAGGGGTAAATTCAGTGTTTTTACTCTGATCCTGGGCCCATTTTGGTGCGTATAGCTGGCCGGTATGGGGCACCTCTGGTGTACAATCTGCCACCCGATTTCCCAGCCCGGCCATGGCTCAGGCCGTTATCCATCCCAGAGTGAATCAAGTGACCGCGACCCACCCCATGCTCGACAGTTATTACAGCCAGGATCTGGTGTTTTTCTCCATCCTGGTGGCGGTGCTCGCCTCTTACACGGCGCTGAATATGACGAGCCGGGTAAGCCAGAGCCGGGGACGGGCCGCCGCCCTCTGGCTCGCGGGGGGCGCCTTCGCCATGGGGCTTGGCATCTGGTCCATGCACTTCATCGGCATGCTCGCCTTCAACCTGCCCATAGCGCTGGGCTACGATCTGACCCTGACCGGCCTCTCCCTGGTGGCGGCCATCGGCTCCTCGGCCTTCGCGCTCTGGCTGGTGAGCCGCCCCGAGCTACCCTGGCGCCAGATCGCGGGGGGCGCCCTGCTGATGGGGGCCGGCATCGCCGCCATGCACTACATCGGCATGGCGGCCATGAAGATAGAGCCTGGTATTCACTACCACAGCGGGCTCTTCGTCCTCTCCATCCTGATTGCCATGCTCGCCTCCGGCGCCGCGCTCTGGATTGCGTTTCGCCTGCGAAACAGCACACCGCGCGCCTTCTTTCGCAAGGCCCTCGCCTCCCTGGTCATGGGGGCCGCCATCATCGGCATGCACTACACCGGCATGGCGGCGGCCCAGTTCCCGGAAGGCAGCCTGTGCGGCGCCCTCTACACAGGACTCAATACCCAGTGGCTCGCGACCGTCATCATCATAGTGACCCTGGCGGTGTTCGCCATCGCCCTGGTCCTCTCCCTGCTGGATGCCCACGCCGCCCGCCTCTCGACCTCCTTGCACCTGGCCCACGACGAGTTGCTCAAGCTGGCGCTCCATGACAGCCTGACCCGGCTGCCGAACCGGCTGCTGTTTGCCGACCGACTGGAGCAGCGCATCCAGGAGTGCCAGCACAATCAGCGCAGCTTCTCCCTGCTGTTTCTCGATCTCGACGGCTTCAAGATCATCAACGATGCCCACGGTCACCACACCGGGGATCTGCTGCTGGCCGAGGTGGCGACAAGGATCACCGGGCTGCTCGGCGCCAGCGACACCGCCTCGCGCTTTGGCGGCGACGAGTTCGTGCTGGCCCTGGCGCCGGGGGACATCACCCAGACCACGGCCTTCGCCGAGCGGCTGCTGGCCACCCTGGCCCAGCCCTATCCCTGGGAGCATCACAGCCTGCACATCACCGCCAGCATCGGCATCGCCGTCTACCCCCAGGATGGCACCAGCCTGCACGAGCTGACCCTCAACGCCGATGCCGCCATGTACTACGCCAAGCAGCGGGGGCGCAACGACTACTACTACTTCGACAGCGCCATGAATGCCAACGCCCACCAGCAGTTCTTGCTGCAAAAGGAGCTGCGCCATGCCCTGGAGCGGGGGGAGCTGGCCCTGCACTATCAGCCCAAGTACGGCGCCCACAGCGGCGAGGTGGTCGGCGCCGAGGCGCTGCTGCGCTGGCAGCACCCGCACCATGGCGCCATCTCCCCGGCGAGCTTCCTGCCCCTGGCGGAGAAGACCCGGCTCATCATCCCCATCGGCAACTGGGTACTGGATGAGGCCTGCCGTCAGATGAGCCGCTGGCGGGAGGCGGGTCATCACGACTGGAGCGTGGCGGTGAACCTCTCCACCATACAGCTGGCCAGCCCCGGCTTGCTGGAGGTGGTGGAGGCCGCCCTCGCCCGCCACCGGCTCGAGGCCCGCCACCTCACCCTGGAGATCACCGAATCCACCGCCATGGAGAACGCCGAGGAGAGCCTGGCCATCCTCAATCGCCTGGCAAAGCTTGGGCTTGGTATCTCCATCGATGACTTCGGCACTGGCTACTCCAGCCTGCTCTACCTCAAGCGCTTCCCCGCCAACGAGCTCAAGATAGACAAGGGCTTCGTCGCCACCCTGGCGCACGAGGGTGACGATGCCACCATCATCGGCGCCATCATAGCCCTGGGCCAGGCCCTGGGGATGCGCATAGTGGCCGAAGGGGTGGAGACCCCGGAGCAGCGCACCCTGCTGACTCAGCTCGGCTGCGACACCCTGCAGGGCTATCTGCTGGGGCGCCCCATACCGGGGGAGCAGCTGCTGGCCCACTGCGGCGAACGGCACCCGGACGGCGTGCTCGCCGAGCCAGCCTGATCCTGCCTCGCAGAGGCAGAACCGCCCGGGCACAGGGCAACGCCTTGCCGCGCTCGGCCTGCTCCCCTGCCTCGTACGCTTTCCAATTGCGCCTCTCGCTGAGTCGGGATAAGCCGCCCCAACAAAGAGTCGAATATTGCTTTCCGTCCCCTGCACAGGCGGCAAACAGGGAGGCCGTTCGACGAGTGGCAATCACATCAAGGCAACGCCGTGCAGGCGCGGAGCACAGATGGCCAGATACCCGTTTTTCAGCATTCCAGCATCCAACCGGCAGCAGTACACCTTTATCGACATGGCCTCCCCCAGCTTTCTGACCGAGAAAGCGGCGCCGCTGGCGCAGGGATTCGAGGTGCAGGAGGGTTTTATCTATGCCGCCAGCCCGCAGGAGGTGGTGGAGAAGCACAGATCAGACTTTCTCTATGTGGCAGACGAGGTGGGCAAGTCAGACAGCCGCTATACCGCAGCGAGTGCCCTGATGGAGATGGGAAAGCGGTTGTTGGGTCGAAAGCCGGGTTGATAACGGTAAAAATATGACCAACGGGCACTCAGGAGAAGGGGTTCCTTAATCCAAGAGCGAGGGTTCGCTGAATCCGTCATTCACTTTAGTCGCCCCGAGAAAGCACTCTGATATCGGATGAAAAACATCTTTTATATCGACTATCTGACAAGGCTTACTTGGATTTCAACCTAAAAACTGGCTAAAAATGTGGGTCCACATAACCCCTTTCAAAAATATCAGCACTCTATGAACGATAACCTATATCCCATCTAACAGCAGTCAACACCATGGCGTTTTTGATACGGTTTATATCAGCGCTATTCCTGTTTATCTCCCCCATACAAGAACTATTCAGGGCGCACGCCCAGAAAAAACAAGAAACACAATTTAACTGCACTAGCAAAAAAAACACAACAAAGACAAAACAAAACAAAACAAAACAAAACAAAACAAAACAAAACAAAACAAAACAAAACAAAACAAAACAAAAACACAACAAAAAAGAAAAAGTGGTGATATAAATATCATTCGCCGCACAAGAGTCGGAAATACCCGCCCCTCCACCTGTTCAGTCAACAAATAGATGAACATAGGTCTCAAATGCGCTATAAAAGGCATCTGTGACAATTTTTGACCGATAGTGCTATGGATGACATAATTAACAAAAAAATAAATTACGGAGCTAGTGAACGACGTTCCGATGATGAGATAGATCTCTATGAATTGTTCACACTACTGTGGAAAAAAAAGTTCCGTATCCTGCTCTCCACCCTTATCTTTGGTAGCATAGGCATCTTGTATGCCATGGTCGCACCGGAGCAGTGGACCGCTAGTGCCACCATTTATCAGCCCAAACAACGGGATACGCTGACGCTCGATCGGCTAAGAACAGTCCTCAACATACAAGGACTGGGGGGGACGAAGAATAACAAGTCTATTTACAACGATTTTTTACTGGAATTCAAATCTTACAACAACATCAGCAATTATCTGCAGACCACAGACCAGTTCAAAGAGCATGTGGCCAATAATAATCTTGGTGAACTGGAGCAGCAGCGTCTGCTGAGAACTTGGTCAGAGTGGATGGAGATCGCTCCCGAAGACAAGAAGGGTGAACAGCCTGGCATCCGTCTCTCTTTCTCCTTCTTTAAGAAGGAAGATGCTCTATCCATGCTGACGGGCTATATCGATTATATTGTCCAGTTGCAGAGTCAGGAACTGCTCGAAATATTGGAGAACAATCGAAATAGTCAGGTCAGCACGCTCAATTTGAAGATAAGGCTGAAGACCGAGGATGCACAGCGCAAGCTGACGAGAGAGATTGAAGGCATCGAATACAGCATGAGCATTGCCAAAGCAGCCGGGGTGAACAAACCATTGGAGAACTTCAACTATGGCGATCGCTTCCCGATCACCCTGGGTGAAGATGCATTGGCAAGAAAGTTGAGCATCCTCAAGTCCCTGAAGATCGAGGAGTACATGCCTGAGATAATGGAGTTGAACGTACAACTCGCTCGCTTGAAGGGCATCAACCTTGGCGAGCTGCAACTCAGCCCATTCTCCTATCTGGACACGCCGAGTCAGCCACTGAGTCGGGACAAACCCAAGCGCCCACTCATCGTCGTCCTGGCGACCATACTGGGAGGCATACTGGGGGTTGCACTGGTACTGCTTCAACATGCGATGTTGCAAGGCAGGAATAAAGCTGAAGCCGATCATGATTTCCGCCATCCACGGTTGGTCAACGCTGGCTGAGGTTATCCATAGCCGAGCAGACCCCTCCTGCGTTTCTGCCCCCTGTTCAGATGACAACAAAAACGGCGCCCGAAGGCGCCGTTTTTCATTCCCGTCTTTTTACCGACGGGGCGAACCAGCCTGTGGCTTATTCGTCTTCCAGGTAGGCGTAGCCTTGCAGACCCAGCTCCAGCTCGTCGAGCAGGGCCTTGCGGGTCGCGTCGTCCAGCGCCGGGTGGGAGACGATCCGCTGGTAGTTCTCGCGGATAACTGACGGGTCGATGTTGACGTAACGCAGCAGCTGGTCGACGGTGTCGCCGCGCACCACGTTGCGAATGTCCATCTTGCCTTCCTCGTCCAGCCACACTTCCGCGCAGTGGGTATCACCGAACAGGTTGTGCAGATCCCCCAGGATCTCCTGGTAGGCACCCACCAGGAAGAAGCCGACGTGGCACTCTTCGTTCTCGCCGTACTCCGGCATCGGCAGTGTGCTCTCGACACCCAGACCGTCGACGTAGTGCTCTACCTGACCGTCGGAGTCACAGGTGATGTCCATCAGGATGCCGCGGCGGGTGAGCGGGCGCTCGAGGCCGGTGAGCGGCATCACGGGGAACACCTGACCTATGCCCCAGGCATCCGGCAGGGACTGGAACAGGGAGAAGTTCGCGAAGCACTTGTCTGCCAGCTTCTCGGAGAGCTCGTCGGCCAGGGCGCGGTGGTTGCGGTTGACCGGGTTGAGCAGCTCCTTGAGCGCCAGGCAGGTGTTCTGGTGCAGCATCTCGGCCCAGGCGCGCTGCTCCAGGTTCAAGAGACCCATGGTGAACTGGGCGTTCACATCCCCAAGGTCGGCCACGGAGTCGTGGAAGATCTCCAGCAGGGAGGGATCTTCACTGCGCAGGTCCAGCCAGCCTTTCCACATGTTCTGCAAGATGGTCGGGGCGTCTTCATCCGGCGCGTGGATGTCGTTCACCTCCACCCCTTCGGCACCAATCAGGTTGGTGACCAGCACGGCGTGGTGGGCGGTCAGGGCACGGCCGGACTCGCTGATGATGGTCGGGTGCGGCAGGTCGAACTCGCGGCACACATCGCCTATGCCCCACACCACGTTGTTGGCGTACTCGGACAGGCTGTAGTTGGCGGAGCAGTGGCTCTGGGAGCGGGTGCCCTCATAGTCCACACCCAGGCCGCCGCCCACATCGACCACGTCGATGGGCACGCCGAGGCGACGCAGTTCGGCATAGAAGCGGCCGCACTCACGGATGCCGCCCTGGATGTCGCGGATGTTGGCTATCTGGGAGCCCAGGTGGAAGTGCAGCAGTTGCAGGCAATCGAGCTTGCCGAGGCTGCGCAGACGCTCCACCAGCGCCAGGATCTGGGAGGCGGAGAGGCCGAACTTGGACATGGAGCCACCGCTCGATTCCCACATGCCGGAGCCGGTGGAGGCGAGCTTGGCACGCACCCCTATGTTGGGCTTGATGTTGAGGCGAACTGACTCGTCCAGCACCATTTCCAGCTCGGAGGGTTTCTCCACCACTATGTAGACCTTGTGGCCCATCAGGTTGCCCAAGAGGGCGTGGCGGATGTATTCGCGGTCCTTGTAACCGTTGCAGACGATCACGGAGCCTTGCTCATGATGATGGGACAGCACGGCCAGCAGCTCCGGTTTGGAGCCGGCCTCCAGCCCAAGCCGCGGCTTGTCGCTGTAGGACTGACTGATGGTCTCGATGACGCGACGCTGCTGGTTTACCTTGATCGGGTAAACGCACAGGTAGTCCCCTTCATAGCCTGACTTCTCGATGGCCTGACCGAAGGCGTTGAACAACGCATCGACCCGGCTCTTGAGGATGTCGGGGAAACGCAGCAATACCGGGGTAGTCAGTCCGGACTGGCGCAGCTGTTCGATGGCCTCGGACAGCACTATATGCGCCCCGGGACGAGACTTGTCGGGGGAGACGGTCACATGACCGGCGTCATTGATATTGAAAAAACCCGCACCCCAGTAGGGAACGTTGTAGACCTTCAAGGAGTCCTTGCTGGACCAGTTAGTCATGGGCTATGCCTCGCAAATGAGCGGCCAGAAGGCCGCCTTCGTTACCCTCAATCACATCCAGACCATCGATTGCAACATGCGGCGAGCAAAGGCTGCCTGCGGGCACCCGGTGCGTCACGGCCAGCGGGGGAGGCGTTGTCGCCTGACCCTGGGCCTTGTCACAGCCAGATCCTCTATTGCACATCGCGGCAAGCCAAGGCTGCCTGGTGGATCTTGGGAAGTAACGAGTCTTGATGTGGGGCTGGTGGCTTTACATCAAGCTCAACGGTATGCGGTGCCACTCTAATGGGGCGCCGCGGTACTTTGATGACAACCGGCATCAGCCACGCCGTTCGTTCATCATTCGGCAGCCATCCCGACAGAAGGAGAGAGGTTCAAGGAAGAGAAGGGTAGACGTCAGCACGCACGCGTGTTGATAAACGACAACCACCACAGCCCGCTCAACGCCAGTGACCGCCCATGACAAGGGAAGATGATGAGCCGTTGGCCCACTCGGTCAGTAGGTGATGAGAGTCTGTTGTTCTCCCTGATACCGGAGCCTAACCGGTATTAAAGAAACCATTCCCCAGCAGTGTCTGTCGTTTCTGCGTGCCTCGCCCTATAGGCGTCTGATCCTGTCGGTGTCTGGCGGCCTCTGCCTGCTCAGGGTTACCCTCGGATCGGCGCGGAGTGTACACACTTACCGGCGCCACTGACAATAAAAAATCGTGTTAAAAAACGGGTTTTGATCGAAGGGTCAAATCTTGCTGCCAGCAAGGCTGGCTCTGGGATGGCGAGGGATGAGCCCGCTCGGGATTGGCCCTGAAAATAACAGGGGAACCGGCCATTTTCCCCCACCCCTTGCCAGTGCTGGGCCGGGGGGAAATTCAGCCCTTTCGCATATGCATGACCAGTTTTAAATTCGGAATTTTTATTCAAAACACCTTCAGGTTTGGCCCCCTCCCCCAGCGTCCCCTCGGGATCCCTGCCCAAGAAATTCATCAAAAAATGCGCTGACGCAATAATCAGGCTGGCCGTCTTGTCCACAATGGTGCCTCTTTTGTGGTTTGAGGCCTGCCAATGGATACCCTGCTTGAGCGTTTTCTGCGTTACCTGACTTTTCATACCCGCTCCGATGCGACCAATCCTGCCTGCCCCAGCAGCGAGGGCCAGCTCGTCTTCGCCCGCGCCCTCTTCGAGGAGATGATCCAGCTGGGGCTGACCCAGGTCACCCTGGACGAGCACGGCTATCTCACCGCCTGCCTGCCGGGCAACCAGCCACAGGCACCGGCCATCGGGCTCATCGCCCACATGGACACCGCCGATTACGAGGCCGCGCAGGTGGTGCCCCAGATAGTCGAGAATTATCAGGGAGGCGACATCTGCCTCGGCAAGGGGGACGAGGTGCTGGCCATTCGCCAGTACCGCTGCCTGAAAAACTACCTGGGACAGGATCTCATCACCACGGACGGCACCACCTTGCTTGGGGCCGACGACAAGGCGGGCATCGCCGAGATCCTCACCGCCGCCCAGTATCTGCAGGCCAACCCCGACATCCCCCGCGGGGATCTCTGGATAGGCTTCACTCCGGACGAGGAGATAGGCCGCGGCGCCGATCTGTTCCCCTTGGACAGATTCCCGGCCAAATGGGCCTATACCGTCGATGGCGGTGAACTGGGCGAGCTGGAGTATGAAAACTTCAACGCCGCCAGCGCCACTGTGCGCATCACAGGCAACAACGTGCACCCCGGCACCGCCAAGGGCAGCATGATCAACAGCCAGACCCTGGCCGCCCGCTTCCACGCCGAGATGCCCCCCGAGCAGACCCCGGAGTGCACGGCAGGGTATGAGGGCTTCTTCCACCTGGCCCGGATGGAGGGCACTGTGGAGCAGAGCACACTGCACTACCTCATTCGCGACTTCGACGATGACCACTTCGCCGCCCGCAAGGCCCAGCTCAAGGGCCGGGTCGCCGCCCTGCAGGCCGAGTATCCGAAGGCCCGCATCGAGCTGACCCTGACCGACAACTACCGCAACATGCGCAGCCAGATAGCGCCGCACATGCACATAGTCGAGCTGGCCAGGGCCGCCATGGAGGCCGCAGACGTGGTCCCCAAGATCAAGCCCATTCGCGGCGGCACCGACGGCGCCCGCCTCTCCTTTATGGGGCTGCCCTGCCCCAACCTCTTCACCGGAGGCCACAACTTCCACGGCAAGCACGAGTTCATCCCGCTGCAATCCATGGAGAAGGCGGTCGCCACCCTGGTGGAGCTGGTGCGCCTCACCGCAGCCTGGCGCGGTTAATCGGCGCTGTCATTACCATGACCACCAAGGGGGAGCCGGTTTACCACCTTGCTATGCCATCACCCATCAGGAAAGGGAAACCAGGGGAGGGTCGCTCAGGAGCTACTGGTTGCCGCTGCCATCAAACTGTCATCCCGCTGACATGTCGCGGGAACAGTGCCACATCATGCTGGGAGCAACGATCGCCGGAGCCCTCCAGATGTTCACTATCGATACCCTGCTGACCCAGCACTTCCCCCGCCTGCTTGGCTACCCCCTGCTCACCCCGCTGTTAAAGCGGGGCTGGGCTGGCTGCTCAACGAGCAGGCCTTTGCCGACTTTGCCACCCGCTACCCGCACCTGCGCGGCCTCGACTTTGTCGAGCAGGCGCTGACCCAGCTCGATTTCGACTATCGGGTCAGCGAGGCGCAACTCGAGAACATCCCCGCCAGCGGCCGGGTCATTCTTGTTGCCAACCACCCCATCGGCTCGCTGGATGGACTGGCGCTGCTGCAACTGCTCGGCCGCATCCGCCCCGATGTGAAGATCGTCGCCAACCAGCTGCTGGCCCAGCTCGCGCCGCTGCGCCCTTTGCTGCTGCCGGTGGACAACCTGGAGGGCAAGACAGACAGACGCGCCATCCTGGCCATGGGGGAGCACCTGGCCCAAGAAGGCGCCCTCATCATCTTCCCCGCCGGCGAAGTGTCGCGCCTCGGCCCCAGGGGGGTGAAGGACGGTCCCTGGCAGGGGGGCTTTATCAAGCTGGCCCAGCGCACCCGCACCCCGCTGGTGCCCATTCATCTGGACGGGCGCAACGGCCTCCCCTTCTATCTCGCCTCCTGGCTCCACAAGCCCGCCTCCGCCCTGCTGCTGGTGCGCCAGCTGTTTCGCCAGCAGGGGCAGACGCATCTCCGGTCACCATAGGAGCGCGCATTCCACCGGCCCCAGTTTTCAGGAGCTGCCCGCCAAGACGCGGCCGGCTGGTGCGCCGCCACCTCTACCGGATTGGCCGTGGCAAGGCGGGCCGGCTGGCAGACCGAAGCCCCCATCGCCCTGCCGGAGGAGCGCCGCCAGCTCAAACAGGCCATCGAATGCTGCGAGCAGCTCGGCACCACCCCGGATGGCCAGCGCATCCTGCTCTATCGTCGCCACGAGCAGGGCCACTCTGTGATACTGCGCGAGCTGGGGCGGCTGCGGGAGATCGCCTTTCGCGCCGTGGGAGAAGGCTCGGGCAGGCGGCGGGATCTCGACGCCTTCGACGATGACTACCACCACCTCATCCTCTGGGATCCGGCCCGCCTCGACATCATAGGAGCCTACCGCTTCGCCCCCGTGGCCGAGCTGCTGGCGCGCAAAGGCCTGAGCGGCCTCTACAGCCAAACCCTGTTCGGGTTTGAAGAGAGACTGCTGCCCCGGCTGGAGCAGGCCATCGAGCTTGGCCGCAGCTTCATCCAACCCGCCTACTGGGGCAAGCGGGGGCTCGACTACCTCTGGTTCGGCATAGGGGCCTACCTGGCCCGCTACCCCCAGTATCGGTATCTGTTCGGGCCCGTGACCCTCTCCGGCAGCCTGCCACCGGCGGCCAAGGATCTGCTGGTGGGCTTCTACCGCCAGCACTTCGCCCCCGAGCTTGCCCTTGCCCCCTCGCGCCGCCCCTACCCCGAGACGGCGCCCCTGTTCGAGGGGACCGATTACGGCGCCGATCTCAAGGCGCTCAAGGCCCGCCTCGACCACCTGGGCTGCGCTATCCCCACCCTCTACAAGCAGTATTCCGAGCTGTGCGAACCGGGGGGCGTGCAGTTCATGGACTTTGGCATAGACCCCGACTTCAACCACTGCATCGACGGCCTGGTGTGGGTGGACGTGAGCCGCATCAAGCCCCACAAGCGGGCCCGCTACATAGGTTCTCCCGCGAGCGGGACCGACGCCCCGTCGCCAGCAGCCTCTTAGCCGCCTGGACAAAAAAAGAGAGGGAGGCCTGCGCCTCCCTCTCGTTCAACCCCTTGTCCCCGGCCTACTCGGTGGCAGGCTTGCGATCGGCGTGACCGAGATCGCGCTCCGGGGCTATGAGGTCACGCACCCGCTGCTTGATCTCTTTCGCCTCGGGGAAGCCCTCGTCGGCCACCCTGTCCCACACCTGTATCCCGTTCACCAAGATCTTGAATTCCCCCTTGCTGGCGGGCACCAGCGCCACCTCGCCGAGATCGCTGTCGAAGGTGGAGAGCAGCTCCTGGGCCAGCCAGGCGGCGCGCAGCATCCAGCGGCAGAGGGTGCAGTAGCGGATCTCGATGCGCGGCTTGCTGACCGGGGTCTGTCGTTCTGTCATGCGATGACTCCATGAAAATCGGTTAACCAGTGGCGGGCTATGGTCTGCATGGTGGCCTGGGGCAGCTCGAGCAGGCCGGGTGCCGGCCGCTGCCCGGCCAACTGGTGCACCCCTTCGATGATCTCCGCCAGCACCAGATAGACGTACTCGCCGATGACGGCGCCGTGGACGAAGTTCACCGCCTCACCGCGATTGAGCAGGAAGATGGTGCTGCCATCCGGGCGCGTGAGCGCCAGCACATGGGGGCACACCTCCTCGCTCGGCCAGGGCAGCTGGGAGAGGCAGAAGGCGAACTCGTCGTCCGCCGAGGTGACAGAGGCCACCATGGCGCCGGGGCGCAGCGCCTGCAAGTCGGCGATGTCCAGGGCCCCGTTGCCGGTGCAGCAGATCACCAGCTCGGCGCGGCCGAGGGCTTCGGCCTTGTTCACCAGCTTGAAGCCGTGGGAGAGCGCCTCCACCTGGCGCAGGGCATCCGTCTCCACCAGCTCCAGGTGCAGGTTGCGGCAGCGCAGCTCGCGGGCGATGCTGCGCCCCACCTTGCCATAGCCAAACAGGGCGGCCTGGCAGACGTTGAAGGTACGCCTCAGGGTGCGCGCCAGGGACTCGGCGGAGTAGACCACGCTCAGGCCGATCTGGATGTCTTCCGCCTGCTTGAGGGGGCTGCGCGCCACCGAGATGACGGGGGCGGCCAGCAGCTCCTGTTCGTAGCGCTGATGGCCGTTCTCTGTCATCTCCACCACCCCGAGAAAGCGCTCGCCGAAGTGTTCAGAGAGCACCGCCTGGGTCTTGGCGAAGTAGCCGCCTATGTCCAGGATGATGAGCCGCTCATGCTCCCGCACCAGGGGGGCAATCTGGGCAATGACGCCCTCGGGATCCGAGGTCCAGTGGCGATTGAGGGGCAGCACGGGGTAGTGCTGCTGAGCCCAGGCCAGGGTCGGCCCGTGCACGGACTTGGGTTTGGGCAGTATGGCGCCGACCCGCCCCACCCGGTCGAGCACCTGGATGAAATGGGGTCGGTCCGGGAGCAGGTGGGTCACCAGCAGAATGCAGAGATCCCCGAGGCGTCCCTGCTCGGTGAAATGGCGAAAAAACAGATGCTCAGATCCCTGACTGCGCAACTGTGGCCTCCTTAGCGTGCCGCGAGAAAGCAGGCAAACAGAACCCGGCATAGCCGGGTTCTGTGTGTGTCCAGATAATTGAAAATCCTTTTTATCTGAAAGCACCATGGGGCTCAATCTTTATCTGTGCAGACTTTGACTATCCCAAAATAAGGTAATTGTCTGTTTTTCATGCAAAAATCAGTACAAGTGAAGCAGCAGGCCACACCCACCACAGGCTCAAACCAGCACCAACTGCCCGCCGAAGCAGGATCAGCAGACCCCAACGCACTACCCCGGGCGCTTGCGCAGGGCCCACTCCAAGAGCGGCAGCAACCAGACCGGCAGCAGCACCAGCAGCGGCACTTCCACATATTGCCAGGCCAGCATCTGCACGAAGGCCAGCGCCAGCGCCAGGGCGGCAGGAGTCACCTTGATGCCCGCAAAGGCACCGAGCAGGGCACGGAAACCGGCGAAGGCGGCCAGGGCGCCCGCCAGCTGGGCGATCAGCAGGCTGCCATCGATGCCGATGACCAGCGCCAGCCAGATGAAGCCCAGGGTAAAGCCCAGCCCCTCCTCGCTGTCACCGCGCCAGCCCGTCCAGCCAAACCAGAGGATGGCGGGCAGTAGCGCCAGCCAGATCCCGGGTTCGCTCGCCAGTACCGAGGCCAGCCCCTGCCACCACACCAGCGCACTGAACACGGCAAAGAGCAGCAGCGAACCGCCCTTGTCTGCCAGTTGCAGCGCCATGGCGGGCACCAGCAGGCACAGCGGCAGCCACTGCCACGCCTTGACCGGCAGGCCATAGGCGCCGCCCAGCAGGCAGCCCACCAGCCAGAGTGCGAGCGCCCCCCACAGATAACCCAGCCGTGGCCAGCGCCATGACAGCAAAGCGGCCCCTAAAGGAGCCGCCAGGGTTTGTAGCAAGAGTGCTGCGCCCATTACTTGCGCACACCTTCGACGAACAGGTTGATGCTCATCTCGTCCGGAATGCCCGGCAGCATGTAGTTCACGCCAAAGTCGCTGCGCTTGATGGTGGTGGTGGCGTTGAAGCCGCTGCGATAGCCGCCCCAGGGATCCTTGCCTTCGCCGATGTGGACCATGTCGAAAGCCACATCCTTGGAAACGCCGTGCAGGGTCAGGGTGCCTTTGAGCACGCCCTTGTCCTTGGTGCCTTCATAGCCTGAGCTGACGAAGGTCATCTTGGGGTACTGCTTGACGTCCAGGAAGTCGGGGCTGCGCAGGTGCTTGTCGCGGGCCTCGTGGTTGGAGTCCACGCTGGCGGCGTCGATTTCGAAGCTCGCCTTGGCGGCGGTCGGATTGGCATCATCCATGCTGAAGGTGCCGCTGAAGGTGTTGAATCGGCCGACCAGCTCGGAGAAGCCGAGGTGGCCCACCTTGAACTGGACTGTGGTGTGAGCCGCATCGACATCGTAGTCGGCCGCCATCAGGGGAGCCGCCATAAACAGGCAGGAAGCCAGCAGGGCCTTGGTCATTTTCATTCCGATCGTTCCTTCATTGGGGGGTTCACATCGATACCCGAAATGCTAACCTCCGAGCAGGAATGGATAATCATCGATTTATTAAAATAATTATCAACCGAGAGTGGAATATGGATCAGATAGCCGCCATGCGCACCTTCATCAAGGTGGTGGAGTGCCAGAGCTTTACCAAGGCCGCCCATCAGCTCGGCATCTCGGTCGCCATGACCTCCAAGCTGATGCAGCAGCTCGAGGAGTCATTGTCGACCCGGCTGCTGTCACGCACCACCCGCCAGGTCAACCCCACAGAGGCGGGCCAGTTCTACTACCAGCGCTCCCTGGCCCTGCTGGCGGAGCTGGAAGAGACCCACAGCCAGCTCACCCACAACAACCAGCAGCCCCAGGGCACCCTCAAGCTCTCGGTGCCCATGGACTTTGGCTACCTGCACCTCTCCCCCGCCCTGCCGCTGTTTCGGACGCGGTTTCCCGAGCTCAAGCTGGAGATAGAGTACAGCGACCGGCGGGTGGCACTGGTGGAGGAGGGATTCGATCTGGCGCTGCGGATCGGCAACCTGCCGGACTCCTCCCTGGTGGCCAAGCCGCTGGCCACCATGTAGCTGGTGCTTTGCGCCAGCCCCGCCTATCTGGCACGCAAGGGCAGACCGGAAAAACCCGAGGATCTCAAGCAGCACGACTGTCTGATCTACACCCTGACCCAGCCGGAGTGGCACTTCAAACGGGGAAGCGAGCAGCAGAGCATCCGGCCACAGGGGCCGCTGCGGGCCAACAACGGGGTGGCGCTGACCCGCGCCGCTTGTGATGATCAGGGCATCATATTGCAGCCCACCTTTATCGTGGGGGAGGCCCTGCGGTCAGGGCAGCTGGTCAGCCTGCTGCCGGAGTGGGAGAAGGGGGAGGTGGGGCTCTATGCGGTCTATCCGCACCGCCGCTTCGTCTCGGCCAAGGTGCGCTGCTTTATCGAGTTCGTGCAGGAGCGCTATCTCGCCCCGCAACAGTGGGATGCGCCGTGACCTGATTGCCAGAGCAGAGGGTACGGCCTGACTGGTCCGGCCTGCAGGCCCGGCTTGAAACCTAACGCTGGCGGGTGCGGGGCCGCTGCGGAACCAGCTGCGCCAGCAGACGCTCCTGCTCGAGGCTTAACTGCCAGCGTGGCAACGGGTGCGGATCAACCGACAACTGCGGCTCACTGAGGGCATAGGGGAGCGCCACCTCAAGCTCGGGGCAGTCAAACATGGCGGCCAGCTGCAGGATCAGGATGAGGTTTGCCTCGTCGGTCTTGTGCTTGTTGACCCGTTTGCGGAGTTCGTGGCGCAGCTGGGTTTCGGGATCCTGGGTCATCGCCTGCCAGCCGAAACCGAACAGCGGCACCAGCGCGCTGACAATCCCCAGCGCCGTCATCGGCTGCTTGGGGCGATAGAGTGCGTTGAGATCCAGCAGAACAGGATTCTGATGAACCTCACCCTGCCAAATAAAATCGTTTTCGTCATTGGATAACCTTATTGATTCCTCTAGACTTCGCCGCATCTTTGACCTGACATGCCAACGAGGTGCTGATGCTAAGCGATATCGAGATCTCCCGCCAGTCCCCCCGTCTCTCCATCCAGGCGCTGGCCGAACGCCTCGCCATCCCGCCCCACCAGCTCAGCCCCCAGGGCCACCACAAGGGCAAACTCAGTCTCGAACTGCTCAAGTCCCGGCCCGGACGGGCAGGTCAGCTGGTGCTGGTGAGCGCCATCACCCCCACGCCCCTTGGCGAGGGCAAGACGGTCACCACCCTCGGCCTCTCCATGGGCCTCAACCACATAGGCCGGTCCAGCATCGCCACCATACGCCAGCCGAGTCTCGGGCCGGTGTTCGGGGTAAAGGGGGGCGCCGCCGGGGGCGGACATGCCCAGGTGGTGCCCATGGAGGAGATGAACCTGCACCTCACCGGGGACTTTCATGCCCTGAGCGCCGCCCATAATCTGGCGGCGGCGGCCCTGGATGCCCGCCTGTTCCACGAGCAGAAACTGGGCGACCAGTTCAGCGCCAGAACCGGCCTCTCGCGTCTCGAGATAGACCCGGCCAACATCCTCTGGCCGCGCACCCTGGACATGAACGACCGCGCCCTGCGCCACCTCACCCTAGGCCAGGGCGGCCCCGCCGACGGGGTGGAGCGCTCCGATCGCTTCGTCATCACCGCCGCCTCCGAGCTGATGGCCATTCTGGCGCTGGCCAGCGATCTGAAAGACTTGCGCGCGCGCATCGGCCGCATCCAGCTGGCGCTGGACATCCACGGCAGCCCCATCACCGCCGAGCAGCTGGAGGTGGCGGGCGCCATGACGGTGCTGCTCAAAGACGCCCTGCAACCGACCCTGATGCAGACCACGGAGCAGACCCCGGTGCTGGTGCACGCCGGTCCCTTCGCCAACATCGCCCACGGCAACTCCTCGGTCATCGCCGACCGCATGGCGCTCGGGCTCACCGATTACGTGGTGACCGAGGCGGGCTTTGGCTCCGACATGGGGCTGGAGAAGTTCTTCAACATCAAGAGCCGCCAGTCCGGCATCACCCCCTCCTGCGTGGTGCTGGTGGCCACTGTGCGCGGTCTCAAGGCCAACAGCGGCCTGCTCGACATTCGCCCGGGCCAGCCGCTGCCGGCCAGCCTCCAGGGGGAAGACCTGCCCACCCTCAAGCAGGGCTGCGCCAACCTCGCCTGGCATATCCGCAACGCCCGCCGTTATGGAGTGCCCGTGGTGGTCGCCATCAACCGCTTCCCGAGCGACAGCCAGGCCGAGCTGGATCTGCTGGCCCGCGAGGCGCTGGCCGCCGGCGCCTGTGACGCCGCCATCTCCCACGCCTTCACCGAGGGGGGCAAGGGCGCCAGCGAGCTGGCCCGGGCCGTGGTCGCCGCCTGTGCGCTGCCAAGGGACGTCAAGCTGCTCTACCCGGACGAGATGAGCCTTGGCGCCAAGCTCGCCACCCTGGTGGAGTGCGGCTACGGCGGGCGCGGTGTGCGGCTCTCGGACAAGGCGCGCCAGCAGCTGGCCCGGCTCTCGGCCGAGGGCTGGGATCACCTGCCCATCTGCGTGGCCAAGACGCCGCTCTCCATCAGCCATGATCCTGCCATCAAGGGAGTACCGACGGACTTCGAGGTGCCCATCGAGGAGGTGCGCCTGTGCGCCGGCGCCGGTTTCGTTTATGCCCTGGCGGGCCCCATCATGACAATGCCTGGCCTTGGCAGCCTGCCGGCCTATCGCCATATCGATATCGATGACGACGGCGAGATCTTTGGACTGAGCTAAGAACCCTGTTGGCAGCCTGCCTTCCCTGAGCGCCATATCGACATCGACGACGACGGCGAGATAGTGGGTCTGAGCTGATAACCGCACCGGCAGCCTGCCCTCCCCAACCGTCATATCGATATCGACGACGACGGCAAGATAGTGGGCCTGAGCTGACGGCGACATAGTCAGCCCCAAGCAATACGCCAGAAACAACAAGGCCCCACCGATTGGCGGGGCCTTCTGCTATCCGTGGGTCAAGGCTTAGAGGGTGAAGCGCTGGGTCATATGGTGCAGGTTGTTGGCCAGCTTGCTCAACTCGACACAGGCCTGGGCGGTCTGCTGCGCCCCCTGGGCGTTCTCGTCGGCGGCATTGTGGATGTTCACTATGCTGCGGTTGAGCTCCTCGGTCACCGCGTTCTGCTCTTCGGTGGCGGTGGCGATCAGGGTGTTCATGTCGCTGATCTGGGTGACGGCGCCGTTGATGCTGTCGATGCTGCCCCCCGCTTCCCGTGCCAGTCCGACGCTCTCCTGCATCTGCTGACGGCTCAGTTGCATGGCGTTGCCCGCTTCGGCGGTGCGCTCCTGCAGCAGCGCTATCATCTTGCTGATCTCGGCGGTGGAGGCCTGGGTACGCTGGGCCAGGGAGCGCACTTCGTCCGCGACGACCGCAAAACCACGCCCCTGCTCGCCGGCCCGGGCCGCCTCTATGGCCGCGTTGAGTGCCAGCAGGTTGGTCTGCTCGGCGATGCCGCGAATGACATCCAGCACCATGCTGATGCTGGCACTGTCCGCTTCCAGCTGCGACACCACAGTGCCCGCCTGCTCTATCTGCTGGGACACCTGCTCTATGCTGCCGATGGCGCTGCGCACCACCTGGTTGCCCTGGGTCGAGGTGCGGGAGGCATCCTTGGCCGCGCTCATGGCATCCGTGGTGTTGCGGGCCACCTCATTGACGGTGGACTGCATCTCGTTCATGGCGGTGGCCACCTGGGAGACCTCGCTCTGCTGGCTGGCCATGCCCTTGGCGGACTGCTCGGAGATGGCGCTCACCTCCTCCACAGCGCTGCTGAGCTGACTCACCGAGCCGGCTATCTCGCTCACCAGGTCCGCCAGCGCCCCCTGCATGCGGTCGATGGCCGAGCCGAGCTGACCCAGCTCGTCGCGGTTGAAGCGACTGCCACGGATCCACTCCTGCAGCTCCCCCTTGCCGAGATCGCCGCCCGCGATGCGCTGGGCCTGACGGGCAAGCATGATGAGCGGGTCGCGGATCTGGCGGGTCAGCACCACAGAGAGGCAGATCACCAGCGCCAGACCGACCAGCAGGGCCAAGGTGACGCTCAGCTTGGCGGAGTCATACGCCCCCACCACCACCTTGCGGGAGGCGTCGGCATAGCCATGGTTGATGCGTACCAGATCGCCAACAGACTTGGCCAGGTTGGTGTAGAGGGTGATCCCCTCCCCCATGAAGAGGTGCTGGGCCTCGGTCATCTGACCGGCGTCCTGCATCTGCCTGATGCGCTGGTGCAGGCCGAGGTATTTCTCCCAGTCCGCCTTGACGATGTCGAAGGTGCGGCGCTCCTCCACATCCTCCGCCCAAATGGTGGCATCGTGGGCCGCTATCTGCTGCCCGGCCTCCCTCAGGCTCTTCTCGCTCTCATTGCGGTAATGGGCCTGCTGCTGGGGATCGTCCGCCACCAGAAAGACATCCAGCTCATAGCGGCGCACCGCATTGATGGTCTCCCCCAGGGTGCTGGTGCGCACCACGGCGGGCAGTATGCTGTCGGTGAACCCGGTGGCGGCCCGGTTCATGGTGCTGAATTCAAACAGTGAAAAGCCGCCGATAAAGGCCATCATCAGGCCGAGTACGGCAAAGCCGGCGGTGAGTTTCTTGCCTATCGTCATGGTGTTCATGGCATGTCCTGCATATGGGTCATCAAGTGGCATTCGTCGGCGCTGGCCCTTCGAGGCGCGAGCACGCTAGCTGCCATCCATAGCAGTCATTCAAATCTCATCCGTATCGGCACGGACGAGGGGGCCAAACGGGTGTCAAATAGACCATCTCGCGGCACGGTGAGCTGTATCGGCGCACGCGGGCATCCCTTTAGGATTTTTTCAGAAAGTAAACCGGGGTGGGCAGACGGGAGGGAAGAAGAAGTCGGGGCATGTCGGTGGGACATGCCCCTGGGTGACTAGCCTTTCAGGCCACCGAGAAACTCGGCACGGGTGTCTGGCTGGGTCTTGAAGACGCCGCCGAGGGAGGTGGTGGTGGTATAGGAGGTCGAATCCATCACCCCACGGGCCTTCACGCAGAAGTGGGTCGCCTTGATGCTGATGGCCACGTCCCTGGTGCCGAGCAGGGTCTGCAGCGCCAGCAGTATCTGCTGGGTGAGCCGCTCCTGCACCTGGGGACGGCGGGCGAAGAACTGCACTATGCGGTTGATCTTCGACAGCCCGATCACCTTGCCACGGGGGATGTAGGCCACGTGGGCCAGCCCGTCTATGGTGACGAAGTGGTGCTCACAGGTGCTGGTGAGACTGATGTCCCGCACCATGATCATCTCGTCCACCTTCATCTTGTTCTCGATCACCGTCACCTTGGGGAAGGTGGCGTAGTCGAGGCCGGAAAAGATCTCGTTCACGTACATCTTGGCGATGCGGTGCGGCGTCTCGGCCAGACTGTCATCGGCCAGATCCAGCCCAAGCGTCTCCATGATGGCGCGCATATGGCCTTCGATGTTTTCCTTCTTCTGCTGGCCGTTCAACCCATTGGCCACCAGTGGTGTCTCCAGGCCCTCGGCCTCGAGCGCTGCCCTGACCAACAGGGCTTCCTGGCTAAAGCTCGTCATCTTGTTTCTCTCCCACGCTCAGGGACTGTGATGGCCGCTTGTCTATGAGCAACCCCTTATGTTATGGCGGCGCACAGGGCCGACGGTATTGTAATAATTCAAGCTAACTCAAGCCCGTACCCGACTTTATGCCAATCCGCCCCGTTTACCCTCTCCTCTCACAGGCCGATATGTACGGCCATCTGTTATGGCGGCATAGTAAACGGCCATTGCCGCCAAGATTCAAGTCAACTTGTGCGTCACCTCATACTTTATGGCCATCTCACCCCGTTTCTGCGCCGATTACCCCGAGATTCCCTTGAGATAACCTGCCCATACCCGGGGAATTTTGTGATAATCCCGCCTTCAATCATCACAAGAGGTCATGACGATGGGATTTGATACCAGCGGACTACTCCCCCTTAAGCGATGCCCTGCAAGGGATGCTGGAGCAACTCGCCTGCTGCTGCGACAGCGAGCAGCTGCCCCTGCCAGAGGCCCTTGGCCGGGTACTTGCCAGCGATATCGCCTCTCCCCTCGCCGTGCCCCCCTTCGACAACTCCGCCATGGACGGTTATGCCGTGCGCCTGGCGGATCTCGCCGCCGGCACCCCGCTCATCATGGCGGGCAAGGCCTTTGCCGGTCAGCCCTATCAGGGTGAATGGCCCGCCGGCCACTGCGTGCGGATCATGACAGGCGCCCCGGTGCCGGCCGGCACGGATGCGGTGGTGATGCAGGAAGAAACGCAGGCCGACGGCGATCGGATCACTTTTCTGGCACAACCCGAACCGGGCCAGAACATCCGCCGCCGTGGCAGAGGACCTGGCAAAGCGCCTGCGTGCTGGCCAGCCGGTACTCGCCTCACCCCCGGGAAATGCCGCTGCTGGCCTCCCTCGGCATCGCCACCGTGCGGTGCGCCGCCCGCTGAAAGTCGCCATCTTCAGCACGGGCGACGAACTTAAGCCGGTGGGCACCCCCCTCGCCCACGGCGACATCTATGACTCCAACCGCTACGGGGTCAAGGCCATGCTGACCCGCATGGGCATAGACTGCCTGGATCTTGGCATCATCCCCGACGACCCCGCTCAGTTGCGCGCCGCCTTCATTCAGGCCGACCGCGAGGCCGATGCCCTGATCACCACAGGGGGCGTCTCGGTCGGGGAGGCAGACTTCACCAAGCAGTTGCTGGAGGAGCTTGGCGAAATCGGCTTCTGGAAGCTCGCCATCAAGCCGGGCAAGCCCTTTGCCTTCGGCCGTCTGCCAAACGCCTGGTTCTTCGGCCTGCCGGGCAACCCCGTCTCCGCCATGGTCACCTTCGATCAACTGGTGCAACCGGCGCTGGCCAAGCTGGCCGGCCACCACTTCGCGCGCCCCCTGCCGTTGCAGGTCATGGCTGCCGAGCCCCTCAAGAAGGCGCCGGGGCGTCTGGACTTCCAGCGCGGCATCCTGAGCCTTGGCCCGAACGGCCTCGAGGTGCGCAGCACCGGCTCCCAGGACTCCGGCGTCTTCAGCTCCCTCTCCCGGGCCAACTGCTACATAGTCCTCGAGCAGGCGCGGGGCAAGGTGGCCGCCGGTGAGACGGTCACCGTCGAGCCCTTCTGGGGGCTGCTGCTGTGAGCGAGATCCTGAGCGATGCCGAGCTCCTTCGCTACAACCGCCAGATAGTGCTCAAGTCTTTCGACTTCGAGGGGCAGGAGGCGCTCAAGCAGGCGCGAGTGCTGGTGATAGGCGCCGGGGGCCTGGGCTGCGCCGCCAGCCAATACCTGGCGGTGGCCGGGGTCGGTCACCTCACCCTGGTGGATTTCGATCGGGTGGAGCTCTCCAACTTGCAGCGCCAGGTGCTGCACACCGACGAGCGCATCGGCATGTACAAGGTGGACTCCGCCGCCCTGGCGCTGCGGGCCCTCAATCCCTGGCTCAAGGTGGAAACCCACGCTGCCGTGGCCGATGAGGCGCTGCTCGATACCCTGCTGCCCCGGCACCAGCTGGTGCTCGATTGCACCGACAATCTGGCCATTCGCAACCTGCTGAATCAAAAGGCGCGCCAGCACAGGGTGCCGCTGGTCAGCGGCGCCGCCATCCGGCTGGAGGGTCAGCTCTGCAGCTTCACCTGGCAGGAAGATGAACCCTGCTACGCCTGCCTCAGCGCCCTGTTTGGCGAGCAGGCCCTCACCGTCGAAGCCGGTGTCTCGCCCCCTGCGTCGAGGCGGGAGTGCTGGCCCCCGTGGTGGGATTGGTGGGCAGCCTGCAAGCGCTGGAAGCCATCAAGCTGCTTGGCGGGCATGGGCAAAAGCTACAGCGGCCGCCTGCTGATGATCGACGGCCTGAGCGGCACCTTCCGCGAGATGAAGCTGCCCAAGCGCCCCGACTGCCCGGTCTGCTCCCATCGGGTGAAGCATGCCACCAACGGCACCTCAAAAAAGCCGAACCCATAGTTCGGCTTTTTGCTCCGTTGCATCAAGCCCGCGCGAAAAGTAGAACACGAGCCTCGCGCGGGGTGTAGATACCGAAGGTCACCGCGGCCAGCAAACCATTGACGAAGGTATGCAGCCATTGAAACGGTGGCCGCCACTTCGGAGATGAAGAAATGATGAGTCACCCCATTACCGGAATGGGTGGCGCCAGCCGGTAATCATCATTGCAACGGCCGCAGTTAACACCATTTTTTTCATTTTATTATCCCTGACAATCATTATTTTTCCGGCTTTGCCGATTTCAGAAAATACCCTTGGCACACTATCAAAATGAGGGCAACAAGGCTTTATTTGAGACTTAATGTTGCCAGATGGCAGGTCACAGATTGCAATAAACTCGGGCCGTTCTTGGGGTATAAATGCCCAACGTCAGAATGGACTCTGCTGCAGCACATCTTCGGGCTCTGCGCGGGTCATGGCAGGCCACTCACAAAATCATGGCGCACTTCTCGTGTTGGCGCCCTCGTGTACGAAGAAGGTCTGCCGGGCACACCCCGACAACAGCAAGGCGCAACACGCCATCCATACTATTTTTTTCATGCTTCTTATCCTGGCTACTGCCATTGCGGGAACATTAGAAGAATCTGAAAGATCCTCGTATCAAGGGTTCTGCCTCTGTGCCGACAACACTCTGTCGAGCGGGGGCACTGGACGCGATCTGTGCTGCTCTTCCGGGATTGCTCTTCCAGTTGACGAGAGAGCAACTGGATGCTGCTGGCAAGGGGAGCCAGGTCCTGCTCGGCCCCTGCTGATGGCAGCTTGCCAGCGATGGCTTCGGCCAGCTGATCATGATCCAGCGCGGCAGGCAGACCTTGCCTGAGTTCATCCCACATCTCGGCGGGTTGCTGCTCGCCAAGCCGGCTGACAATCTCGTCCACCAGTGAAGTGGTATCACTCTGTCCCAGCTGGGCGCCAGCCTGGCCACTATCTCCCTTGATCATCACATCCGCCGCAGGCTGCGCCTCGCCAGCGACCTCGCCCAGATTGAAACCACAGCTGGCAAAGGCATGACGCAGGGTCGTCATGCTCACCTGCTCCGGCCCCAGCGCATTGGCAATCGCTTTGCAGAGGTTGGGCGCCAGCACGTACATGAACATGCCGGAGAGGTAGATGTCCTTGTGAAAGCGACTCTTGGAGAAGTCGAACTCCTCCACATCGTCCTGGATCTTGCGCGCCCGCTGGTACCAGCTCTGCAAGACCCCGGCGGCATAGCGATCAGACTCCAGCGCACCCGGATCCATGAAGATGGAGAAGGTCATGCGCTTGAGCTGGCTACTCATCCGCCACCCCGGCCATCACGGCCGCTTCCCGGTAGACTTCTTCCTCTTCCGTGGTGTAGAGACAAATCTCCCGGGCCAGGGCGGACTGGGCATCGTCCAGCAGCTCCACCCTGTCACCCAGGGTCGGGTAGGCGGCCTTGATGGCCTCATGGATCAGGGAGGCGCCGCCGCCGACCAGGTAGACCCGGTTCGGGTTCTTGGCGAACTTCTTCGCCTCGTGCGCCACCTGGGAGCCCAGCTCGTCGATCTTGTTCTGCATCTTCTCGAGGATCTTGGGGATCTGGCTCTCGTCGTTGACCACGTCCCGCACGAAACTCATGTCGTGGCGACGCTTGATGAACTCGTTGGCCACCAGATAGCTGGAGTCGCTGTCCGCCGCCGCCAGTGCCTTGCGAGTGGCGTCTGTCACCATGGAGACGCCGATCTCGTTGTTGCCATACACATCGGAGACATCGTCAAACTCGCCGACGATGATCCCCATGTCCAGGGTGGTGCCACCGCAGTCGATCACCAGGGTCTTGGTGAACTCGTTGCAGCCGGAGCCGATCAGGCGGGAGAGTGCCGCAGGCAGGCTCTCCGGCATGACTTCCACGCTGACGATGTTGAACAGCTCCCCCTTGTTGAGGCTGATGGCCCGCATCAGGTTGCGCCGCTTCTTCTCTATCTTCTCTTCGTTGCGCTGGCAATCGTCCGGGTTGTAGAACTCGGTGATGGGCAGGGTGACAGTGATGGCCACGTCGCAGGGGGTCACGCCGGTCTGCAGCAGGGCGTGGTGCACGGAGAGCAGGTTCAGATCGTCGTACTGGTACTCCACATGGGTGGTCGCCAGGGACTTGTCCGAGGTGGCGTCATAGGTGTACTTGGTGTTGCCTATTTCGTAGTTGTAGATCTTCTTGTCCTTGCGCAAGGCGGCGCTCTTCCAATCCTTGCGAAAGGAGTTGGGGGAGATGATGGTCTTGAGCACCTTGTTCTCGATCCAGCTCACCTTGACGTTGGTGGAGCCATCATCGATGGCCATTTTCATTACTTCAGACATGAGGAAATACCTGTTAAATAGAGCAAAATGGGTCCGATTGCCTTGCCTTGTGCCATTGGCAAGGCGATCGGACCAATACATACACGGGTAATAAGGCTAAGGGGCGACAAGTTTAATGAGTTTCTAAAATCCGGTGAAGCAAATGATTGAACCCGGCGGGATCTTCCGCGGGCCAGGCGTGATGGCCCTCCGGGGTATGGATGCTGGCGTTGGGCAGGGAGGCGAACTGCTCCACCCGTTTGGCGAGCGGCAGGTAGTCGTGACTGGTGGAGATGATGGCCACCGGCTGCCAGAGGCTACCGAGCCGGGCACGTACCGACCAGCCGGGCAGCGCCTCCAGCAGCGCACGATAAGTCTTTTTCTTGTTGCTGCGCACGAAGCGCAGCCGGAAGGTGTGGCGCACCTGGGCGAGCTCGGGGCCGGGGAAGAGCTCGCGCCCCAGCCACCAGGCCAGCGGCCGCATGCCAAACCAGCGCAGCCACTTGAGGCGCATGGCATGGCGCTCCTGCTCTTTCGGCGTCTCCAGCAGAAACTCGCTGAAGCCGTTGACCAGCACCAGCCCCCGCACCTTGTGAGGCAGTCGCAGCGCCAGCTCCAGCGCCACCATGGCCCCGAGCGAGAGCCCCACCACCCAGGCGGGTTCCGGCTGCTCCTCGAGCCAGCGGGCCACGTCCGCCGCCAGGGTGGGCACGTCGAAGGGGCCCTCCTGCATGCTCTGGCCGTGGCCGCGCAGGTCCAGCGCCACCACCCTGTAGTGCTGGGAGAAGTGCTCGATCTGGGCCTGCCAGTCGAGGCTGGAGGAGCCAAGGCCGTGCAGCAACAGCAGCAAGGGGCCCTCCCCCGCGCTGCGCAAGGCCAATCCATGGGATTTCATTACCTGGTTGCGACGCACCCGTGCTCTCCCTCTCGACTCGATAGCGGCCACCGACGGCCTTGCTGCCCATGCTGTGGCGACACGCCCCTCAGCCCTCTCCCACCAGGCTCACCGCCTTGATGTAGGCGTAGAGGCGCTGCCCAGGCACCAGCGCCAGCCGTTTCGCGGAGCGGCTGGTGATCCGGGCCAGCAGTATCTGCTGCCCCAGCGCCAACTGCAACAGGGTTTGCCCCGGCCTCACCTCCCTCACCTCGAGCAGTCGGGTCGCGAGGCAGTTGGAGAGGCTGGAGTGTGTGATGGGGGCGGTGGCGATCACCAGATCCCGCCCCGCCACCTTGATCTGCAACTCCCCTGTCTCGTCAGGGGCATGCTCCATGGTGACCATCAGGCTCTGATCCCCCAGTTGCAGGGTCGCCATCTGCTCCTCGTCGTCGTAGTGGGCCAGGGTCGCAGTCAGCATGACGCCGGCATCGTCGCGACTGGCGAGGGAGAGGTCGGTGCGGGCGAAGATCTCGCTCGGCCTGCCCTGCGCCTCCAGCCTGCCGTCAGCCAGCAGCACCAGCTGATCGCACAGCAGGCTCACCTCCTCCATGGCGTGGCTCACGAAGATCATGGGGATGCCGCTTTCGCGCTGCAACCCCTTGAGCACATGGGCCTGATGGATGCGGCTGCGGCTGTCCAGCGCCGAGAAGGGCTCATCGAGCAGCAGCAGATCGGGCTCCGCCAGCAGGGCCCGCCCCAATGCCACCCGCTGGCGCTGGCCGCCGGAGAGGGCGTGGGCGGGCTGCCCCAGCAGATCGGCAAAACCGAGCCGCATCGCCAGCGCCTCGGGCTGCCAGCGCCCTCGCCCCTTGCCCGCCGCCAGCTGCAGGTTGCCGAGCACGCTCAGATGGGGGAAGAGGCGGGAGTCCTGGAACACAAGACCGATGCGGCGCGCCTCCGGCAGCAAGGCCGCCAGATCCCGCCCCTGCCAGTGCAGGACGTCCGAGGGGGCGCGGTCCAGCCCGGCGATGATGCGCAGCAAGGTGCTCTTGCCACAGCCTGAGGGGCCAAAGAGGCCGAGAATGCCGCCAAGGGGCAGCGCCAAATCGAGGGTAAATCGCCGAATCGCGCGGGCATGGAGGTTCAGGGCATGGCGGTGCGGCACGCACGGTTGGCCTTGAGGTGCAGGTTCATCCGAACACCTCCGCTGTCGGCGCTGCAACACCCCATAGACCAGCACCAGCATCACCAGTGAGAAGCCCATCAGGCCCCCTGCCAAGTAGTGGGCATGTTGATAATCCATGGCTTCCACGTGATCAAAGAGGGCGATGGAGAGCACCTGGGTCTCCCCCGGGATGTTGCCGCCAATCATCAGCACCACACCAAACTCCCCCAGGGTATGGGCAAAGCCCAGCGCCGCCGCCATCACGAAGCTCGGCAGCGTCATCGGCAAGATGATCTGAAAGAAGCGCTCGAGGGGCCCCAGCCCCAGGGTGGCGGCGGCCTCGAGCTCCTTGTTGCCCATGTTGACGAAGGCGGAGGTGAGGGGCTGCACCACGAAGGGGAGCGAATAGAGGATGGAGGCAAACAGCAGGCCGAGGAAGCTGAAGGCCAGGGTCGTCCCGAAGGTCTCCCGCCACCAGGCGCCGAGGCCATACTCCGGCGAGAAGGCGAGCAGCAGATAGAAGCCGAGCACGGTCGGCGGCAACACCAGGGGCAGCGCCACCAGCGCCTCCACCAGCGGCCGCAGCCGGTTCTGACTGCGCGACAGCCACCAGGCCAGCGGCGGCGCCAGCAGCAGCAAAATCGCTGTGGTGCAGGCCGCCAGCTTCAGGGTGAGCCAGACCGCCAGCAGATCCCCTTCACTCATTGCCGACCTCCCGGTTGATAAATGCCCCCAACAGCATGGTATCTATCCTTATTGCAAAGAGTGGCCGACCCGAAGGCCGACCACTCAGGGTATCGCATCAGGCCCATCCCCTTATTGGGGCAGGCATAACCAGTTGCCTTGATCTGCTGCCTGACCCGGCCCCTTGAGCCAGGCCACCAGCGCCTCGACCGCGGCTCCCTTTCTTCAATACCAGCCCCTGCTGTTCGATGGGGGGATAGAAGTCAGCCGGCACGGCCCAGGCTTCGCCAGTCTTGCCCGCTTCCACCAGATTGGCCCAGGCGACAAAGCCCAGCTCGGCATTGCCGGTGTCGACAAATTGCCAGGTCTGGCCGATGTTGGCGCCGGTCAGCAACCGGTACTGCTTGGGATCGATCTTGAGATGGGTGAGGGTCGCCATGGCGGCAGCACCATAGGGGGCGGTCGGGCATTGGCGATGGCGAGGTTGCCCTTCCAATTGCGCAGGGTCGCCTCGTCAGGGGCAGGCCCCCCCTTCTTCCACAGCCCCAGCTGGCCGATGGCGTAGGTGAAGCGATCGCTCCCCTTGCCCTCTTTTTCCAGCTTCTCGGGGGTCGCCACATCGGCGGAGAGGAAGAGATCGAACGGGGCGCCGTGACTGATCTGGGTGTAGAGCACCCCGGTGGCGGCAGAGGAGATGGCGACGGTGTGGCCTGTCTTGGCGGTGAACTCCTTGCCGATACGCTCGATGGTTCCCTTGAAGTTGGCGGCCACGGCCACTTTCACTTCATCGGCCTGCACGGCACCGCTGTGCAAGGCGCCGGCGCAGACACCGGCGATGCAACAACACGGATAACAACTGTTTCATTCCCTTTCTCCTGATGGGGCTCCGCGTATCCGCGCCCCAAGCGGGGCCGTGGTTCCCGTTGAACCTGCGCCCCTCGTCATGAACAGGTCAGGCTTGCCAGCGGGCGGCGGCGGCGTCATCGCTCTGCTTCGCCTCGACCCAGCGTTGAACGCCCTCGGCGGTCAGCTCTTTTTTCCAGAAGGGTGCCCGGGTCTTCAAGAAATCCATGATGAAATGACAGGCATCAAAGGCGGCGTCGCGGTGGGCACTGCTCACCGCCACCAGCACGATCTGATCGCCAAGCCACAACTCGCCAATGCGATGAATAAGGGTGCACTCCTGCAACGGCCAGCGGCCACGGGCCTCTGTGACTATGTCCGTCAGCGCCTTCTCGGTCATGCCGGGGTAGTGCTCGAGGGCCAGCCCCTTCACCTCCTCCCCCTGATTGAAGTCACGCACCTTGCCGACGAAGGTGACAATAGCACCCGTGTCATGGCGGGTGGCGAGGCGCTCATATTCGTCCGCCAGCGAGAAATCCTCCCGCTGCACCAGAATGCGATCGGTCATGATTGCTCATCCTCAGCCTCCGGTCGTTACCGGCTCGCTCATCCTTAACCTCCGGTCACCGGGGAAGAAGGCGACCTCATCGCCATCATTGATGGGGGTATCGAGAGGCACCAGGGTCTGGTTGACCGCCACTAGCAGTTTGCCAGCCTCGAGCGCCAGCGCCCACTTGTCGCCGCGCTCACAGGCGCTGCGCAGTTGTTCGGCAGTGGCGTATAGTCGCATGGCAGGCTCAGCTCGTCGCAGGCCACCAGCTCTCTTACTTGCGCAAAAAACAGTACCTTGATCATGCCTTCTCTCCTGCCTGGGGGCCCAGCTGGAAGTGGCCGGACTTGCCGCCCTTCTTCTCCACCAACCGCAGCTGCTCTATCACCATGTCCTTCTGCACCGCCTTGCACATGTCGTAGATGGTCAGGGCCGCCACGGACGCCGCGGTGAGCGCCTCCATCTCCACCCCTGTCTTGCCCGAAAGCTTGCAGAGGGTGCGGATATGGACCCTATTGTGCTCGGGCTGGGCCTCGATCTCTACCTCCACCCGGGTCAGCGCCAGGGGATGGCAGAGGGGGATGAGATCGGCGGTCCTCTTGGCCGCCATGATGCCGGCGATGCGGGCGGTGGCGAACACGTCCCCCTTGTGGTGCTGACCGCCGAGGATCAGGGCCAGGGTCGCAGGGGCCATGGTCACGAAGGCCTCTGCGCGGGCTTCACGTTCTGTGACCTGCTTGTCGGTCACATCTACCATGTGGGCTTCGCCGCTCTGGTTGAGATGGGTCAGGTTGGGCTGGGTCTGCTTGGTATCGGTCTGGTTCATCACTTGCTCTCACAGGTGGGACACGAAGTTGCACGGCCTGGTGCGGGCGTCCAGCTGATCCCGGATGAGCTGCTCCCAGCCGAGCTGGCAGGCGCCGGTGGAGCCCGGCAGGCAGCAGATCAGGGTGCGATTGGCGAGCCCCGCCAGGGCGCGGCTCTGCATGGCCGAGCCTTTTATCTCGGCGAAGGAGAGCTGGCGGAACATCTCGCCAAAGCCCTGTACGGTGCGCTCGAACAGCACCCCCACAGCCTCCGGCACCCGGTTCTGTTCATTGAAGCCGGTGCCGCCGTTGATCAGCACCACCTGCACCGCCTCGTCGACGATCCACTGGCTCACCTGGGCCCGGATCCGGAACAGGTTGTCGGCGCACAGGGCCCGATCCGCGAGCTGATGGCCCGCGTCGATAAGGGCCGAGACCAGATAGTCGCCCGAGCTGTCATCGGCGGCAGTGCGGCTGTCGGAAACCGTCAGCACGGCGATCTTGAGGGGAATAAATGCGTTGTGTTTCTGTCCCATCGGGCAGCTCCTTGTGGCAATGGGCCGTCAACGAGGCAGGAAGAGAAGGGGTATGAGAGGCCAGCTGTCAGGGCGCAAAAACTGACGCAGACAGGAGTGGACCAACTTGCTCAAGCGTGTGACGGCGGGCTGATTCTATCAAAGGTTTCACGAGATATGGGATTTAAAAGACACACAAATCTGATGCTTGTCCCATCGACAATATGAATTCATTCGCGACAAGGTTCGATTGCCAGGGCAATGGCCGCCCCGTTGCAGGCCGGGCAAACCCGGCCTGTGCGCTTTGCCGTCCTCCATCTATCAAGAAATCTTCGATGAAATCGCAGGATGGTTCCTCTATACCGACAGCACCCACCTCAAAGCCAACCCTTTCACCCCGGTCATGTCGGGCAGCTGGTGAGCAATCCCCTTGTGACAGTCGATACAGGTAGCTTTCACCACTGGCCAGATTGGTAGAGTGCATCTTGGCGGCACGCTGCCCCTGCAGGGCATGGGAGAAGTCCATGTACTCGAAGTTGTGGCAGTTGCGGCACTCGCGCGAATCCGTGTCCTTCATCCGCTGCCACTCCCGCTCCGCCATCTCCCGGCGGTGGGATTCAAACTTCTCGCGGGTATCCACCTTGCCGGTCAGCATGCCCCACAGCTCCTTGGAGGCCTGCACCTTGCGAATGATCTTGTAGGTCCATTCGTGGGGCACGTGGCAGTCCGGGCAGCTGGCACGCACCCCGGAGCGGTTCGCATAGTGGATAGTGTCGCGGTACTCCACGAAGACGTTGTCCTTCATCTCGTGGCAACCGGTGCAGAACTTCTCGGTGTTGGAGGCTTCCATGGCGGTGTTGAAACCGCCCCAGAAGATGACGCCGCCGAAGAAGCCCATCAGCAGCAGCACCCAGAGGGCCGCTTTCGAGGGGGATTTGAAAGTGGTCCACAGACGCTGGATAAAGCCGGGTAATTTCATCTAGTTGGCTCCTCAGTTCAGCGCTTCAACTGGTTTAAACGTATTTTCCACCAGCGGCTTGGCATCCGCTTGCGGCACGTGGCACTGCAGGCAGAAGTAGCGACGGGGTGACACTTCGCCAAGGGTCATGCCGTCGCGGGTCTCGAAGTGCGTCGGGCTGATCTTGGGGGCCTTCATCTTGCTGGCGTTCTTGAAGCTGTGGCAGGCCAGGCACTTGTTGACCTTGTTGTCCACCTCGTAGTTGCGGGTATCGTGGGGGATCAGCGGCGGTTGATGCATGTACTGGCGATCATAGAGATCCCCATCCTTGCGATAGTTCTTCATGGGGGCCGCATCTGCCTCCGTGACCAGATCCGTACTCCCCCGCTCCGACTTGATCCCCCCCGTGCTGTTGGTGATCTCGGGGGTGGCTGCCATCAAGGAGCCCGCCATCAGGCAGGCCAGCATTGCTCCAATCAGCTTTTTCATTATTTGTTCTCCGACGTTTTCTCTGCCTTGACGGCAAAACCTGTAGTGATTTCGAAAACTTGCTCCGCGCAGACATCGATGCAACGGCCGCAGTTGGTACACTCCTGAGCCACAATCAAGGGCCCGTGACCGCGCCTGGCCCCGTGAACCGGGCCGCGCAGGATGGGACGCTCCGGGCAGACCGCATAACAATCCATGCAGTTGCTGCACCGCTCACGCCCCCTGGCAGAAATCTTGATAAACCCGACCCGGTTGACCAGGGCATAGAAGGCCCCCACCGGACAGAGATGACCACACCAGCCCCGCTCCACCACCAAGAGGTCGAACAGGAACAGGGCCACCAGCAGACCCCAGCCCGCCCCCATGCCAAACAGCAGGCCGCGCATGGCCAAAGAGACCGGATTGACCAGCTCCCACACCAGCACGCCCGTGATGGCGGGCGCCGCCAGCACCATGGCCAGCAGCCAGTAGCGGGTGTTGCGGTTGAACTGGCCGTTGCCCTTGAGTCCAAGCCGGGCCCTGACCCAGGCGGCGGCGTCCGTAATGAGGTTGACCGGGCAGACCCAGGAGCAGAACACCCGCCCCCCGACCAGCCAGTACCCCAGTAGCACCAGTGCAGCCCCGAGCCAGAGGGTGGTGATGGGCCAATGGCCCGCCGCCACCGACTGCAGCAGGGTCAGGGGATCGCTCAGCGGCGCCGTCTCCAGCAATAAAGAGCTGGAGAGGTTGCCCTTGAGGATCCAGACCCCCGCCAGCGGCCCCAGCAGGAAGAGCCCCAGCACGCCAAACTGGCTGAGGCGGCGCAGCAGCAGGAAGCGGTGGGCGCGCCACCAGCCCAGCCTGGCGCAGGCCTCGGCCCCCGGATAACGACTCATAGCCCCTCCGGTTTGCGGGTCGGCAGGGTGAGTCGCTCACCGATGAGGGACTTGCCCGCCTTGGCCTTCTCTTCCCAGCCGAGCCGGTAGTGATGACCGAGCTCCCCCTTGGCGAGCCCATGGGGCACCACCTTGATGGCCGCCGTCTCGAGCACGCAGGCATGCTCGCACTTGCCGCAGCCAGTACAGATGTCGCTGTGTACAGTGGGCAGGAACATGGCGTGCTTGCCGGTGCGCGGGTTGCGTTGCAGCTCCAGGGTGATCGCCTTGTCTATCAGGGGGCAGACCCGATAACAGACATCGCAGCGCAAGCCCAGATAGTTGAGGCAGGTCTCGTGATCGATGAGCACCGCCACCCCCATGCGTGCCTGATCGATGTCGGTCATCCCCTGATCCAGCGCCCCGCTCGGGCAGGCCGCCACGCAGGGGATGTCGTCACACATCTCGCAGGGGACGGCGCGCGCCTCGAAATAGGGGGTGCCCGTGGTCACGGGATCCAGCAGCCGGGCGAGCTTGAGGGTGTCGTAGGGACAGGCCAGGGCGCAGAGCCCGCAGCGCACGCAGGCACCGAGGAAGTCAGCCTCCCCCAGTGCCGCCGGCGGCCGCAGAGCCTGGGCGGGCACCGCCTGCGCCTGCTGGCGGGCCACAGTACCGAGCCCTGCCCCAAGCAGGCCCACGGAGCAGGCCCCCTTGGCAAGGTCGGCCAGGAACTGGCGACGGCTGCGACTCATCCCCCCGGCCCCGCCTTACGCCTTCATGACCTTGACGGCGCACTTCTTGTAATCCGTCTCTTTCGAGAGCGGATCCGTGGCGTCCAGGGTCAGCTTGTTGACCAGCTGGCTCGCATCGAAGAAGGGCATGAACACCAGGCCTTTGGGTGGGCGGTTGCGACCGCGGGTCTCGACGCGGGTCTTCACCTCGCCACGGCGGGAGGCGACGATCACCTCTTCGCCACGGCGCACGCCACGGGCCTTGGCATCTTCCGGGTGCATGAAGAGCACCGCATCCGGGAAAGCGCGATAGAGCTCGGGCACCCGACGGGTCATGGTGCCGGTGTGCCAGTGCTCCAGCACGCGGCCGGTGGAGAGCCACATGTCGTACTCTTTGTCCGGTGCCTCAGCGGCCGGCTCGTAAGGCAGTGCGAAGATCACCGCCTTGCCATCGGGTTTGCCGTAGAAACGCACCCCCTCCCCCGCCTTCACATAAGGGTCGAACCCTTCGCGATAGCGCCACAGGGTCTCTTTGCCGTCCACCACGGGCCAGCGCAGGCCGCGCGCCTCGTGGTACTGATCGAAGGGAGCCAGATCGTGACCGTGGCCACGACCGAAGGAGGCGTACTCCTCGAACAGCCCCTTCTGCACGTAGAAGCCGAAGTGGTCGGCCTCGTCGTTCAGCGCCCCCTTGCTCTGCTCTTTCGGGAACTGGTTGACCTGACCGTTGGCATAGAGCACCTCGAACAGTGTCTTGCCCTTCACTTCCGGCATCTTGGCGATAAGCTCGGCCGGCCACACCTCTTCCACGGTGAAGCGCTTGGCGAACTCCATCAGCTGCCACAAGTCGGACTTGGCCCCTTCTGGCGCCTTGACCTGCTGGTGCCAGAACTGGGTGCGGCGCTCGGCGTTGCCATAGGCCCCCTCTTTTTCCACCCACATGGCGGTGGGCAGGATAAGGTCAGCCGCTTGCGCCGTGACGGTCGGGTAAGGGTCGGAGACCACGATGAAGTTGGCCGGGTTGCGATAACCGGGCAACCCCTCCTCGTTCATGTTGGGACCGGCCTGCATGTTGTTGTTGCACATCACCCAGTAGGCGTTGAGCTTGCCGTCTTTGAGCATGCGGTTTTGCAGCACGGCGTGATAACCCACCTGCTCGGGAATGGTGCCTTCCGGCAGCTTCCAGATCTTCTCGGCAATGGCGCGGTGCGCAGGATCGGTGACCACCATGTCGGCGGGCAGGCGGTGGGCGAAGGTGCCCACTTCCCGCGCCGTGCCGCAGGCAGAGGGCTGGCCGGTCAGGGAGAAGGGACCGCTGCCCGGGGTGGAGATCTTGCCGGTCAGCAGGTGGATGTTGTAGCAGAGGTTGTTGGCCCAGACGCCACGGGTGTGCTGGTTGAAGCCCATGGTCCAGTAGGAGACTACCTTCTTGTCCGGATCGGCATAAAGCTGGGCCAGTTTTTCCAGCTTCTCCTTGGAGACGCCGGAGAGCTTGGATACGGAGTCGACGTCGTAATCCGCCACGAATTTCGCGAAGTCCTCGAAGCTCATGGGGGTTGAGTCACCGCTGTCCGGGTTCTTGGCCTTCTGCTGCAGCGGATTGGTCGGACGCAGGCCGTAGCCGATGTCGGTGACCCCCTTGCGGAACTGGGTGTGCTTGTTGACGAAGTCCCAGTTCACCTTGTCGTTCTGGATGATGTAGTTGGCGACGTAGTTGAGGATCGCCAAGTCGGTCTGGGGCGTGAACACCATGCCGTTGTCCGCCAGCTCGAAGCTGCGGTGCTCGAAGGTGGAGAGCACGTGCACCTGCACATCCGGATTGGAGAGGCGGCGATCGGACATCCGCGACCAGAGGATGGGGTGCATCTCGGCCATGTTGGAGCCCCAGAGCACGAAGGCGTCGGCCTGCTCGATGTCGTCGTAGCAGCCCATGGGCTCATCCATGCCGAAGGTGCGCATGAAACCGACCACGGCGGAGGCCATGCAGTGACGGGCGTTGGGATCCAGGTTGTTGGTGCGCAGGCCTGCCTTCATCAGCTTGGCGGCGGCATAGCCTTCCCACACTGTCCACTGGCCGGAGCCGAACATGCCGACCGCGGTCGGGCCCTTCTCCTTGAGGGTGGCCTTGAACTTCTCGGCCATGATGTCGAACGCCTGATCCCAGCTGATGGGGGCGAAGTCGCCATTCTTGTCGAACTTGCCATTGGTCATGCGCAGCATGGGCTGGGTCAGGCGATCTTCGCCGTACATGATCTTGGAGAGGAAGTAACCCTTGATGCAGTTGAGGCCACGGTTGACCGGCGCATCGGGATCGCCCTGGGTCGCCACGACACGGCCGGCCTGGGAACCCACCAGCACTGAGCAGCCGGTGCCGCAGAAGCGGCAGGGTGCCTTGTCCCAGGTGATGGCTGTCTTGTCGGTGCTGGTAATAAGGTTCGCCGCCAGGGTGGGGGCACTGACTCCGGCCACGGCAGCGGCTGCCGCCACCGCATTGGCCTTCATAAAGTCGCGTCGACTCAGCTTCATGACATATCCTCGCATTGCTTAATCACATCAATGACAGCCATTGTCACGAGCCGCGCTGGCTCAGCGTCATGGCGCTTTATTGCTTTCTTCAGGCATCGCGAACCTCGCGGCCCAGCCTAATGGCGCTATTCCCTGCCCTCGGCTTCGACTTCATCAAACTGGTGGTAGATCAGGGCGGCAGAGAGCACACCCGGCATGGCATTGATCGCATCGATGGCCGCCATGATGGGACGCTGGCTGGGCCCTTCCAGGGTCACCACCAGCTTGCCTTCGTCACTGACGGCATGGATCTCGGCACCGTCCAGAGCCGCAATCTGCTCTGCGAGCCGGTGGCGCAAGGGGGGCTGGGTCAGTACCACCAGGCTGGATACATGGAACTCTTCTCGGGTCATATGGTTGTTTTCCAACTTGCTCATCCCTTGCTTCATGTGGACGACCCCTGATGGGGGACGCCCACCCTGATACTGCCGACCGGACAATCCGCCACGCAGGCACCACAGCCATTGCACGACTCGGTATGGATGCTGGGGGTGGGTACTCGCCCCAGCTGAGGAGAAAAACGGATGGCCTGCTGCTCGCAGCTGTCCTGACAGCGCTGGCAGAAGACCTGGGCACTGGCCAGGCATCCGGCTTCGATGTGAGCCACATAGTCCCAGGGCGTCTGCGTCGTCGGCCTGAACACAGGCGCCTGGCAGGCGCTGACGCACTCGCCACAGAAGGTGCACTCGCCACGCTGGAAATCCACCGTCGGGAAGCCACCGTCCCCCTTGACCAGGATCTGTTCCGGGCAAGCCGTCAGGCAGTCGCCACACCGGGTGCAATCGGCCACGAAGTCGGCCCAGGAGACAGACCAGGGCAGCTGTACCTCGGGTCTGGGCGCACTCAGTCGTCCTCGAAACAGGCTGCGGCGTGACAGATTGACCCCATCAGGCATATCAATTCCTCTTCACAGGACAGAATTCGAGCGCGGAAGCAGTGACTGGTATTTTCAATACCGATTATAAGCGTGGGTGTATATTGCGACTCTCACAAGTCCAGCGATATACCACCAGGGAGATAAACAGGGGGGATTATTGCGCTGGATCAAACCCTTGGCGCAATAAGGCAGCAGAGGGGTAAGGTAAATTACCCCTATGTGAGGATTGCTTATTAATCGATGGCTATTTTGCTCTGACGGCGAGCTCTCAGCCGCCGATGGAGGCGAGATGGGGGGTCATGCCGGCATTGCCCTCGTGCAGACGATGGGTGGCGGCCTTGCCGGTGAGCGCCTGACGGATCCGCTGTTGCAGGGCCTCCTGCTGGCTGTCGTCACCGAGCAGATCCCGCAACTCCACCCCGTTGTCACCGAACAGACAGAGGTGCAACTTGCCCACGGAGGAGACCCGCAGCCGATTGCAACCGGCGCAGAAGTCTTTGCTGTAGGGCATGATGAGCCCCACTCCCCCCTGTGATTCGGGATGCATGAACACCTGGGCCGGGCCGTCGTCCACCGCGCGCAATTGCTGGATCCAGCCATTGCCAAGCAGTTGCTCCTTGATGAGCTCGCCGCTGGTGTGGTGGTCGCGAAACAGCTTGTCCATCTCCCCGGTCTGCATCAACTCGATGAAGCGCAGCTCAATGGGCTTGTGCCTGATCCAGGCCAGAAACTGATCCAGTTGCTGGTCGTTGAGCCCCTTGAGCAGCACCGCATTGATCTTCACCGACTTGAAGCCGGCGGCCAGTGCCGCCTCTATCCCCTCCATCACCTCCGCCAGCTTGTTTTCGCCGGTGATCTGGTGAAACTGGCGCGGATCCAGGCTGTCGACACTGACATTGAGGGCATTGAGCCCGGCATCGAACCACTCCTGGGCCCGCTCCTTCAAGCGATAGCCATTGGTGGTCATGGCCACCTTCTCGATGCCGGGGGTATTGGCCACCGTCTCTATGATGGCGGTGAAGTCACGGCGCAGGGAGGGTTCCCCCCCGGTCAGGCGCACCTTGCGGGTGCCCATGGCGGCGAAGCCAGAGACGATGCGGCGGATCTCCTCCAGGGAGAGAAACGACTTGCGCCCCTCCTTGTTCCCATCCGGGGGGCGATAACCGTCCGGCAAACAGTAGGTACAACGGAAATTGCACACGTCGGTAATCGACAGGCGCAAATAGTAAAAGCGACGGGAAAAACCATCTTCAAGTGGCAACATAAACACCTTTCCAAATACGGGAGGCCAGGGCATTTCTTTCCTGACCCTTTCAGCTCGAACGACGGCTGACGGCGTTTTCCCCCTATCTCAATGACTTAGGCAAAAACGCTCGGAGTTCATCTAGTTTTTCGATGCTAGCACAAGTTGGAGTACACTCCCATGCTACTTTGTGGGGTCTTTGTCTGATCTGAAGGAAGCCAATCGGCATGGGAAAGTGGTTCAAAGTACACTCGGTCAGCAGCGCCATCGGCCGCTCCATGGTGCTGATCCTGTTCATGGCCAGCCTGATCGCCGTGGTGGCCATGGTCACCCTTTTCTACTCGGTACCCGATGCCAAGGCGATCAACCTGTCGGGATCATTGCGGATGCAGGCCTATCGCATGGCCTACGAAATCGAAAAGGATCAGGCCGTCCTCGGCCGACTCGACCAGTTCGAGCAGACACTGCACGCCTCCGAGTTGCAGGAGACCCAACGCTGGATCACCCCCGCCTCCCTGCGCCGCACCTATGGCGAGGTGCTGCTGCAATGGCAGATGATGCGCGAGCACATCGAGAACGCCACCCCCAGCCGCTATACCGACAACACGGAACAGTTCGTCGCCGCCATCGATGACTTCGTCAACCAGATGCAGTATCACGTGGAGTTCAAGGTGCGCATGCTGGCCCTGGCGGAAGGGCTGGGCTTGCTCTCCATCATCACCATCGCCTGGTTCACGGTGCGCTTCACCCGCCAGCAGGTAGTGGCCCCCCTCAATCAGCTGGTCCATTGCGCCCGCCAGATCCAGCGCCAGGAGTTCGACCTGACCCTGCCCCCCCACTGCGAAAACGAATTGGGGGAACTGTCCGGTGCCTTCGCCACCATGGCGGACGAGCTCGGCAAGCTCTATCGGGAGCTGGAGAGCAAGGTGGAAGAGAAAACCGCCAAGCTGCAGCAGGCCAACGACACCCTCTCCTTCCTCTATTCCACCGCCCAGAAGCTGCACGCGGCGCCGCTGAGCCGGCGCACCCTGCAAAAATTGCTGGAGCGGGCCGCCGCCCACCAGCACATAGACCATATCCGGCTGACCCGCTTCGAGCACAATGCCATGCCGGTCTACATCACGGGGCGCAAGGGCTGGCCCGGTGATCTGGAGGCCGTGGTGAGCTTCTATCTGCAGATGGATGATGAGGAGTACGGCCGGCTCGACATGATAAGCGAACACCCCATAGACGAGCGGCTGATGAAGAACTTCTCCATGTTGCTGGCCCAGGTGCTGCACAAGGATCAGACCCTGCTGCAACACCAGCGCCTGCTCTTGATGGAGGAGCGGGCCGTCATCGCCCGCGAGCTGCACGACTCGCTGGCGCAGGCGCTCTCCTACCTCAAGATCCAGTCCACCCTGCTCAAGCGTTCCGTCGCCAAGGGGGATAATGGCAAGGCCGAGGCCGCCATGCAGCAGATCGACGAGGGGCTCAGCAATGCCTATACCCAGTTGCGCGAGCTGCTCGGCACCTTCCGCCTCAGCATCGGCGATGCCAACCTCGGCGAAGCCATAGGTGTCATGCTGGAGCAGCTCAAGCCCCAGACCCGGGCCGAGATCAGGCTCCAATACGGACTGACCGATACGGATCTCGAGGCAGGGCAACACATTCACATCCTGCAGTTGATCCGTGAGGCAGTGCTCAATGCCATCAAACATGCCTGCGCCCAGCGCATTGACGTTAGCTGTGAGACCCTGGCTGATGGTAACATCCAGGTTCAGATTGCAGATGATGGTGTCGGAATAGGGGGCGCAAGCTCGGCGGTGAATCACTACGGTCTCAGCATCATGAACGAGCGTGCCAGCAAGTTGCACGGTCAGTTGACCATCAGTGAACCACCCTCCGGGGGCACCCGTGTACACCTGACCTTTCCCACCAGCCTAACAAGAGACGCCTGATGGACGAGATGAAATATAGTGTTCTGGTCGTAGATGACCATCCCCTGATGCGCAAAGGCATTGTGCAACTGCTGGAGCTGGAAGATAACATCGAAGTGATAGGCGAGGCTTCTAACGGCACTGACGCCGTGGCCATGGCCAAGGAGTCTGAGCCGGACCTCATCCTGCTCGATCTCAACATGAAGGGCTTGTCCGGCCTCGATACCCTCAAGGCCCTGCGCGCCGAAGAGGTCACCTCCCGGGTCGTGATCCTGACCGTCTCCGACGCCCGCCAGGACGTGGTTGCCCTGCTCAAGGCCGGCGCCGATGGCTACCTGCTCAAGGACACCGAGCCCGACATGCTGCTGGGCCAGCTGGCCGATGTCATGACCGGCAAGCAGATCCTGAGCGAGCCGCTGCGCCCCTACCTCGAGAACATCTACGAGCTGGATCACCTGCAGCAGAAGCTGGAAAGCCTGACCCGCCGCGAGATGCAGATCATGCGCGAGATTGCCAAGGGTCTCTCCAACAAGCAGGTCGCCTCAGTGCTCCACATCTCGGAAGGCACCGTCAAGGTACACGTCAAGAGCCTGCTGAAAAAGCTCGAGGCCCAGAGCCGGGTGGAAGCCGCCGTCATGTACCTGGAGCAGCGCAACTAAGCTCCCGTTACAGGCCCCATCTCATGCCAGCCAAGGCCCCGCCACCCCGGGGCCTTTTGCTGGCAGCCTCCCTCCCCCGCCTCACAAAACGTCACCGTCCCCCGCATCTTATTGAGCAAATGAATTATTATATTCAGGAGACAGCACATGGAGGGCGCACGACATGACATCCGAACAGATCGAGCTGGTGCAAAGGGCCTGGGGCAAGGTCACCGCACTGAACAACACCTATGTCCAGGAGGTATATGCAGAGCTGTTCCGACTGTCGCCGGAATTGATCAACCTCTTTCCCGATCCTGCGGGAATGCCGGTCGCCAAGGTGTCGGATACCCTGAACACAGTGATCACCAGCCTGGAGCAGCTGGATGCCTTGGGCTTCATCATCCGGGATCTCGGCAGGCGGCATCAAAAATTCAAGGTGCAGTCACACCAGTTCGCCCTGTTGAAACAGGCATTGACCCTGGTGCTGGCACGTCGGTTGGGGGAGCATTTCACGCCAGCGCTCTCTGATGCCTGGTCACAGATGTACGACGAGATAGCCGCCCTGATGCTGGAAGGGCTCAGTCAGCCCACCGAATCCGTCGCCTAGCCGCCTCTGCCATCACGCCCGAGAAATCCTGCCGCTTAAGATGGACAGCAGATACCCATTTTGCAGGGGGATCATTTGCAATATGCGAACTCTGCCCCATTCTGCAGGTGGGGCATGTACGAGCCCCTACAAGGCCACCTGAATCCCCTTCTGAGCTGTCCCGTCCCTGCCATTCAATCAAATCTTAATAGCTTGATTACTAATGGATATTTAAATTATCGGTCTCATTTTCCTGCCGTACCTCCCTTTTCCCCGAGCTCTGGCACAGTCACTGCATTGTCATATCCAGATGCAACTTATCGGAGGATGGAACATGAAACTTCAACACCTGGCACTGTTCCCCTTGCCCTCACACATATTACCGGGCGGGAAACTCCCCTTGCGCCTGTTCGAGCCTCGCCACCTGCAGATGCTCAAGGAGTCCTTCGTCGATGATCGGGGCTTTGGCATCGTTATGGAAGAGACCACCAGCACGGGCACCTGCGGACGCATACTGCCGGTCGGCACTCGTGTCAAAGTGACTGATTTCTATACCCTCAACGATGGCCTGCTCGGGGTCACAGTGCTCGGTCTGGAACGTTTCTGCATCCATGAAATGGAAACGGATGGCTCCGGATTGCGTCACGCTCAGGTGGAAACCCTGCCCAACTGGCCGAGCGCGCACTCGGACTTCAGCGACAAGCAGCTGGTCAGCAGATTGCAGGAGGTCTTTGAACAATATCCGGAACTGGATGAGCTCTACCCGGACAAGCAGTTCGACGACGCGGCCTGGCTCTGCCAGCGCTGGCTCGAGATCCTGCCCATGCCGATCTATGAGAAACAGATGTTGATTGCCAAACAAAACAGTGAAGCGGCGCGCCAGTTCCTGCGCCGACTGATCGCACAGTGAGTCAAGAAGTGGTTTGCAAAATGCGAAAATAACGACTGACAATTCTTACAATGAAACAAGACATTTGCATTTTGCAACCAGCAGCCACCATATAAAACAGATAACACAGCTGCAAGCCGCAATAACAGGTCATGAAAAGTTGGCACGACTTTTTCATATAAGACCGTACAACCCGATTTATCCCGTGCTCTCTTCAGTATTTGCTGAAGAATTGGTCAACCCACCAGGTTGACCATTTTTTTTACCCAAAATCGGGCTAGGGGAGCCGGCAATGGCGCAGCAAACAGCTGCGCAGCCGGGCCAGGCTGATGGGCTTGGCCAGAAAATCGTTCATCCCCTGGGCCAGACAACGGGCCCTATCCTCCGTCATGGCATTGGCCGTCAGCGCCACTATGGGAACCTCGCATCCCATGGCTCGCAGACGACGGGTGGCCTCCAGCCCATCCATCTGCGGCATCCGCATATCCATCAGGATGAGATCCGGTCGCCGCTCGCCGACCTGTGCCAGCGCCTCCAGGCCATTGCTTGCCAGTCTCACTCGGCACACCAGTTTTTGCAGCATGAGTGACACCACCAGCTGATTGACCGGGCTGTCCTCCACCACCAGCACATCCAGATCCAGCATGGGGACCCCCTCGATGGCAGGGTTGGTCGACGCGACGCAAGGTGAGGCCATCCCGGGCAGCTCGAACCAGAAGCAACTGCCCTGCCCAGGGGCGCTCTGCAGGCGGATGTCGCCCCCCATAAGTTGCACCAGCCGCCGGCAGATGGCAAGCCCTAGCCCGGAGCCGGAGAAGCGACGGGTGGCCGAGCTGTCGACCTGATAGAACGGCTCGAACAGCAGCGCCTGATCCTCGGGGGATATGCCAATCCCGGTGTCGCTGACCGACACCCTCAGCCGTTCATCCTGCCACGCCAGCGCGAGCCGCACGCTACCGGCGGCGGTAAATTTCACCGCGTTGCCGAGCAGGTTGCCGATCACCTGGGACAGGCGAACGGCATCCCCCTGCAGCTGGGACGGCACCTCCTCATCCAGCTGCCAGTGCAGTGCTATGCCCTTGGCGCTGGCCTGCGCCTGCAGCGGCTCCACCAGGGCCCGGCACAGCTCGGCGGGTTGAAAGGGTTCGCAGTGCAGGGCCAGGGTATGGGATTCAATCTTCGAGAAGTCGAGCACATCGTCGATGATAGTCTGCAGCAGATGGGCAGAGTGAGTGGCGTGGCCGAGCAGGGTCTGTTGCGGGGTCTCGAGCCGGCCATGTTGCAGCAGATCCAGCATCCCCAGCACCGCATTCATGGGGGAGCGGATCTCGTGGGTCATCATGGCCAGGAACTGGGACTTGGCGCGGTTGGCACTCTCGGCCTCATCCCGCGCCCGCGCCAGCTCCTGCTCGCGGCGGATCTGGCTGCCAATCTCCCGCGCCGTGCCCCTATAACCGATGAAGGCGCCGCTGGCGTCATGGCAGGGCTCGGCATTGATCTCCATCCAGCAGGGGCCGCTCGCCAACGTCACCTGGGCGCGCATCGCCCGCACCGGCAGATGGCGCGCTATCTGGTGCTGATACCTGCACCAGGTGGGATCCTCTTTATCGTGGGCAAAGTCATAGAGGCTGCGCCCCGCCTGGCGGACAAGCGCCTCCCCCTGATAGCCGGGGGCAGAGACATAGCTCAGCCTGTGCTCGGGATCCGTCTCCCAGAACCAGTCGGACGCCATGGCGGCAAAGCTGCGAAAGCGTTGCTCGCTGGCCTGCAAGGCGAGGGTCTTGAGGTCGACCTGCTCCTGCAGGCGGGCTCTATAGGCAATGTTGACCAGCGCCTGGGAGATGAGCGGGCGACACCGCTGCATCGCCGCCTTGCTCTGGAGATCGAAGGTGCCCGCGGCACTGTGCCGGCAGATGAGCACCCCGGAGAAGCCCGGCGCCTGCAAGCCCGTCATCATGACGCTGGCCCAGCCCGCCGCCCCTGCCAGGGAGGCCAGCTCGGGCAACTGGGCCGGATCATAGATGACCAGGGTTTCACCTGCGATGGCCCGGGAGAAGAGCGGCGTCAGCGGCCAGGTGCGGCCGACCTCCCCGGGTTGGGTGCTCAGATGGGTGGTGCCGCGCGTGCTCTCCCAGGCGACAACGTCAGCCTGTTCGAAGCCGATGAAGGGCTTGAGCGCCAGAATGAGGCTGTCCAGCACCTGCTCCAGGCTCTTGGCCTGTGCCAGCGTCGCCACGCCGCACAACAGAGCCTGTGACTCCTGGCGATATCTGGCCTCCCGCTCCCGGCAACGCATCAGCTCCACCAGCGTGGTTTGCAGCTTGTCGCCCAGGGTTTCGAGTTCGCTATTGCCTATCATCTTGTGTCCAGCACCTTGTCAGTTCTCGAGGAAGATTACGCTCGATACCATGAGGTTGCCATGCGCCAGCTCACCGTGGGGCAATCGCCCCTGCTCGCCAAAGGTGAATGGCGTGATAAAGGGGATCTCCCCCAGCCGTTGGCTGAAATGGCCGACGACATCGCTGAGCGAATCTCCCAGCGCCAGACGGCAGCCTGCGCAGAACACCACCAGAGCGCCTATGGGCTGCAGGTTCCCCGCCATGCCATATTCGGGTTCGATGCGCACCGCATTCAGGCTGCGCTGAAGCAGGCCCTCCTGACTGCTGTACATGAGTTGCAGCCGCTCCCCCAACCGGGTTTCGGTAAAGAGGCGCAACCCTTCCCGCTCGGTTACCGCCTCAGGATGGGAGAGCTTGTAGTAGGGCATCTCATCCAGGGTCCCGACCTGGCGGGCCAGCGGGGAGAGGGTCGTCTCCCGCAAAATGGGGCCCACAGGCCAGGGGAGCTGGCGCTCTGTCCAGCGGGCATAGACCCGGGCCGCAGGTTCATTGTCTATGGTCAGCACCTCGCGGCCATCCAGCGCGGTAATGGTGCCATGGCGCTCGGTGGGCACATAGCCGGAGTGGAACTGGAAGGCCAGCTGGCAATCGGGATAGAGCACAGCCACCACGCAGCCCTGGCGCCCCTCCCCCTCATCCCAGCACAGCTGCCACTCGCCGCTGACACTGTCGTCCGCCGCCGACCCGCCGACGACGGGAACCGTCGCCCCGAACTCGGCATCTATGCCCGCCAGCACCGCCTCTTCCTGCCCAGGGCTGGTGTGCAGCAGTATGAGTTGCGGCAACTCGCCGGGACGCCCGCCATCGGCGATGGCGCGGCGCAGCAACTGGCGCACATCCAGCTCGTCCCCTGCCTGACCGGCCACGCCGTAGGCCCCCTTGTCGTCATAGAGGGCCGCCACTGCCAGACTCCAGCCTAGCCGGCCATGATGGCCAGCCTGGGTCAGGATACCGCCACAAGAGCTGCAGCCAATGAGCCGGGTATGAGGGAAACGGGCCTTGAGCGCACGGCGCAGTACCGCGGCATCGTGTGCTTGGGTAAAATAGACCAGCAACAACGACGGGGAATGAGGTGATTGAGCGAGCAACCGTTCAACTATCTGTTGGGCGGCCAGCGGGGTCGTCTCGGCAAGAGAGTGAGCCGTCAGGAAGTTCAACACCATCTCCTAGTGGTATGTGATGCAGGGGCATCAAGCAAAAATCATACCTTTATCAAACAATTACCTGGCCAGGCGGGCTAAACTGATGCGCACTGGCCTCCCACAGGATGACTGCATGTGGCAGAAAAATATCAATGACTTCGACCGGGTCGTCGCCATCGGCGGTGGTCACGGCATGGGCCGGGTGCTCTCTTCCCTCTCGTTTCTAGGCACTCGGCTGACGGGCATAGTCACCACCACGGATGATGGCGGCTCCACCGGACGCCTGCGCAAGAGCCAGGAGTGCATCGCCTGGGGCGATCTGCGCAACTGCCTCAATCAGCTGGTGACCGAGCCCAGCATCGGCAGCCAGCTGTTCGAATACCGCTTCACGGGTCGCGGCGAGCTGGCGGGTCACAACCTCGGCAACCTGATGCTGCTGGCCCTCGACAACCTCTGTGTCCGTCCCCTGGATGCCATCCGGCTCATCAGCGACATGTTGCACATAGCGCCCAGCCTGCTACCTATGTCCGAGCACCCCACGGATCTGTGTGCCCACACCGTCTGTGGCGATCAGATCCTGGGGGAAGTCTCCATCGATCAGCTCACCACGCCGCCACGGGCCCTGAGCCTGAACCCGATCGTGCCCGCCACCCGCGAGGCGATCGACGCCCTGGGCCAGGCCGACATGATCATTCTGGGGCCCGGCAGCTTCCTCACCTCCATCATGCCGCCCCTGTTGCTGAGCGAGATCGCAGAAGCGATCCGCGGCAGCGGCGCCATCGTCGTCTTCATCAGCAATCTGGTGGCCGAAAACGGGCCGGCTGGCAAGCTGACCCTGTCCCATCAGCATCGCTGGCTGGAAGAGCGGATCGGCCAAGGGCGGATCGATGCCATCCTGGCCCCCGAAGGCCATGGGGCCCCGGAGCTGCAGCGCATTGCCTGATTCAGGCCAGTCTGGGTGAGGCGGCCCTGCCCCATCGCCACGATCGCCTCAAGCTTCGACAGGCGCTGGATGCGGTGATACTGAGCTGGTACGCAGAGCGTGACAAGGCGGGCTAATCCGCCAGTGCGATCTAGTGATACTTGGCCAGATGGGAGAACACCTGCGGCAGGGAGTGCTCGAGCTGCTCGAGCAGACGGCCGGCCTCCTCCGCATCTTCCCGGCGACAGGCGAGCTCCAGCGCCATCACCTGCCGATAGCTGGGCTCGGCACCGTAACTGCCACAAGAGGACTTCATGCTGTGGGCGAGGCGGGCCAGGGCGGTCCAGTCCCGCTGATCAAAGAGCGGCCTGAGCTGGGCAAGTTGCCCGCCCACCTCCTCGACAAACACCGAGATGACGACCGGCATCATGTCGTGACCTATGTCATCTGCCAGTTGTCTCAGCACTTTCTGATCCAGCCACTCCATCTTCTCTTCCCTATGATGGTATTCAAACAGACCACAATATAGCCGACCCGCACACCGGCTGTCACCCGCTCTGCGGCGAGAGTCGGTTGAAGCGGCGTAGCGCCATCAGAATGTGAGCCAGTTCAAGTTATCAACACACAGTCCCAGGCAGGAAAGAGATAAATGTTGTCACAAAATTAACAATGACATAACAATGCAGGCCATGAGAATGATGCGGCTCAGCAACACCTCTCTCATCCCTTTTTGCCTGTATGGCTGCTGCGAAGAACCAGGGTAGGATTCTACCCTGGTATTTTTTTATTGGCGGGTCAGCAGCTTGGCTGCATTGCCGTATTCCAGCTCACCCAGCCTGAACAGGCAGAACTCCCCGGGCGCCATCTTCACCCAGCTCTCATTGCCGGTGAGCGGGCGGGTGGCTATCAGGGTCACCACGTCATTCGGGGTGGTCTCGCTCTGGAAGTCGATGGCCACATCTTCATCCAGCAGACGGGCCTCGCCAAAGGGGGCCCGGCGGGTCAGCCAGTAGAGGTTGTTGCTGCAATAGGTCATCACGAACTCCCCATCCGACAGCAGCATGTTGAATACCCCGAGTCCGCGCAGCTCGTCGCACAGGGTCGCGAGATAGCGAAACATGGCGGGGAAATTGGCCGGACGCTTGGGGTATTTCTGCTCCAGCCTGTCGAGCAGCCAGCAGAAGGCGTGCTCGCTGTCGGTGTCCCCCACAGGACGGTGGCGCCCGGTCCGCAACCCCTTGTAGCCGGTCAGCTGGCCGTTGTGGGCAAAGGTCCAGTAGCGTCCCCACAGCTCGCGGGTAAAGGGGTGGGTGTTCTCCAGCGACACGCATCCCCGGTTGGCCTGCCGGATATGGCTGACCACGGCGCGGCTCTTGATGGGCAGCGCCTGCACCAGCTTGGCGATGGGTGACTGGGCACTGGGTTCGGGATCCTTGAAGGTGCGAAAGCCTCGCCCCTCGTAGAAGGTGATCCCCCAGCCATCCTTGTGGGGGCCCGTCTTGCCGCCCCGCAGCATCAGCCCGGTAAAGCTGAAGCAGATGTCGGTCGGCACATTGGCGCTCATGCCGAGCAGTTCGCACATGTCCAGTCCACTCCCTGAATTAATTGATCATCTCTGCGTCAATCAGCGAACTCAAGCTGGATGCGAGGCGCCAGGATCGCTCATCGGCCCCCCGGCAGCCCCACCCGCCCTCTTTCTCTGATTACTTGGCCATCTCTTTTTCGACCAGCTGGATCAGGATGTGAATGATCTTGATGTGCACTTCCTGGATGCGGTCGGCATAGCCGAAGTGCGGCACCCGGATCTCGACATCGGCCAGACCCGCCATCTTGCCACCGTCCTTGCCGGTCAGGGCGATGACCTTCATGCCCTTGGCGCGGGCAGCCTCGATGGCTTTGAGGATGTTGCCGGAATTGCCGCTGGTGGAGATACCGAGCAGCACGTCACCACGACGACCCACCGCTTCCACGTAGCGGGAGAAGACATAGTCATAGCCAAAGTCGTTGGAGACGCAGGAGAGGTGGCTGGGATCGGAGATGGCGATGCCGGCATAGCCAGGGCGGTTCTCGCGATAGCGGCCGGTCAGCTCTTCGGCAAAGTGCATGGCGTCGCAGTGGGAGCCGCCGTTGCCGCAGGAGAGCACCTTGCCCTCTTCCTTGAAAGAGTCAGCCAGCAGTTTGGCGGCCGCCTCTATGTTCTTCAGATTTTGCTCATCGGCCAGAAAGGCCTGGAGCACGCCGGCAGCTTCGGTCAATTCATTGCGGATAAGTTCTTGGTACATGGCGTCTGATGTCTCTTTGTATCGTCCAACATAGGGTTTTGCATTGTCGCACAAGCCAATCCAATCGTCGCCCCCCGCCCGCCAAGATGCGGCCCCGGTACGTTAGGCCGATCACGGTGTCAAGGTAACAAGCTTGTAAACATCTTGATAATTTTGTGCGTATGAATTACAACAGGGGCCACATCCAACAGGTCAGACCTCTGGATCAGTTAACCCACGTTTCCCCAACTTCGGCAACTCATGCAAGGAGCGAAAAATGACGACGACCCTCACTCTGTTCGGGGTGATCCTGGTGATCGGCGCCATGGCTTACCGCCGGGCGTCACTGTTCACCTCCACGCTTGCCACGGCCGCCGCCCTGGTCGCCGGCGCCCTCTATGGCCATGTGCCCCTGCTGGTGTGGGTGCTGTTCGCGGTGATAGCCATCCCGCTCAACCTGGTGGAGTTTCGTCGCAACCAGCTGACCAAACCCCTGTTCAAGATCTACAAGTCCATCATGCCGGAGATGTCCCGCACCGAGAAGGAAGCCATAGAGGCGGGTACCACCTGGTGGGAAGCGGATCTCTTTGCCGGCAACCCGAACTGGAAGAAACTGCACACCATTCCGGTCAGCGTTCTGTCAGCCGAAGAGCAGGCCTTCATGGACGGCCCGGTTGAAGACGTGTGCCGCATGGTCAACGACTGGGAAGTGACCCACGAGCGGGCCGACCTCTCCCCCGAGGTGTGGCAGTACCTGAAGGACCACAAGTTCTTCGCCATGATCATCAAGAAGAAGTACGGTGGCCTGGAGTTCTCCGCCTACGCCCAGTCCTGCGTGCTGCAAAAACTGTGCGGCGCCAGCGCCGTGCTCGCCTCCACCGTCGGCGTGCCCAACTCCTTGGGCCCGGGCGAGCTGCTGCAACACTACGGCACCGAAGAGCAGAAAGACCACTACCTGCCGCGCCTGGCCGTCGGCAAGGAGATCCCCTGCTTCGCCCTGACCAGCCCGGAAGCGGGTTCGGATGCGGGCTCCATCCCCGACTTCGGCATTGTCTGCAAAGGCGAATGGGAAGGGGAAGAGGTGCTCGGCATGCGCCTGACCTGGAACAAGCGCTACATCACCTTGGCCCCTATCGCGACTGTGCTGGGGCTGGCCTTCAAGCTGCGCGACCCGGATCACCTGCTGGGTGAGGAAGAGGAGCTTGGCATCACCTGTGCCCTGATCCCCACCGACATCAAGGGCGTCGAGATAGGCCGCCGTCACTTCCCCCTCAACGTGCCGTTCCAGAACGGGCCGACCAAGGGTAACGATGTGTTCGTGCCGCTGGACTTCATCATCGGCGGCCCGGCCATGGCCGGTCAGGGCTGGCGCATGCTGGTGGAGTGCCTGTCGGTCGGTCGCGGCATCACCCTGCCCTCCAATAGCACGGGCGGCGTCAAGATGCTGGCCCTGGCCACCGGTGCTTACAGCCGCATCCGTCGCCAATTCAAGTTGCCCATCGGCAAGATGGAAGGCATCGAAGAGCCGCTGGCGCGCCTCGGCGGCAACGCCTACATCATGGGTGCCGCCGCCAAGCTGACGGTGACCGGCATCGATCTGGGGGAGAAGCCGTCCGTCATCTCCGCCATCGTCAAGTACCACCTCACCGACCGTGCCCAGAAGTGCATCATAGATGCCATGGACATCCACGGCGGCAAGGCCATCTGCATGGGGCCGAACAACTACCTGGCCCGTGGCTATCAGGGTGCCCCCATCGCGGTCACCGTTGAGGGTGCCAACATACTGACCCGCAGCATGATCATCTACGGTCAGGGTGCCATCCGCTGCCATCCCTACGTGCTGCCGGAGATGCTGGCCGCCAGCCATCCGGATCAGGAAGTAGCCCTCAAGCAGTTCGACAAGGCGGTGTTCAGCCATGTGGGCTTTGCCATCAGCAACCTGGTGCGCAGCTTCTGGCTGGGCCTGACCGGCGCCCGCTTCGCCTCCGCCCCCTACAGGGATCAGACCAAGGGCTACTACCAGCAGCTCTCGCGCCTCAGTGCCAACCTGGCCTTCCTGTCCGACATGGCCATGGGCACCCTGGGTGGCGAGCTCAAGCGCAAGGAGCGGGTCTCCGCCCGCTTGGGCGACGTGCTGAGCCAGCTTTATCTTGCCTCCAGCGCCCTCAAGCGCTATCAGGATGAGGGACGCCAGCAGGCCGACCTGCCGCTGCTGCACTGGGCGCTGCAAGACGCCATGTTCAAGGCACAAGAAGCCATCGACGAGTTGCTGCGCAACTTCCCGAATCGCTGGATTGGCCTGGCCCTGCGCGTCATAGTGTTGCCGCTGGGTCGCGACATGAAGCGTCCCTCCGACAAGCTGGACAGCCAGGTTGCCCGTCTGCTGCAGACCCCGAGCGCCACCCGCGACCGTCTGGCCGAAGGGCAGTACCTCACCCGCGAAGAGGGCAACCCCTTCGGGTTGCTGGAGCAGGCCCTCGATGACGTGCTGACCGCCGAGCCGCTGTTTGACAAGGTGTGCAAAGCAGAGGGCCGCAAGCGTCCCTTCACCCAGCTGGACAAGGTGGCAGACGCCGGCCTGGCCCTTGGCGTCATCAACCAGACCGAGGCCGACTTGCTGCGCCGTGCCGAAGAGAGCCGCCTGCGCACCATCAACGTCGATGACTTCGACCCCATCGATCTGGTGGCCAACAAGGCGCTGTTTGAAGCGTCCGCCTATCACAGGGCAGCCTGATGCCATGAATGCCAAAACGCCTCCCTCGTGGAGGCGTTTTTCATGCTGGCATCTGCCCGGCAACCCCGGATGGAGAAAGAGCAACCAGCTGGATCATATTTTGGATATCAATCCGTTTCCTAACTTGAATGAAGCGGTTAAGGTAAGCACAGGATCACACACAGGATTGCGTAATGGATGATCAAATCCTGATAATTGACGATGAAGACCTGCCCCAAACAGCACCGCGACCCGCCGGCTGGAAGGTGATGATAGTGGACGATGAACCCGAGGTGCATCGCATCACCAAGATTACCCTGAGCAAGTTTGAATTCGACGGCAAGCCCATCGATTTTCTGCACGCCTATTCCGCCGCCGAAGCCAAGGCCCTGCTCGCCGTCACCCCGGATGTCGCCCTGCTGCTGCTCGATGTGGTCATGGAAGCCGATCACGCCGGTCTGGAGGTGGTCAAGTTCGTGCGCGACGAACTGCAAAACAAGATGGTGCGCATAGTGCTGCGGACCGGCCAACCCGGTCAGGCCCCGGAAGACGACGTCGTCACCAACTACGACATCAACGACTACAAGGACAAGACGGAGCTCACCTCCCAGAAGCTGCGCACCCTGCTGCGCGCCAGCCTGCGCTCCTACCGGGACATTCGCACCCTGGAGAGCAATCGCCAGGGGCTGGAAAAGGTCATCGAGGCCTCCAAGGGGATCTTCGAGCAACGGGCACTGCGGCAGTTCGTCGAAGGGGCCCAGACCCAGCTCAGCGCCCTGCTCAACCTGGAAGAGTCCCAGATCTATGATGTGAAGCATCTGGCCTACGAGGTGCGGGACCAGGTGCTGGAACCCCTGCTCAGCGAGGGCCCGGCCCTGCGCCTCAGTGAGGCGCCAGCCATACTGCGCAGCGCCATGGACAAGGGCGCCAACGTCTACGATGGCAACCAGATGGTGCTCTATTGCCAGAACCCCCGTCACCACCTGCTGTTCCACATCGAGACCACTCGCCCCCTCAGCCAGATGGATACCGGCCTGCTGAGCCTGTTCACCGAGAACATCATAGTGGCGCTGGAGAACATCCGGCTCAACGAGGTCATCGGCGACAACCAGCGCGAGATCATCTACCGCATCGGCGAACTGGTGGAGAGTCGCTCCAAGGAGTCCGGCCTGCACGTCAAGCGGGTGGCGCTCTACACCGAGCTGTTCTGCCAGTTGCTCGACATGAACGAAGACAGGTGCGAGCTCATCAAGCGCGCCTCTCCCCTGCACGACATCGGCAAGGTGGGGATCCCGGATGCCATACTGCACAAGCCGGGCAAGCTCACTCCGGATGAGTGGGAGATCATGAAGACCCACGCCCAGCTAGGGCAGGACATGCTCTCCGGCAGCGATCTCGCGCTGTTCCAGATAGGGGCCACCATAGCTGGCAACCATCACGAGAAGTGGAACGGCACCGGCTACCCCCGCGGACTTAAAGGGGATGCCATCCCATTGGAGGGGCGCATAGTCGCGCTGGCGGACGTGTTCGATGCCCTGGGGTCGGATCGCTGCTACAAGCAGGCCTGGCCACTGGAGCAGGTGCTGGCGCTGATCAGAGCAGAGAAGGGAGAGCACTTCGATCCCCTGCTGGTGGATCTGATGCTGGCCAACCTGGAGAAGTTCCTCGAGATCCGCGAGCAGTACAAAGACATCTATATCGGCGCCCACTGAGATAGGGGTGTCCAACGAGCAGCCACCTCGCCATCATGAAGAAGCCGCCCACAGGGCGGCTTCTTTGCATTGAGCGCGAGCTACTGCTCTGGCAGATTGAGATCCAGCTTGGGCGCCTGCGCCGCCGGGGCCGCAGCCTCGCTTTGCGCCTTCTGGGCCGCCATCGCCTTGTGCAGGGTGCGGCGTTTTTGCAGCAGGATGAAGCCACCCGCCCCCAGCAGGAGCAGCAGCAGGCCGCCGCCTCCCAGGGCCCAGGGCAACCAGACCGGGCTCTCCCGCTCCTCAAACTTGGCCTTGGTCGGTACCGCCGCCGAAGTGGGAGATGCCGCTGACGGGGTGGGCGCCGGTGGCGGCATTATGGTGAACGACTTGACCGGCAGTTGCAGTTGCACCTCGCGGCCGAGTCGGGTGGTGCCAAACAGGGTCGCCTCCACCCTGTACTGACCCGCCGCCTTGAGGGCGGAGAGATCGACCCCAAGGCGGGGCTCGGTTGCCACTGCATTGAAGGCCATGCCGACCCCTGCGCTGTCGATGGCCTTGCCCTGGATCACCACTGAGGCCGGATCCAGCTCGTCGGCATCGATGAGCAAGGAGAGCCTGGCCCCAATGTCGCCGGAAGGGGCATCCAGGGTGTAGCTCAGCGGCCAGGGGAAGAGCAGCACCTGCTGGGACTGGGCACGGGAGAAGACCTGATTGCCACTGCTGTAGAGGGCGCGATACTTGCCTGCCGGCACGTCCAGCACCGCCTCGGCGGTCAGGATGCCATCCCCGGGCACCTCGTCGAGCCCCTTGCCATCATCCAAATAATGTCCAAGGGTCTCCTCGACGATGGGCTCCCCACTCTGGGCGGCGTCGTTGAACTGTTGCAGCTTCACCGTCATGCCGAGATCGGAGAGGTAGTAGCCCGCCCCCGGCGCCGCTCCATCGATCAGCAACCTGGACTGCAGCTTGACCCGCTCTCCCTGATAGAGGCGGGCCGGCAGCGGTTCGCTCTCGAGCCGGATGTCGGTGAGCAGGCGCACCCTGTTGTCGGGGTCCACCTCGCCGATGGCCTGCCAGGGGCCGGGCATGGGGTTGCGCACCGTGATGAGATCCTGATCCTGCTGCGTCAGCCAGCCCACATCCGGCGGCGTCACCTTGCCCACATAGAGCTTGCTACCATCCGGCCGCACCAGGATCACCGACGGCGTGCCCGGCTTGCGCTTGATGATGAAGGTGATCTCCTTGACCCCGTAATCGATGCGAAAGCGGTTGTCGAGCAGTGGAATGTCGGAGGGGGCAAACACCTCGTTGGCCATGCCGGAGAGGGAGGTCAGCAGCAGCAGGCCCCCCCAGAGCGAACTCATTGCCGCCACAGGCAGGCTCCCCCTTTCTTCTGCACCAGATCCAGCCTGGCCTCATGGACGGCGACCACCTCGTCGCTAGCGCGCACTACCTTGAGGCGGGCGCGGTTGCTCTCCAGCCGGCGGATCCCGGTGTCCTGGTTGCTGTCATTCTCGTTGCTCTCGCTGGCCAGATTGAGCTTGGTCTGGCCACCCGTCATCAGCAGGTAGACATCCGCCAGGATCTCCGCATCAAGCAAGGCCCCGTGCAGGGTACGGTGGGAGTTGTCGATGCCGTAGCGATCGCACAGCACATCCAGGTTGTTGCGCTTGCCGGGGAAGAGATCCCGCGCCATCGCCAGGGTATCCGTGATGCCGCAGATGTCCGCCGTCTTGAAGCCGAGGCCGAGCTTGCTGAACTCATAGTCCATGAAGCTCACGTCGAAGGGGGCGTTGTGGGCGATGATCTCGGCACCGCGGATGAAGGCGATGAAGTCGTCGGCTATCTGGCTAAAGGAAGGCTTGTCCGCCAGGAAGGCGTCGGTGATGCCGTGCACCTGGATGGCCTCGGGGTCCACCAGCCTATCCGGCTTGATGTAGACATGGAAATGGTTGCCCGTCAGCTTGCGGTTGATCACCTCCACACAGCCGATCTCGATGATGCGGTGACCCTGATAGATGGGGCCGCCAGCCGTGTTCATACCTGTGGTTTCAGTATCCAGAATGATCTGGCGATTCAGTTGGGGTGTGCTCATGATCGAATCCATGTCAAACTTCGGTTTTATTCGCTAGTTTACCCCAAGACACATGCTAAAAAAGATTGATTTGTATACGGATGGTTCTTGCCTCGGCAATCCGGGCCCCGGCGGCTATGGCGCCGTCATGGTCTATGGCAAGCACCGCAAGGAGTTGGCAGGGGGCTATCGGCTGACCACCAACAACCGGATGGAGCTGATGGCCGCCATCATGGGACTGCGCACCCTGAACGAACCCTGCCAGGTTCGCCTGACTACCGACAGCCAGTATGTGCGCCAGGGGATCACCCAGTGGATCATCGGCTGGAAGAAGAAAGGCTGGATGACCGCCAGTCGCCAACCGGTCAAGAATGTCGATCTCTGGCAGGCGCTGGATGCGGAAGTGGCGCGCCACCAGATCGAATGGCTCTGGGTCAAGGGTCACTCAGGTCACCCTGAAAACGAACGCTGCGACGTGCTGGCCCGGGATGCCGCCAGCGGCAAACAGCTCGCCGAAGACACGGGTTACCAGCCCTGACGCGCCATGCCAGGCCTATGCTTTTCTATTAACGAAAGGAACAGCAAGCGGTCTGCCGGGACAGGCTGGTCACCAGCCCTGGCGCGCCATGCCAGGCGCCGCCATCGACTCCGGCAGGCGCCAGCGACGGCGCACCGGAGTGACGGGGAAACGCCGCTTGCGGGCGGCTATCACATAGACAGAGGCAAAGGCTCTGCAGTAATCCCGCCCCACACTCTCCCGCCACCAGCCGATCCGGCTCTGCTTCCCCATGAAGGAGAAGCCGAAGCGATCGTCAAACATCACCTCGCACCCCAGTAGTTGCAACCAGTCGGTCACCCGGGCCGGGGTGAACATGCGCGCCGACCAGGGCAGGTGTTGTCGCATGAAAGGCAGGTAATGACCCAAACCGACCAGGCTGGTGGGGTTGTAGCCACTGACGATGAGCCAGCCGTCATCGGTCAGCACCCGCTCGGCTTCACGCAGCACCTGGTGCGGATCCGGCGAGAAATCGAGGCAATGGGCGAGCAGGCAGGCATCCACGCTGGCGGTGCGGATCGGCAAGGCAAGGGGATCGCCCTTGATATCCAGCAGACGCCCGCCGGGGGCGACACCCAGCTGGTGGCGAATGGTGGAACTGCCGCAGGAGAGCTCGGCGCTCAGGGCGCCAATTTTCAGCAGATGGTAGCCAAACAAATGAGGGCACCAGTTGTCGAGCCGCTCCTGGATCTCGGCCGCCACCCAGTCACCCATGGGCAGTGCCGACCAGCTGGTCGGGATCGCGATCTGTTGTTCGGTACGTGCCAGCTGCATAATGGGACCAATCCGGGGTGCGAATGCCATCTTGTTATATAAGATCCCTTCCACAAAGAGAACACAAAGAGAAGCCGACCCATGTATAGCGTCATCACAGTTCCCGCCTTCAGCGACAACTACATCTGGTTGATCCGACACGAAAATCACTGCCTGGTCGTGGATCCGGGCGAGGCAACCCCCGTGCTGGAGCGGCTCGAGACGCTCGGGCTTGAGCTCGACGCCATCCTGCTGACCCACCATCATCGCGACCATGTGGGCGGCGTCACGGATCTGCTCCATCATTTCCCTCATGCCCGCCTCTATGGCCCCAAACATGACCCCATGCCGGATCATCACGGCCAGTGGCTCGATGACGGCGATCAGATCAACTGGCACGGACTGAGCCTGGATGTCCTCCACATCCCCGGTCATACCCTGGGCCACATCGCCTATCACGGCCATGGCATGCTGTTTTGTGGTGATACCCTCTTCAGTGCCGGCTGTGGCCGCCTGTTCGAGGGCAGCCCCGCCCAGATGTACGGATCCTTGCAGCGGCTCGCGGCCCTGCCCGATGACACCCTCCTCTATTGTGCCCATGAATACACCCTCTCCAACCTGCGTTTCGCCCACGCGGTCGAGCCGGACAACCTGGCGATCCAGCGGCGGATCGGGGTGATCAGCAAGCTGCGTCAGCAGGGCTTGCCGAGTCTACCCTCATGCCTGGGGGATGAGCGGCATTTCAATGTTTTTCTGCGCTGCAATGAGGACTCAGTGAAATTTTCTGCTGAGAGAAATACGCCCTTAAATGCTTGGAAAATCCAGAGGATACCTTCACCGTACTGAGGGGCTGGAAGGACGTTTTTTGAACAAACCTTGATCAGGGGGCCATTGCCCCTTATGATGCGAGCTGTTTTTCAAGAGATGACCTGAGCGAGATGAAGCTACGAACGGCCTTATTGGCGGCGCTGTTTCTCAGCGGCTGTCAAAACCTGAACCATCAGGATGACCGGGCGGTAACGGCAATCGAGCCGATCAAATCCCCCCAAGTCAGCAAGAAAACATACAAAAAACATTCAGCGCGCTTCCTGTTCGGCGATGAACAGATTGAAGAACTGGATGACACGGATAACCTGTGGGTGCGTATCAGCGATGATATGCAGCTGGACTCGCGCACGAAAATGCCCGTGTCCGCCAGCAGCGTGATTGGTTACTGCGTAATGATAAGCATATGGCGACCATTGCCAGCCGGGCTGAGCCCTACCTGTATCTGATGGTAGAGGAAATCGAACGGCGTGAGCTGCCAATGGAGCTTATTACCATCCCCATGATCGAGAGCATGTTCGATCCCAATGCCCGCTCCCGCAGCAATGCGGTGGGTCTTTGGCAGTTCGTTCCGGCTACCGGCAAGAACTTCGGCCTGCGCCACGACAACTGGTATGACGGCCGCCGCGATGTATTGGCGTCAACCAATGCCGCACTGGACTATCTGGAGTACCTGAACCGTTTCTTCGACGGTGACTGGCTGCAGACGCTGGCCGCTTACAATGCCGGTGAAGGCCGGGTACGCAACGCCATCATCCGCAATCAGAAGGCCGGTCGGCCGACCGATTACTGGTCGCTGGATCTGCCCCGTGAAACCCGGATGTATGTGCCCAAGATCCTGGCCATGGCCGACATGATCCGCAATGCGGACAAATACAATGTCACCCTGCCGGTGCTGGCCAACAAGCCGCAGTTGCGGACCATCAACACGGGTGGCCAGATCGATCTGAACGTGGCGGCGCAGCTGGCAGGCGTCTCCGCTTCCCAGCTCAAGGCCCTCAATCCCGCACTCAAGCGTGGCATGACCTCGCCCCGGGGCCCCTACAACCTGTTGGTACCCATCGAGTACGCCGACACCCTGGAGCTGGCCCTGGCCGATCTGCCTCAGCGTGAACGTACCCGTGGTGTGCGCTCCTATCAGGTCACCAGCGGCGATACCCTCTCCCGCATCGCCCAGAATCACGGGGTGAGCGTGCAGCAGCTCAAGCTGGCCAACAATTTGCGCGGCAACAATCTGCGCCGTGGCCAGAGCCTGGTGATCCCCAACGGCGGCACCGCGAGCCAGGTCACCCGCAGCAAGCCCCAGCAACTGGCCAGCCGCAGTGGCAGCAAGATCCAGTATCAGGTGCGTTCGGGCGACAATCTGTGGAGCATCAGCCAGGCCCACGGGGTGACCCACGCCGATCTGGCCAAGTGGAACGGTTTGAGCGCCAAGTCAGCCCTGAAACCGGGCATGAAGCTGGTGGTCTGGCCCAAGCAGGGCAAGGGCAGCAACAAGTCCATGGTCTATCAGGTGCGTCGCGGGGATTCCCTCTCCTCCATCGCCGCCCGCTTCCAGGTCGCCGTCAACGACGTGATGCGCTGGAATCAGCTCGGCAAGAGCGACTACCTCAAGCCGGGACAGGAGCTGACCCTGTTCGTGAAGAACAACAGCTGATTGCTTATCACCGCATAAAAAAATACCCCGCGAGTGCGGGGTATTTTTTTACCTGCAATCCATCAAACCTCAGGGGGTGATGGCCTGGGCCGCGAACCGCGCCATGATGGGATTGTGATCCGAGGCATCGGTGGCCGGTGAGCTCACCTCCACCAGGTCCAGGTTGCGGTAGTAGAGGTGATCCAGGGGACGGCCAAAGGCGGTACGGCGCAAGTCGGGCACAGGGATGGCCTCCTGCAGGCCAAGCTCGCCGACCAGCTTGTTCAACCAGAACTCGCGCTTGTCGCTCCAGGTGTTGAAGTCTCCCCCCAGAATGACCGGGCCCTGATGACGATGGATCAACGCGGTCAGATCGTTGAGCTGTTCGCGGAAGGTGGCCATCCCCAGCTCGAAGTTGACCGCATGCAGGTTGACCACCAGCACGCCGTCAGGATCCCCCTGCAAGGGGTAGAGGCTCACCAGACCGGACTTGGGGATGCGCAGCAGCGGCTCGGGGGAGCGCACGCCACAGACGAAGGCCTGCGGCGTCTTGGCCACCGTCATGACACCGAAGGAGACACCACCCTGGGTGAACGCCTGCAACTGCTGCCACTGGAAGTCGCCGGCACGCAGCCATTGCAGCATCTCGGGCCGGGTCGCCGACTCCTGCAGCAGCACCAGATCCTGGGACTTGGCATATTCGTCCAGCCCTTCGCGCCAGTTCTTGCGCTGCCCCTTGTAGAGATTCCAGACGGTGATGCCAAACTCGCGGGGCAAGGCGGTGGTGGCCAGCGCCACCAGGGGGGGCTTCTGGCAATCGACGCCGGGCACTATGCCCGCCGCCGTGACCAGGTGATCCTGATCCGGCACCTCGAAACAGCCAACCAGTCCCAGCGTCAGCAGGGAAGTCCCCAGAATCCGATAACTATTTTTCATTGGCTAACAATCACCTGCCTCTGCAAGGCGCCATGATCCTCACAGAGGTCATGGACGCCGACTAGTCTCATTATTCGTGTCCGGCCCGACTCATCCATGAGGGATCCCGCAATGGCGAGACAGCACCAGTACCGCGTGACATTTTATGATCAACAAGGAACCTGTCATCAAGTGGAGCTTTCCACCGTCTATCAGATCAGACGGGATCCCCAGTGCGATCTCTGCCTGTTCGACACGGATCAGTGCGTCGGCTCGGAAGAGATGCTGGAACGCATGATACGGCAAAAAACCGGGCTTGAGCAGGAAATATCCATCATCAACGCCCGGCTCATCTGAGCAGATTCAGACCGGAACGGGACGGGATTTGCCCTGATCGTCGATGGCCACGTAGGTAAAGACCCCTTCCGTCACGCAGTAACGCTGGGCTTCATTCTCCCGCAGCACCGGCTTGACCCAGACCTCCAGCTTGAGGCGCATGGAGCTGCGCCCGACCTTCAGGCAGCGACCATAGCAACACACCACGTCGCCCACCTTGACCGGACTGTGGAAGGTCATGCCCTCCACCGAGACGGTACAGATGCGTCCTTTTGCCAGCTCCTTGGCCATGATGCCCCCACCTATATCCATCTGGGACATGATCCACCCCCCGAAGATATCGCCATTGGGGTTGGTATCGGCTGGCATCGCCAGGGTTCTCAGCAACAGCTCCCCATCGGGATGACGCTTTGTCTCTTCCATCATTACCGCTCTCTCTATATGGATGGCGGCATGATAGGGGGCGATCCCGCCCTTGGCAAACCTCAATTGCCGAGCGAACCCGCGCCGCACGGGGCTCCCGTGCCCAACCCCATGCAAAGGAGACCAGGTTGAAGCCCATCCGGACTCAGCCTTGCAAGGTGGCCTGCTCGGCAAACCAATGGGCCGGATCCGGCCAGCGGTAGACGAAACCCAGTCGCTGGCAGATGCGCTGTCCCTCTATGGGTGCAAAGACGCCGGCGGGCTCGATGAACTGCGGGGGCGCCAGCCCAAGCAGACGACTCGCGAAGGGATAGAGCTGCTCCCGGCGCGGATGTACCGGGGCGCTCAGGTTGTAGGCATCCCCCTCCTGCCCCGCCGCCAACATCAGCTGGCAGGCCGCCACCACGTCGTCCAGATGCACCAGGTTCACCGCCTGCCCCCCCCCCGCCAGCGTCTTGCCCGCGAGGAAACGGCCGGGGTGCCTGTCCGGGCCGTAGAGGCCGGCCGGGCGCAGCACCATGGCGCAGGCGAAGCCGCCCTCCTGGACCGCGCGCTCTGCCGCTCGCATCCGCTCTCCCCTGGCGCTGGCCGGGCTCGGGATCTCATCCTCCCCCTGCCCTGGCGCCCACACCGAGGTCGCGCTGATAAAGAGCACCTTGCCAACCCCTGCCTCCCTGGCCAGCTGGCACAGCCGTGCCACCGACGCCGGGTAGTCCTCGGTCTTGCTGGGGGGCACACAGATCACCAGATCACGGCAGCGAAAGGGCAGCGGACCCGCCATGTCCGGGGTCAGCAGGAGCGGCCAGGCCGCAATGCCCCCGTCACGCAACCGGGTGGCCTTCTCAAGGGAGCTGACCGTCACGGCGACGGATTGACCCTGCGCCTGCAACGCTCTGGCCAGGGGCAACCCCAACCAACCTGCTCCCACTATTCCCGTCTGATACTCATGTTCGGTCGTCATTGGCAAAATCCTGACAAAAAAAAACGGCCATCCATGATGACCGTCGAAAGTAACGAAGGAAATAGCCGGATGAACCGGTTACCTCCCACAGCGGGAAAATCGGGAGCGCACGCTCCTAATTCGTGGGCCTATCCTAGTGGCAGCGCGGTCAAAAAGCTTTGAAGCGGATCACAGTTGAAAAGGATTTCTGAAAGCGCTTTCACTGTTTGACAAAAAAGCTGGCCCGCTTGGGGCCAACCTCATGGCTCAGGCCACGGACTCCCGACGCACCAGTTCAGCTTCAAACTTGAGCGCCAGGCCCTCTACCGGCTTGTGATCCAGCAGTCGCAAGGCGAGCTCGGCGGCCCGCTCTCCCATCTCCTCGATGGGGTAACGCACAGTAGTAAGCTTGGGATAGATGTAACGGGCATAGGGTATGTCGTCGAAGCCGACCACAGAGACCTGTTGCGGTATCTTGTAGCCCCGCTCCAGCAGGCAGGAGATGGCCCCCGCCACCATGGCATCGTTGAAGCCTAGCACGGCCGTGAAGGGAACGCCGCGCTCCAGCAGCTCGCTCATGGCCACATAGCCCCCCTTCTCGTCGGCAAAGGCGCGACCGATGAGGGCGGGATCCAGCTCGATGCCGGCCCGTTGCAGGGCGAAGCGATAACCAGCCATCCGCTGCTGGCCATCGACGAACTCCTCGTCATCCGAGGTGATGAAGGCGATCCGGCTGTGCCCCGCGTCCAGCAGGTGCTGACAGGCGGTGGTGATGCCCGCCTGGTTGTCGAGCCAGACGCAGCGCTCCTCGCAGCCCGGCACCTGACGATTGATAAAGACGATGGGGGTGGACCCCGACGCCAGCTCGCTCAGCTCCTCGTCCGGCAGCGCCTTGCTGTGCAGGATCAGGGCGTCACACTGGCGTTGCAGCAGTGCCTGGATGGCGTGACGCTCCCGGGCAGCGTCGTGGTTGCCGGAGACCACTATGGTGAACTTGTTCGCCTTGTCGACCATGCTCTCGATGCCACGCATCATCTGGGCGAAGAAGGGGCCGCCACAGAGGTCCCCAACCAGGACACCGATGCAGTTGGAACGCTTGCTGACCAGGGCCTGGGCGAAGCTGTTTGGACGGAAACTCAGCTCCTTCATGGCCGCGAGCACGGCCTCGCGCTTCTCGGGGGCAACCTGCGCCGTGTTGTTGATGACTCGCGACACCGTCGAAATGGACACATTCGCCAGCTGAGATACGTCTTTGATCGTTGCCACTCTCAATTCCTTTGTTGGGGAAGCCTGTCTGTGTTGATCGGGCATTATATCGAACCAGTCAGACCAAGACGCGGCGCCCGATCACCTGACAGGTTTCCTTTTGTAACAAAGCTTAAGGGATGATAACCATTCTGAGGCAAGAATGGGAAGGCAGTCACTGACGCGACTGCCTCTGTCCTCAATAGGCGTGATTGAGCTCGCGTTCCGACATGAAACGCAGGGGCTGCTGCAACTTGTGCTGGTAGATGAGATCGAAGGAGAGCACGTTCTGGACATAGTTGCGCGTCTCTCTATAGGGGATGCTCTCCACCCAGACATCCATCGGCTTGTTGGTGCTCTGATCCCGCCAGCGCTTGACCCTGCCAGGGCCCGCATTGTAGGCCGCCGCCGCCAGGATCCGGTTGCCGTCATAGACGTCCAGCAGCCGCTTGAGGTAGGCGCTGCCGAGGCGGATGTTCATGGTGGGATCGAACAGCTGCTGCTCATTGCGATAGGGTACACCCAGCTTGGCGGCCGTCTCCTTGGCAGTCGCCGGCATCAGCTGCATCAGGCCACGTGCCCCGACCGGCGACTGCGCCAGCGGATAGAGGGCGCTCTCCTGACGGGAGATGGCGTAGAGCAGGCTGGTGTTCATGGTGCGCTCCTGCGCCATCTGGGAGAAGGTGCGCTTGAGGGGCAAGGGGAAGCGCAAGTCGATCGCATCCCAGGCCTCGGCCCGGATGCTGGAGAGGATCGCCAGCTCGTGCCAGCCCTGGTTGAGGGCGATATGACCGAACTCCAGGCGCTGGGCCACAGGATTGCGATCCATGTTGTGGATCCACTCAGAGCGCGCCGCCGTGATCTCGTTCATCGCCAGCAGCTCACGCACCCGCACCAGGAAAGGCCAGCGGCTGCTGGCGGTACGCCAGTCCGGCACCTTGTGCCCCACGCTCTGGTTCTTGATACGATAGGGCACCCCGGTGCGCTGCGCCGCCATGAAGCCATAGAAGCCGCGCAGGTTGGCGGTCTCGAGATAGAGCTCCCGCGCCGGTTTTTGCCGGCCCTGCACCTCCAGGGAGCGCGCCAGCCAGTAGCGCCAGCGATCCTCCTTCTGCAGTGCCATGGGCATCCGCTTGACCCAGCCCTCGAGGCCGCGCCAATCCTGCTCCCAGATGGCGAGGCGTGCCCGCAGCTCCACCAGCTCGGCATCCTTCATCCGCACCAGGGTCGCATCCAGCCAGTTGCGCTGGGCGAGGGATCTGTCAAGCAGCAGGCGGCGGGCGGCGGCCCGCTCCACCCGAGCGACCTCGGCCTGGTTCAGGCCGAAGCGACGCTTCATCTCCCCAAGTTGTCGCAGGGCGGGCTCGGGTTGCTCGTTGGCATAGCGGGCCAGCCCGAGGGAGAGCAGCTGTCTCGACGGCGGCGCCGTCGAGAAGGAAGCCGGGTTCATCGCCCTGGCCGGTTGATCAAACAGGGCTATCATCTGATCCCCATAGGGTTTCAGACTGCCCCCCAGCTGGGCGCCGAGGTGGCGGATGAGATTGGGGTTCTGCGCCTCGAAGGCCAGGTTCATCCGCTGCCAGATCTTATCCTGGGTGCGCAGACCCGCCTGCTGCCAGAGCTGGAACAGGGGATCGCAGGCATCTGGCCTGGACTGGCCAGTCAGCCAGAGCTTGCCCGCTTCCTGCAGGGCCTCGCTCTTGTGGCCTGTGTAATAGCGGGCCTGGTAGTGCATACAGAGCAGATCGGTGGAGTTCGGCTTGGCCGGGTAGAAGCGCAGGAACTGGGACCACTGCTGGCTCTGGGCCAGGTAGGTGAGGTAGCTACGCTCCAGACGGTTGGACTGGGGGGTATCCCCGTGCTGGCGGATGAAGCGGGTCACGTCGTTGTAATCTGCCGCCCCGGGCCGGAACGCCAGCTGGTAGTAATCCAGATAGGGCAGCAGCGGATAATGGTTGAGGCGGGCGCGGATCTGCTGGAAACGCTCCTGATCATTGGCACGCACGGCGTCATAACCCTCGCGATAGAGGGACTGCTCCATGGTTTGCGCAAAGACGGGTGCCACAAGCCCTGGCACGCACAACGCCGAAAAGATGATTCCCTGCACGGCTTTCACGAAAGGCATTCTCCCTTAAGAAGAGGCATAACCACCGCCCGCTGGCGGTGGTGAGATACCTTCATTCTACCCGTTAAAGATGGGCGCTACGCCACACTATTTTTGTCGGCAGGGGCGGCGCGATCATGGCGGGTCAGGCGGCTGATGTAGCGCTCCAGATAGGGCACGGGCAGCGGCTTGGAGGCGAGATAGCCCTGGAAGAAATGACAGCCCTGCGCCTGCAGGAATTCCAGCTGCTGGCGAGACTCCACCCCCTCGGCCGTCACGTTGAATCCCATGTGACGGGCCATGGCGATCACCGCCTCCACTATGGCCATGTTGTCGCCATCCTTGGGGATGTCCTGGATGAAGGATCTGTCGATCTTGAGCTCATCGGCAGGCAGCCGCTTGAGGTAGCTCAGGGAGGAGTAGCCTGCACCGAAATCGTCGATGGCGAAGCTGATGCCAAGGGTCTTGAGCTCGGCCATCTTGCTGATGGTGTCCTCCGCATGACCGAGAACCACTGACTCGGTGATCTCCAGGTTCAGGCAGGAGGGATCCATGCCGGTAGCGGCCAGCACATCGTGAATGCGATCGACGAAATCGTGGGCATGGAACTGCTTGGCACTGACGTTGACCGACAGCTGGGGCACGTGGATCCCGTTCTCCTCCCAGGAGACATATTGGGTACAGGCCTCATGCAACACCCAGTTGCCGATATCGACGATGAGATCCGTCTCCTCGGCGATGGGGATGAACTCGGCGGGAGAGACCAGGGCACGGCCCGGCGGCTGCCAGCGGATCAGCGCCTCCACCCCTATGATGTCTCCCCCTTCGACCATGTGCTGGGGCTGATAGTGGAGGGTCAGCTCCTGATTGTTGAGGGCGCTGCGCAGCTCGTTGTGGATGAGCAGACGCCTGTCCGCCTGCAACTGCATGGAGGCATCGAAGAAACGCCGGGTCTTGCGGCCCGCCGACTTGGCCTGGTACATGGCGGTGTCGGCCTGCTTGAGCAGATCCCCGGCCTCCTGCTCCCTTCCGGGGAAGAGCGTGATGCCGACGCTGGCCCCGATGTGCAGCACCTGGCCCCCGTGACTGTAAGGGGCGGCAATCTCGCCGATGAGCCGCTCGGCGATGAGATCGGCCTGCATCTCCGCCTGGGGCGGGCTGATGGAGAGGCCGGGCAGCAGCAACACGAACTCGTCGCCGCCGAGCCGGGCCAGACAATCCCCCTGCCGCACCAGCCGCTTGAGGCGGTTGGCCACCTCCTTGAGCAGCCAGTCGCCGGTGGCATGACCGAGGGAGTCGTTGATGGTCTTGAAGTGATCGAGGTCGATAAACAGCAGGGCACCGATCAGGTGCTCCCGGCTCGCCTCGCTGAATGCCTGGGCCAGGGTCTCGTGGAGCTGGCGACGATTGGGCAAACCGGTCAGCTCGTCGTAATAGGCGAGATCCTGGATGCGGCGCTCCGCCGCCTTACGCTCGGAGATGTCCTCGAAGAAGATGACGTAGTGGCTGATGCCCCCCTTGTCATCCTGCACCGGCGTGACGATTTCCCACTGAGGATAGACATGACCGTCGGCGTGCAGGCGCAGGGTCTCACCCTGCCAGCGATCCAGGGCGTTGAGCTCATAGCCGAGCCCCCCGAGCCCGGACCAGAGGTCGTTGCCAAGGTGCAGGCCTATCACCCCCTGGCTGTCGAAGCCGGTGATCTGGCTGAAGGCGTAGTTGACCCGCAGGATCTTGAAGTCCGGATCCGTGATGATGATGCCTTCGTGCGTCTCGAACGCCACCGCAGAGAGCCGCATCAGGGCGTCGCTCTGCAGGCGCTCCAGCTCGGCCACCATGCGCACCGAGAAGATGGTCAGCACGGATCCCAGATCGGCAGTCTGGGTCTGGTTCGGGAACAACAGGGCAAGATGGCCCAGGATCTGGCCACTGCGATCCAGCAGGGGCTGGGCATAGTAGTGCTGGCCCGGGGGCAGGCAGGTACAGCCGGTCAGGGGTTCGCTGATGGGGGTCGCACTGGCGGCGCCCCGATAGAGCTGCTGGCAAGGCATGTCTGCCAGGGCGTACTCCTTGAAGTCGATGCCGTGGCTCGCCAGCACCCTGAGCCGGTCAAGGCCCACCCGCTCCGTCAGCCAGACAGCGTTGGCCCCCAGGATATGGGCAAGCTCGTTGACCAGGGTATGGCAGAAATCGAGACCCGTCCTCGCGGAGAGCGCCTGCGCAAGCTGGGCCAGCAAGGGGGCTTGCAGCAGGGGAAGCGGCGGGGCCAGACTGGCGGGCGGCTCGACGCGGCTAGCGGCGTTGTGAGCCATCTCCAGGGGCGCCAGCCAGCCGCAGCAGAGCTGCTGGGCCGGCACATATTGGCCGTACCAGAGCACGTGATGCACTGTGCCTGCCTCATCGCAGAGGTGACCGATGAACTGTCCGGGCTGGCCCGAATGGTGGAGTCTTGCGAGAAAATCGGCGAAACCGGACTCATCTTCTGGCGCCAGTTGGCTGGCCCAGGGATGAGCCCCTTCCCCTTGCCAGGGCTGGCAAGAGAGATGATCAGACAGACTCCACTGCTCATGCTGCCGATCATAAAACCACATCATCTGGGTGGCTTGTTGCTTCATTTACGACTCCAACACTACAACCACGTTATCCACCCCGACACATGCAGAAAAGCATATCCGTTTGTGCGCATATCTCCACCGGCGCATGGCAATCCTTTTGCGATGCGATAAACGATGTGGGTAGAGAAAATGCGAGACTGAGCGGTGAAAACCAGACATCGGGTCGACACAAGGCGCTGCCAAGGGGGGACAGAAACGATCCTATTCGCGCATACTGCCTGCCCGTTTCGCTGAGCTCAAGCGGTTTTTGGCATGAAACGGGAAAAGCTCACAATTTATAGGTTGCTGAATAGCCAAGGGGAAGGTTTCGTGACGCAGATCACATTTTCAATCTTTACCAATGGGTAATCTGAGGGTGAAGACACAAGCAAGACGACCCGAAGGGGGCCAATATGAAAATCGAAATGACCAGTAAAATCATCGACATTACCCCAGCCATCCGCGAGCGCATTGAATCCCGTTTTGAAAAGCTCGAGCGTCTTCAGGTGCCTCTTATCACACCCCATGTGATCATCTCCAAAGAGCGTTTGATGTATATCGTCGAAGCCACCGCCGGCATTCCCAACGGCAAGTTGTTTGCGCAGGCAGAGCATGAGGATCTGTACGCCGCCATCAATGAACTGGGACAAAAACTGGAGCGCCAGCTCAACCGTCATACCGAAAACCGATTGCCCGTCGTGCCAACGCCGGACTCAAGGATCAGCCGCAAACGGATGAAGCTGACGCGTAACAATGGCACTCAAGAACAAATGACAGCGTGCAAAAAGGCGGGATATCCCGCCTTTTTTGTTGCCTGTGATTGACCGAATAGGTGGCACCCACGTCAGTGCGCCCACCATCAACCGAGCCAGTGCAGACGGGTATCCACCCCCTGTTGCAAGCACTCAAGGATCGGTAGCATGACCAGCGGATCCTCCCTGGCGCGGCACCACCGCCAGCTTTCCTTGCAACCGCTCCCGCGCCAGCGGTGACAGGTTGTCATAGACAGCCTCATCAAATAACGGCGGTTTCGTAATCAGGGCTGGTCTTTGGAGCGCCAGCCAGAGCCGCACATCCATCATGCTCCCCCCTGCTGTAGCCGCTCATTGATGGCGCTGCAATCGGTCTCCTGACCATCAGCAACCAGCACAGCACGCGGCCTCAGCTCAAAGTGCACGCGCCAGTCACGGCATCGGCACTGGCTGTCGGCTTGGTATCGAACCAGGGCTGCTCCTCCACCGCGTCGGTCAGCAGGGCCAGATGCAGCCGGAAATCAGCCCGGTCGCCATGCTGCAGGTCACGGTTAAGCCGTTGCCCCAACTGCCCCTCATCGACGAGCAAGTGATCACGAATTGAACTGGGCAGCATGAGATAACTCTCAAAAATGGCGATTTCATTGGTTATCGGCCACAAATCCAATTCTTTTAATAGAAAAATTTTGCTTGGGGGTTCACAAAACCCCGGCAGATCTGTTAGTATGCGCCTCGCACTTGTGGAGGGGTTCCCGAGTGGCCAAAGGGATCAGACTGTAAATCTGACGGCTCTGCCTTCGAAGGTTCGAATCCTTCTCCCTCCACCATTCAAGTGCAACAATCAGGTCATGCCCCGTGGAGGGGTTCCCGAGCGGCCAAAGGGATCAGACTGTAAATCTGACGGCTCTGCCTTCGAAGGTTCGAATCCTTCTCCCTCCACCATCATTCAGAAAACCCGGCCTGGCGCCGGGTTTTTGCTTTTCCGGCCTGTCTTAATCCGCTATCCCTCTGCATTGCCAGCTATCGCCGTTTGCCTGCTGCCGAGCGCGCAATAAAAAACGGGAGGCCTGCGCCTCCCGTCATGTCTTCCCGTTTTCGTGCTCATTCCCTTCACAGGGTGAAGCGATAGAAGATGTCTACCGCCTGGGCCACCCCGCTCATGGCCTGCAGATAGAGTCTGGGCATCAGCTCGTAGCGCAGCTTGAACTCGGCGATGGGGCTGAACACCCCGACGCCGTACTGGAACTGCAGGCCGGGCAGCAGGTAGGCCGACAGTGTCACCTGGGTGTCGTCGCCGCTCCCTGCGGTGTCGAGTGCCACATCGCTCATGCCAAGGGACTCCCCGATACTGGAGACAACGCCACTCGCCTGACTCACAGCCCCCGCCACCAGCAGGCCGTTGAAGCCGCCATCCTCGCCACTGGTCTGCAGCCCCTTGCCACGCAGCAGATAAGAGAGCTGCTCGGACTGCGCCATCTGCGGCTCGGAATAGACGGTGATCTTCGGCTTGGCCGCCGGCCCCGTCACCCGGACCCCGACGGTGACGTTGTCCTCTATGGTGTCAGGATCCCGGTAAGTCTCTATGTTGAGATAGGGCTGGTCGATGGGGCCGGAGAAGAGGATCCGCCCCTCCTTGATGATGAGGTTCTGACCGTAGGCCTTGAAGCGCCCATCCTTGAGCTCCAGCTGACCATTGCCCGACAGCGGCTTGGAGGGCTCCTGGCGAATACCGAGCGCCCCCGTCACCTTGGTCTTGAGCCCCATGGCCTCCAGCCGGACATCGTCACCGAGCCGGATGGCGAGCTTGATCTCCATCGGCAGGGGCGCCGTCTTGGGCACAGGCGGCAGATCGTCATAGATGACGGTCACGTCATCTGAGACCGCCACCGCACTCTCCGGCAATGTCTTGACCAGGATCCGCGACCAGGGGATGTCCACCTGACCGCTCACCCTGGTCTCCTCCCCCAGGGAGATGGCGATGTCAGGTGTCACCCTGACCCGACCCATGCCCGGATATTGGGCTTCCAGATCCTTGCCCTGGATGGTGAGGCTGCCGGTCACCGGCAGCTTGGCCCAGCTCAGCCATCCCCCCAGCGCGAGCGGCCCCTTGCCCACCAGCATGGAGCCGTCGAGTTCGGCCCGGTTGCCGTTTATCTTGAGGCGGGTCACCAGCTTGGAGAGAGTCACCATGTCGGAGTGGGTCTGCACCTCCCCCTCCAGCAGGTTCAGCTCACCGTACAGCAGGGGCGCGGCCAGGGTGCCATCGAAGCGGGCATCCGCCGAGATGAAGCCCTGCAGGGAGCGCACCTCCGGGATCAGGGGGGCAAAGGTCGCCAGCTTGAGGTCGTCAAACTTGAGCTGCCCCGACAGCAGGCCAGGGCCCGCAGGCTCCTTTATCAGCAGATCTGTGTCTATGTTGCCTATCTGCCTGGAGGCGAAATCGAGCCGGATGGCGGCCTGCTGGCGTTCGAAATCGACCCCGAGCTCCAGGCGCTGGTACTCGGTCTTGATCTCGTCGGCCACCAATGTACCCGGCGTGGTGCTCACCCTGGCATGCAGGGTCGGCTGATTGCCGCGCCAGCTGGCACGGCCGTCGGCCGACAGCACCGCCTGCCAGCGGAAGTTGTCCGGCAGCCAGGGGCGCAGCCGCTTGAGATCGAATTCGTTCAGGGCAAACTCCAGGCTACCCTGGGCGGCGGAGACCTGGCTGCCCTTGACGCAGAGGCTGGCTCCCTGGGAGCCCAGGCAGAGATCCCCCATGGTCAGCTGCTGTCTGGGCAAGTCCAGATCCAGGGACCAGGGGGCGGCCAGCGTCCAGCGTTTGAACGGGGTCTTCACCTTGCAACTCGAAAGCGCCCCGCGCCAGTGATCCCCGCGCACGCCGCCACCCAGTTTGAGGTTGGCCGCAACAGGGTCACCCTTCATGGTCAAGGTGAGCCCGTGGCGGTCGATATCGCCGCTCAGGTTCAGGGCCAGCTGGCTGAGAGCGTCGTCGTCCCTTGTTTCAGGCTGCGCCACCGACAGCGGCCAGCTCGCCGGCCGGTTTGGCACCGACCGCGGCATTGCCCTTGATGACAGTACCCTTCAGGTCGGTGCCGGCATAGGCGAGGCCGCTCGGAAACCAAATCCGCATCGACTTTAGGCGTCTGCTGATTGCCACTGACCTTCACCTGTCCCTTGATATCCCGCCTTCAGGCCGGGATAGATGCCCCCCAGCTGGGGAGCCTGCAGGTTGGCATCGAGCTGCCACCTGGGCGCTGCTGGCTGCCCTTGGCCTGCAGCTGGTTGGGGCCGCTTTGCAGCGAGAGCGCCGGGATGGTCCACTCCATCTTGTCGTTGCCGCTGAGCTGCCCTTGAGGGCCAGCGGGATACTGGTTGAGCTTGCCATCCACCTTGAGCTCGGGCAGTTTCAGCTGCCAGTGGCCCGCTTCGTCGAATTCGAAACGGCTCTCCAGCTCACCGGCCAGCGTCCCTTTCAGCTCGGGCACCAGCTCGGCCGGGTTGATCCCCTTGAACTCTGTGGTCCCCTGCCACTGGACCCCCTTGCCAGGCGAGCTTGCCGTCGAGCTTGAGCTCCCCCTTGAGGGCATTGAGCAGCAGGCGACACGGCTGAGCCGTCAGATCCCCCTTGCCCGTCAGCGCCAGCTTGAAGGGGGGCACGTCCGTGCCCTTGCCGGAGGTATTGAGGGCAAACTGGTAGCCGGAGAGCTTGCCCTTGGCAGTCAGGCTCCCCTTATCCAGCCGATAGCTCGGCTCATCTTTGGCAGGCTTGTGAAGAGGCCAACCGAGGCTCTTCCAGTCGAGGGTCAAATTAAAGGGAGAGCCGGGTCGAGGGCTGCCAGAGAGCCCTTGAGATTGGCGGCGACCGGCCCCTTGGCCGACAACGCCAACCCCAGCTTGCCGACCGAACCGCTCAGCGCCAGCGTGGCCTGCTGCCCCTGCAGCTCGCCATCCAGCAGCCCCTTGCGGGCCTTGGCATCCAGGGTCAGGGCAAGCGGATAGTCGTCACTGAGTTGGATATTGCCCTTGAGCGCCAGATCGCCATGGCATGGCGCAGGAGAGCTCGCGCAGCGCGATGCGCTCCCCTCGGCACTGGCCGACAGCAGCAGCTTGTCGAGCCCTTCAATCAATTCACCCTGCTGATAGCGAAACGCCGTGACATGCAATCCTTCCAGCTGGATGGGGAAAGGCAGCCGGATGGCGGGCAGCTCGATGGGGGCGGTTGCCTGCTGCGCCTTGCCTTGCCGGCTTCGCCTTGGCGGTGACAGGCGACTTGGCCGCAGCCTTGTCTTGGGAGGTTGCCTTGCTGGCAGCCGGTTTGGCAGCCTCGGTGGCAGGCGGGGCCTCGGCCAGGGTCACGTTCAGGCCATCGAGCACGGGCCCGCGCACTATGAGCCCCTTGCGATCCAGGGTGGCGCCTATCTCCAGATCCTTGAGGGTCACCCCCACCCCGGGGACGGCCAGATCCAGATCCGTCACCTTGAGGCTGTCCACCTGAATGCGCAGTGGCAACGGGCGCCAGACGAAGGGCTCGGTGGGCTCTTCTGGCACAGGCTCAGCGTCGGCGACCTTCACCACAGGGTGGGTAACCGTCAGGGATTTGATCCAGAGCTTGCCCTGCAGCAGCTTGCCGAGATCCCAGTCCAGCACGGCCCGCTCGACGGTGACATCCACCAGCTCGTCCTGCCAGCCAACCCCTTCCAGGGTCCAGCCATAGCCGAGCTGGCCCGCCACCAGTTCCCCCTTGAGAGAAGGCAGCGCCCCCCTGGCCTGCTGCCACAGCCACTTGTTGCCCTGATGGGTAAAGCCCAGCAGGCTGACACCGATGAGCAGCAGGAAGAAGAGCCCCATGAGCCACAAGAAAATACGCTTTACCCAGATCACAGCGCAGACCCCCGAGAAAGAGGCAGCCGCAGCGGCCAGGAGAGAGAACAAAGAGGATGAGTGGGTTCAAACCGGATCATAATTCAGGCCCCAGCGCGAAATGCAGCCGCAACGGCTTATCCTCCTCGGAGATGGCCACCGCCAGATCCAGCCTGACCTGACCTATGGGCGTCACCCAGCGCACCCCGACCCCGGTGCCTATCTTCCAGGCCTCGCTGTAGTCGACGGTGGCCGTGCCGCCATCCACGAACAGGGCGCCGAGCCACTTGTCGCTGAAGCGGTAGTTGTACTCCAGGCTGCCCACGCTGGTGTAGCGCCCGCCGGTGAGCTTGCCATCCTCGTCCTTCGGCGAGACCGTCTCATAGCCGTAGCCACGTATGGTCTGATCGCCACCGGTGAAGAAACGCAGGGAGGGGGGCACCAGCGAGAAGTCATCCCCTATGATGGCCCCCTGCTCGACCCGCATCAGGAAGCGGTGATCCTGCCCCAGGGTGCGCAGCCACTTGCTGCGCCCCCACACCCGCATGAAGTTGATGTCCGAGCCCCAGTAAGGGCTGGAGAATTCCGTCGTCAGTTGCTGACGATCCCCCCAGTCCGGCACCAGGCCGCCGCGCACCCGCAACCGCGACCAGGAGACCCCGGGGATCAGCAGCAGACTGTTCCCCTCGTCGTTCCCCTGCACGTAGCGCTCGTTCTCCAGCCGGATGAAGACGTCCCTGTCCCAGCTCTCCGGCCGCCGCTTCCAGCGGTGCACCCCCAAGGTGGCCAGATCGGAGCGGGTATCGTTGTTGTCTGTGTACTGGTAACCGGCCTGCAGGGAGTAGTAGTCCCGCAGCGGGTTGCCGACCGGGATCTGGTAATCGAAACTGAGCTCCGCCTCCGGGGCCGAGACCTTGGCGGTGCTGGAGAGGCTGTGGCCATAGCGGTTGACCCAGGGCTTCTCCCAGGTGGCACTCAGGCGCGGCCCCACGTCGGTGGCATAGCCGATACCGGTTTCGATCTCGTGGTCGACCCGGTTCGAGAGGGTCACCTGCACCGGCACCCGATTGCCCTCGGCCTGGCTTATCATGGGTTTGATGTCCACCTGCTTGAACAGCTTGGTGGAGGAGACGTCCTGGGACATCTCGGCCAGCCGGATCGCCAGATAGGGGTCGCCACTCTTGATGTTGATGAGCGGCCGGATGAGGCGCAGGGCCTCCGGCGTCGCATCGTAGTGGATCTCGCCGAAGTGATAGCGGGGACCGGAGCGGAACAGGATATAGATCTCGGCCTTGCCCTGATCCGGGAAGACCTTCACCTGGCTCTTGCTGATCTTGGCGTCAAAGTAGCCCCGCGCCAGCCCCAGGCTGCCGAGATCCGCCTTGATGGACTCATACTTGCCGTGGTTGAGGGGATCCCCCTCCTTCAGGGGCAGCTTGTCCAGCAGCTCGCTGTAGACCTCGTCGCTGCCCGCCTCCCCTTCCAGCAGAATGTCGAGGCGCGAGATGAGCACTGGCTCCCCCCGCACTATCTCGATCACCACCTTGGCGGGGGATTTCTTGTCGCGCTTGAGGGTTACCTTCGGCTGGTAGTAGCCATAGACCTGCAGGGCTTTTTGCACGCTCTCGGTGATCTTGGCGCGGGCGGGACGATACTGGCGCTCCTGGTAGACCGGCAGGGCATTGAGGTAGGCCTCGACGTTATCCTTCTGCTCCCCCTTGATGCCCTTGATCTGATAGGTCAGCTTGGCCGCCATGGCGGGAGTCACCAGCAGCCACAGACAGAGGGCGAGCAGCAAGGTACCGAGCCCACGGCGACCGGTTCGCCCGGGTGAGCTGAACCCGGCAGGCAAAATAGGATGGCATCCTGTCAAACGTCAATTTCCCCGAATAACATAAGTAAAAAACTGTTCGATTTAGAATGATAATGGGGCTCACCCCAGGCGAGCGCGGCTCATCCTAGCATAACCGCAGTCGCGAAATCCCCCTCTCCCCCGGGGCTGGCGTCCTCTGCCGGGGCCGGCTTTCACTGGGGTCTGACAGGGAAAACAGCCCGCCAGCGGGGGAAAGTGCGCACTCTCCCGGCAAGGGGCGTACAAAAAAACGGCACTCAAGTCCGATGCCAGCGGTTCATTCCCGTCGCCGCCCGCGGCGCTGCAGTGCTCGCCACGCGACAGCCCCTGTCGGACGGCCCCGGACCTTGAGACCCCGGATACCCTGGCAGGCTTGACATCATCGTCTGGGGCCCCCATTGCCATATCCTGCTATTGAACAGGAAAATAAGTTTAAATCAACAACTTGAATAGGTGGCACTAAAGCTTCGTTCAATCCAATCGATTTATCCCGCTGCCACTGCTTCCTTCCCTGCCCCACACTGATGTCATCAATCGCAGGAGAGATCCCATGCCCTTACGTAGCGAACAACTGGCTGACTACATAGCCGACAGACTCGAATTCGTCACCTTCCTGGCCTGTTGCAGTGCCCTGCTGGCCCTGTTGACCGGCATGAACGGCCAGCAGGCCCTGGCCTTCACCGCCCTCAACCTGCCCTTCGGTCTCGCCCTGCTGCTGGGGCTGGCCATACTGGCGCCGCTGCCGGCCCACTGGCGCCTGCCCGGGATAGCCTTTCTGCTGGTCGGCGGCGCCCTGCTCACCCTGCAGCTCGGTGGCGACTGGCTCAATCCCCTGGCCATCTGGAGCCTCTACGCCCTGCTGGGACTGGAGATACTGTGGCAGTCTCGCCCCAGGGCACGCCTGGCGACCCATACCCGCGGCTGATGTGCCGCCGGCGGGGCTGACGCGCGCGCCTAATTGGAGTACGCTTGCGCCCCCTTTACCCTCGCCGAGGAGCGTTCCGATGAAAAAAGCCTGTGCCCAGCACATCCTGGTCAAGACCGAGAAAGAGTGTCTCGAGATCAAGGAAAAACTCGCCAAGGGTGCCGACTTCGGCCAGATGGCCAAGCGCTTCTCCACCTGCGCCTCCGCCAAGCGCAGCGGCGATCTGGGGGAGTTCTCCAAGGGGGACATGGTCAAGTCCTTCGACGATGCCGTCTTCAAGGGGGAGCTGCTGACCGTGCTGGGGCCGGTGCGCACCAAGTTCGGCTTCCACCTCATCAAGGTGCTCTACCGCAACTGAGGGCAGGCGCCCTTACCCGTGTCCCCTCTGCCCTGACAAGGGCGCCCGCCGGCTCCCTGCCCGGCCGGGCCCTGGCCACCGCCCTGCAGCCCCTGCGCACAGGGCGGCAAAAAGTGCCAAGATAAATATAATTTACTAACGTTATCAGGTAATTAAGTTTATCCTTCTGGGCATTGCTCCATCATAACCAGTGGATCCTGCATATGCACAGCTATTTGTGGTGGCCCCTGCTGGCCTGGTTGCTGCCCCTGGGGGGCGCCCTCGGCAGCCGGGCTCATCTCTGGCCCTGGTGGGTCGGTTTCGCCCTCTGCCTCGCGAGCGCCCTGATAAGCCTCTGGCTCCTGCTGCGCCTGCCCTGGCGCTACCGCAGCTCCCCCAGTCTGTGGGCTGATGCCTGGGGCATAGCCCCCCTGCTGCTGCCCCTGCTGTTTGTCATTCAGGCGCTGCGCTCGCCCCTCACCAACGACGTCAGCACGGATCCCCATCATCCGCCCCGTCTGCTGTGGGCAGAGCAGCTGAGGACGGCGCAGGATCTCCCCGTCAATGTCCCCCCCTTGCAAGTTTTTCCCGGCAACCCCGGTCCTCTCTATACCCACGCCTCCCCGGCCGAGGTGCTCGCCGAGGCGGAGGAGCTGATGACTGAGCTCGGCTGGCGGGTACGCCCGGGCCCGGACGGCCTCGATGCCGTGGTCACCACCGGCTGGTTCGGCTTTGAGGATGACGTGGCGCTGCGGGTCTTTACGGGCCCCAAGGAGACCCGTGTCGACATGCGCTCCGCCTCCCGCCAGGGGCGCAGCGATCTGGGGGTCAACCGGGGGCGGATCCTGAACTTCCTGAACCGGCTCAACGAACGGCTGGGGGGTGCCTACAAACCCAAGATGCAGAGACTCGACGAGGAACAACATGCGCATTGAGGTCAAGCCGGATCGGGAATATGCCTGGTTTATCCGCCCCTTTTTCTGGCTGCAGCAACGCAACTACGGTCAGGTGCTGATCCCGGGCAAGTGCTGGGGCCGCTCGCCGCGCCTGTTTGCCGCCGTCGCCACCCTCTACGGCGTCATCAACCGCAAGCGCTCCCCCATAGACCCCGTGCTGCGCTCCCTGGTGACGGTGCGGGTCTCCCAGCTCAACTGGTGCCGCTTCTGCGTCGACATCAATGCCATGACCCTTATCAAACGGGCGGGCTCCAGCGACAAGGTGGAGGCGCTGGCCCAGTGGCGCACCAGTCCCTTGTTTGACGAGCGGGAGAAAGCAGTGCTCGACTACACCGAGGCCATGACCGGGCTGGATGGGGTGAGCGACGAGCAGGCCGCGCGCCTCAAGCCCTGGTTCGATGACGATGCCCTGGTGGAGCTGACCGGCCTCATCGCCTTCCAGAACATGTCGGCCAAGTTCAATGCCGCCCTCGACATAGCCCCCCAGGGCTTCTGCCAGCTGCCGGTGCAGCCCGAGCGCCCGGCCCCCTCCGACAGGGATGGCCAATGAGCCGGCGCCGCCTGCTGCTGTTGCTGGTGATGGGGGCTCTGGTCGGCGCCTTCTTCGCCCTGGATCTCGATGCCTACCTCAGCCTCTCCCGGTTGCAGGCACACCAGGAGCAAGCCTCGGCCTGGGTGCAGGCCCACTTCGGCCAGGCGGCCCTGCTGTTCACCCTCCTCTACGTGGTCACCACAGCCCTCTCCCTGCCCGGCGCCAGCCTGCTGACCCTGGGGGGCAGCGCCCTGTTCGGCGTCGGTTGGGGGCTGCTGCTGGTCTCCTTTGCCAGCTCGCTCGGGGCCACCCTGGCCTTTCTCAGCGCCCGCTTCCTGCTGCGCGACTGGGTGAGCCGCCGCTTTGGGGACAAGCTGGCCACCTTTGAGGCCGGCATGGCGAAGGATGGCGCCTTCTATCTGCTGAGCCTGCGCCTCATCCCCCTCTTCCCCTTCTTTCTGATCAACCTGCTGATGGGGCTCACCCCCATCAGAGTCAGTACCTACTACTGGGTCAGCCAGCTCGGCATGCTGCCGGGCACCTTCGTCTATGTGCTGGCGGGCAGCGAGCTCGCCAGCCTCACCAGCACGGGCAATATCCTCTCCCCCGGCCTGGTGGCGGCCCTGACCCTGCTCGGCCTGATGCCCTGGCTGATGCGAGGGCTGCAACGCAGGCTCGCCCTGCGCCGGTTGCACGCCCCCTATCGCAAACCGGCTCGCTTCGACTACAACCTGCTGGTGATAGGCGCCGGTGCCGGGGGCCTGGTCACCAGCTACATAGCCGCCGCGGTCAAGGCCAGGGTGGCCCTGATCGAGCAGCACAAGATGGGGGGAGATTGCCTCAACACCGGCTGCGTTCCCTCCAAGGCGCTGATCCGAAGCGCCCGCTTCGCCTTTGATCAGCACAAGGCTGGCGAACTCGGCTTCAGCCCCAGCCAGTCCCGGGCCGATTTTGCCGCCGTGATGGAGCGGGTGGCGACGGTGATCAAGGAGGTCGAGCCCCATGACTCCATTGAGCGTTATCAGGGGCTGGGGGTGGAGTGCATTCAGGGCCGGGCCCGCTTCGTCTCCCCCTGGGAGCTGGAGGTGGACGGCAGGCGCCTTAGCAGCCGCCATATAGTGCTTGCCACCGGCGCCAGGCCCCTGGTGCCCAAGCTGCCGGGTCTTGAGCAGGTGCCCTACCTCACCTCGGACAGCCTCTGGCAACTGCGCGAACCTCCCCGCCACCTGCTGGTACTCGGCGGCGGCCCCATCGGCTGCGAGCTGGCCCAGAGCCTTGCCTTGCTCGGCATTCCCGTCACCCTGGTGGAACTCGTCGATCAGCTGCTGCCCCGGGAAGAGCGGGAGGTGGCCGAGGCGCTGGCCGCACAAATGGCCCGCGACGGCGTGCGGCTACTCACCGGCTGGCGGGCAGAGCGCGCCGACTATGAGCCCGCGGCCGAGGGCACTCTGCCTATCCGGCTGCAACTGCGCCGGGGCGATGAGATGCAAGTGCTTGAGGGGGATCAGCTGCTGCTGGCCCTTGGCCGGGTGGCCAACGTGAGCGGCTTCGGGCTCGAAGAGCTGGGGGTGGAGCTGGCCCCCCGTGGCACCGTCAAGGTCGACGGCTTCCTGGCTACCAACTACCCCAGCATACTGGCGGTGGGAGACGTAGCGGGCCCCTATCAGTTCACCCACTTCGCCGCCCATCAGGCCTGGTATGCCGCCGTCAACGCCCTCTTTGACCAGTTCAGGCGCTTCAAGGCGGACTATCGCGTGATCCCGGCGGCCACCTACACCAGCCCCGAGATTGCCCGGGTCGGTCTCAATCGCAAGGAGGCCGAGGCGCAAGGCATTCCCTTCGAGGCGACCCGCTTCAATCTGGCCGAGCTGGATCGCGCCATCGCCGACGGCGAGCGCCACGGCTTTATCGAGGTGCTGACGGTGCCGGGCAAGGACAGGATCCTCGGCGCCACCATAGTGGGCGCTCACGCCGGCGAGCGGATCGCCGAGTTTGTGCTCGCCATGCGCCACCGTCTGGGGCTCGGCAAGATCCTGGGCACCATACACGCCTATCCCACCCTGATGGAGGGGAACAAGTACCTGGCCGGTGAGTGAAGCGGGCCCACCAGCCCACCCGCCTGTTGGCCCTGCTGGCCCGTTATCACAGTTGGCGCCGCGGCGCCTGAGCCCACGAGACCCTCATCATGTTCAAGACCCGGCTAAGCGCCCTGCTCCACCCCCTGCTCGTCGCAGCCCTCCCCCTGTTGCTGGCGACCCAGCTCCACGCAAGCCAGGAGGCCTGGCAGCAGACCCTAAGCCGAGGCGAAGGGCCAGCGCGTCTATTTCAATGCCTGGGGCGGCAGCCCGGAGATCAACGCCTATCTGGTATGGGCCGGGCAGGAGCTGGCGCGCGACTATCAGGTCACCCTGGTGCAGGTGAAGGTGGATGACATAGCCCAGAGCGTCAGCCAGCTGCTGGCCAGCAAGCAGGCGGGCAAGACGTCGGGCGGCCCCATAGACCTGCTCTGGGTCAACGGGGAGAACTTCAAGGCGCTCAAGGAGCAGGGGCTGTTGGGGGCCCCCTTCACCCAGGATCTGCCGAACATGGCCCTGGTGGACACCAAGTTGCCGGTGCACGAGGACTTCACCCTGCCGGTCGCCGGGCTCGAGGCCCCCTGGGGCATAGGGCAGCTCAATCTGATGGTCAACACGGAGGAAGTCACCACAGCGCCCACCTCGGCGGCCGAGCTGCTCGCCTGGGCCAAGGCTCATCCCGGGCGCTTCACCTACCCCAAGCCGCCCCAGTTCCATGGTTCCAGCTTTCTCAAGCAGATCTTGCTGGAGCTGACCTCCGATCCCGCGCCACTGTATCGGGAGGCGAGCGACGCCGATTTTGCCCGCCTCACGGCCCCGCTCTGGGTCTGGCTCGATGCGCTTCACCCCGCGCTCTGGCGCAAGGGCAAGCTGTTCCCCACCAGCGCCGCCGAGACCAGGCAGTTGCTCGATGACGGCGAGCTGGCCATGGCCATCAGCTTCAACCCGGGCGAGGCCCAGAGTTCGGTGCAAAACGGCACCCTGCCCCCTGCGGTGAGGGCCGTTGCCATGAGCAAGGGGGCCCTCACCAACAGCCATTTTCCTCGCCATCCCCTTCAACGCCAACGCCCGTGCGGGTGCCAAGGTGGTGGCCAACTTCCTGCTGAGCCCGGCCGCCCAGGCGCGCAAGGCCGAGCCCGGCCTTCTGGGGTGATCCCAGCGTGCTGCGGGCCGATGCCCTGCCTGACTCCGCCAAGGGCAACCGGCACTGCGCTTCAAAGCGGTGGCCGAGCCCCACCCCAGCTGGCAGCTCAAACTGGAAGCGGCCTGGGCCGAGCGTTACGGCCACTGATGAGCCGGTGCTGGTCACCTCGCTTCCTTGGCGCCCCCTGTTTGACACGCCGCAGGGTGGGATGGCGGTTTATCTGGCGCTCTTCGTCATCCCTGCTGGCGGGGCTGTGGCAACTGCTGGCGGAGGGGCTGACCGCCCTCATCTGCCTTGCTGCTGGCCCAACCGGGCCTGTGGCACTCGGCGCTGCTGAGCCTGTGGATTGGCGCCGCCTCGACCCTGACCAGCCTGCTGCTGACCGCCCTGCTGCTGGCCCACAGCGACAGCCGGGCTTTCGGCTGGCTGCGCCGGCTGCTCTCGCCCTTGCTGGCGCTGCCCCACGTCGCCTTTGCCATCGGCTTTGCCTTTCTGCTCGCCCCCTCCGGCTGGCTGCTGCGCCTGCTCTCGCCGACCCTCACCGGGTTCGAACTGCCCCCCGACTGGCAGACCCTGCGCGATCCCGCCGGGCTCGGGCTCATGCACTGCTTGACCCTCAAGGAGACCCCCTTCCTGCTGCTGATGGCGATGGCCGCGCAGCAACCCGCCAGGGTGGCACGCCAGCAGTGGCTGGGGGCGAGCCTTGGCTTCAGCGCCCCCCAGATCTGGTGGCGCCTGCTGCTGCCGGCGCTGTGGCCCGCCCTGCGCCTGCCCCTCTACGCGGTGGCGGCCTACGGGGTGGCGGTGGTGGATCTGGCCCAGCTGCTCGGGCCCGATGCCCCCGCCCCGCTGGCGGTGCGCCTGTGGCTCTGGTATCAGGACCCGGATCTGGTCTGGCGCGGCGCCACCGCCAGCGGCGCCCTGCTGCTGCTCGCCATCACGGCGCTGCTGCTCGCCCTGCTGCGGCTGCTGGAGTGGCCCATCAAGCCCTTGGCAAGGTTGCTGGCTCGATGGCAGACGGGCAAACCCAAGCGCCCTGGCCAACGCGGCTCGCAGCAGGCTTTGCAGCGTGGTGACCCTGATCACCCTCAATCTGGCGGTGCTGGGGGCCCTGCTGCTCTGGTCGCTGGCCCGGCGCTGGCCCTTTCCCGCCCTCTGGCCGAGCCAGTGGAGCGGCCGACACTGGCTGGACCTGCTGCCGACCCTGCTCGCCGCTGCTGACCACCAGCGCCTGCTGGCGCTGGCGAGCGGCTTGCTGGCGCTGGTGATGGCGGTGCTGTAGTCTGGAGGCGCAGCGGGCCGCCGCCCCTGGCCGCTCTGGCTCATCTGCCTGCCGCTGCTGCTGCCGCAGGCCAGCCTGCTGTTTGGCATCCGGCTCGGGTGGACTGGCTTCATGACTCGATACGGCATGGCATCGGCTGGGGCTGGGTGCTCTGGAGCCAGCTGCTGTTTGTCTTTCCCTATGTCTATTTGTGCCTGCACGGCCCCTATCGCCAGTTCGATCCGCGGATCACCCAGAGCGCCCTGCTGCTGGGGGCAACCCCGTGGCGAGCCTGGTGGCAGGTGAAAGGGCCGCTGCTGGCGCGTCCGCTGCTGTTTGCCTTCGGCGTCGGGGCGGCGGTGAGCTTGGCCCAATACCTGCCGACCCTGCTGTTTGGCGCGGGCCGCGTGGTCACCATCACCACAGAGGCGGTGGCCATCGGCAGCGGCCTCAACCGGCGACTGGCGGGGCTCTACGGCCTGCTGCAACTGCTGCTGCCACTCGTTATCTATCTGCTGGCGCTCTGGCTGCCGGCGCGGATCAATCCGGCGCTCAAGGGGGGCGGCTCACGATGAACTCTCATGATGGAAACAGCCATATGCTGAGCACCACGCCTCTTCGCCTCTATCTGGAGGAGCCCCTGCTGCTCTCGCTGCCCGCCCTGCAGGTGGCCCCCGGCGAGGTACTGACCCTGATGGGCCCGAGCGGCTGCGGCAAGAGCTCCCTGCTGGCGGCCCTGGCGGGGGTGCTGCCCCCCGGGGGGGCTATCCGGCTGGCGGGGGAGATACGACTCGGCGAGCGGCTGCTCACCCCCTTGGCGCCCCAGGCACGGCGCATCGGCATGCTGTTTCAGGACGACCTGCTGTTTGCCCATCTGACGGTGGCGGAGAACCTGATGTTCGGCATGCCGGCCATCGTGAAGGGGCATGGCGGCGAGGCGGGAAAAGGCGGTGGCCGCGCTGGCGCAGGTGGGACTGACAGGGATCAGGCGGACAAGCTGCCGGGCCAGCTCTCCGGCGGTCAGAAGGCGCGCGTCAGCCTGTTGCGGGCCCTGCTGGCAGAGCCAGAGGCCCTGCTGCTGGACGAGCCCTTCTCCCGCCTCGACAAGCCGCTGCGGGCCGCCTTTCGCGAACTGGTGTTCGCGCAGATCAAGGCGCTGGCCATCCCCGCCATCCTGGTGACCCACGACGAGACGACGCGCCGGGCACCATACTCCACCTCACCGAATCCCGTTTTTGACCGAGGAGTTCACCTTGTTTGACCGCCACCTGATCCCCGTTATCCGCAGCCCCCTCACCCGGCTCGCCAGACCGCTCTGCCGCGCCGGGATCAGCGCCAACCAGATAAGCCTCACCGGCTTTGCCATCGGCATGCTGGCGTTGCCGCTGCTGGCCTTTGGCTGCTATCAGTGGGCGCTGGCGGCCATCCTGCTCAACCGGCTGCTGGACGGCCTGGATGGGGCCGTGGCGCGCCAGAGCGGGATCACCGACTGCGGCGGCTTCCTCGACATCAGCCTCGACTTCATCTTCTATGCCGCCGTGGTGCTGGGCTTTGCCTTGAGCGACCCCGCCAACGCCCTGCCCGCCGCCACCCTGCTGTTCGCCTTCATGGGCACGGGCTCGAGCTTCCTCGCCTTTGCCATCATGGCGGGCAAGCGCGGCATCGAGAATCCGGTCTACCACCACAAGTCACTCTACTACCTGGGCGGCCTGACCGAGGGGAGCGAGACCATAGCCCTGTTCGTGCTGATGTGCCTCTGGCCCGCCGCCTTTGCCCCGCTGGCCTACGGCTTTGCCCTGCTCTGCGCCATCACCACCCTGACCCGGCTCTGGAGCGGCTACCACACCCTCCCCCCCAGCGCTAAACAGCACAGCCCTCACCGGAGGGCTAATCCATCACGGCGATGAATTGGGCGGTGCAGCGCACGGAACACTTGCGCATGGATGACAATGTTTTACCATGGCGGCACTTTTTTCAGTCTCTTTGAGAACCCTATGCGTCGCCTTGCCTCTCTTCTCACTCTCTCGTTGTTTCCCCTGCTCGGTGGCTGCAGCAGCACGCCGGCTGCCAAGCCCGTGGTCGTCCCCCAGCCCAAGAGCGCCTTCATCAACCAGACGCCGCCGAGCAAACCCGTTTACGGGCAGGTGAAGGGGTCAGCAAGGGAGACTTCGCCAACCGCACCAACGTGGACAACTTCGTGCAGCGCATGGTCGACAAGCACGGCTTCAACGGCGCCGAGCTGCACCGGGTGCTGGCCCAGGCGGAGCGCTACGACTGGATCATCCGGCTGATGGACGCCCAGGCGCCCACCACCACGCCGCCCACAGGGCCGACCGGCGCCTGGAATCGCTACCGCGCCAAGTTCATCACCCCGGACAATGTGCAAAACGGCGTCAGCTTCTGGCGTGAGTACGAGAGCGAGCTCAATCGGGCGCAGCAGATCTACGGGGTGCCCCCCGAGATCATCGTTGGCATCATAGGGGTGGAGACCCGCTGGGGCCGGGTGATGGGCAAGACCCGCATCCTGGATGCCCTGGCGACCCTGGCCTTCGACTACCCGCGCCGGGCGACCTTCTTCACCGGCGAGCTGGAGGCCTTCCTGGTGATGACCCGGGATGAGGGCATGGATCCCACCGAACCCAAGGGCTCCTACGCGGGCGCCATGGGCTATGGCCAGTTCATGCCGTCGAGCTTCCGCAGCTATGCGGTGGACTTCAACGGTAATGGCCACACCAATCTGTGGGATCCGGTGGATGCCATCGGCAGCGTGGCCAACTACTTCAAGGCCCATGGCTGGGAGAAGGGTCAACCGGTGGCGGTTCGCGGTCAGGGCCAGTTGCCCGGCTATGAGCACGGCTTCCAGACCCGCTACCCGGTCGCCACCCTGCGCGGCGCCGGGCTTGCCCCCACAGGTTCGCTCGGCAACCACAAGGAGGCGAGCCTGCTGCGCCTGGATGTGGGCACCGGCTATCAGTACTGGTACGGCCTGCCGAACTTCTACGCCATCACCCGCTACAACCACAGCACCCACTACGCCATGGCGGTGTGGCAGCTGGGTCTGGCGGTCAAGGACACCAAAGAGTCGCCGGTGATCGCCAGGCGGTTACATGCCGATGACGCCGCGCTCAAAGCACTGATTTGCCAAGCCACCGCGATAGAACGGGCCTGCTGGCCCGCTCTTTGCTGCTTGCCTGCAGGCTTCGTTTTCCAGCAACCAGCGTTTGAGCAGTGCGGCCAACTGATGGAGTTTCACAAGGCAGGACCTGCTCCGCCTCGGTCAGTGGCGCCAGCAGGCGCCGCTCGTTGGCCACGTGCAGCTCAACCGCCCGGTCGACCAGCGCTTTGCCCGATCCCCGCTCGGTCAGGCAGACCAGCAGGCTGCGCCTGGAGATCGCTGGGCCACCTCGCGAGGTCGAGCTGCGGGTGCCCTGCGCCGCGCTCTATCGACGTCGAGCCACCCCGCTCTGATGCCAGCTTGTCGAGCCGGGCCTGTCATGGCCCCCGAACTCAACATGGCGGATTGGTAGAGCACTGTCGGCGTCAGTGGCTCACCCGACCGACGCAGGGTCGCCAAAATGTCAGAAGTCCACTGCCGAGCAGGCCGCACTCCTTGAGCTCCTCGCTCACCTCACGACCGGCGATTGCCGCCATCCGCGCCACCCGACCCAGCACCCCCATGGGAGAACAGTCGAGATCCGGTCGCTGCCGGGCCCACTGAGCCAGCAGCAGGTCTACATGATCTGATTCCATCTTCGGCCACTTATCTTTTTATCGAGATACTTGATGGTAAACCAATTTGAGGCTAATTTATCTTTACTTAAAGATACTTCATAAAGAGACAAGTTCATGCCCATGCTGATCGCCCTGCTGGCCCCCCTGCTCTGGGGCAGCACCTATGCCGTCGTCAGCCTCTATCTGACCGACTACTCCCCCTACTGGGTGGCGGTGTGGCGGGCATTGCCGGCCGGGCCTGCTCCTGTTGCTGGTACGCCCGCCTGCCGCCCCTGCCCTGGGGCAAGCAGTTCCTGCTGGCGTTTTGCAACATCGCCGCCTTCTTCGCCCTGCTGTTCGTGGCCGCCTTCCGGCTGCCGGGGGCCGTGGCGGGCACCCTGGGCGCCACCCTGCCCCTCATCCTGATGGGGCTGGCCTGGTGGCAGGATGGCAAGCGACCCAGCCTGAAGTGGCTGCTGCTGGGCCTGATGGGGCTCGCGGGTGTGCTCCTGCTGCTCAACCCCTCCGCCAACCTGGATCCCGTCGGCGTGGCGTGCGCCCTGCTGGCCACCCTGCTCATCGGCCAGTCCAGCCGCTGGATGCAGCGCTGGCCGGTGAGCGATCTGCTGGCGCTGACCGCCTGGCAACTGCTGCTCGGGGGCCTGATGCTGATCCCGCTCGCCTGGTGGCTGGCGGGCCCCATGCCACTGCCGCAACCGGCGAGTGCCCCCGGCCTGCTCTGGCTTGTCCTGCTCAACACGGCGCTGGCCTACTGGGCCTGGCTCTGGGGGCTCAAGCGCCACGGCCCCGAGGTGATGGGCATGCTGGCCCTCACCAACCCCATGGTGGCTGTCTCCTTTGGCGTGCTGCTGGTGGGGGAGACCCTGGACGCTCGCCAGTGGCTCGGCATCGCGGTGATCCTGCTCTCCCTGTTCATGATGAAGCTGCCGACCCGGCCTCTCTTCAAGGGCGAGCAGGCTGCCAGGGCGAGCACAGACCAGCCGGGAAATGGCTGATTGGGCACCAGAACCCCACCAGACACCCAGCAAAAAGGAGCCAAGATGGCTCCTTTTTATGCGCTTCAAAAACTTGCCTCAGGCTCAGACGCCGGCCTTGGCCAGGGCCGCAGAGACTATCTGCTGGGCCTCCTGCTGAATGAGGTCCAGGTGCGCCTCGCCCTTGAAGCTCTCCATGTAGATCTTGTAGATAGACTCGGTGCCGGAGGGGCGCGCCGCGAACCAGCCGTTCTCGGTCACCACCTTCAGGCCACCGATGGCGGCGTTGTTGCCGGGCGCCTTGGTCAGCTTGGCGATGATGGGCTCACCTGCCAGGGTCGAGGCTTCCACCAGCGCCGGATCCAGCTTGGAGAGCACCGCCTTCTGGGCGCTGTTGGCGGGAGCGTCGATGCGGCGGTAGCTGGAGCGACCGAACTTGGCTTCCAGGGCATCGTAGTGGGCCTGGGGATCCTTGCCGGTCACGGCCAGGATCTCGGCGGCCAGCAGCGCCAGGATGAAGCCATCCTTGTCGGTGGTCCAGACGGTGCCGTCCTTGCGCAGGAAGGAGGCGCCCGCGCTCTCCTCGCCGCCAAAGCCAAACTCGCCGCTGTAGAGGCCATCCACGAACCACTTGAAGCCGACCGGCACCTCTTTCAGGGTGCGGCCGATCTCGCCGGCAACCCGGTCGATCATGGAAGAGGAGACCAGCGTCTTGCCGACGGCCGCCGCCTTGGGCCAGCCGGTTCTGTGGGTGAACAGATACTGGATGGCCACCGCCAGGTAGTGGTTCGGGTTCATCAGACCCGCCTTGGTGACTATGCCGTGACGGTCGTAGTCAGGGTCGTTGCCAAGGGCGATGTCGAACTTGTCTTTCAGGGCAATCAGGCCCGCCATGGCGAAGGGGCTGGAGCAGTCCATCCGGATCTTGCCGTCTTTATCCAGGGTCATGAAGGAGAAGGTCGGATCGACGCGATAGTTGACCACCTCGATGTCGAGATCGTAGCGCTTGGCGATCACGTCCCAATAGGCCACGCCGGAGCCGCCGAGAGGGTCCACCCCTATCTTGATGCCAGCCTGCTTGATGGCGGCCAGATCCAGCACGTTCTCGAGATCATCCACATAGGGGGTGACATAGTCGTGTTCGACCACGAACTCACTGGCCAGGGCCTCGGCGAACGGCATCCGCTTCACGCCGGCCAGACCGGCTTCCAGAATGGCGTTGGCTCTGTCTTCCACCCACTTGGTGATCTCCCCTTCGGCAGGACCGCCGTGGGGGGGGTTGTACTTGAAGCCACCGTCTTCCGGCGGGTTGTGGGACGGGGTGATCACCACGCCGTCCGCCAGGGCCGCCGGCTTGCCCGCGTTGTGGCGCAAAATGGCGTGGGAGATGACCGGGGTCGGCGTGAAGCCGAGGCCTGCCTGAATACGGGTTTCGACGCCATTGGCCGCCAGCACTTCCACCGCGCTGGAGAAGGCGGATTCAGAGAGGGCGTGAGTGTCCATGCCCACAAACAGCGGGCCCGTGATGCCGGCCTGCTGGCGATACTCCACCAGCGCCTGGGTCACCGCCAGAATATGGGATTCGGTGAAGGCGTTGTGCAGGGCGCTGCCCCGATGGCCGGAGGTGCCAAAGGCGACCCGCTGCTCGGGGCGGCTCATGTCCGGCTTGTTGAGGTAGTAGGCGCTGACCAGACGGGGAATGTTGGTCAAGTCGCTTAAACGGGCCGGCTGACCGGCGTGGGGATGCTGTGCCATGGCGTTTTCCTTGAGCAGAAGCCTTGCCCAGCAAGGCCTTGAGTCGTTGATGCGTTAAACGGTGCCGCACACCCGAGCGGTCAAATCCTCGTCATAACCCATGCTGGTCATCAGCTGGGCCACCATGTTCTGCTTGCGGCTGGTGTTGGTGTTGGTGATGACCCAGAACGGGGTATCCGGCACCTGCTTGGGCTTGGTGGTGCTGCCACTGGCACGCAGCGCCTCGGGATCCTGGGAGAAATAGACGCGCTTGCGCCCCTTTATTTCGGTCGCCTGAGTGAAGCTCTCCGGGTTGTCCCGGTACAGGGTGCTGAGCACCAGCATGAAGCGGTTGATGGACTTCTCTTCTTTTTGCAGCTCGCCGGAATCGAGCAGGGCTTCCAGCCCCATGGCATCGGCCAGGGGCTGAGGCTGGGCCACAGGCGCGGCCGGCACTGTCGTCCCCGCCTTGACGGGTTGTTCCAGCAGACGGCGCAGGATATCGGAAGCACTCTCGCCGATGTGCCGGGTCTGGCTGGCGATAAAGAAGTAGAGATCGTCATCAAGCTCGATGGTTTTCATAGGGATGCGCTGGACTCGTCGAAATTCGGATGCGGCGATTATACATAGGCAGACCCGGCAGCCCAAGGGAGGGGCTGGCAGATGTGCATGAATCTCGGTGAGAATACGGCATAATGGCGGGCCAAGTGTGTGATCCCCCGCACTGATAGCCGATCCCGGGCCGTTTTTTTGGAAAAAAACCACAAAAAAATGCCCTGCGAGGAATGAAATCCTTTTCTTTCAGTGTGTTAAAAATCAGGCGAAACAGCCCACGACCGACAAGGTGTCATTTTGCAACAAAACTCATTATTGAATTTCAAGGATCAGGGACAAGGCCCTGTCGTCATGCTGATCCACGGCCTGTTCGGCAGCCTGGACAACCTCGGCCTGCTGGCCCGCCCCCTGAGCGAACACTACAGGGTCATCAGCGTCGATCTGCGCAACCACGGTGCCTCCTTTCACTCGGATGAGATGAGCTACCCGCAGCAGGGGGCGGATGTGATCGCCCTGCTGGATCACCTGGCGCTGGACAAGGTGGCCCTGGTCGGTCACTCCATGGGGGGCAAGGTCGCCATGCAGGTCGCCAAGCTGGCCCCTGCCCGGGTCGACCGGCTGGTGGTGGCCGACATAGCCCCGGTGGCCTACCCCCATGCCCGCCACCAGAATGTGTTTGCCGGACTCAACGCCACGCTGGCCAATCCTCCCCAGAGCCGTGCCGAGGCCGAGGCCCTGCTGGCCCAGTACGTCGAGATCCCCGGGGTGCGCCAGTTCCTGCTCAAGTCCTTTGCCAAAACCGAGGCGGGCTGGGCCTGGCGCTTCAATGTGCCGGCCCTTGAGCGCAACTACGCCAACATCATGGGCTGGCCCGACGACCAGACCCGCTTCGAGGGACCGACCCTGTTCATCAAGGGGGGAGATTCCGACTATGTGCAGCCTCAATATACCGAGACTGTGATGGCACAATTCCCGGCCGCCAAGGCCCGTGTCATCGCCGGAACCGGCCACTGGCTGCACGCCGAAAAGCCGGTTTTGTTCAATAAACTGGTTGTGGATTTCCTGTCGACAGGCGGTTAACAGTTTCAAATCCTTTGTGATATAGTGCGCCCGTCATAAGGAGTGTGCGCAATCCATGCTGTATGAACATATCGATCTGATCGAGAGTCTGGGCCTGAAGCTGTTCTTCGTGGCCATCTTCCTGCTGATTGGTCTGGCCATTCACGACGTGCTCAAACGCGGCAACGTGCCCCGTTTCGGCCGCTTTATCGTCTGGCTGGTTCTGTTTCTGGGTTGCGCGGGTTTTGTCGCCAAGGGGCTGATCGAAATGGGCTGGGAAGGCTCTGGGATCGGCTAACTACTTTTCATCTGTGATGTATGGCCAAACAGCAAACTGATCGAACAACACTGGATCTGTTCGCAACTGAGAAGCGCCCCGGCAGGCCAAAGACCAATCCACTCCCCCGTGAGACCCAACTCAAGATCAACAAGCGCAACCAGCTCAAGCGCGATCGGGAGAACGGCCTGAAGCGGGTCGAGTTAAAGATGGAGGCCGAATTGCTGGAGCGCCTGAACCAACTTGCGCTACAACAGAACGTCAGCCGAGCCGAGCTGATCCAATCTATCCTGAAGCAACAGATTGAGTCTGCGCATGCAGCAGGCATCGCAATCTGAACCGTTAAGCATTAACCAGATACGGGTAACTAAACACTATGGCTAGTGTAGGTCTGTTTTTCGGCAGCGATACCGGTAATACCGAAGCTGTCGCCAAGATGATCCAGAAAGAACTGGGCAAACAACTGATTGAAGTCCGTGACATTGCCAAGAGCAGCAAGGCCGACATCGACAGCTTCGATCTGCTGATGTTCGGTATCCCGACTTGGTACTACGGCGAAGCCCAGGCCGATTGGGATGACTTCTTCCCCGAGCTCGAAGAGATCGACTTCAACAACAAGCTGGTCGCCATCTTCGGCTGCGGCGATCAGGAAGACTATTCCGAATATTTCCTCGACGCCATGGGCACCCTGCGTGACATAGTCGAAGCCAAAGGTGCCATCATCATCGGCCACTGGCCAACCGCGAGCTACGAGTTCGAGGCCTCCAAGGCACTGGTGGATGACAAGCACTTCGTCGGTCTGGGGATCGATGAGGATCGCCAGCCGGAGCTGACCGCCGAGCGCGTCAAGGGCTGGTGCAAGCAGTTGCACGAAGAGATGTGTCTGAGCGAGCTGGAGTGATCTCCCTCCTCTGACAACAAGGGCCCCGCTGGGGCCCTTGTTGTTTCTACTCCTTACTGGCTGGCGCTGCCTGGCCCGGCGTTCTGTGTTCCGGCTTGGGTTTCACATACAGGGTGCGCCTGACCTGGGCCACCAGCTCTCCCCGCTTGTCCTGCACCTGCACCTCGAACTCGGGGAAGTGCTTGTTGCCCCCCTCGGTCGCCGCCACTATGGATGCCAGCTTGGCGTCGGTCAGGTTGAACTCCGCCACCAGCATCCCCTTGCCAGGCTTGATGAAATTGATGCTGCCCGCCTTGTCCCAGACGTAATAGCGGTTCTTGAAATGGCCCATCAGCATCAGCGGATAGATGGGATCCGTCATGGCAAACATGCTGCCGCCGAACTGGGTCCGGTTGGCATTCTTGTTCCACCAGCGGGACTTGAGGGTGACCCGACAGAAACGAAAATCGGGGCTCAATGTTTCTATCTTGATGCCGGCTCCCCAGAAGGGGGGCCAGGCGTTGAGGGCGTGGCGCACCCAGGCCGCGTTGCCAAAAAGCCAATCCATGGATCTCATCCGACCAGACTATAGAGAAGTGACATAGTATCAACATTCCCTCGTGGAGCAAGCCCGGTCCGGGCCGGCCAGATTAATCTTCCACAGGGGAGAAATGTGCTAAACCCCTTGAATCACTGGGTTTATTTTTGACTTGGCTACGACCTATAATGTCAGGCCATACGAGTTCGTGGTTGCCATTCCTTCGGCAGTCAATCAGAATAACCACACCTTCGAGAATGCGAATAAATAGAATATGGCAGACAACAACCAAGCGTTAAAAAAGGCCGGGCTCAAGATCACCTTGCCCCGCGTCAAGATCCTGGAAATCCTGCAACAGCCGGACTGCCAGCACACCAGTGCGGAAGATCTGTACAAACGGCTGATCGACCAGGGTGAGGAGATTGGTCTCGCTACCGTCTATCGCGTTCTCAACCAGTTTGATGATGCCGGTATCGTCACCCGTCACCACTTCGAAGGGGGCAAGTCGGTGTTCGAGCTGGCGACCCAGGAACATCACGACCACCTGGTCTGCCTCGATTGTGGCAAGGTGATCGAGTTCTCCGACGAGGTGATCGAGCAGCGCCAGCGCGATATCGCCAAACACCACAACATCCGCCTGACCAACCACAGCCTCTATCTGTATGGTCACTGCGCGAACGGTGACTGCAAGCACGACGAATAACGCCGTCGGCCGCGAGCAGCCATGAAAAAGCCAGCATCACGCTGGCTTTTTTTGTGTCCGCAATCCGGACCAGAGTGGCAGGGTCTCCCCTGCCCTCTTCTTGTCAGACCGCATGTCAGACCGCAGCGATCAGGCCTCGGCCTTGCCCCAGACGTCGCGCAGGGCCACGGTGCGGTTGAACACCAGCTGCTCCGGGCTGGAGAGCTTGTTGTCGGCGCAAAAATACCCTTCACGCTCGAACTGGTAGGCAAACTCCGGCTTGGCGTCCTTGAGGGAAGCCTCGACCCGGGCACCCTCGATGATCACCAGGGAATCCGGGTTGAGCGCCCCTTCGAAGTCGTCCTCGGCACCGGGGTTCGGCATCTTGAACAGACGATCGTAGAGACGGATCTCGGCAGGCAGAGACTGAGTGGCGCTGACCCAGTGGATCACCCCCTTCACCTTGCGGCCATCGGCCGGATCCTTGCCCAGGGTCTCGGGATCGTAGGAGCAGTAGATGCAGGTGACCTTGCCGTCCGCGTCCTTCTCGACCCGCTCTGCCTTGATGACGTAGGCATTGCGCAGGCGCACTTCCTTGCCCAGCACCAGACGCTTGAACTGCTTGTTGGCTTCCTCTTTGAAGTCCGCCTCGTCGATGAAGATCTCGCGGGTGAAGGGCAGTGTACGGCTGCCCATCTCCGGCTTGTTCGGGTGAGCCGGTGCGGTCAGCACCTCGTCGCCGGCCAGGTTCTCGATGACCACCTTCACCGGGTGCAGCACCGCCATGGCACGGGGGGCGTTCTCGTTGAGATCGTCACGGATGCAGGCTTCCAGCATGCTCATCTCGACTATGTTGTCCTGCTTGGTCACGCCGATGCGCTGGCAGAACTCGCGGATGGAGGCCGGGGTATAACCACGGCGACGCAGCCCGGAGACGGTCAGCATGCGCGGATCGTCCCAACCACTGACGTGCCCCTCGGTCACCAGCAGGTTCAGCTTGCGCTTGGACATGACGGTGTATTCGAGGTTCAGACGGGAGAACTCGTACTGACGGGGGTGGCAGTCGATGCTGATGTTGTCCAGCACCCAGTCATACAGACGGCGGTTGTCCTGGAACTCCAGGGTGCACAGGGAGTGGGTGATCCCCTCCAGGGCGTCCGAGATGCAGTGGGTGAAGTCGTACATCGGATAGATGCACCACTTGTCACCTGTCTGGTGGTGGTGGGCAAACTTGATGCGATAGATGACGGGATCGCGCATCACCATGAAGGGGGATGCCATGTCGATCTTGGCGCGCAGGCAGGCGCTGCCTTCGGCCAGTTCGCCGCTCTTCATCTTGGCAAACAGCGCCAGGTTCTCTTCCACGCTGCGATCGCGGAACGGGCTGTTCTTGCCGGGTGCGGTCAGGGTGCCGCGGTATTCGCGCATCTGCTCGGGGGAGAGCTCGTCCACATAGGCCAGACCCTTCTCGATGAGCTCGATGGCATAGCCGTGCAGCTTGTCGAAATAGTCGGAGGAGTAGCAGATCTCGCCGCTCCACTGGAAGCCGAGCCACTGTACGTCCTGCTTGATGGACTCCACGAACTCGATGTCTTCCTTCGCCGGGTTGGTGTCATCGAAGCGCAGGTTGCACTGGCCCTGATAGTCACGGGCGATGCCGAAGTTCAGGCAGATGGACTTGGCGTGGCCAATATGGAGATAACCGTTCGGCTCCGGCGGGAAACGGGTATGCACGTGGTTGTGCTTACCGCTGGCCAGATCTTCATCGATGATCTGACGGATAAAGTTGGTTGGGCTGCTCGCCTCGCTCATGAGTTCACCTCGAAAATGCGTCACTGGCGGAAGTTGTGCCGGCTGGCACCCTCATACCCCCGCCGTCAAGCCGGATATGATCCTGTCAAAAAGCGTCACTGGGGGAAGTTGTGCCTTGAAGAATTGAAGAACGGCCTCTTCTTCCCGGCCATCGTCAGCCACCAGCCGGTATGGCCGACGGCCAGAGCCGATGGCAACGCCGGTGAGCAGGGGATGTATCAGGCCGGACTGGTGCACAAGGAGCTGGAGGCCGAGGACGCCCTGGTGCTGGATCGCCGCTACCAGACCCAGTTCATCGAGCCCATGATGATGGAGCCGGAAAACTTCAACGGCTGGTTCGACGCCAAGGCGCGCACCATGCACCTGGTGGTGAGCACCCAGTCCCCTCACGACTTCTACTACGAAGCCGCCGAGATGCTGGCCAAGGGGCCGCTGGCCGGCAAGGTCGACAAGCTGGTGGTGCACTCCCCCTTCATCGGGGGTGGCTTCGGGGCCAAGGATCACACCATATTCCCCTTCTATGGCCTGCTCGCGACCCTTTATGGCGAGGGCCCGGTGCGTCTGGCCAACGATCGTTTCGAACAGTTCCAGGGTGGCCTCAAGCGTCATCCGTTCAACATGCACAACAAGCTGGTGATCGACAAGCAGAGCGGCCAGTTCCGCGCCCTGATCAGCGCCATGACAGTGGACGGCGGCGGTCGCCTGAACTTCACCGGCTCGGTGGCCAGCGTGGGGGCCAGCGCCATCCAGGGGGTCTACTACCTGCCCAAGAACGACATCACGGCGGTCGCCCTGCCCTCCGAGAACCCGGATTGCGGCTCCATGCGAGGGTATGGCTCCCTGCAAACCATGGCGGCCATGGAGATGATGGTCAACGAGGCCGCCGCACTGCTGAACATGGATCCGCTGGAGCTGCGGCGCCGCAACCTGATCAAGCCCGGCCAGCCCAATACCCAGGGGGCCATTCCCGAGGGCAACAACCGTTACCCCGAGATCCTGGCGATGGCCGGGCAGCACGAGATCTGGGCCCAGCGCCAGGCCAGGAAGCAGGCTTACGAGGCCCAGCATCCGGATCGTCTGCACGGCACTGGCTTTGGCATCACCACCAAGGACTATGGCACCGGCGCCGTGGCCCCCTCCGCCTGCGTCGAGCTGACAAGCAAGGGGGAGATACTGCTCAAGATCAGCGGCATGGAGATGGGCACCGGGATCCAGACCTCCCAGGCCGAGATCGTCAGCCGCTACCTGGGCCAACCGGCCGACACCATAGCGCTCGCCGAAATCGCGCTCTGGGATAGCTTCAAGCTGGTCTCGACCGACAACCCCTACACCATCTCGCAGGAACGCCAGGACGAGATGCAGAAGAACCCGCGCTGGACCCTGGCCATTCCGCAGGCCTCTTCGGCCTCCATCTCCTCCTACTTCCAGAGTCATGCCACCGTCACCGCGGCCCGCATCCTGTTCGAGCAGACGCTCTGGCCGGCGGCGACCGCCATCTGGCGCAAGCAGTACTTCGTCGGTCAGGCAGGCTTGGATCTGGGCCCCGCCAGCGAGGCGAGCTGGACCCCGGCGGGGCTGACGACCCGTGGCATGCCGCCGCTGCCGCTCGCCCTGCTGGCGGCCCACGCTCACGCCAACGGCCTGATTACCGGCGCCATGGTCCACAGCTTCAACCGCTGGGCCTGGGCCGAGTGCGACTTCACCATAGAGGGTCAGAGCCAACGCCTGCCCATAGATGCGCTGGCGTTGCGCTACGGCGACGGCGCCAGCAGCGAGAAACGTGCACAGGCGGATGCCAACGGCTACCAGCTGCTCGATCGCACCCAGGCCCACTACCCCAGCACCAGCCTGAACAACGCCATGGTGACCTACTACGCCCCCTGCGCCACCCTGGTCGAGATAGCGCTGGAGAAGGGTTCCGGCAAGGTGCACATACTGTCTGCCCACAGCTGGCTGGACGCCGGTCGGGTCATAGTCCCCGAACTGGTGGAAGGACAGATCCAGGGCGGCCTGGCCATGGGGGTCGGTCACGCCCTGTATGAATACCTGCCCGCCGGGCAGGACGGGCCGGGCAACGGCACCTGGAACCTGAACCGCTATCAGGTCCCCCTGGCGCACCAGCTGCCGGTCTGGAACCTGACCCACACCCTGCTCGATCCCCTCTCGCCGACCGATGCCACCAAGGGCATAGGCGAAGTGGTGATGATCCCCGTGGTCGCCGCCCTGGTCGAAGCCATCTATCAGGCGACCGGCACCCGTTTCTATCATCTTCCCGTCACTGCAACCGACATTCAGAAGGCCATCCAATGATCACCGTAAACATGACCATCAACGACCGTCTCATTGGCCCGATCGAAGTGGATGACAACACCATGATGATCGACTTCCTGCACGAGTATGTGAACCTGACCGGCACCAAGTTCGGCTGCGGCGTCGGCGTCTGCCATGCCTGCACCATAGTGGTCGACGGGGCGGATGGCAGCAGCGAGAGCGTGCGCACCTGCATCAACGGGGTGGGCCGCTTCAACGGCCAGCGCATCCGCACTGTGGAAGGCCATGCCCAGCGTAACAACCTGGGCAAGATCATCGCCCTGAGTCCGGTGCAGAAGACCTTCCTGGATCACTTCTCCTTCCAGTGCGGCTGGTGTACCTCGGGTTTTGTCAACGAGACCACTGTGCTGCTGGAGCGGCTGCGCAAAGAGCCGGTGGCCATGGCCGATCTCGAATCCACCATAGAGGGTGCGCTTAAAGATCACGTCTGCCGCTGCACCGGTTACAAGAAGTACTACGAGGGGGTCAAGGCCATGCTGATCTCGGAGGGGGTAGTACGCACATGATGCTCTCCAGACTCACATTCGCGCTCTTGCTGGGCGCAGGCGCCGTATCCGCGGCCGACACCCAGGATCCGCTGGTGGCACAGGGGGCATACCTCTCCAAGGTGGGTGACTGCGCCGCCTGCCACACCGCAGAGGGGGGCCAGAAATACGCCGGTGGGTTGGCGTTCAAGACACCCTTTGGCGTCATCTACTCCACCAACATCAGCTCCGACAAGAACCAGGGGATAGGCAGCTACAGCTATGAGGATTTCTATGAGGTGATGCACAACGGTAACGCCCCCAAGGGACGCCTCTATCCCGCCATGCCCTACACCTCCTACCACATGGTCACGGATGCGGACATGAAGGCGCTCTACGCCTACTTCATGCAGACCAGGCCGGCCGCCACCCCGAACCGCGACAACGGGGTCGGCTTCCCCTTCAACGTGCGCACCGGCCTGGTGTTCTGGAACCTGGTGGCCCACGAGGACAGCCCCTTCCAACCGGATCCGGCCAAGAGCAGCAACTGGAACCGTGGCCGCTACCTGGTGGATGGGCTGGGACACTGCGGCGAGTGCCACACGCCGCGGGATACCTTCATGGCGATGGACGGCTCACGCTACCTGAAAGGAGCCATGATAGAGGGGGTGATGGCCCCGGAGATTACCGCCACCGAGCTCAGGCGCCAGGGCTGGACCCATGACTCCCTGACCCGGCTGCTGCGCAAGGGCTACTCGGTCAAGGGCGGCGTCTTCGCCGGCATGTATCCCGTGGTCGAGAAGAGCTTCGCCTACCTGACCGACGAGGACATGCATGCAGTCACCAGCTACCTGCTCGGCAGCGACACCCCGTTGCCGGAGCCTGCACCCAAGCCGGTCACTATGGACGCATCGCACCCGGGTTACGGGCTCTACCGGGACTACTGCGCCGGTTGTCACGGCCAGGAGGGCCAGGGCAAGCCGAACGTGACACCATCCATGTACACCAACGCCACCCTGGATCAGGCGAGCGCGACCAACACCCTGGCGGTGCTGCTGCGCGGGATCCCGGCCCAGAGCTACAGCCAGACCGAGCGCTTCGCCCCCATGCCCAGCTACGCCAAAGAGCTCAACGACCAGCAACTGGCGGATCTGGTGAACTTCCTGCGCCAGACCTGGGCCCATCAGCCCTCCGCCCTGAGTGCCGACGACATCAAGACGCTCAAGAAGGAGATCGTCGAGGCGCACCATGAGTGACGCTCAGCAGGAGGTGCTGCGTCAGAGCCTCGCCTGGCTGGCCCAGGGGAAAGGCATCTGGCTGTGCAGCATAGTCGCGACCTACGGCTCGGCCCCCCGCCCCAAGGGTGCCCTGTTCGCCACCGACGGCATCCACCGCAGCGGCTCCATCTCCGGCGGCTGCATCGAGGATGCCTTCGTCGACATGCTGGCCAGGGGGGAGCATGACGCCCCCCTGAGCCTGCTGGACTATGGCTCCCACCTGGCCCCCGATGGCAGTGCGTTCGAGCTGCCGTGTGGGGGTCGCATCCGGCTGCTGGTGGAGCACCTCGAAGGGGACGCGGCCAGCGCGGATCTCGATGAGTGGCTCACCAGACTGCAAGGGGGCCACCCCTTCGTGCGGGAGGTGCTGCTCGAGCAGGGGAAACGCCGCTATCTGGACGAAGAGACGACGGATCCCAGCGAGCAAGAGGCGCCAGGCCGGGTACGCCTGAGCTATGCCCAGCGCTGGCGCCTGCTGCTGCTGGGAATAAGCCAGGTGAGCGAGCAGGTGGCGCGGCTCGGTCAGGCCGCCGGTTTCGAGGTGCGGCTGTGCGATACCCGTGAGCCGTACCGCCGCGACTGGCACTGGGGGCCGGAGCAAGGAGGAATAGCGGTGGAGTGGTGCGATCCCGAGCGCTTCGTCGAGCGCCATGCCACGGCCCGGAGCGCCGTGCTGGCACTGGCCCACGACCCAGGATATCGACGATGCCCCTGCACTGGTGGCCGGTTTGACTGACTGGCGAAAAAAAAGACCCCGCACAAGGCGGGGTTCAAGGTGATGAAAAACAAAAACAGACAATACACACACAACAAAGGCTCACACGCACAGTCAACCTTTCCCAAGCCCGATGGCCATCGCCCTTGGGAAAGGCGGGTCTTGCGACCCACCTTGTTAACGTTGACGATTGACGACTATCAGTTCAGCTCGGTGACGCGGCTGGTGCGCTTGCCGTCGAAGCTGGTGGTACGCAGCCAGACCTTGCCATTGACGGTCGGCTTGGCCGCGGCGTCATAAGCGGTCCAGGTGGTGCCGTCCAGGCTGTACTGGATGGGCAGACCCGGCAGATCCACGTTCGCTTCCAGCTTGCCGTTCACCACTTTGGCGCCCGGCACTGAGAGGCGGTATTCAACACCGGCCTGATCCAGCTTCGGCAGCACGCGCTGACCCAGCAGGTTGGCGAACTGGTTCCACTCCTTGTTCAGGGTGGCCTTGTTGACGTGCTTGGAGGTACCGGAGAACTCGCGGCCCTTCACGTAATCCAGCTCGAAGCCGCCCTTGTGCCAGGCACGCTCGGCCACGGAGAAGATCCGCGGGTAGACCATGTACTCGTACTGGGCGTCGGTGCGTACGGTTTCGCTCCACTGCTGACCGGAGATCCCCTTGAACTTGACCGGATCCTGGTCACCCTTGGCCACGAAGGCGTTGCCGTCGCGGTCAACCGAGGTCTCGGCGTTCTGCGGCAGGTTTTCCGGGGCGAAGGCGAACACCTTGCGGGTGTCGTTGAAGCGGGTCGCCCAGTAGTAGCCACGCTCGGCCGGGTGTACCTCGTTCGGGAAGTCGAAGTAGAGGTAGTCGGGGTTGGAGAGCACCACGTCATAGCCCTTGTGCGCCCACTTCATCGCCTCGTTGAAGCCACCCCAGTAGAGGGTTTCCCAGAAGTTGACCCGGGTCTTGTCGGTGGCGAACACGCTGGCGTCCGTGGCGTACTTCAGACCATCTTCCCACGCCTGCAGGGTGGAGAAGCCGTGGCCCTTGACCATCTCGCTCACTTCCTTGGCGAAATGAACAGGCAGCTCGGCCACGTCCTTGATCTTGCCATCGTCGATCATCTTCTGGCACATCGGGGACTTGCCGAACGGCTTGTCCTGCTTGCTGGAGTCGACGTTGCCCTTCCAGGCGACCAGATCGGCTTTCTGGGTGACGGCCGGATCCTGATAGCCGCCGCCCTGCATGATGTTCTTCGCCTCGTCACCACCGTAGTGCCAGGCGGTCAGAGGCTGACCGGCGGCCTGGTGCATCTGGGCCACTTCATCCATCACCTTGGCCACGAAGGTGGCAGCACCCGGCTGGCAGGGGTTGATGAAGGACATCTTGTCGTAGAACTGCACAGAGGTGACGTTGGAGGTGTCATCCGGGTCAGTCAGACGGAACTGGTTCGCTTCCGCTTCCTTGCCTTCCGCCAGCAGACGCTTGTAGCGCGCCTCCATGGAGACCACGGCGGCACGGGCGTGAGCCGGCATGTTGATCTCGGGGATCACGGTCACGCCGCGGGCCTTGGCGTAACGCACCAGGTCGATGTAGTCGGACTTGCTGTAGAAGCCGGAGCCCATGTTGTCGCTGGTCGGGCCTGAGCCGAGCTGCGGCATCAGGCACTGGGTCTCGGAGAGATCGTGGCAACGCTGGCTGCCGACGTCGGTCAGCTCCGGCAGGCCCGGGATCTCGATGCGCCAGCCTTCATCGTTGGTCAGGCCAAGGTGCAGCACGTTGAGCTTCATGGCAGACATCTGGTCAACCAGCTTCTTCATGGTCTCAGTGCTTCTGAAGTGGCGGGCCACGTCGGTCTGCATGCCGCGGTATTCGAAGCGCGGTGCATCCTCGACGCTCATCTGGCTCACCAGCTTGTCGTTGACCCCCAAGAGGGAGATCAGGGACTGGGCGCCCCAGAAGGCCCCGTCGATGTCATGACCCTGCACCACTGTGCCTTTGGCGCCTATGGTCATGTCATAGCCTTCGGCCTGCTTGAGCTTGCTGCCGAGCTTGATGGTGACCGGGTAGCCGGTGTCGGAGAGGGTAACACCCAGCTTGGTCAGTTGAGCCTTGATGGCCTCGGCGCGATCGCTTGGCAGGTCCAGGGCATTGAGCTTGATGGTGGAGAAATCGACCTGGGGACCGGCCTTGACCACCTGTTTCATCGGGGTCGGCAGGATCTGGTCGTCAATCTTGCCGGCAGGCAGCAGGGTGCTGGTCTGGTTGGCGGCAAAACGGGTCTCGCTGTTCATCAGGATGTTGTTGTCATCCTTGGTGCGCTTCCAGCCGTCGGCCGGCATCGGCTTCTCATAGGTGGTGGCATCGTCGATGTTGCTCATGCTGGCCAGCACTTTCGGCTCGGCCCCTTCACTGGCGACATACCAGTTCGGCATGATGTCAGATTCGAACAATACCCAGTACTCCACCACCAGGGGCACTTCGACCGTGGCGTCCTTGGCAAAGCCCTGGAACTTCTCGGTTGGCGTCAAACGATAGAGGTCGCCGGTCAGGTGGGTGATGGTGAACTGGTCGTTGTCCACCCGCTGGATGCGGCGGATGGAGGAGACATAGATGCTCCAGTCCTTGGAGGTGACGTCGGCACCGGTATTGGTCAGGTGCAGCTTGGCAACACCACAGCTCGCCCACTCGGAGCCCAGGGCCTGGCAGTCGAGGCCGGCGCCGGCACCGTCATTGGTGACGACTTCGTACTTGACGACCAGATTGCTGGCGAGGGAATCGACCACGGCTTGCTTGGCGGCATCGGCTGCCTGCACTTGGCTGACGAAAACGGTAGACATGGCAATGGCTAACAGAGAATGTTTCAAGTTCATAACTGCTGCTCTCATTTGAAGTAAAGGTTGGATTTTCTTGGCTTTTTTTATATGGGGCCCCGGGAACGGGGCCCTTAGTTATGTCAACAATGGACTTAGACTTGAGGTGAGCGAGTCGCTCGATTAACGCAGGGCTTTCATCTCACCGGCGATGATTTCGGCCAAGGGGCCCAGAATCACCTGCAGGTTCTGCTCACCGAGCTTGACCACACCGGCCGCGCCCAGGGCTTTGAGCTTGCGCTCATCGACGATGCTGCGATCTTTCAGGGTCAGACGCAGACGGGTGATGCAGGCATCTATGGTCACCAGGTTGTCCTGGCCACCCAGCACTTCCAGATACTGGCGAGCCAGCTCGGTGCGGTCGGTGGTCTGAGCCTGTACCGGCACGGCTTCGTCATCTTCACGACCCGGGGTTTTCAGGTTGAACTTGACGATAACGGCACGGAAGATGGCGTAGTAGAGACCGAAGAACACCAGGCCTTGTACCAGCAGCATGTACCACTGGGTCGCCAGCGGGTTGCGGCTGGAGAGCACCATATCCACCAGACCGGCACTGAAACCGAAACCGGCGATCCAGTGCATGCTGGAGGCGATGAACACGGACAGGCCGGTCAGCAGGGCGTGGATGACATAGAGCACAGGCGCCACGAACATGAAGGAGAACTCGAGCGGCTCGGTCACCCCGGTGAAGAAGGCGGCAAAGGCGGCTGCGATCATGATGGAGGCAACTTTCTCTTTGTGCTCTTTCTTCGCGCTGTGGTAGATGGCCAGTGCCGCACCCGGCAGACCGAACATCATGATGGGGAAGAAGCCAGCCTGGTACATGCCGGTCACGCCCACGACAGCCTTGCCGGCGTCGATGGAGGATTGGCCACCCAGGAAGTTCGGGATGTCGTTGATGCCGGCCACGTCGAACCAGAACACCGAGTTCAGGGCGTGGTGCAGACCGACCGGGATCAGCAGACGGTTGAAGAAGGCGTAGATGCCGGCACCGGTGGAGCCCATGCTGACGATGGATTCACCGAAGTTCACCAGGCCACCATAGATAACCGGCCAGACGGCCATCAGGATGAAGGAGACAACGATCATGACAACGGAGGTCACGATCGGCACCAGACGACGGCCGGAGAAGAAGGCCAGCGCCTTGTGCAGCTCGACGCTGCTGAAGCGGTTGTACAGCTCAGCCGCGATGACACCGCAGAGGATGCCGACGAACTGGTTGCTGATCTTGGCAAAGGCTGCCGGCACCTGGTCGGCCGGGATACCCTTGATCTGGGCAACGGCGCCCGGGCTCAGCAATGTGGTGACCACCAGGAAGCCGACCAGACCGGCCAGCGCGGCGGAACCGTCTTTATCCTTGGACATGCCATAGGCGACACCCACGGCAAACAGCACGGGCATGCTGTCGATGATGGCGGCACCCGCCTTGATCAGGAAAGCTGCGACCGGACTTCCACCGCCCCAGCCGTTCGGGTCAATCCAATAGCCAATCCCCATCAGGATCGCTGCGGCAGGCAATACCGCTACCGGCACCATCAGGGCACGGCCGATCTTTTGCAAATAACCGAGAATGTTCACGGTTCCTCTCCTTAGTTGATGTTTTTCTAGAAATTAAGTGCTTATCACGTTCGACGCATAAGCCATCAAGGCTTGATTGGCAGTCTATGTGTTTTATTTCGCTGCGCAAATTAATAAACCAGCTTTCGTGATCATTATCACTCAACAGAGATAAAGGTAGCGGATAGATGTGGCTTAGTTCGCAATCTTTATTTACGCTATAAAACAACTTGAATCCGTGTTTGGTCCCTTGCCGTCAATCCTGTGCGGCAACCGTACTGAGGTATATAAAATGCGCCTGATCCCGTTGAAGTCTGCCAGCCAGGTGGGTCTCTGGTCTGCCCGTTACATCGTTGACCGCATCAATGCGTTCAAACCGACAGCCGACCGCCCCTTCGTGCTGGGCCTGCCCACCGGCGGCACGCCGCTGACGACCTACAAGCGCCTGATCGAGCTGCACAAGGCCGGCGAGGTGAGCTTCCAGCACGTGGTGACCTTCAACATGGATGAGTACGTGGGCCTGCCCAAGGAGCACCCGGAGAGCTACCACAGCTTCATGTACAACAACTTCTTCAATCACGTCGACATTCGCCCGGAAAACATCAACATCCTCAACGGCAATGCCGAGGATCTGGTGGCCGAGTGCAAGCGCTACGAAGACAAGATCAAGTCCTACGGCAGGATCAACCTCTTCATGGGCGGCGTCGGCAACGACGGCCACATCGCCTTCAACGAGCCGGCCTCTTCCCTGGCCTCCCGTACCCGGGTCAAGACCCTGACCGAGGACACCCGCATCGCCAACTCCCGCTTCTTCGGTGGCGACATGGAGCAGGTGCCCAAGCTGGCGCTGACCGTGGGCGTGGGCACCCTGATGGATGCCGAAGAGATCATGATCCTGGTGACAGGCCACGCCAAGGCCCTGGCCCTGCAGGCCGCGGTGGAAGGCTGCGTCAACCACATGTGGACCATCTCCACCCTGCAACTGCATCCCAAGGGCATGATGGTGTGCGACGAGCCCTCCACCATGGAGCTGAAAGTCAAGACGGTCCGTTACTTCCAGCAGTTGGAAGCCGCCAACATCGACCGCCTGTAAGGAGCCGTCATGTACGCACTGACTAATTGCACCCTCTATACCGGCAGCTGCGTGCTGACCGGCCACGGCGTACTGATCGAAGGCGACAAGATTGTCGCCATCTCCCACCTGGCCGAACTGCCAGCGGGCATTGAGCAGATTGATCTCAAGGGCGCCAACCTCAGCGCCGGCTTCATCGACGTCCAGCTCAATGGCTGCGGTGGCGTCATGTTCAACGGTCACATCACCACCCAGACCCTGGCCACCATGCAGGCGGCCAATCTCAAGTCCGGTACCACCAGCTTCCTGCCGACCCTGATCACCAGTCCGGATGCCGACATGAAGCTGGCAGTGGCGGTGACCCGCGACTACATGGCCGCCCATCCGAACGAGGTGCTGGGGGTCCATCTGGAAGGGCCCTACACCAACCTCAAGCGCAAGGGCATACACCCGGCCGAGCAGATCCGTCAGCCCGTCGACGAGATGATCGATTTCTTCTGCGCCAACAGCGACGCCATCGCCAAGATCACCCTGGCGCCGGAGCGCAACAAGCCGGAGCACATCCGTCGCCTGGTGGAGGCCGGCATCCTGGTCTCCGCCGGTCACACCGCTGCCAGCTATGACCAGGCCATGGCCGGGTTTGACAACGGCATGCGCTTTGCCACCCACCTCTACAACGCCATGACCCCGACCCTCAACGGTCGCGAGCCTGGCGTGGTGGGCGCCATCTATGATCGCAAGGATGTCTATGCCGGTGTCATCGTCGACGGTCACCACGTGCACTGGGCCAACGTGCGCCTGGCACACAGGATCCTCGGCGAGAAACTGGTGCTGGTCACCGATGCCACCGCAGCGGCCGGTGCACCGGAAGGCTTTGAGCAGTTTGATTTTTGTGGCGCAACCGTCTATTTCCGCGATGGTCAGTGCGTCGATGAGAATGGTACACTCGGCGGCTCCGCCCTCACCATGATTGAAGGGGTGGAGAATCTGGTCAAACAGGTCGGATTACCGCTCGATGAAGCACTGAGAATGGCCACCCTTTACCCCGCTCGCGCCATTGGATGGGACTCACGTCTCGGTAGTATCCAGGTCGGAAAAATTGCCAACCTCACCGTCTTTGATCAGGCCTTCACGGTCTGCGGGACCGTGGTTAACGGACACTACACAACACAGTGACACTATGACTGGCGGACAAATAGCAAACGTAGATCTTATCAAGCAGGTGAACAGTGCCGTCGTCTATCGACTCATTGACCTGCAGGGGCCCATCTCGCGGGTCAAAATTGCCGAGTTGAGTCAGCTGGCCCCGGCCAGCGTGACCAAGATAACCCGGCAACTGATCGAGCATGGGCTGATCAGGGAGACGTCACCCCAGGCGTCAACCGGTGGACGACGCGCCATCTCCCTGACCACCATCAAGCATCGCTTTCAGTTTGTCTCCGCCAAGCTTGGCCGCGGCTATCTGCAGCTCTCCCTGTATGACCTCGACGGCAAGGAGCTCGATCAGCACATCACCCAGGTGACAGAGATAGAGCAACAGCCCGTGGTCGACATGCTGCTGCGGGAAATTGGCGCCTTCATCGACGCCAATACCGAGCGCAGCCGCAACCTCATCAGCATCGCACTCACCATGCCGGGTCTGGTCAACCCGGAATCCGGTATGGTCATCTACACCCCCACCTACCAGATCCGCAACCTGGGGCTCGCCAAGCTGCTGGAGCACCATTTCAATCTCCCCTGCTACGTGGGCAACGACACCCGTTCCCTGGCGCTGGCCGAACACTTCTTCGGCGAGTCCCGCGACTGCATGGACTCCATCCTGGTGAGCGTGCACCAGGGCACCGGCTCCGGCATCATCACCAAGGGGCAGGTATTCCTCGGTCATAACCGCAACGTCGGCGAGATAGGCCACATCCAGGTCGAACCCCTCGGCAAGCGCTGCCACTGCGGCAACTTCGGCTGCCTCGAAACGATCGCCTCCAATGAGGCCATCGTCGACAAGGTGAAGGAGCTCATCAGCCGCGGCCACCTGAGCTCGCTGCAGGAGAAGCACATCACCATCCAGGAGGTGTGCAAGGCTGCCGTGGCCGGTGACGAACTGGCCCGCAGCGTGATCGAGAACGTGGGAGAACACCTGGGCCGGGCCATCGCCATCACGGTCAACCTGTTCAACCCCCAGAAGGTGCTGATCGCCGGCGAAATCACCGCCGCCGAAGAGATACTGATCCCGGCCATCCGTCGCTGCGTCGAGCACCAGTCCCTGCCAAGCTTCCACCGTGGCCTGCCCATCGTAAAGGCACGCTTCCAGAACCAGCCCACCATAGGCGGCTTCGCCCTGGTGAAGCGCTCCCTGCTGGAAGGGGATCTGCTGCAGATCATCATGGAGCAGAAGTAAAGGTCCAAGCCTTGAGATACAAAAACGGCAGCCAGTGGCTGCCGTTTTTTATTGATGGATGCTTCGAGCGTAGGTTCGATTAGCCGCGTAGCGGCGTAATCGGACGCGGTGGCTTACCCCGCCCTACAGGGCTTGAACAGGTCAAGCTTGCCGTCATAGACCTGAGTCTGCACGTCCATGATACCGAGCATGGTGCGGGGCAACAGGTTGTCGCGTTCGGTTAGCCTGACTCACCCCGCCCTACAGGGCTTGAACAGATCGAGCTTGCCGTCATAGACCTGGGTCTGCACGTCCATGATACCGAGCATGGAGTGGAACAGGTTGTCGTGGGAGAAGCGCTTGCTGCCCGCCTCCTGGCGCAGGCAATCCTGATTGAGCCCGCGATCCCGCTGCAATTGGGGAGAGAGCCAGGTCAGCAGGGGCACCCGGGTCTGATCGTCCGGGGCGAACTTGTAGGGGGTGCCGTGCAGATAGAGCCCCAGCGCCCCCAGGGATTCCCCGTGATCCGACAGGTAGACCAGCCCCACGTTGTACTGGCTCTCCAGGGTCTTGAGCTTGGCGATAAGCTGGGACAGCACCTTGTCGGTGTAGCGGATGGTGTTGTCATAGGTGTTGACCAGCTCCTCGTTGCTGCAGTTCTCGATGTCGCTGCGCGGGCAGTCCGGCAGGAAGACGCGATCCCCGGCCGGGTAGCGGCGATAGTAGGTCGGGCCATGGCTGCCCATCAGGTGGAAGGCCACCAGCTTGCTGCCCTGCTTGCCCTTCATCCCGGCGATCTGCCGATCCAGCCCCTGCAGCAAGACCTCGTCATAGCAGGAGTCCCCTTCACAGTATTGGGGGAAGGCCTTGGGCTCGATCTCCAGGGTGGGCACGTTATTGCACACCCCCTTGCAGCCGCCGTCGTTCTCCTTCCACAGCACAGAGACACCGGCGTGTTGCAGCACGTCCAGCAGGCCGTCCCTGGACTTGGCCAGGGTCTCGTCATAGCCACGGCGCGTGAGGTTGGAGAACATGCAGGGCACCGAGACTGCGGTGGCGGTGCCACAGGAGCGCACGTCCCTGAAGGAGACGAGATCCGGCTCCTTCATGGTGAAGCCGTTGGTCTGCTTCTGGTAGCCGTTGAGGGAGTAGTTCTGGCTGCGGGCCGTCTCCCCCACCACCAGGAACATCAGGGTCGGCTTGCCGCCCTTGTCCACCACCCTGGCATCTGTGCCTATCGGCTGATAAGGGACAGGGGTGGCGAAGAGAATATCCCTGGCGTAGCGATAGAGACCGCGCACGTAGTTGGAGGGGACTATCTCTTTGACGATGGTATGGTTGTTGCGCCCGACCGAGGCGTAGTCCTGGTAATAGAGGGCGGCGACGCCGACCAGGAACAGCAGGGAGAGGGCGATCCCCGCCAGACGCATGCCCAGCCCCTTGTACCAGGGGGTTGGGTATTCGATCTTCAGCCACAAGAGGCCAAGCACCGGCAGCACGGCGGTCAGCAGGAACCAGAGCACCACTGAACCATTGAGGTAGGAGCTTGCCTCCCCGCTGTTGGTTTCGAGTATGTTCTGCACCATGCCCACATCGAAGATGATGCCGTATTTGAGCATGGCGTAGCTGACCAGGGAGGCGGTGACGATCAGGAAGGTGAAGAAGGGCTTGAGCAGATAGCGGAAGGTGAACGGCAGGAAGACCGCATTGAGGGCGGCGACCAGCACCAGGGGGATAGAGAGGGCAAACCCCGCCTTGACGTGCTCGAGGGCGCTGAGAATACGGTAAAAGTGCAGGAAAATGGGCCAGTTGAACACCAGTGCAAACAGCAGCACCAGCAACAGATTGACCTTCATCACTCCCAGAGTGAGGCGCATAAGAAGACTCCGACAAACCAGTGATCTGGAGACCCTGCATGGGGGCTCCGTTGTGGGCATCCCTGTCACCCGTCTCTCTTCCCGAGCAGACAACGCGGTGATGGGCACAGCGGCCCGGATGCAATTTGATCCTAGAAAGGCAAACTTAAGCGGGCATTAAGGGAGGCAAAGCGAGGGAAATGGGGCCAGAGGAGAGTCAGTAAGATAAAAAAACGGCAGCCTTAGGCTGCCGTCTGGTATTTATCCCCGGTCAGGGGCGGTGCGATCAGATCAGAGCAGCGCGGCCACTTCGTCGGAGATGGAGCCGTTGTGGTAGACCTCCTGAACGTCGTCCAGGTCTTCCAGCATGTCGATCAGACGCATCAGCTTGGGGGCGGTGTCGGCGTCCAGCTCGGCCTCGGTGGAGGCGATCATGGTCACTTCGGCACTCTGGGGCTTGAAGCCGGCGGCTTCCAGGCCATCCAGCACTGTGCCGAAATCATTCGGGGTGGTGTAGACCTCGATGGAGCCATCCTCTTCGGTGACAACATCATCGGCGCCCGCTTCCAGGGCCGCGTCCATCAGGGCATCTTCGTCCACGCCCACGAAGGTCAGCAGACCCTTCTTGCTGAACAGGTAGGCCACAGAGCCGTCGGTGCCCAGGTTGCCGCCGCACTTGCTGAAGGCGTGACGCACTTCGGCCACGGTACGGTTACGGTTGTCGGTCAGGCACTCCACCATGACGGCGGAGCCCGCCGGGCCGTAACCTTCATAAACGATGGTCTCGAGCTGCTCGCCATCGCCACCACCGGCGCCGCGCTGGATGGCACGGTTGATGGTGTCACGGGTCATGTTGCCGGTCAGGGCAGCCGCTACCGCCGCGCGCAGGCGCGGGTTGTTGGCGGGATCAGCATCACCGAGGCGAGCCGAGGTGGTGATTTCGCGGATCAGCTTGGTGAAGATCTTGCCACGCTTGGCGTCTTGCGCCGCCTTGCGGTGTTTGATGTTGGCCCATTTGCTGTGACCTGCCATAAAAACTCTCCGTTATAATTTTGAAATCAATGGGATACGGGTCGCATGGCGACCCGTTCTTCAATCTTCTCAGGCGTCAGCCTTGGCATCGGCCTTGGCAACGGTGGCGATGGCCAGCTCGGTCAGCTGGGCCTGGTTGGCGAAGCTGGGAGCATCCGTCATCAGGCAGGCCGCTGCCGTGGTTTTCGGGAAGGCGATCACGTCCCGGATGTTGTCGGTACCGGTCAGCAGCATGCTGAGGCGGTCCAGACCGAACGCCAGACCGGCGTGGGGCGGGGTACCGTACTTCAGGGCATCCAGCAGGAAGCCGAACTTCAGGCGCTGCTCGTCCGGGGTGATCCCCAGGATGTCGAACACGGTGGACTGCATCTCGCTGTTGTGGATACGCACAGAACCGCCGCCCACTTCGTAGCCGTTGATCACCATGTCGTAGGCGTTGGCATAGGCACTCACCGGGTTGGCTTTCAGCTCGGCCGGGCCCAGGTTGCTCGGGGCGGTGAAGGGGTGGTGCATGGCAGCCAGGCCACCTTCGCCATCTTCCTCGAACATGGGGAAGTCGATGACCCAGAGCGGCTTCCAGACGTTCTCCACCAGACCCAGATCGCGGCCCACCTTCAGGCGCAGGGCGCCCATGGCGTCGCACACCACCTTCTTGCTGTCGGCGCCGAAGAAGAGGATGTCGCCGTCGGCGGCGCCGGTACGGGCCAGGATCTCGCGCACTATCTCGTCGGACAGGAACTTGGCCACCGGGGACTGCACGCCCTCGAGGCCGTTGGCGGCGGCGTTGACCTTCATCCAGGCCAGGCCCTTGGCGCCGTAGATGCCGACAAACTTGGTGTACTCGTCGATCTGCTTGCGAGAGAGCTCGGCGCCGCCCGGGACTTTCAAGGCAGCCACGCGGCCTTTGGGGTCGTTGGCGGGGCCGGCGAACACGGCAAACTCAACGGCGGTCAGCAGGTCTGCCACATCCACCAGCTCCATGGGCAGGCGCAGGTCCGGCTTGTCGGAGCCGAAGCGACGCATGGCCTCGTCGAAGGTCATGATGGGGAAATCGCCCAGATCCACGTTCAGGATGTGCATCCAGAGTTTGCGGATCATCTCTTCCATGATTTCACGCACCTGGGGCGCAGTCATGAAGGAGGTCTCCACGTCAATCTGGGTGAATTCCGGCTGACGGTCGGCACGCAGATCCTCGTCGCGGAAGCACTTGACGATCTGGTAGTAGCGATCGAAGCCGGACATCATCAGCAACTGCTTGAACAGCTGCGGGGACTGCGGCAGGGCGTAGAACTTGCCCTTGTGCACCCGGCTCGGCACCAGGTAGTCACGGGCCCCTTCCGGGGTCGCCTTGGTCAGCATGGGGGTCTCGATGTCGAGGAAGCCCTGCTCGTCCATGAAGCGACGCACGAAGGCGCTGGCCTTGGCACGGGTCTTCAGGTACTTGGCCATCTCGGGGCGACGCAGGTCCAGATAGCGATACTTGAGGCTGACCTCTTCGCTGTTGACCTGGTTGAAGTCCAGCGGCAGCGGCTCGGCACGGTTGATGATGGTGAGCTCGTGGGCGAACACTTCGATGGCACCTGTGGCCATGTCGCTGTTGCGCTGGGAGTCCGGACGGGTACGCACCACACCGGTCACCTGGATGCAGAACTCGCCGCGCAGCTCGGAGGCCAGGGCGAAGGCGTCCGGCTTGTCCGGGTCGAAGAAGACTTGCACGATCCCTTCCCGGTCGCGCATGTCGATAAAGATGAGGCCGCCGAGATCGCGACGACGGTGGACCCAACCGCACAATGTAATGGTCTGCCCGGCATGGGCCTCATTGACCTGTCCGCAATAGATAGAGCGCATGGACTTCTTCCTTCGAAATGGTAGAGAGACGGTTCACCTTGGGTCGCCGGGCACGACTGGCAAGCACCGTCTGTCTCACAGCTGGCCAGATCCTGGTTCTTACCCGGTTTGAAATCAGTCTCATATCATCCGGCTCCCCGAGCCGGATACTTGCCGCCAATGCCGGCTCGCGCCGAGTGGCCCCTTGAGGGGTCGACGCGCGAGGCGAGAACATCGGCAAGCGTCGTTGTCTGGCAACCTTGTGACCCCGGTCATCGCCACCTTAGGCGCACAACCCCGTGAGTCACAACGATTTGGCAAACAAAAGGGCTGGCATTATAGAGGAAAACCCCCATTTGGGTAAAATGGCCCGCAGCCTCCTTTGCCCTGTTTTTTGTTGTCCTGGCGCAAAAAGGGGAGCAAAACAGCATAAATCCGCAGACAGGAACCAACATGAGCCTCTATTTGGGTCTGCCCCAGTGGTCACACCCGGCCTGGCCCGGCAAGCTGCTGGGGGTGGGCGCCAAGCCTGCCGAACACCTCGCCCACTATGCCCGGGTGTTCAATACGGTGGAGGGCAACACCACCTTCTACGCCTCCCCCACCCCGGAAACGGTGCGCCGCTGGGCCGATGCGGTGCCCGACCACTTTCGCTTCAGCTTCAAGTTCCCGCAGGCCATCAGCCACCAGAGCGATCTGGTGAGCGCCGACAAGCAGGTGACGGACTTCATCCGCCTGCTGGCGCCCCTGCACGACAAGCTGGGGCTGCTCAAGCTGCAACTGCCCGCCCGCTTCGGCCCCGCCGGCCTGCCGCGCCTCGCCGCCTTCTTCGAGGGCTTGCCGCAGGATTTCACCTATGCCCTCGAGGTGCGCCACCCCGACTTCTTCGCCAAGGGGGAGGCAGAGCGCGCCCTCAACCGGCTGCTGATGGACAAAGGCATCAACCGCATCATGCTCGACAGCCGACCGCTCTTCTCGGTGCCCGCCAGCCTCGCCGCAAAAAATGCGGCCCTCGTCGATGCCCAGGGCAAGAAGCCGAGGCTGCCGGTGCACCTGCTCGCCACGGCCAACAGTCCTGTGGTGCGCCTCATCGGCCTTCCTCATCCCGAGGACAATCACCCCTTTTTGCCCTCATGGTTGCCCCATTGGAAACAATGGTTGGCAGAGGGGAAGGATCTCTACCTCTTTATCCATACCGCCGACAATGCCCGGGCCCCCGAAATGGCCCGTCAGGTCAGTCGGCTGCTCGGTCAGGAGATGGCCCCCTGGCCGGGGGAAAACGATCGCGCGCGCCAGGGCCTGCTGCCCTTTTAGCCGCTCCCTTCCCTGCCCCTGTTTCACCGCTAAAAAAAGCCGTTTTTTTGTGGCCCCACGGGGCTCGGCGTCAAGACAAACGCCCACCTTTCCTCTACACTACCGCCCCAAGTAAGGACCCGGACGCCCGCCATTGCATAGTGTTGCAGGCGACCGTCCGGCTCCCGGTAAAGGGCTCTGACCGCTGTCCATGGCAACACCTGCCGCAGACGGCTCATCCCCATAAAGGACCAGGATGATGGTCCATTGCGAACGGGGCGGGCCCGAAGGATCTCAAGGCCAGCCACCCCGTTCGTAAACCGGTGACGACCCGGACGGGCGTCACCCAACGACTCCATTGAACACACAGTCGGTTCGCGCACCGGCTGTCAGGTTGCGCCAGCATGCACGATCAGATTTTTGCCGCCCCCATCGCCCAATTGGGGGATTTTTGCTTTGACGAACAGGTCGTCGATGTCTTCCCCGACATGATCCAGCGCTCTGTGCCGGGTTACAGCAACATCATCTCCGCCATCGGCATGATGGCCGCCCGCTACGCCCAGCCCCAGAGCCGCCTGTACGATCTCGGCTGCTCCCTTGGCGCGGCGACCCAGGCGATGCGCCGCCATGTCAACCAGCCCGGCTGCCAGATCACTGCGGTGGATCTCTCCCACCCCATGATAGAGCGCGCCCGCGCCCACCTGTCGGGCTTCAAGTCCGAGGTGCCGGTGGAGCTGGTGGAGGCGGACATCTGCGACATCGCCATCGAGAACGCCTCGGTGGTGGTGCTCAACTTCACCCTGCAGTTCGTCGCCCCCGAGAAGCGGGCCGCCCTCATCGCGCGCATCCACGACGGCCTGCGCCCCGGTGGCATCCTGATCCTGAGCGAGAAGTTCCGCTTCGAGGATGCCCAGGTCAACGAACTGCTCATCGACTTGCATCTGGACTTCAAGCGGGCCAACGGCTACAGCGAGCTGGAGATAAGCCAGAAGCGCACGGCGCTGGAGAACGTGATGCGCACCGACAGCCTGGAGACCCACCGCGCCCGCCTGCGAGACGCCGGTTTCACCCATCAGGATCTCTGGTTCCAGTGCTTCAACTTCGGCTCCATGATTGCCATCAAATCAAGCGACGCCCAGCCATGATCGATTTCGCCAACTTTTATCAACTGATCGCCAAGAACCGGCTGAGCCACTGGCTGCACACCCTGCCTGCCCAGCTGCACGCCTGGCAGCACGACAACCTGCACGGGGATCTGCCGCGCTGGAACCGGGCCCTCAACAAGCTGCCGCAGGTGTCCCCCGGCGAGATCGAGCTGAAAAGCCGGGTCGAGATCGGCAGCCTTGAGAGCATGAACGAGGGGGAGCGCAAGAAGACCGAGAGCCTGCTGCGCCACTTCATGCCCTGGCGCAAGGGGCCTTTTACCGTACACGGCATCCACATCGACACCGAGTGGCGCTCCGACTGGAAGTGGGATCGGGTGCTGCCCCACATCAGCCCCCTCGAAGGTCGTTACGTGCTGGATGTGGGCTGCGGCAGCGGCTACCACCTCTGGCGCATGGTGGGGGAAGGGGCCAGGCTCGCGGTCGGCATAGACCCGAGCCCCCTGTTCCTCTGCCAGTTCGAGGCCATTCGCCACTTCGCCGGCAACGATCAACGGGCGCACTTGTTGCCGCTCGGCATCCAGGAGCTGCCGGAGCTGCGTGCCTTTGACACCGTCTTCTCCATGGGGGTGCTCTATCATCGCAAGTCCCCCATCGAACACATCGAACAGCTGCGCAATCAGCTCAAAGACGATGGGGAGCTGGTGCTGGAGACCCTGGTGATTGATGGCGACGAGCGGGAAGTGCTGGTGCCCACCGATCGCTACGGCAAGATGCGCAACGTCTGGTTCATCCCCTCGAGCGCGGCCCTCAAACTCTGGGTCGAGCGCTGCGGCTTCAGCGACGTGCGGATAGTGGACGAGAATATGACCAGCACCGACGAACAGCGTCGTACCGACTGGATGATTAACGAGTCCCTGAGTGACTATCTGGATCCCGATGATCCCGCACTCACGGTCGAAGGATACCCGGCACCCAAGCGTGCCGTACTGATCGCCAGAAAGGCCAAAGACTAGCCGATGGCGGCTGTGGAAGTTACACTGACCCAATTCCAGGAAGCACAGTTAAATGAATGACATGAAAAGCAAATTAAAAGGAATGACCCTGCTCTCCCTGCTCAGTCTCGGCGGGTGTGTCAGTATGGAAAAAGCGCCCCCTGTCCCGACCCTGACGCTGGCGGAGCTTCGCAACGAGATAAGCTTGAGCGAGCAACGCCTGCAAACATCCATGGAACAGCAACAGAAGCAGTATGTGCAGCAACAGCACCTGCTGGTTCAGCTCAACACCGATGTCACCAACATGAAAGAGTCCGTGAAGAAAGTCGACAGCAAGCTGGCTACCCTGCCACCCGAGCCCCCCAAACCCATGGCCATCCCGACCGAGAAGTGCCCGGCCCCGAGCCAGGGCCACACGGTCGACGGCAAGCTGCTGGTGGGTGAAGCCGAGTGGATCTGGGTCGATGCCGCCAACGATGCCTTCCAGGCACGGGTCGATACCGGCGCCACCACCTCCTCCATCAGCGCCCAGGAGATCACCATCTTCGAGCGCAACGGCAAGAACTGGGTGCGCTTCTTCCTGAGCCACCAGGAGATGGACGACAAGATCCAGATCGAGGCACCCCTGGTGCGTCACGTGCGGGTGCGTCAGGCCTCTGCCGACGACCTCGACCGTCGTCCCGTGGTGCGTCTCACAGTGCGCATCGGCGACATGACCGAGAAGGCCGAGTTTACCCTCAAAGATCGCAGCGACATGACCTTCCCCGTGCTGCTGGGCCGTGAATTCTTGAAAGACATCGCCGTGGTCGACGTGGCCCGCGAGTATATCCAACCAAAACCCAAGCTCAAGGATGTAAAATAATCCATGGTTTCCCGTAAGCCGTTCTATCTGCTGGTCGCCCTGCTGTTCATTGTCGGCCTGGGAATGACGTTTTATCACCATGTCGCCCTGGATGTGCCCCTCACGCCGGGTGAAAAACGTCAGATCTGGTCTATCGAAGCCAAGCTCGAGTTCGAGGCGACCGGCGAGCCGGTGATCGCCTCCCTGGCCATTCCGGGCACCCAGCCCGGCTTCACCCTGATGAACGAGAATGCCGCCAGCCCGGGCTACGGCCTGTCGTTCGTGGAAAAAGACGGGGATGCCCGCGCCGAGTGGTCCATTCGCAGCGCCTCCGGCCGCCAGGAGCTCTACTACCGGGTCGACATGATGGCGGATGCCCATGCCAAGCCCGCCGCCAACCCCCTGCCGCCCGCCATCGAGAAGCAGATCGAGAGTGAGCCTTACGCCACCGCGATGAAGCAGATCCTCGAGCGCGCCCAGGAGCGTTCCGCCGACGGCTACACCCTGACCCGCGAGATCATCAAGGAGATCGAGAAGCAGGAACAGAACGCCGAGCTGCTCAAGTCTCACAAGAGCCGCGCCAGCCTGATCGCCGAGCTGCTCAACAACGCCGAGGTGCCGGCGCGCGTGGTACACGCCCTGAGCCTGGAAGACGGTCGCCGTCGTCAAGAACTGGTGGACTACCTGCAGGTGTTCAACAGCCCGACCGACTACAAGCTGTTCAACCCGCAAACCGGCGAACAGGGGCAACCGGGCAACCTGCTGCTGTGGGAATACAACTCAGGTGCCCTGCTGGACGTCACCGGCGGTCACAACTCCCGCGTCACCTTCTCGATGATCGAGCAGGAGCAACCGGTCAACGTGGCCCTGGCGCAGAAGTTCGAGAAGTCCGAGATGATGAACTTCTCCATCCACAGCCTGCCGCTGGAAGAGCAGGCCCTGTTCAAGGGTCTGCTGTTGATCCCCATCGGCGTGCTGATGGTGGTGTTCCTGCGGGTTCTGGTGGGGATCAAGACCTCGGGCACCTTCATGCCGGTGCTGATCGCGGTCGCCTTCATCCAGACTTCCCTGGTCACCGGTCTCATCGGCTTCCTGCTGATCGTCGGCACCGGCCTGGTGATCCGCTCCTACCTCTCAAGGCTCAACCTGCTGCTGGTGGCCCGAATATCGGCGATCATCATCATGGTGATCTCGATGATCGGCATCTTCTCGGCCTTTGCCTTCAAGCTGGGGCTGACCGACGGCATGAAGATCACCTTCTTCCCGATGATCATCCTCTCCTGGACCATTGAGCGGATGTCCATCCTGTGGGAAGAAGAGGGCCCGAAAGAGGTGTTCCGTCAGGGTGGCGGCTCCCTGCTGGTGGCGGTCATCGCCTACCTGGCCATGGACAACGAGCTCATTCGTCACCTCACCTTCAACTTCCTCGGCCTGCAACTGGTGCTGATGGCCACCGTGCTGGTGATGGGTAACTACACCGGCTACAAGCTGAGCGAGCTCAAGCGCTTCAAGCCGCTGGTGGATGAGATGAAGTCCGGTGCCACCCCGGGTAAGGACAAGTAACAGATGTGGTTCTGGCAGAAATACACCAGTCCGTGGAGCCTGTCCCAAGCAGGCATCCTCGGCATGAACAAACGCAACCACTCCTACATCAGCCGCTACAACCCGCGTCGTCTCTACCCGCTGGTGGATGACAAGCTCAAGACCAAGCGCATAGCGCTGGATGCGGGGGTGACTGTGCCTGAACTCATCGGCACCATACGCGAGCAGCACGACGTGACCCGCATCACCGAGCTGGTCAAGGATTGGCCGGGCTTCTGCATCAAGCCGGCCCGCGGCTCGGGGGGCAAGGGGATACTGGTGATCCTGCGCCAGCAAGAAGGCAGCTTCTACAAGCCCAACGGCAGCGCCTCCACCGGTCAGGATCTGGAGCGCCATGTCTCCAACATACTGGCGGGCCTCTATTCCCTGGGCGGCAAGCCCGACGTGGCGCTGGTGGAAGGCCTCATCAACTTCGATGACGTGTTCGACGGCTACTCCTTCGAAGGGGTCCCCGATGCCCGGGTGATCATCTTCAAGGGCTTCCCGGTGATGGCCATGATGCGCCTCTCCACCGCCGCCTCCGACGGCAAGGCGAACCTGCACCAGGGCGCCGTGGGGGTGGGTCTGTGCCTGCGTACCGGTCGCGCCCTGCGGGCGGTGCAGTTTGGCAACCCGCTGCGCCACCACCCGGACACCGGTCTGGATCTCTACGATCTCAAGGTGCCCCACTGGGATACCCTGCTGACCCTGGCCGCCTCCTGCTACGAGATGTCGGGTCTGGGCTACATCGGCACCGACATGGTGCTCGACAAGTTCCGCGGCCCCATGCTGCTGGAGCTCAACGCCCGTCCCGGTCTCGCCATCCAGATAGCCAACGGTCGCGGCCTGGTGCCCAATCTCAAGACCATAGAGAAGCTGGGTCAGGTCAAGATGAACGTGGAGCAGCGGGTCAACTTCGCCAAGGATCACTTCGGTATCTTCGACGAATAGCCTGCCCTCACTCCTGCAAAAACGCGCCAACAGGCGCGTTTTTTTATGGCCAGCCATGGGCGGCCCCGCAAGACGCCAGGGAAGGCCGACCCCCGTCACATCCCATGGCAACCCCCCTTCAACGGGCTGGCACAAGGGGATAAGCTCCCATGGCAGTTGTTGTAGCGACGGGCAGGTGGATGGCGGGCTTATCCCCATCCGCTTGCCCCGCAATGCACAGACCCTGCCAGGAGGGCGCCTAATCTCGGCGACAAAGCAGTCTCTCGATGGTAGATTAATCAAATCAAATAGATAGCATCGATCGGGTTTCCCCTATGCAACGTTGGCCCAGCCTGAAACAGCTGCAGTATCTGGTCGCTCTGGACGAGCACAAGAATTTCAATCGCGCCGCCAAGGCCTGTCATGTCAGCCAGTCCACCCTGAGTACCGGGATCCAGACCCTGGAGGACATGATGAACCTGCAACTGGTGGAGCGTGACCACAAGAGCTTCATCATGACGCCGGTCGGCATGGAGATAGTGGCGCGGGCGCGCAACCTGCTCTCCGACGCCCGGGATCTGATGGAGCTCGGCCAGCAGCAGGGGGGCGTCATGCACGGCACCGTCCGCCTGGGTTGCATCCCCACCATAGCCCCCTTCCTGCTCAGCAAGCTGCTGCAGGTGTGCGGCAAGGCCTATCCGGAGCTGGAGCTGCTGCTGCGGGAAGACACCACCACCAATCTGCTCAAGCAGCTGGAGCAGGGGCAGCTCGACTTGCTGATCCTGGCGCTGCCGGTGGAGATAGGCGGCTTTCACAGCAAGACGGTGGGGCTGGATCCCTTCCACATGGTGATGCCCTCCCACATGGCGGCGGGCCTGCACATGCCGTTCGACTACAAGGAGCTGCCCAATCAGAGCATCTTCCTGCTGGAGCGGGAGCACTGCCTGACCGAGCACGCGGTGAGTGCCTGCCGGCTGCGGGACAAGAGCAAGATCAACCCCTTCGCCGCCACCAGTCTGCACACCCTGGTGCAGATGGTGGGCGCCGGCCTTGGCACCACCTTCCTGCCCCAGATGGCCATAGATGCGGGCATTCTCGACAACTCGGATCTGGTGGCCATCCCCCTGCCCGGGGAGAAGCCCTATCGCGAGATTGGCCTGGTATGGCGCCCCAGCACCACCCGGGTGCAGACCTTCTACAAGATTGCCGAACTGCTCACGCCGCTGATAAGTCCCAAGGCGGCGGACTGACGCCTGGCTTGCCGGGGGCCCTTTCTCTGCCCTCGGCAAGTTTTTATGCTATCGCTGTTCAGGTTCCAGGCAGGAACATCGTCTATGATGAATCCCGTGCCCTATCAAGGAGTTGAGATGTTTCGCACCTTGCTTCCGCCCCTGCTGGCCCTGCTTGTCGTCGCCTGCTCCAGTACCCCGGAGCCGCCCCCTCCTGCCCGCCAGGCCAGTGCCTTCGACGGCTTCTATCAGCAGTGGCGCGGCGTCCCCTATCGCATGGGCGGCACCAATCGCGCCGGCCTCGACTGCTCCGCCTTCACCCAGCTTGCCTACCAGCAGGTGCTGGGCTTCACCCTGCCCAGAACCACTGAATCCCAGGCCAATCTCGGCAGGCCGGTGGACAGATACCGTCTGCAGCACGGGGATCTGGTGTTCTTCAAGACCGGCTGGCAGCAGTACCACGTCGGCGTCTATACAGGTGCAGGGGAGTTCATTCACGCCTCCACCAGCAAGGGGGTGATCCGCTCTCGCCTCGACAACGTCTACTGGAACAGCCGCTACTGGCAAGCCCGCCGCCTGACCCAGTAGCCGCCACCAACGAACACCAAAAAGGCCCCGAGGGGCCTTCTTCTTTATGTGCCGCGCAGAGGCTCAGTGCTTGCGGTGCCAGCGGGGCGAGGTGGCTCGCTCCCCCCAGGGGGTCACGCAGGGCAGCAGGGCCCCTTCGATCAGCCGCTCGCTTGCTGCCAGCGCCTCGGCAATCTTCTCGTGGAGCAGCCGCAGCAGGTTTTTGTCCTGCTCCGCCAGGGAGTGACCCGCGGCGAAATACTCGCGCTGATGTTGCAGCGCCAGCTTCTGGGCAAATTCATAGGTGTTGAAACTGTCCGGCATGCGCTCGATCACATCGTCCAGCCGGGCCAGCAGGCTGTGCAATTCCCTGGTCATGTGCTGCTCTCCATTTGAGTTGATGATTGAAAACTACCTCTTATTGGATAATTCACCAATCGGGATACCCCCAAACTGTGTGGCCGAGCACAGTTCCATCAGAGAACCCACTCATCCGCCCTTGCTCTGGTACGCCCATGTTTACAAGCTGGCAACAAGCCGGTAGGCTTAGACCGACTAATCAGTCGGTCAGTTTTTGTGCGGAGCATGCCATGGAAGCCATACGAACAGAGTCCCCAGACAAGTTCTCCCTGCCCGAGCAGGTGAACCGCCTCAAACAGGCCTGTCAGGCCCATCCCATGCCGAGCCTGGAGCAACGCCGCAACCGGCTGAGCGCACTCAAGGGCGCCCTGCTCGCCCACAAGCAACCCCTGTGCGACGCCCTGGCCCTGGACTATGGCCAGCGCAGCGACTACGACAGCCTGGTCGCCGACATACTGCCCTGCGTCATGCAGATCAACTACAGCCTGAAACGGCTCAAGGGCTGGATGAAACCAGCGCGGCGCCACCCCGGCCTGCTGCTGGCCCCCGCCAGGGTCGAGGTGCACTATCAGCCGCTGGGCGTCATCGGCATCATGGTGCCCTGGAACTTCCCTGTGATGCTGAGCCTGGGGCCCCTCATCGGCGCCATCGCCGCCGGCAACAGAGCCATGATCAAGCTCTCCGAGTTCACCCCCCATACCAATGCCGTGTTGCGCACCCTGCTGGCCCAGGTGTTTGGGGATGACGAGGTGGTGGTCATCGAGGGAGACGCGGGACTCGCGGCCGCCTTCAGCACCCTCCCCTTCGATCATCTTCTGTTCACCGGCTCCACTGCGGTGGGCAGGCTGGTGATGGCCGCCGCCGCCCCCCAGCTCACCCCCCTCACCCTGGAGCTCGGTGGCAAGAGCCCCTGCCTCATCGCCCCCGACATGCCGCTGGCCCTGGCGGTGGAGCGGATGATCTTCGGCAAGAGCCTGAACGCCGGCCAGATCTGCGTGGCCCCGGACTATGTGCTGCTGCCACGGGGGCAGGAGCAGTCCTTTATCGCCGCCTATCGCCGCCACTTCAGCAAGCTCTACCCGCAGGGGCTGGATAGCCCGGACTACGGCGCCATCATCAATGACCGCCAGTATCAGCGCCTCGTCAGCCTGGCTGGATGAAGCCGAAGCAGGCGGGAGCCCAGCTCCACCCTGTGGCAGCCCGGCCCGGAATGACCAGCGCCGCCGCCTGGTGCCCCACCTGCTGACCGGGGTGCCCGGTCAGTGTCAGGTGATGCAGCAGGAGATCTTCGGCCCGCTGCTGCCCCTCATGCCCTATGACACCCTGGAGGAGGCCCTCGCCTATGTAGCGAGCGGCCCGCGCCCGCTGGCCCTGCTATCTGATGAGCTTCGATCCCGCGTTGCAGGCGCGAGTCACCCGGGAGACCCACTCCGGCGGCATGGCGATCAACGAGAGCCTGTTTCAGGTGGCGGCCGACGATGTGCCGTTTGGCGGCATCGGCGCCTCCGGCATGGGCCACTACCACGGCCACGAAGGGTTTCTTACCTTCTCCAAGGCGAAAACCGTGCTGACCCGCGGCAAGTTCACCACCGGCTCCCTGATCCATCCGCCCTACCACAGCTGGATCCAGCTGATGATGGCCTTCTTCCTGCGCTGATGGAGATGACCATGCACCAGGCTATCCCGTAGCCACAAACCATGACCGACAAGCGCCGCCAGATCCTGGATGCCGCCCTCGCCCTCTGCGCCGAAGATGGCCTGCAGGGGGCTGCCACCGCCCGTATCGCCAAGGCGGCCGGGGTGGCCAACGGTACTCTGTTCCACCACTTTCCGAGCAAGGAGGCGCTGATCCTCGCCCTCTATCAGGATGTGAAAACCCGGTAATGGGGAGCGCCATCCATGAAGCAGATCCACCCTGCCGCTGTACGACCAGACCCGCCACTACTGGCAGCTGGCGATGAGATGGATGCTGGCGCATCCCAATGAGCTCAAATTCGTGCTCGGCTTCTTTCACTCCCCGCTGCTGGCCAGACTGGCCCCAGCCAGATCCTGAACGATGCCCTGCGCTTTCTGCTGGCCCTGTGGCAAAGGGGCAGGCCAGCGGCGAGCTGATGCAGGCTCCCGCGCCACTGTTGCTGGAGGTGTGTCAGGGCCAGTTCCTCGCCTGCGCATCACTGTTTGTCGATCAACCGGAGCTGGGACAGGACGACTACTGGCAAGCCAGTGCGTTCGCCCTCTTCTGGTCAGCCATCTCAGGAGGCCCTCATGACGCTGTTCCCCTGCGGCAGCCCTTGGCAGGCGCCTCTGGATCACCAGCCTGCTCTGGGTCATCGGCCGCACCCTGTGCCGCGCCGCCCGCACCGACGAGGCGGTGCGCCGGGAACTGGCCCCGTTGCCGGAGGGGCTCTGCTATTCGGCTGGAGGTTCACGGCATCGCCTACGCAATGACCCTGCACAAGCAGGGCCGGGCGCTGGCGGTGCGCCTGTCGCCCCCCATGCCACCATCCATCCGCTGCGCGTCTGCTTCAAGCACCCCGCCATCGCCTTTCGCGCCCTCAGCTTTCGCCTCGGCATCAATCAGGCCTTCTGCGAGAACCGACTGCTGGTGGAGGGGGATCTCAGTGCGGCCATGCACCTGGTGCGGGCGCTGGAGCAGCTGCAAGCCCTGATCCTGCCCGCCTTTATCGCGCGGCCCCTGCTGCGCCACTACCCTAGCCCGCGCCACAAGCTGACGCGAGCCTGCCACATCTACCTGGGTCTGCTGACCGGTTGAAGAGAAGGATGAACACCATGAGCCGTTATTACGATTTCTTCTGCCCGGTCAGGTTGATGGCGGGGGAGCAGGCACTGGAGCAACTTCCGGACGAGCTGATGGCACTGGGGGCACGCCGTCCGCTGCTGCTCACCGACAAGGGGGTCGGCGGCAGCGGGCTCGCCACCCTGCTGGCCAATGTGCTGGCGGAGGGGGGCCTGCCGGTGGCCGCCATCTGGGACCAGATCCCCGCCGACTCCTCCACCGCAGTGGTGGAGCGCATCGCCGCCCGCTGGCGGGAGCTGGGCTGTGACAGCCTGGTGGCCCTGGGGGGTGGCTCCGTCATCGATACCGCCAAGGCGGTCAACATCCTGGTCACCCTGGGCGGGGAGCGGCTGCTGGATCACGCGGGGGCAGGTTGCCTGACCCGGCCCCTCAAGCCGCTGGCGGTGGTGCCGACCACCGCGGGCACCGGCTCCGAGGTGACACTGGTGGCGGTGATCCGGGACGAGGGGAGCGGACGCAAGGTGCCCTTCACCTCCCCCTTCCTGCTGCCCCAGCTGGCGGTGCTGGACCCGCGCCTCACCCAGGGGCTGCCGCTGCCCATCACCGCCGCCACCGCCATGGACGCCATGACCCACGCCATCGAGGCCTTCATCGGCAACGGCAAGAACCCGGTCAGCGATGCCCTGGCCCTGATGGCGGTGGAGAAGATAGCCGATGCCCTGCCCAAGGTGCTGCTGGCCCCAGAAGACAAGGCCCTGCGGCTGCAACTGGCGGAGGGCTCCACCCTGGCGGGCATGGCCTTTTCCAACTCCATGGTGGGGCTGGTGCACGCCCTCGGCCACAGCCTGGGGGCCCGCTGCCACCTGCCCCACGGCCTGTGCATGAACCTCTTCCTGCCCACGGTGCTCGACTACAACAGGCCGCAGATAGACACCGAGCTGGCCCGCCTGCTGCTGCCGCTGGCGGGGCCGGAGCGCTTCGCGGCCACCCCACAGGCCCTGCGCCCCCAGGCGGCCCTGGATGCACTCTGCGCCCTGAGGGACAGTCTCTGGCAGTCGGTGGGGCTGCCGCGCACCCTGGCGGAGGCCGGGGTGACGGACAGAGCCGTGCTCAAGGATATCCGGGATCTCGCCATCAACGACGGTGCCCTGCTCTACAACCGCAAGGATGCGGACAGGGAACAGCTACTGGCACTGCTGGAGCAGGTATGGGAATGACCCCGGGGCGCAGTATCAGAAGGGCGGAGTGAAGACCCCGGTGGAGAGATAGCGATCCCCCCGATCGCAGATGATGGCCACCACCACCCCTTGGCTCAGCTCGGCCGCCACCCGCAGGGCACCGGCCACGGCGCCCCCCGAGAGCTGACCCCGCAGCAGATCCCCTCTTCCCGCGCCAGCTGGCGCATGGTGGCGAGCGCCTCCTCCTGGGTCTGGGTCACATCCAGCACCCGATCGACCCTTTGTGGCTCGAAGATGGCGGGCATATAGGCGGCGGGCCAGCGGCGAATGCCCGGGATCTGGCTCCCCTCTGCCGGTTGCAGGCCAATCACCTGCACCGCCGGGTTCTGCTCCTTGAGGTAGCGGGAGACCCCCATTATGGTGCCCGTGGTGCCCATGGCCGAGACGAAGTGAGTGATTGCCCCCTCGCTCTGGCGCCAGATCTCGGGACCGGTGGAGAGGTAGTGGGCATCCGGGTTGGCCGGGTTGTTGAACTGATCGAGCACCAGCCCCTCGCCGCGCGCCTGCATGGCGAGGGCGAGGTCTCGCGCCCCCTCCATGCCGTTTTCCACCTGCACCAGCTCGGCGCCATAGGCCTGCATGGCATCGCGCCGCTCCTGGCTCATGTTGCTCGGCATGATGAGGCGCATCCTGTACCCCCGGGCCGCCGCCACCATGGCCAGCGCTATGCCGGTATTGCCCGAGGTGGCCTCGATAAGCCGCGCGCCTGGCCCTAAGTGACCACTCGCCTCCGCCGCCCGGATGAGGTTCAGGGCCGGCCTGTCCTTGACCGAGCCGGCGGGGTTGTTGCCCTCCAGCTTCACCAGCAGGGTCACGTCGGGATAGGGGTTGATGCGGCGCAGGCGCAGCAACGGGGTATTGCCAATCAGATCTTCCAGGGTGGCGAAGGCCATAACGGGATCCATCCTCTGCTAACTGTTCTATACCTTGCCTGACGAGCCGCTCGCAGGCCGGTCAGTGTAAGCGAGCCTCCTCGGCCCGCAAAGAGCACTGTTGGCAAAGTCCGGCCAGCATGCTCTGATACCCCTTCCCCCCCTTTGAGGAGCCTCCATGAGCGACATTCTTCATCAGGCCGACCAGCAGCAGTTCATCTGCGTGGTGGACGGCAAGACCTCTCGCCTCAGCTACCGCTGGCTGGATGCGGGCACTGTCGATGCCTGCAGCACCCAGGTGCCGTCCGAGCTGAGGGGACAGGGCATTGCCGACAAACTGGCGCGCAGCTTCTACGACTGGGCCCGAGCAGAGGGGCTCACCATAGTGCCGAGCTGCAGCTACATAGACGTCTGGCTGCGCCGCCATGGGGGTTGAGGCACACGCGGCCCGGGAGGCACTGCTGCAAGCCCACACCGAGGCCCTGCTGCGAGCCGATCCCCTGCGAATGGCCTGCCTCTGGGCAGCGCGGGAGCTGGCCCTGCCGGACTGGGCGCTGGGGGCGGGCTTTGTGCGCAACCTCATCTGGGATCACCTGCACCAGAAAGCCGAGCCCACTCCCCTCAACGACATAGATCTCATCTATCTGGATCCAGGCGACCCGGAAGGTGCGGACGAACGGGAGTACGAAGCCTGGCTCGCTGTCAGGGTGCCGGGCCTGCATTGGGAGGTGCGCAATCAGGCGCGCATGCATGTGCACCAGCAGGTCCCCCCCTTCGCCAGCTCGCTGGAAGCGCTCAGTCACTGGGTGGAGGTCCCCACCTGCATCGGGGTCAGGCTGCTGGCCAACGATGAGTTCGAGTGGCTGGCGCCCCATGGCTTTGGCCACAACTGGTCGCTGCAGGTGAGTGCCAATCCGCGCTGCCGACAGGAGAGCCGGATCTTCATCGACAGGATCAGGGACAAACAGTGGCAGCGCATCTGGCCTGATCTGGTGGTGAACTGGCCATAACCGGATTGCAATGTTTCGGCAACCTTGGGCACACTAAGGAAAAGCTGTTTATAACTCAATGGGTTAAATAATGCGCGACTTCTTCTCTCTCGAACGCTGGCTGCCGGGCCTCGCCGCCCTGCTGCAATATCAGCGGGCCTGGCTGATGCCGGATCTTCGCGCTGGCCTCTCGGTGGCGGCCGTGGCCTTGCCCGTGGCCATCGCCTATGCGGAGCTCGCCGGGGTGGGCGCCATCGTCGGCCTCTACTCCTGCATACTGCCCATGGTGGTCTATGCCCTCTTTGGCACCTCCCGCCAGCTCATCGTCGGCCCGGATGCCGCCACCTGCGCCGTCATTGCCGCCGTGGTGACACCGCTCGCCGCCGGGGACCCCACCCGCCAGTGGCAACTGGTGATGACCATGACCGCCATGACCGGCTTCTGGTGCCTGATCGCCAGCCGCTTCAAGCTGGGGGTGCTGGCGGACTTTCTCTCCCGCCCCATACTGATGGGCCTGCTCAATGGTGTGGCCATCACCATAATGGTGAGCCAGCTCTCCAAGATCTTCGGCTTCACCTTCAGCGAGCGCTATCTCATCGAGCGGATCTTGAATGGCACCGACTACCTTACCCAGACCCATCTGCCGACCCTGGTCATGAGCCTGACCGCCCTGCTCACCCTGCTGCTGGCCAAACGCTACAGGCCATCCTGGCCCTCCTCCATGGTGGCCATGGTGGTGACGGCGGCCCTGGTGTGGGCCCTCAATCTCGGCCAGTTCGATATCGCCACCCTGGGTGCCGTGGGCTCGGGCCTGCCCGCCTTCCAGATGCCGGAGTTCCCCCCCGGCCTGATGCGCGAGCTGGTGCTGCCGGCGCTCAACCTCGCCATGGTGAGCTTCGTCTCCATGATGCTCACCGCCCGCAGCTTCGCCGCCAAGAACGGCTACGAAATCGATGCGGACAAGGAGTTCAGGGCCCTTGGCATGGCAAACCTCGCCTCGGCTGTCTCCCAGGGCTTTGCCATCAGCGGCGCGGATTCACGCACCGCGGTCAACGACGCCAACGGCGGCAAGAGCCAGCTGGTCTCCATCATAGCCGCGGCTGTGATCGCCCTCATCACCTTCTACCTGACGGCGCCGCTGCAATTCATTCCCACCGCCGCCCTAGGAGTAGTGCTGGTGATGGCCTCCCTGTCGCTCACCGATTTTCGCGGTCTCTGGGCCCTGCGCGACTCGGACCGCGCCGCCTTCTGGCTGGCCCTCATCACCTTTATCAGCGTGCTCACCATGGGGGTGATCCCGGGGATCACCCTCGCCGTCTTGCTGGGGCTGTTCCAGTTCCTGCGCAACGTGATGCGCCCCACCGATCAGCTGCTCGGCATGGACGATGAAGGGGTGGTGCGCACCCTGGGGGACAACGAGCAGGCCAAGGCCATCCCCGGCATCCTGGTCTATCGCTTCAACTCGCCGCTGACCTACTTCAACGCCCCCTACTTCAAGCGGCGGGTGCTGGCGCTGCTGGTGCAGGATCCCCACAATCCCAAGTGCCTCATCGTGGACGCTGTGGCCTGCTTCACCCACCAGGACATCAGCGTGATGAGCATGGTGGGAGAGCTGCACAAGGAGCTCAGGCGCCGTGGCATCCACATGGTGATGGCGGGTCGTCACGGCCAGATGACCCAGTGGCTCAAGCAGGCGGGGATCAGGATCGGGGACGAGGGGGTCATCCTCAGTCCCGACATGTATCAGGCCCTGCGCCTGACCCGCTGCTACCGGGAGCCTGTGTTCAAGGATGACGAGGTAGTGGAGAGCACCACTGATACCCTGCTCTCCCGCTGGCCTCAGGATGAGACGCTGCCGGACTCGGCGCGCCTCACCCGGCCCTGCGAGCAGGAAGCGGGCGCCACCCCGGTCTGACGGCGGCGCGCCACCAGACTGGAGAGGGTGCCGGGCCAGCACCCTCTTTGCTCAGGGCAGGATTGCACCCCGCACCCGCTTGGTGTTAAATGCCCGTCCAGATGGCGCTGACGAGGGCCATCCCCAGTATTTGGACATCCCATGCAGACTCAATCCCACGCGGGCCCGGGCACCCTGTTCGCCCTGACCTGGCCACTGTTCATCGATCTCGCCCTGCACTTCCTGACCGGGGCCCTCAACACCTTCATGGTGGGCCACGTCTCCTATCAGGGGGTGGCGGCACTGGCGGTCGGCAACCAGGTGTTCGATCTCGCCATCACCTTGTTCAGCTTCGTCAGCATAGGCACCAGCGTGGTGATCACCCAGTATCTGGGGGCAGGGGATAGGGAGAAGGCGCGCGTGGTCATCCACACCGCCATCGGCTTCAACCTGCTGGTGGGGCTGGTGGCCGCGGTTGGGGTCATGGCCGGTGCCAGCACCATGCTGGCGCTGATGAACCTGCCCGCCCACCTGATGGGGGATGCCACCCTTTATCTGCAGATCATCGGCCTCTGCCTGCTGCCGGAGGCGGCGGCGCTCTGCCTGGCCGCCACCCTGCGCGCCCACGGCCACACCCGTCAGGCCATGTACGTGACCCTGATCGTCAACCTCATCACCTTCGTCGGCAACCTGCTGCTGCTCTATGGCTGGTTCGGCCTGCCCCAGCTCGGGGTCGCCGGGGTCGCCATCAGCACAGTAGTGGGGCGCATCGTCGGCGTGGTGCTGCTGGTGTGGCTGGTGGCGCGCAAGACCGGCATACGGCTGCGGCTGCCGGAGATCCTTCGGCCAAGCAAGGTCATGCTGGACAAGGTGCTGCACATAGGCCTGCCGGCGGCGGGGGAAAACCTCTCCTGGATGCTGCAGTTCATGGTGGTGACCGCCTTCGTCGGCCTGCTCGGCGACAAGGCGCTGGCGACCCAGTCCTACTTCTTCCAGATCTGCCTGTTCATCCTGCTGTTCGGCCTCTCCATCGGCCTTGGCAACGAGATCATCATCGGCCACCTGGCGGGGGCCCGTCGCTTCGAGCAGGCCTATCGCCAGCTCATCAAGAGCCTCAAGCTCGGCCTCATCGTCACCAGCCTGATTGCCATAGCCGCGGCCCTGAACGGACGCGCCATCATCAGCCTGTTCACCGACGACCCCGACATCATCACCCAGGTGGCGCAGCTCTTCCTCATCAGCCTCATCCTCGAACCCGGCCGCACCTTCAACCTGGTGGTGATCAACGCCCTGCGTGCCACCGGGGATGCCCGTTTCCCGCTCTACATGGCGCTCGTCTCCATGTGGGGCATTGCCGTTCCCCTGGCCTATTTCCTTGGTATCATGCAGGGCTATGGCCTGGTAGGCATCTGGTTGGCGCTGGCCTGCGACGAGTGGGTACGCGGTCTGGCCATGTTCTGGCGCTGGCGCAGTCGTCGCTGGCAAAACAAAATTCTTGTCGAAACATAAGCGGAATCACAATGAAGAAAATCGGACTCTTGTTGGCGGCCATCCTGCTCAGCCCGCTCGCCATGGCACAAACCGCCCCGGCGGCCCCCAAGGCGCAAGCCCCCCAGACCTGGTACGTGGCCCCCATCGTCATCGACCAGACCAGCGAGGCGCAGAAGGCCCTGACCAAGGACTTCATGGCCCAGATGATCAAGACCATCAAGATCAACGAGTACCAGACCGGCAAGGCGGTGGGCAAGCACAAGGATCCCAAGTGGCTGATCCGCACCAAGCTGGTGCCCGCAAGCACCGAACCCCTGGTGGGCAAGAAACACCCCCAGGGCCTGACCTACGGCAAGGGCATCCCCACCCAGGAGATAGTCGGCGAGCTCATCATGAACGGCACCCTGGTGGCCCATGTGGGCCAGGGCTGGCGTGAGCCCATAGTGCCGGGCACCCCGGTGGCCGAGAAGATCACCATAGCCAACTACCAGTACGCCATCGGCAACGAGGCCAAGTCCCCGGATCTGGAAGAACTGGCGGCCCAGATAGGCTTCGAGGTAGGCAAGGTGATTGCCCGAAGCGGTCAGCCCCTGCCCGAGAAGAAAAAGAAAAAAGAGTAAAGACGGCACTGCTTTTGAAGAAGGGGCCTTGCGCCCCTTCTTGCTGCCCGCCTGGCGCACGCCTGCCGTCATCAAAGGGCCACAACTGTGAACAAGCTCCCAGTTCCCTCCTCTCTGCCCGCCTCATAAATCACTTATCTGCTTGTGATTCAATCAGTTAAAAATCATCCGCCAGATGCAGCAAATCCGTTGCCCCAAATTGGATCGGGATCACATTTATCTCCCGGGGGAAGGGGTAGTTTGAAGGTCAAGGCACAATCAAACGACACCAAGGAGGCTTCATTACATGTTCCCTGAGTACAGAGATCTCATCTCGAAACTGAAGAGCAGTGATGTCCATTTCCAAAAGAAGTTTGACTTGCACAACGACCTGGATGCGGAGATCAGGAAGCTGGAAAAACATCACGCCAGCGATTACAGCTCCGAGGTGAAGGATCTGAAAAAACAGAAACTTAAACTGAAAGAGGAGATATACGACATCCTCAAACAACATCCACACTAGACGCCTCGACGAATACCCGGATAAGCAACTTATCCCCCAGCCCGGCTTAAAGCCGGGCTTTTTATTGGTCGCTCATGGCGGCGCGGAGCCACTCCCCTTTGACATCGGAAGCAAAGAAGCGGGCCGCTGGCCCGCTTCGTTATACCGATTTAGTCCCCTCTCACACCGGCGGATGGAACTGGCTGGCCTCGCGGGTGGCCATCTCCTCGTAGGTGGCCCACCTCTGCCAGACCACCTGCTGCGCCACCTGCATCAGCCGCTCGGCTTCTTCAGGATGACTCTGGGCCAGCACCCGGTAGCGGGTCTCCTCCGCCCTGTACTCGGCGAGGGGAATGGAGGGGCGCAGGCTGTCGAGGCTGAAGGGGTTCTGCCCCGCGCTGCGCAATACAGGGTTGTAGCGCAGCAGTGGCCAATGGCCCGAATCCACCGCCCGCTTCTGTTGGGCCAACCCCAACTCCATGTCGATGCCGTGGGCGATGCAGTGGCTGTAGGCGATGATAAGCGACGGGCCCGGATAGGCCTCCGCCTCGCGCAAGGCCTGCAGCGTCTGCTGCGGGTTGGCACCAAAGGCGATGCGGGCCACATAGACGTTGCCGTAGGAGATGGCCTGCAACGCCACATCCTTCTTGGCCAGCGTCTTGCCCCCCGCCGCGAACTTGGCGACGGCACCGAGCGGGGTCGATTTCGACATCTGGCCGCCGGTGTTGGAGTAGACCTCGGTATCCATCACCAGCACGTTCACATCGCGCCCGGAGGCGAGCACATGATCGAGCCCCGCCGAGCCGATGTCATAGGCCCAGCCGTCGCCGCCGACGATCCAGACCGAGCGGCGCACCAGCTGATCGATGAGTGACAACAGCTCGCGAGCCTTGCCGGATTTCACCTCTTCCAGCCGCTCCCGCATCTGCGCGACCCGATTGCGTTGCGCTCGGATCTCCGACTCCAGCCGCTGCGGGGCCTTGATAAGCGACTCGACCAGCGCCTCCCCCAGCTCCCCCTTCATCGCCTTGAGGGCGGCCACCGCCTGACCATGATGCTGATCGGCGGTGAGACGAAAACCAAAGCCGAACTCGGCGTTGTCCTCAAACAGGGAGTTGGACCAGGCGGGCCCCTTCCCTTCCGCGTTCTTGGCCCACGGCGTGGTCGGCAGGTTGCCGCCATAGATGGAGGAGCAACCGGTGGCATTGGCCACCAGCATGCGATCGCCAAACAGCTGGGTCAGCAGCTTGAGATAAGGGGTCTCGCCACAACCGGCGCAAGCACCGGAGAACTCGAACAGCGGTTCGAGGAACTGGGCACCGCGCACGGTGGAGAAGTCCACCCGCTCGCGGGCAGGCCAGGGCAGGCTTTCGAACCAGCGCAGCGCCTGTTTCTGGCCAGTCAGATGCGGCGTCTTGTCCAGCATGGTGATGGCACGCGTGCCTTCATGTTCCTCATCAGCCTCGACCCGCACCGGACAGGCCTGCACGCACTGGCCGCAGCCGGTGCAATCCTCCGGATAGAGCTGCAATGTGTAGCGGCTGTCGGGGAAGCCCCTGGCGGTGACGGGCACCGACTGCGCCGCCTCGGGGGCGGTCGCCAGCCAGTCCTGATGGTAGAACTTGGCTCGCAGCGCCGCGTGGGGGCAGACAAAGACGCAGTTGCCGCACTGGATGCAGATATCGGAGTGCCAGATAGGGATCTCGCGGGCGATATCCCGCTTCTCGAAGCGGCTGGTGGCTGTGGGGTAAGTGCCGTCCACCGGCAACATGGAGACGGGAATGAGATCGCCGCGCCCTGCCAGCATCTCGCCTGTGACCCGCTGGACGAACTCGCTGCCACCCGGTGCCAGTGGCAGCGGATAGTCGCTGATCTGCTCATCACCGGCCGGGATCGCCACCTTGCAGAGGTGAGCCAGGGTATCGTCCACCGCCGCGAAGTTGCGCTCGACCACTTCGGGCCCCTTGCGGGCATAGCTCTTCTCTATGCTCTCCTTGATCAGCGCAATCGCCTCGTCCCGCGGCAAGACCCCGGCCAGGGCGAAGAAGCAGGTCTGCATTATGGTGTTGATGCGATTACCCATGCCGTTCTGCTCGGCCACCCGATCCCCGTCGATGCAGTAGAGCTGGATATTGAGGGCGCGGATGCGGGCACGCAGCCGCTCGGGCAGCCGGCCCCACACCTTGTCAGCCTCATAGGGGGCATTGAGCAGCAGGGTCGCCCCTTCTGCAGCGTGCTCCAGCAGGTCCACTGATTCGACAAAGCCCCACTGGTGGCAGCCGATAAAGCTCGCCTGCTCGATAAGCCAGGGCGCGTCTATGGGCTCGGGGCCAAAACGCAGGTGGGAGACGGTGCGCGAGCCCGACTTCTTGGAGTCGTAGACGAAGTAGCCCTGGGCGTGGAAGCCCTCCAGCTCGCCGATGATCTTGATGCTGTTCTTGTTGGCGCCGACCGTACCATCGGCACCCAGGCCAAAGAAGAGTGCCCGCACCCGGCTAGGAGGCTCCAGATCGCCGATGGGGTGCCAGGCCAGACTGAGGCCCGAGACGTCATCGACAATCCCCACGGTAAAGCGCGGGCGCGGTGCATCGGATGCCAGCTCCTCAAACACGGCCGCGCACATGGCGGGGGTGAACTCCTTGGAAGAGAGGCCATAGCGACCGCCACTGAGCCAGGGCAGCCGCTTGAGAAGGCCACGCTGCAAGCCGTCAATCAGGGCGCTCTGTACATCCAGCAGCAGCGGCTCGCCGCCCGCGCCCGGCTCCTTGGTGCGATCCAGCACGGCGATGCGACGCACACTCCTGGGCAGGGCATCGAGCAGCGCCTGCACCGGGAAGGGACGATAGAGGCGAATGACCAGGACCCCGGTCTTGCGATCCTGCCGGTTGAGCCAATCCACGGTAGTGCGGGCGGTGGCCGCCCCCGATCCCATCAGCACTATGACGTCGGTGGCATCGGTTGCGCCGTGGTACTCCACCAGCCGGTAGTGGCGGCCGGTGAGGGATCCCAGCTTGTCCATGCACTGCTGCACCCGGGCCGGTACCGCCTCGTAGAAGGGGTTGACGCTCTCGCGGGACTGGAAATAGGTATCCGGGTTCTGGGCGGTGCCGCGCATCACAGGATGATCCGGGTTTAGGGCCCGGGCGCGGTGAGCGCGCACCCAGTCGTTGTCGATGAGGGCCCGGATCTCGTCCCTATGCAGGGCGGTGATCTTGTTCACCTCGTGGGAGGTGCGAAAACCGTCGAAGAAGTGGATAAAGGGCACCCGGCACTGCAAGGTGACGCTGTGGGCGACCAAGGCCAAGTCCTGCGCCTCCTGCACCGAGCCGGAGGCGAGCATGGCAAAGCCGGTGCTGCGCGCCGCCATCACATCCTGATGGTCGCCAAAAATCGAGAGCCCCTGCGCCGCCAGCGAACGGGCCGCCACATGGAACACGGCAGCGGTCAACTCCCCGGCGATCTTGTACATGTTGGGCAGCATCAACATCAGCCCCTGACTGGCGGTGAAGGTGGTGGCGAGCGCCCCCGCCTGCAGGGCGCCGTGTACAGTACCAGCCGCTCCCCCTTCGCTCTGCATCTCCACCACTGTGGGGATGTTGCCCCACAGGTTGGTCTGCCCCTCGTCCGCCCAGGCGTCGGCCAGCTCGGCCATGGTCGAGCTAGGGGTGATGGGATAGATGGCGCACACTTCACTCAGCTGGTACGCCACCCGGGCCGCGGCTTCGTTGCCATCGACCATGATCAGTTCATGTTTCATTGGGACTCCTCCGGTTGGCGCAGCTCGATGGCATGACAAGGGCACTGGTCGTGACAGGCACCGCAGCCGGTGCAGCGCGCCGCATCCACCTGATAGCCCTTGCCCGGCCCCAGCTTGGCGATGGCCTGCTCGGGGCAGCTGCCGTAGCAGCCGTCGCACTCGAAGCAGTTGCCGCAGGAGTAGCAGCGCGCCGCCTCGTAACGGGCGGCCACCTCATCCAGCCCGCCGATGATCTCGCCAAAATCGTCCCGCGCCCACGCCGGTTTGACCGGCTGACTGCTGGCAGGCGCGTGGGTCTGGAACCAGAGTTGCAGCTGCTCTGGCCCCACCAGCGGATAGGAGAGCGGTTTGTGGTAGTGGCGACCACGCAGCCAGGCATCCATATGGCGCGCCGCCTTCTTGCCGTGGCCGGTGGCTATGGTGACTGTGCGCTCCGAGGGCACCATGTCACCGCCGGCAAAGAGGCCCGGCACGTCCGTCATCAGGTTGCCCGCCACCTGCACCACCCCCTCCTTGTTGATCCGCACGCCGGGAATGCTCTCCAGCACCGAGAGATCCACCTCCTGACCGAGGGCCAGAATGAGAGAGTCAGCCTCCAGGGTTTCAAACTGGCCGGTGGGCACAGGCTTGCCCTCGGTATCCAGCGCCATCACCTCCACTTCGATGCTGGTGTTGTCGAGCTGGCGGATGCTGCGCAGCCAGTTGATCTTGATCCCCTCCTCCTCGGCCTCAAGGGCTTCGAAGGCGTGGGCGGGCATATGATCCCGGTCGCGGCGGTAGATGATCATCGCCTCTTCAACCCCGAGTCGGCGGGCGGTGCGGGCCGCGTCCATGGCGGTATTACCACCACCATAAATCGCCACCCGCCGCCCCAGTCTGGGGGGCGGCAGTCCCTGCTCTTCGGCAAGACTGGCCTGCTCGAGGAAACTCACGGCATCGAGGATCTTGCCCGCTTCCCGGGCCGGAATATCGACACGCTTGGCCAGATGGGCGCCTATGGCCATAAAGACGGCGTCAAAGCCCCCTTGATCGCGCTCCTTGAGCACGTCTTCCACCTTGTGGTTGAGGGTCAGCGTCACACCAGCGGCCAAGATGCGGGCCACTTCCCTGTCCAGCACATCGCGGGGCAAGCGGTAAGCGGGAATGCCAAAGCGCAGCATGCCGCCCGCCAGCGGCCCCGCCTCGCGGATCTCCACCCGATGGCCGAGCCGGTTGAGGTGCCAGGCGCAGGAGAGACCGGAGGGACCGGCGCCGACGATCAGCACCTTCTTGCCACTGGTGGGCGCTGGCGGCGCAGGCAGCCAGCCATGGATCAGCGCCTCGTCACCGAGGAAGCGTTCGATGGCGTGGATGGAGACGGCATCATCCACCTGGGCACGGTTGCAGGCGCTCTCGCAGGGGTGATAGCAGACCCGGCCATGGACGGCAGGCAAGGGATTCTCTTCGATGAGTCGCTGCCAGGCCGCCTCGAAGCGGCCCGCTTCGGCCAGGGCAAGCCAGGCCTGGATATTCTCACCGGCCGGACAGGCGTGATTGCAGGGTGGCAGGGCCGGTTGCCAGACGGGCAGCCGGGTGCGGACCGGGCCCGTTCCCGTTTTCTGGGAGAGATCCGGCTGTGGGGTCATATCCAGTTGTTTGCTCATACATTGCTTTCTTCTTTGTTGGGTAACAGGCCCGCTCCGAATGCACTTGATACCGTGTAGCCTGGGCAGACGGTGGCCGGAGAGGGAAGAAGCGAAAGCGTCAGAAACTGGAAGCTAAGTCGATAATGGCCGCTTTTTGTACTGATTAGCGAATACGGAAAATGTTGCACTTTATGGTTCATAGAGACCAGAACGGATCAAGTAAATGTTGCACTTTATCAGCTCGTCAGCGTTGGCACGCTTGCGGCTGATCAGCAGGTGACCTTCGACCTTCATCACGGGTTTTGAACATCTTGCTGGCCGTCTGACGCAGGGAGTAGTAGTCACCGTTCTCCAGCGTCAGGTCGGCGCGGCCGGAGAGCAGCAGATCAAAGCTCTGGCGCAGCCGGGTGAACGCAGCGGCACCTGCGCGATGGCTGCAAAAAAATCTGCATTGTAGGTATAGCCACTGACCGCAGCCACTTGCGATCCAGAGCATCCTGATAGCCGTGCCATTCCAGGATCCGGAACCAGACATAGGTTTCGCTCAGGATGGGATCGCTGTAGAGATGGGTTTTGCGCCGCTCGCCGACTCATACCAGTGGACTGTGCCATCCACCACCCCCTCCTCCGACAAGCGAAAGGCACGCTTCCAGGGCAGAAAACGCTCACCCCCTCACTCTTGAATGCCTCGCTCACCACTGGAATTCGCCACAGCACAAGGACCCGTGGGTCACATGCCCAAGCCCGTGGCAAAAAAGGCTCGCCAGCATTCATCTGCCCTCTTACCCCATCAAGGTCGACGGCAGGCATGCCGCACAAGGATATGAAGATGCCCAGGCTAGACGCCCTCTACCGAAGAGGGGCTGACCGAAGAGGGACTGGCAGGGGATCGCCGCTACATGGTGGTCAAACCGGACGGCACCTTTATCACAGCCCGTACCCATCCCCAACTGCAGCAGATCGTGGCCACCCCCATCGAAGGCGGCTTGCAACTGCGCTATCCGGGCTTTGAACCGCTCACTCTTGCAAGAGGTCGACTTCAGCCGCGCCCCGCGGGCCACCGGAGTCTGGAGCGACCGTTTCACCGCCCTGCAGACCGCCCAAAGCCGATGGGTGGCTGAGCCGGGTGGCAGGGGAAACGGTGCAGCTGCTCTGGTTGGGTGAAACCTCTGACCGCTTTCGCGAGAAGACCGGCACCCGGGTCAGCTTTGCCGACGGTTATCCGCTGCTGCTGATAAGCCAGGCCTCCCTTGAGGATCTCAACCTGCGCTCCGATGCGCTGCACCAGATGAGCCAGTTTAGGACCAACCTGGTGGCGAGCGGCACCCGCCCCTTCGAGGAGGATGGCTGGAAGCGGATCCGCATCGGCGAGGTGGAGTTTCTGGTGGCCAAGCCCTGCAGCCGCTGCATCATGACCACTGTGGAGGCGGGCACGGATCGCTTCAACGCCCTGAAAGAGCCCCTGGCCACCCTCACCCGCTACCGCCGTGGCGAGGATGGGGATGTCTATTTCGGCCAGAATCTGGTGGCGCTGAATGATGGCTGGATTGAGGCGGGCAGCGAGATCGAGGTGCTGGAGAGCGCCCGCCCCCATGTCTACCCCAATGCGGCGCCGAAGAAGCGGGAGCTGGTCTGCGTGGCCCGTGAGCCGCTGGCGCGGGATCTGGAGACCTTCTGGTTCGAGGCCGCCGACGGCGAGCCCCTGCCCGACTATCTGCCGGGCCAGCACCTGCCCATCAGCCTCGACATCAAGGGGGAAAGGCAACAGCGCCGCTATACCCTGAGCTCCACCCCGGAGAGGCCCGAGCGTTACAGCATCAGCGTCAAGAAGCTGGCCGATGGCCGTATCTCCCCCTGGCTGCACCAGCAGTTGCAGGTGGGTGACCGGCTGCTGGCCGCCACCCCTGCTGGCGAGTTTCACTTAGGCACCGAGCGCAACCTGCTGCTGCTCTCGGCAGGCTCCGGCGTCACCCCCATGCTGGCGATAGCCCGCACCCTGCGCTACGCGGGGAGCTGGAAGATGTTCACTTTATGCACCTGTGCCGCAGCGAAGCGGACATTCCCGCCGCCAGCGAACTGCACGCCATGGCGCAGCAGGGGATGGCCCTCACCCTGATCCTGAGCCAGCCGGATAATCACTGGCAGGGGCTGCAAGGGCGACTCAATGATGAGCATCTGCAACTGATCAAAGGGCTGGCCGAAAAAGAGGTCTTTATCTGTGGCCCCCACGGCTTTATGGCCGATGCGGCGGCGAAAGTGGCAGCCCTCGGCGTTCCAGCCGCACGGATCCGTCAGGAGAGCTTGGCGGCGCCATCTCTCGGTGGCTCGCCCCCATCAGGCGGTGCAACTGCGTATCGGCGCCAGAGCCTTTACCGGCAACAATCAGGGCACTGTGCTGGATCAGGCCAACAAGCAAGGTGTAGAGCTGCCATGGAGCTGCCGCGCCGGCATCTGCGGCAGTTGCAAACAGACGCTGGTCTCGGGCGAGGTGGATCACCCCGATGCCCCCGCCATCACCGCCGCCGAGCGGGCAGAGGGCAAGATCCTCACCTGCTGCGCCGTGCCGCTCACCGACCTTGTCATCCAAATAAGGTGAGTCCGCATTAACTCACCCACCCAGATGACCGGGGAATTGACCCCGGTCATCTTTTTCTCACCTTGTTTCACCTGACCCGCCCTTAATTTGTCCTCCGGCCTTCATCAGTGAGTTTCCCCTTCCTATACTCTCAGAGCAAAAAGCCTTGCCAGCCATTGACTTGGCGATGCTCCATACGACACTCATCCATAGGGAAAGGACGCCCATACCATGGAACAGAACAAGCCCGCCTTTCAGCTCAACCTGCTGCTATCCGTCATCACCCTGATCCTGCTGTCACTGGTGTTTTTCGCCTACAGCTGGGCGGGTAAACAACTGGAAGAGAGTTATCGACAACAATATCCTACCTGCTGGCCGATGAACTGCGCCAATCCTCCGATGATCTGACCCGACTCGGCCGCACCTATGTCATCACCAAGGATCCGGCCTACGAGCAGCAGTACATGCGGATCCTGGCCATTCGCAACGGCGAACAGCCAGACCGGATGGCTACAACCGTATCTACTGGGACTTGTCGCCGCCAACGGCCAGAACCCGCCCCGACAGCAATGTTCGCCGTGGCCTCATCGACCTGATGAAGGATGCCGGTTTCACCGACGAGGAGCTCGCCAAGCTCAACGAGGCCAAAAACAACTCGGATGCCCTGGTCAACACCGAGGTCGCCGCCTTCAAGCTGGTGCAGCAGAGCGATGGCGATCCGGCCGCCAACCAGCAAAAAGCCATCGCCATGATGCATGACAAGGCCTATCACCAGAACAAGGGGCGCATCATGTCCCCCATCGATGACTTCTACGTGATGATGGAAGCACCGCAACCCAGAGGCGGTCGAGAGCGCCAGCCAATACCGCCATGCTGCGCTATCTCTTCATCGCCCTCGGCCTGGTGTTGATGTTCTTCCTCTGGCGCACCTATCGCTCCCTGCTCGACCTGGTCGGCACCTCGGTCGAACAGCTCAAGACCGATCTCCATCCTGGCGGAAGGGGACTTCTCGCGCCCCATCAAGGTGCCGGCAGGCTCCAAAGAGAGCCTGATCGGCCTGCTCGGCGGCATGCAAACCACCCTCAAGGGGATCATCGCCAAGGTCTCCCACTCCACCGAAGAGCTGTCCCGAGCTCTGCCGACAGCATCGCCCAAATTGCCGAGCAGACCGCCCAGTTTGCCACCTATCAGCAGAGCACCCAGACCATGGCCGCCGCCATCGAGGAGCTGGTAGTGAGCATCAGCCACCTCTCCGACAACGCCACCCATGCCGACGAGCTGAGCAAGGTCTCCGCCAATACCCTGGAGGAGGGTTCCGGGGTCATTAAAGAGACCCTGGACAGCATCCAGAATATCTCCACCACTGTGGGGGATGCAGCCAGCACCATCTCCGAGCTCAACGGTCATACCCAGCAGATTTCGGAGATCATCGGGTGATCCGCGGTATCGCCGATCAGACCAACCTGCTGGCTCTCAACGCCGCCATCGAGGCGGCGCGGGCCGGTGAGCAGGGTCGCGGCTTTGCGGTGGTGGCCGACGAGGTGCGCAATCTGGCCAGCCATCACCCAGCAAATCACCGGGATGATCAGCAAGATCCAGAGCGGGGCGGATGCCTCGAGCATCCGCAGCATGGAGAACACGGTCAACAACGGCTGGCCCTGAGGCAGCCATCACGCCTCCAACCTCACCGGTGATTCACCCCTCACCCCACACCCTCTCGACCGCCGCCAACGAGGTGGTCTCCACCGTCGCAACATCACCTCCCTCTGGCAATCAGCTGTCACGGGTGCTGCGCCAAAGGAGATGGGGCACTTCAAGCTTTAAAAAACCTGACGCAGGGCGGCGATGCGCTGCTCTATGGGCGGGTGGCTCATGAACAGCTCGCTCATGGAGCGCTTGCCGTTGATGCCGAAGGCCATCATGGCCCCTTCCATCTGCGGCTCGGCACCGCGGGAGAGGCGCTGCAGCGCGGCTATCATCTTGTCGCGACCGGCCAGCTTGGCGGCACCGGCGTCGGCGCGAAACTCACGCTGACGGCTGAACCACATGACGATCATGGAGGCCAGCACGCCAAACAGCATCTCCAGCACGAAGACGGTGATCATGTAGGCAAAGCCACCGGAGCTGCTGCTCTCTTCGCTGTTGTTGGAGCTGAAGAAGTTGCTGATGACGCCGGCCACTATGCGGGCGAAGAACATCACGAAGGTGTTCACCACCCCCTGGATCAGGGTCAGGGTCACCATGTCGCCGTTGGCCACGTGGCTCACCTCGTGGGCCAGCACGGCTTCCGCCTCGTCACGGCTCATGCTGTAGAGCAGGCCGGAGGAGACGGCGACGAGGGAGTCGTCACGACGGGCACCTGTGGCGAAGGCGTTCATCTCGGGAGAGTCGTAGATCCCCACTTCCGGCATCTTGATGCCAGCCTCACGGGCCTGACGGGCAACTGTGCTCACCAGCCAGTGTTCTGTCTCGTTGCGGGGCTGCTCGATGACCTGGACGCCATAGCTGCGCTTGGCCATCCATTTGGACATCAGCAAGGAGATAAAGGAACCCCCAAAACCGAACACGGCACAGAACACCAACAGACCGGAAATGCTGGACTTGTTGATCCCCAGAACCGAGAACAGGATATTGAGTACCACCCCCAGCACCAGCATGACGGCCAGGTTGGTCACCAGGAATAGCATAATTCGCTTCATATTGACTCCTTGTGAGATATAGATGCATGGTTCGGGCCAGTTCACAATCGACCTGATACCACACCTGCTCCCGATCATAGACAGATTCGATGAATGTTTGCTGAATGTCGGGTTCAGAGCAGGGGCGAGATATCGAGACGCCCGCGCAGATCGGCCTCAAGCGGATTGTTTATAAACGGAATTTCACCCAGAAAGGGGGCGGCAGCAAGCCCCTCAAGGTGTCCAGATTTTCCTGATAATGGCTCATGGAACCACAGCCGATTGATGACCCAGCCCGCCACCGGCAGCCCCTGATCATTGCGAATGGCGGCAAAGGTGAGCAGCGCATGGTTGAGGCAACCCAGCTTGGCCCCCACCACCATGATCACCGGCATGTTCTCCTGCTTGACCCAGTCCGACAGCAGATGCTTGCGATCCAGCGGCAGAAACCAGCCCCCCGCCCCCTCCACTACCACCAGTTCGGCACCGGCCTGCTCAATCTGGCGCAGCCCGTCTCGACAACCCCTGCATGGTGATAGGCTGGCGCGCCTCGCTGGCGGCGATATGGGGCGCAATCGGCGGCTCATAAGGCGAACGGATTGACCACCTCATAGGGCAGCGGCAGGCTCGCCGCCTCCTTGCAACAAACGGCATCCAGGTTGCGCAGCCCGTCCGGGGTGCGGGCACAGCCGGCGGAGACCGGCTTGTAGCCGGCGCAGCGCTGATGCCCTGTGCGCTGAATTCAGCAGCAGGGTGCGGGCGACCAGCGTCTTGCCCACATCGGTATCGGTGCCGGTGATAAAGAATGATTTCATACGGTTCTCTCCTTGGCAGGGAGTGGCACACGCGCCCTGCACACATTGCGATTCCCGGCGCTCAGAGAGGCTTGCTGAGCTGGCCGAGGCACACCCGATAACTGGCGACCAGCCTGACCATCGGGCTGGCGAAACGCCTCATAGGCCTGAGCCAGCTGCTGCAATCTGGCGCGACCGCTCAGACCGGCCGGGGCGGCACTCCCCTGATTGTCATTGACCTGATTGGCCCCGATCCCCTTGAGATCGCGCAACAAGCTGCGGCAATTCAAGATAGGCGAGATCCCAGGTGATACAACGCAGCTCGGGAGCAGATACCCCGGCGCTCGCCAGCGCCTGCTCCAATTGTGGCAGGCTGAGGAAGCGATTGACATGGGCGCGACCATCAAGCTGCTGCCAGGCGGCTCGCAACTGCCAGAGCGACTCATCGAGCAGGGTCGAGAAAAAGATCTGGCCGCCCGGTTTGACCACCCGCAGCAGCTCGCCGAAAGCCTGGGCCGGACGCTCGCACCACTGCAGCGCCAGACTGGAGAAAATCCAGTCGAACGCGTTATCGGCGAAAGGAAGCTGCTCCGCATCGCCGCAGAGCAGGCGGGCGCCGCTGCCACGCAAGGCGGCCTGCGCCAGCATGCCGGGGGCAGATCCAGCCCCACCAGCTGGTGACAACGGTTCGCCAGTTGGGCAGAAAAAGCCGGTGCCGCAGCCCAGATCCAGCCCGCTCACCGTCAGATCAGTGCCAACCGGCCTGCTCGGCATCCATTCCAGCAGCGCCTGACCCACCTCCTGCTGAAAGCGGGCATGGGCATCGTAATGACGAGCGGCGGCGCCGAAACGGCGGGCAAGCTGCGCCTTGTCGACCGTTTGAAAACGCTCATGCATGGTAAGCCCCCTCGGCAGCAGCACCTGGCGGGCAAGGGCCCAAGGCGTCGAGCAGGCTGTCCACATCCTCTTCTCGGTGCGCGGCACTCAGGGTGATGCGAAGGCGCGCCGTGCCGACCGGCACAGTGGGCGGGCGAATGGCGCTGACCCAGACGCCGCTATCCCGCAGCCGCTGGGCCAGTTGCAGGGCAGCGGCGCTCTCCCCCACCAGCAGGGGCTGGATCGGGGTCTCGCTTGCACCGAGCCGCCAGCCCAACGCCTGTGCTCCTTGCCTGAAACGGGCGATCAGCTGGCCAAGATGAGCGCGGGCATCATCAGCAGCGCGTACCAATTCGATACTCTTGCTGACCGCACAGGCCTGGGCGGCTGGCATATGGGTGCTGTAGACATAGTGGCGGGCAAAGTTGACCAGGTACTCCACCAGCTCGCGACTGCCCCCCACGAAGGCACCGGCGACCCCGAGCGCCTTGCCAAAGGTTCCCATCTGGATGTGCACGCTGGCAGGATCAACCCCTTGCGCCGCCAGGGTGCCGCGCCCTTGTGGCCCCAGCACGCCGAGGCCGTGGGCATCGTCGATCATCAGCCAGTTACCGCTTTGGGCTGCGAGGGTTGCGAGCTCGCGCCAGGGGCCCTGATCCCCGTCCATGCTGAAGACCCCTTCCGAGACGATCAAGCCACGGTTTGGTTCGAGTTGACGCGCGAGCGCGGTCATGTCGTTGTGGCCGAAGCGCTTCATCTTGCAGGGGAGCTGGCTGCCCATCTCCTGCAGGGAGGCGTGGTTGAGCCTGTCCTGCCAAAGCAGATGTTCCTTGCCGAGCAGGGCCTTAAGCACCGCCTGATTGGCGGAAAAACCGCAGTTGAACAGCAGCACCGCCTCCACCCCCAACCAGTCGGCAAGCGTCTCTTCCAACTTTTGGTGAGCACGGCTGTAACCGGTTACCAGGGGCGAGGCGCCGGCGCCCGCACCATGGCGGTCGATCCCCGCTTTGAAGGCGGCCTTGATGGCGGGATGATCGGCCAGCCCCAGGTAGTCGTTGGCAGAGAGGTTGAGGTAGTCGCGCCCATCGACCACCAGCCTGGCGCCAGTGGAGCCATCGGTGGCGATGCGGCGGCGCAGCAGGGCCGCCTGCTCGCGCCCGGCCAGGGCCTCCCCCAGCGCAAAGGGGCCTGTGACAACAGAGGAAGTCATGAACGAACGGCACCTGCGCGGGGGCGGGTGGCATCGTAGAAGATCTCGGTCGGCTCGCTCTGGCGGCTCACCTCGGCCAGCAGCTCCTCTTCTTGAACCTGATCCGGCTTCTGGGCGCGCTGGGCGGGGCGGATGCCGAGCCGCTTGAAGAGCTGCATGTCGCTGTTCTCGTCGGGGTTGGGGGTGGTCAAGAGCTTGCAGCCATAAAAAATTGAATTTGCACCCGCCATAAAGCACATGGCCTGCATCTGCTCGTTCATCTTCTCCCGCCCGGCGGAGAGGCGCACATGGGAGGCCGGCATCATGATGCGCGCCACCGCTATGGTGCGGATAAATTCGAACGGATCCAGGTTCTCCTCGTTTTCCAGGGGCGTCCCCTTCACCTTGACCAGCATGTTGATGGGCACGCTCTCCGGGTGGCGCGGCAGATTGGCCAGCGCCATCAAGAGGCCAGCCCTATCCTTGGCCTGCTCCCCCATGCCGACGATGCCACCTGAGCACACCTTCATGCCGGCGCCGCGCACGTGCTCCAGGGTATCCAGCCTGTCCTGATAGGTGCGGGTGGTGATGATGTCACCGTAGAACTCCGGCGAGGTATCGAGGTTGTGGTTGTAGTAGTCAAGGCCGGCGGCGCCGAGGCGGGCGGCCTGATCCGCGGTCAGCATCCCCAGCGTCATGCAGGTCTCCATCCCCAGCCCGCGCACCTCCTCGACCATGCGGAGGATATAGGGCATGTCCCTCTCCTTCGGGTTGCGCCAGGCGGCCCCCATGCAGAAGCGCGACGAGCCATTGGCCTTGGCCTCGCGGGCCCGCTCCAGCACTTTTTCCACCTCCATCAGCCGCTCGGTTTCGAGCCCGGTGTGGTAGCGGGCGCTCTGGGGGCAATATTTGCAATCCTCCGGGCAGGCGCCGGTCTTGATGGAGAGCAAGGTGCTCACCTGCACCTCGTTCGGGTCGAAATGGGCGCGGTGTACCGTCTGGGCCTGGAACAGCAGATCGTTGAATGGCAGGGCAAACAGGGCCTGAACCTCGGCGAGGGTCCAGTCGTGACGAAGGGCGTGACCGCCCAGGGTGAGAGCATTCATACATGGCTTCCAGTTGTTATAAGTGGGATCCTGCGCCGCCATCCTGGGATGAAGGACCGCAAAAGCCGCCACAGGCCGACCTCCTCGTTGTGAGGCCTGGCGCCAAGTGGCTGAAATTGTTGGCTAGTGTAGAGAGCGCGCGTAGACTGTCAACACCGACCAGATCAAACCAATTGACAACAGAACACAAAATGACCAATCAAGAATTCGACCTGCACCATATCTGGCACCCCTATACCTCCCTCACCCATCCCCTGCCCTGCTATGAAGTGGCCAGCGCCAAGGGGGTGACCCTCACCCTCAGCGACGGCCGTGAACTGGTGGATGGCATGAGCTCCTGGTGGGCCTGCGTCCACGGCTATCAGGTGCCGGAGCTGGACGCCGCCGCCACTGCCCAGCTCGGCAAGATGTCCCACGTGATGTTTGGCGGTCTGACCCATGCCCCTGCGGTAGAGCTGTGCCGCAAGCTGGTGGAGATCACACCAAAAGGGCTGGACAGGGTGTTTCTGGCGGATTCGGGGTCGGTGGCGGTGGAGGTGGCACTCAAGATGGCCCAGCAGTACTGGCACGCCAAGGGGACGCCAAGGGCCAAATTTGTCTCCCTGCGGGGCGGCTATCACGGCGACACCTTCGGCGCCATGAGCGTCTGTGACCCGGATGGCGGCATGCACGAGCTCTACAAGGGCTTCCTGCCGGAGCACCATTTCGTGGCCGCCCCGAGCTGTCGCTTCCACGCCCAGTGGGACGAGAGCTGCGTGGTGGAGCTGGCGGAGCTGGTTGCCGATCGCCACGAAGAGATAGCCGCCATAGTGCTGGAGCCCATAGTCCAGGGAGCGGGCGGCATGCGCTTCTATCATCCCCGCTACCTGCAGTGGGTGCGCGCCCTGTGCGACGAGTTCGGCCTGCTCTTGATTGCCGACGAGATCGCCACCGGTTTTGGCCGCACCGGCCAGCTGTTTGCCTGCGACTGGGCGGGGATCAGCCCCGACATCATGTGCTTGGGCAAGGCGCTCACCGGCGGCTACCTGACGCTGTCGGCCACCCTCACCACGGAGCAGGTCGCCCGCACCATCTGTGACGGCAAGGCTGGGGTCTTTATGCACGGCCCCACCTTTATGGGCAATCCACTGGCCTGCGCGGTGGCCAACGCCTCCATCGATCTGCTGCTGGCCTCCCCGTGGCAGGAACGGGTACAGGCCATCGAGCATCAGCTGCGCACCGAGCTGGTGCAGCTGACCCTCAACCCGGCGGTGGCCGACGTGCGGGTACTCGGCGCCATCGGCGTGGTAGAGATGAAGGAGCGAGTGGACGTGGCGCGCATCCAGCGCAAGTTCGTGTCGCTTGGAGCCTGGATCCGCCCGTTCGGCAAGCTCATCTACCTGATGCCCCCCTTCGTCATCAGCCCCGAGGAGCTGCGGGTATTGACCCGCGCCATCCATGAGGCCATCGCCAGCGGCGAATTCTGAGTCTGGATGAATAGGCCCTGCATGAGAATGCAGGGTCTTTTGGCTCTTTTTCATCAGAATGTGAGCGAGACACCAGAACCCGGCTGGCGAGGGGAGTAGACTGCGCGGGTTTTACCCAACAGATGTACCTTTCCCATGCGCCTCTCCATCACTGCCAAGATCAATTTCTTCCTGCTCTTCATCTTCTCCATGGTATTGGTGTTTTCCGCGGCCTATCAGGCGGTGCGCGAGCGCGACCTCATCCTGACCCTCATCAAGGAGCAGAGCCGCGAGCAGACCGAGGCCTATTTCGACGGCCTCAACATGCTGATGCTGACCGGCAAGATGGAGGCCCGCGACACCCTGCGCGCCAAGTTCCTCGATCATGCCCACGTGGAAGATGCCCGCATAGTGCGCGGAGCGGCGATCAACAAGCAGTACGGGGCGGGTCGCGAGACCGAGGCCCCCAAGGACAGATTCGATGCCCTGGCCCTGGCGGGCAAGGGGAGCCTGGAGGTGGTGCACGACGGCACCCACAGCAAGCTGGTGGTGACCCGCCCCCTGCTGGCCAAGACGGATTTTCGCGGCACCGACTGCACCAGCTGTCACCAGGTGCCGGAGAATACGGTGCTGGGGGCGGTGCGCTTTGACTACTCCCTCGATACCCTCTTTACCCGGGTCGAGCAGAACATCCTCACTTCGGCACTTATTCTCACCGGTATCTTCGGGCTGGGGCTGCTGCTCACCCTCTGGGTCATCCGCACCTGGATAGTCCGCCCCCTCAACCAGCTGACCCGCTCCATGGAAGAGGCCACCGACCTGCATGACTTCGGTCACCGACTGGAGGGGGATGAAGGGGACGAGATAGGCCGGGTGGCACTCGCCTACAACCAGATGCTCGACAGCGTGGAGCGCCAGCTCGGCAAGCGCCCCGCCCCCTCGTCACAGGACGACAAGCCGGCGGATCACGCCAGGTAATAGAACAGCAGGCTGGCGATCAGGATCAACAGCAGGATGAAGAGGTTGACGTGCAGCGCATCCTCTTGCCGTCGGCTGCGTCGGCGCTCCAGCGCCAAGACCCCCAGGGTCAGCAGGCAGCCCCCCCAGAGCCCATGCACCAACCAGGGGGTCAAGGCAGGATCCCAATAGTCGCGCACCTTGACCCCGCCATAGACCAGAAAGCCGTAGGCAATATCGGGGCGGGCATGGTGATAGAGGCCGAGCAGGGCGATGAAGCCGCCCCAGCAGAGGATCACCAGCCCCTGGAGTACCCGTATCCAGCCATCCGCCCCCCGCCTGCGTTCCTTCACTCTCACCCCCTGCCCAACCGACCGGATCCATGCAAGATTCATGGGGAAAACCCCGCAAGGGTCCGACATTTTTGCTTGTTTATCAAACCCGCGCGGGTAAGATTAACGGCTTAGTCTGCCATGGTGGGCCACTCACGCCCGGGCCAGACCCCTAGTGTTGCAAATAGCGCTGCAAGAACAAGCTGGAGACAATATTTCGATGACGCACGCATCCGTAGTAGATGTGCTGACCGGTAAGTATGCGGTTGGCACCACCCAGACAGTGAAAGGGTGGATCCGGACCCGCCGCGATTCCAAGGCGGGGATCTCATTTTTGGCCATATCCGATGGCTCCTGTTTCCATCCGGTACAGGCCGTCGTTCCCAATACCCTGGCCAATTACGAGAATGAAGTGCTGCGTCTGACCACCGCCTGCTCAGTGGAAGTGACCGGTGTGGTCGTGGCTTCCCAGGGCAGCGGCCAGGCCTTCGAGCTGCAAGCCTCCGACGTCAAGGTAGTAGGCTGGGTCGAAGACCCGGACACCTACCCCATGTCTGCCAAGCGCCACAGTATCGAATACCTGCGCGAGCAGGGTCACCTGCGTGCCCGTACCAACGTGGTCGGCGCCGTGACCCGGGTGCGCAACTGCCTGGCCCAGGCCATTCACCGCTTCTTCCACGAAGAAGGCTATCTGTGGATTGCCGCCCCCCTCATCACCGCCTCCGACACCGAAGGCGCCGGCGAGATGTTCCGCGTCTCCACCCTGGACATGGAAAACCTGCCGCGCACCCCTGAAGGCAAGGTGGATTACGACAAGGACTTCTTCGGCAAGGAGACCTTCCTGACCGTCTCCGGTCAGCTCAACGTCGAGACCTATGCCTGCGCCCTGTCCAAGGTCTACACCTTCGGCCCGACCTTCCGCGCCGAAAACTCCAACACCAGCCGCCATCTGGCCGAGTTCTGGATGGTGGAGCCGGAAATCGCCTTCGCGGACCTGGAAGACAACGCAGCCCTGGCCGAAGCCATGCTCAAATACGTCTTCAATGCCGTGCTGACCGAGCGCCGTGACGATCTGGAGTTCTTCACCCAGCACATCGACAAGGACGCCATCGACCGTCTGGAGCGTTTCGTCGCCTCCGACTTCGCCCAGATTGACTACACCGACGCCATCGAGGTGCTGAAGAACTGCGGCAAGAGCTTCGAGTTCCCTGTCTCCTGGGGAATCGATCTCTCCTCCGAGCACGAGCGCTACCTGGCCGAGGAGCACTTCAAGTCTCCTGTGGTGGTGAAGAACTACCCGAAAGACATCAAGGCCTTCTACATGCGCCTCAACGACGACGGCAAAACCGTCGCCGCCATGGACGTGCTGGCCCCGGGGATCGGCGAGATCATCGGTGGCTCCCAACGTGAGGAGCGTCTCGAGGTGCTGGATGCCCGTCTGGCCGAAATGGGCCTGAACAAGGAAGATTACTGGTGGTATCGCGACCTGCGTCGCTACGGCACAGTGCCGCACTCAGGTTTCGGCCTGGGCTTCGAGCGTCTGGTGGTCTATGTGACCGGCATGGGGAACGTGCGCGACGTCATCCCCTTCCCGCGTACCCCTCGCACCGCCGAGTTCTAAGACGCGCCGAGCCAGACTCGCACCGTGCAAAAGCCGACCCTTGGGTCGGCTTTTTATTTCCTGCTCTCCCGGCTGTGGCCCCCCGCCTCTCATCCTGATCCTCGAATAAATCCCACCACCTTCTTCCCCTGCCTGCCACCCTCCCGATCGCCCCTGTTCAAGGGCATATCCATAGTTTTTATGCACTTAAATCGGAAAAGAGTCTGTTATTGAACCACCTCAATTTTTTACCCCTTTAGGGGTGCCAGAATACCCACCAACCCTTTAGGGGCAAATAACGACAGATGCTCCCGGGCCCCAGGGCCGATGCGGACATGGATTCAATCACACGAGGTAATGGAATGATCTTGATGGAATTTTTGGTGGTGCTCGGCTGCTTGCTGCTGGGTACCCGCTTTGGGGGCATGGGACTGGGTCTCATCAGTGGCATAGGTCTGTTCCTGCTGACCTTCGTGTTCGGCCTGGTGCCGGGCGAACCGCCGGTGCAGGTGATGCTGACCATACTGGCGGTGATCGGCTGCGCCGCCACCCTGCAGACCGCCGGTGGCCTCAACCTGATGATGCAGGTGGCCGAGCGTCTGCTGCGCCGTCACCCCCAGTACATCACCATACTGGCGCCCCTCACCACCTGGACCCTCACCTTCCTGTGCGGTACCGGCCACGTGGTCTACACCATGTTCCCCATCATCGCCGACATAGCGCTGCAGAAGAACATCCGTCCCGAGCGCCCCATGGCCGTGGCATCTGTTGCCTCCCAGATGGCGATCTGCGCCTCCCCAGTCTCCGTTGCCGTGGTCTCCATGGTCTCCATTCTGGCGGCCGGTCACGGCATAGGTCAGGCTTACGGCCTGCTCGACATCCTGATGATCGCCATCCCCTCCTCCCTGACCGGTGTGGTCATGGCGGCCCTGTGGAGCCTGCGCCGCGGCAAGGATCTGGACAAGGATGAGGAGTTCCAGGCCAAGATCCAGGATCCGGAGCAGCGCGCCTTCGTCTATGGCGGCGGTGAAACCCTGCTCAACACCAAGTTCCCGAAAGAGGCCTACTGGTCTACCTGGATCTTCTTCGCCGCCATCGCCGCCGTGGTATTGCTCGGTGCCAACGAAGGTCTGCGTCCGGTGTTCACCATCAAGGACAAGACAGGCCCCCTCTCCATGAACCTGGTGATCCAGATGATGATGCTGATCGCCGGCGCCATCATTTTGATGCGCTGCAAGGTCAAGCCGGGCGATATCTCCAACGGCGCCGTCTTCAAGGCAGGCATGGTCGCCATCTTCTCCGTGTTCGGGGTTGCCTGGATGAGCGAGACCTTCTTCCAGGCCCACATGCCGCTGCTCAAAGAGACCCTGGCCCACGTGGTACAGGCCCAGCCCTGGACCTATGCCCTGGTGCTCTTCCTCATCTCCAAGCTGGTGAACAGCCAGGCCGCCGCCCTGACCGCCATCGCCCCCATGGGTCTGGCACTGGGCGTTGAGCCGAAACTGCTGATCGCCTTCCTGCCGGCGAGCTACGGCTACTTCGTGCTGCCGACCTACCCGAGCGACCTGGCCTGTATCGGTTTCGACCGCTCCGGCACCACCCGCATCGGCAAGTTCATCATCAACCACAGCTTCATCATTCCGGGGCTGATCGGGGTCAGCAGCTCCTGCGCCCTGGGCTATGTGCTGACCACCATTCTGCTCTAATCGCAGTCGCGTTTAGCACGCCATTGCCAGACAGGCCCCCGCTTTGGGGGCCTGCTCTTTTTTCCCCTCGGTCAATTCCTGTCACGATTTCCCGCTGCGGCTTTACCTGCGCCCCCGCCGCTAGGTAGCATGTGATCCCTCTTTCACCACAGGAATCTCCCCCATGTCTCGCGTCATCCTGCTCTGGAGCGGTGGCAAAGATGCCATGCTGGCCCTCTGCCATGCCCGCGATGCGGGTCATCAGGTGGTGGCCCTGGCCACCTTTGCACCGCTAAAGCCTCGCTTTCTCGCTCACCCCTTGCCACTGGTGCGCCGTCAGGCGGCGGCCCTGGGTCTGCCCCATCTACTGGTCACCATAGAAGCACCGTTCGAGCAGGGCTATGAGACGGCGCTGAGCCGCTTGCAGCAGGAGTGGGCCCTCGATGGGGTGGTGACCGGCGATATCGACAGCGTGGGGGGCGCGCCAAACTGGATCCGCGAGCGTTGCCAGCCGCTGGGGCTCACCGTCCACACCCCGCTCTGGCAGCAATCTCGCCAAGCCTTGCTGGCGGATATGCTGGCACGCGGCATAGTCGCCCACCTCTCCTGCGTCGATACCCGGATACTGGCCCCCGAGTGGACTGGACGCACCCTCGATGCCGCCACCCTCTGCGAGCTACAACAACTGGCCGAGCGCGAGGGATTCGATGCCTGCGGCGAGCAGGGGGAGTACCACAGCATGGTGACTGACGGCCCGGGCTTTGCCGCCTCGCTGCGCCTCGATGGCTGGCAGCTGGCGCGCCAGGATCATCTGGCCTATCTGGCCCAGGACGAGCCTGTGCCCACCGAGCAACCATAAAAAACGGGAGGCGATGGCCTCCCGTTTTGCTTGCCGTGCACACCGACCTATTTCGCCAGCTTGCCCAGCACCCGCTGCAACAGGCGGATGCGCGGCTCAATGCTACCCAGCAGCAAGAACTCGGCCTCCGAGTGGAAACCGCCCCCCATGGGACCCAAGCCATCCAGGGACGGCACGCCAGCGGCGGCGGTGAAGTTGGCATCAGATCCGCCCCCCGCCTCCAGCCAGTTGAAGGAGATCCCCTCGTCTGCCGCGGCCCCCTCCACCAGCGCCATCAACGCCTCGGTGTCGCCACTCGGGCGCATCGCCGGCTTGAAGCTCTGGCGATCCACCTCGACCCGGCAACCCCGCAGGAAGGGGTTGTTGGCCATAAAGCCGAGCCGCTCGTGCACGGCGGCAGCCTCGTCATTGCTCCAGAAGCGCAGGTCGACTATGGCCTCGGCGAAGTCCGGCACCACGTTGACGCCGGTGCCGCCCTGTACCACACCCACGTTCATGGTGGTGCCCGTCTCCATGTTAACCTGCTCGTTGATGGCCAGCACCCAATGGGCGAGCTCTGTAATGGCGGAGACCCCCTCCGCCAGGGCAGAGCCCGCGTGGGAGGCCTTGCCGTGGAAGCGGATGCGGTACTTGGCATTGCCCTTGCGGGCGCTGATGAGATCCCCGTTGGGGCGGGCCGCCTCGGCCACCAGCACGCAGCCGCTCTGTTTGGCCTTGGCTACCAGCCAATCCCTGGACCAGGGGGAGCCAATCTCCTCGTCGCAGTTGCAGCAGACCAGCACCTTGAGTTTGGCCAGCAGCGCCGGGTCCATCCCCTTCAGGGCATACCAGGTGGAGAGCAGGCCGCTCTTCATGTCCGACACACCGGGGCCGAAGGCCTGATTGCCTTCGACTTTCAGCGGGCGTTTGGCCGCCGTCCCCTCGGGGAAGACGGTATCCATGTGACCCACCAGCATGACGTCATAGTGATCCGCCCCCGGGGCATTGGTTGCCTCGAGGCAGGGACCGCACTCGGGGGCAAACTGGTGGCGCACCACCTGCCAGCCGATGGCCTCATATTTTTCGGTCAGGATGTCGGCCACCCGAGCCACCCCGGCCGGGGTGCGGGTGCCGCAATCCAGGTTGATGAGGGGGGCCAGCTCCGCCAGATAGGCGTCCAGGGAAAAAGCGTTGCGAGGATCTGTCATCATCGTCTCCAAAGGGCAAAAGGTCGGGCCTCGCCCTTGCGCAGAGTGAATGGAGCGGGCAGCCTGGCCGCCCGCCCCGCCATTACATAAACAGCAGATAGTTGAGCGCCAGCGCCGTCACCAGGGCGCCGGCCATGGGCACGCAGGTGCGCTTGACCACCACGAAGGGGGAGACCTTGGCGATCCCCGCGCAGGCGATCAGCACTGCCGCTATGGGGGAGACGGTGCGGCCTATGCTGGAGGCGAGCTGCATCGGCAGCAGCATGGTCACCGCCGGCACCCCGAACTTGGCCGCCACCGCTGGCGCCAGGGTGGAGAAGCTCAGGAAGGCCGCGTTACCGGAGCCCATGATGACGGCCGCCACCATGATGAGTCCCACCATCACCAGGGTCATCAGGCCGCTGCCGATCCCGGCATTGCTGGCAGAGTGCAGCAGGGTATCGATGGCGCCTATGGCCTTGAGGGATTCGGCAAACAGCTCGGCACAGACGATGAGCGCCACTACCGGGCCAAACACCTTGCCCATGCCGTCGAGGAAGCTGGAGAGCCCGGCCATGGCGGTGCGCACCGAGCGTGTGCGCAGCAGCTCGCACAGCATGCCGATAAAGACCGACAGCAGCATGGCCACCTCCACGCTGACGCTGATGCTGGTCACCAGCAGCTTGGAGAAGGTCATCATCAGCACGAAGGGGATGATGGGCAGCAGGGCATACCAGGTCGGCGCCAGCACCTCCTCCTTCCCCTGCTCGTCCAGCTCGGCCGGATCGCCTCTGTGCAGGGCGGGATCCCAGCCATCCAGGCGATCGCAGTGACGCTGCCAGAAGAAGTGCAGCACCATGGTCACCAGCAGCATGGGGGCCACCAGCCAGATCTGGTAGTCGACGAAGTAGCTGGTCGGATCCATGCCGGACTGGCCGGCGGAGAAGATGGCGTTGGTCTGGGTCGGGCCAATCTCGAACGCCTGGGAGGTGGCGATGACGCCACAGGCCGACGCCGGGCTGATGCCGAGGTTGCGCATCACGGGGTACATGGTGACCATCAGCAAAGAGGCCGAGGCCGGTGGCGGAAGTGACAAACAGCGACACGAAGACCGCCACCAGATAGCAGATGGAGAGCATCAGGTAGCTGGACTGGATGCCCGCCACCGGCTTGACCGCCACCCGCACCAGGGACTGGGAGGCGCCTATGTGGGACATGTAGGTGGCAAAGCCTGCCACCGCCATTATGGTGAGGCCAAGCCCCGCCGCCCGGTAGGAGAAGATCCCCTTGAACACCTCGAACAGGTCGAACAGGGCGAACCCCGTGCTCTTGTCGGCAGGCAGTATGGGGTGCAACCCCAGCCAGTAGGCCACCGCGAAGATGGCCATGCCTGCCAGCGCCAGCACCGCCTGCGGGTTGTAATCCTTGACGATGCCGTAGACCACGGCCATCAGCACGAGCAAGACGAATAAGAGTTCCAAAGTGCGCTCCTGATAAGATTATCGAGGATCGAAATCTAGTGGCGAGCCCCTCCTTTCCCCTTGATCCCTATCAATAAAAGTGGCTTGAATGACAAAAAGCAGCATTAAATTTTGATATATCAAATAAAATTGGTACATCAATCCAGTGCCGACGCACTAGAATGCCCTGCATCAGCTCCTGACCAACAACCCTCCACTTTTTTTGCGTTGGATCAACGCCCGTCAGGGGTGAACTGGCCAAGATGCCCGTCGATACAGAGCGACCATTTCGCACCGGAGAGAGTTATGACAAGCCAAGCCACCGCAGGGACTTCGACCTGCGACTACAAGCTGTGGGACATCCTCGTCGAGTCTGCAAAGGAACGCACCACCATTCGTTATTCCAAGCTGGCCAGGCAGGCCGGGCTGGAACAGTGCCAGGATGAGCTGCGCACCCTGCTGCAACGCATCCGCATGTACTGCACCGAAAACAACCTGCCGATCCTCTCCGCCATAGTGGTGGACGACGTGGGCAAATACACAGGCCTCTCCTCCAGCCTGCCGGATGCGCCCTGGGAGCGGGCCCGGGTCTTCGACCACGAGTGGACCACCCTGCACTGATAGCCCCCTTCCCTCAAAACGCGCCCCCAGGCGCGTTTTGGCTATCTGATCCCTCGCGATTTCTCCCCCCTCCCCGCTGGTAAAACCAGCCAGCCCGGCCATGAGCGTTGCCATGGCTGGGCCACAATGCCAGAATCGGGCCCTTGCATGATTTCACGTTCGGATTTCAGGGCCCCGGGCCCGCAGATATAGGATCTCCCATGGCCACCACCCTCTATGGCATCAAGAACTGCGACACCATCAAGAAGGCCCGCAAGTGGCTGGACGAGGCTGGCATCGACTATCGCTTTCACGATCACAGGGCCGACGGCCTCGAGCCTGCCCGGCTGGACGGCTGGCTGGCCCAGCTGGGCTGGGAAGCCCTGCTCAACACCCGAGGCACCAGCTTCCGCGCCCTGCCGGAGGAGGCCAAGCAAGGGCTGGACACCGCAAAAGCCCGTGCCCTGCTGCTGGAACACCCCGCCATGATCAAGCGCCCGCTGCTGGATCGCGATGGCGAGCTCACCCTGGGGTTCAAGGCAGACCACTACCAATCCCTCTTCTCTCGTTAAACTTTTCTGTTAAGGAACGCCGATGTCGGATGTCATCGCACTGGCCAAGGATCTTATCCGCCGCCCCTCAGTTACCCCGCTGGATGAAGGGTGCCAGACCCTGATGGCGGAGCGCCTCGAGCGCCTCGGGTTCGTCATCGAACCCATGGTGTTTGAAGACACCACCAACCTCTGGGCCCGCCGTGGCAGCGAGGGGCCGCTGTTCTGCTTCGCCGGCCACACCGACGTGGTGCCCGCCGGGCCGCTGGACAAATGGCATACGCCGCCGTTCGAGCCGACCATCCAGGATGGCATGCTCTATGGCCGGGGCGCCGCCGACATGAAGGGGTCGCTGGCCGCCATGGTGGTGGCCACCGAGCGCTTCGTCGCGGCCCACCCGGATCACCAGGGCTCCATCGCCTTTCTCATCACCTCCGATGAAGAGGGACCCTTTATCAACGGCACTGTGCGCGTCATCGACACCCTGGAGGCGCGCAACGAGAAGATCCGCTGGTGCATCGTCGGCGAGCCCTCCTCCACCGCAGTGGTAGGGGACGTGGTGAAGAACGGCCGCCGTGGCTCCATCACCGGCGATCTGCTGGTGCGCGGAGTACAGGGCCATGTGGCTTACCCTCATCTGGCAGACAACCCCATCCACAAGGCGGCGCCAGCCCTGGCGGAGCTCGCCGCCACCGTCTGGGATCAGGGCAACGCCTACTTCCCCCCCACCAGCTTCCAGATAGCCAACATCCAGGCCGGAACCGGCGCCTCCAACGTCATCCCCGGCGAATTGCAGGTGCAGTTCAACTTCCGTTTCAGCACAGAGCTCACTGATCTCGACATCCGCGAGCGGGTCGAGGCACTGCTGACCCGTCACGGTCTGGACTTTGAGCTGAAGTGGACCCTCTCAGGCCAGCCCTTCCTGACCGACACCGGCGCCCTGCTGGAGGCCACTGTCGCCGCCGTGGCCGCGGTCAACGGTCAGCAACCTGCCCTGCTCACCACGGGCGGAACGTCCGATGGACGCTTTATCGCCCCCACCGGGGCTGAGGTCATCGAACTGGGCCCGGTCAACGCCACCATCCACAAGGTGAACGAGTGCGTGAAGGCGGACGATCTGGATCTGCTGGCGGACATGTACCAAGGGGTGCTGGAGCACTTGCTGGCATGACCCAGGATCAACTGCTTGGGCTCGACGAGAGCCACCTCATCCTGGTGGGGCGCGGGCCTCACCGCCTGACCGCCGCCACCGCGGCGGCCTTCAACGACATGCAGGTGGCGGCCGCCTATGAAGGGTTCAACCTGCAGGCCGCCTCCAGCTGGCGCAGCTTCGAACGCCAGCTCGCCATCTGGAATGGCAAGTGGCGCGGGGAGCGGCCCCTGCTGGACGCCGACAACCATCCGCTGGATGCGCTGCAGCTGGGGGAGACAGAGCGGCTGCACGCCATCTTGCGCTGGAGCGCCCTGCCGGGCACCAGCCGCCACCACTGGGGTACGGATCTCGACATCTACGACCCCGACTGCCTGCCCGCCGGTACCAGGCTGGCGCTGGAGCCCTGGGAGTATGAGGCGGGAGGCTGGTTTGCCGATCTCGGCGAGTGGCTCGGGGATCACATGAGCGACTTCGGCTTCTTCCTGCCCTATGCCAAACCGCTGGACGCGGCTCAGGGGGTCGCCTACGAGCCCTGGCACATCAGCTTCGCCCTGGAGTCCGCTGAACAGCGGCTGGATCCGGATGCGCTGGCGCTTTGCCTGCAACAGGCGGATATTGAAGGCAAGGCGTGCATACTGTCCCATCTCGACGAGATCCTGGCCCGTTATGTCACTGCCGGTCACACCGAAAGGAGAATCCGATGAGTGTGTGGTTATGGATAGGCCTGCCGCTGCTGTTTTTGCTCGGCCTGTTTCTCAATGCCATCAAGGACATGAAACAGCTCGAAAAGCAGTTGCCGAAATACAAGGACAAGATCCGGGAAGTCAAGGACGACGAGGACGACTGACCTCCCCCGCAGGAGCCAGATGGCGCTCCTGCGCCCCCACCCGGCCTGCTGACAACCCGGCACCCGCCCCCTGAAAATGGGCACCAATCGCCACTCCTTCCCCCTCTTTCTCGTCCCCCTCAGGCCCCGCGCCTACTGCTTAAAAACAGCACAACAACCGTAAAAAACTGCAAATCGATGCACAATTAAGCCACACAAAGGGGTGCAATCTGCATATAATGTGCCTGTTTTGCCGCCCGCCATAAGGAGTTCGCCATTGGATGCCACCACCATCAACAGTTTCTTTTTTATCGGTGCCTTGTTGGTGGGAGCCAGTGTCCTGTTAAGTGCGCTCTCGTCCCGGGTCGGCATCCCCATCCTGGTCATCTTCCTCGCCGTCGGCATGCTGGCCGGTGAAGATGGCCCCGGCGGCATCCACTTCGCCGACTACTCTGTCGCCTACCTGGTGGGTAACCTGGCGCTGGCCATCATCCTGCTGGATGGCGGCATGCGCACCCGGGTCTCCTCCTTTCGGGTCGCACTCTGGCCCGCCCTGTCGCTGGCCACCGTCGGGGTGGCCATCACCACAGGCCTGACCGGTCTGGCCGCCGCCTGGCTGTTTGACCTCAACCTGATGCAGGGGATGCTGATCGGCGCCATCGTCGGCTCCACCGATGCGGCGGCTGTCTTCTCCCTGCTCGGTGGACGCAGCCTCAACGAGCGGGTCAGCGCCACCCTGGAGATAGAGTCCGGCAGCAACGACCCCATGGCGGTCTTTCTCACCGTCACCCTGATAGAGGTGCTGGCCAGCGCCCAGCAGGGGCTGGATGCCGGCTTCCTGCTGCTGCAACTCATCAAGCAGTTTGGTCTCGGCGCCGGCATAGGCCTCGCGGGGGGCTGGCTGCTGTGGCGGCTCATCAACACGGCCCGCCTGGCCCCTGGGCTCTATCCGCTGCTCACGGTGAGCGGCGGCCTGCTGATCTTCGCCCTCACCACGGCGGTGGGGGGCAGCGGCATCCTCGCCATCTACCTCACCGGCCTGTTGCTCGGCAACCTCTCCCTGCGCAGCCGCAGTACCACCTTGTCGGTGCTGGACGGTCTGACCTGGCTCAGCCAGATCGGCATGTTCCTGGTGCTGGGGCTGCTCGCCACCCCGAGCAATCTGCTGCCCATCGCCGTGCCGGCGCTGGCGCTGGCCATGTGGATGATCCTCTTTGCCCGCCCGGTATCGGTCTGGATAGGCCTGCTGCCGTTCAAGAACTTCGCCCCCCGGGAGCGCTGGTTCATCTCCTGGGTCGGCCTGCGTGGCGCCGTGCCCATCATACTGGCGGTCTTCCCCATGATGGCGGGGCTGCCCAATGCCCAGCTCTACTTCAATGTCGCCTTCTTCGTGGTGCTGGTCTCCCTCATACTGCAGGGCAGCTCGCTGCCGCTGGCCTCCAGGCTGGCGCGGGTGGAGGTACCGGCGCCGCCGTCCCCCATCAACCGCTCCGGGCTCGAGATCGATCTCGACAGCCAGTGGGAGACCTTCGTCTATCGCCTGAGCGCCGAGAAGTGGTGCATAGGCTCGCCCCTGCGGGAGTTGCGCATGCCCCAGGGTACCCGCATCTGCGCCCTGTTCCGCGGCCAGGAGCTGCTGCACCCCTCGGGCAGCACCTGCCTGCAGTCGGACGACATCCTCTGCGTCATCGGCCACGAGCGGGATCTCCCCGCCCTCGGCCAGCTGTTCAGCCAGGCGCCGGAGCAGGATCTGGGCCCGCGCTTCTTCGGTGACTTCCTGCTGGAGGCGACCGCCAGGCTGGTGGATCTCGCCCCGCTCTACGGGCTGGATGTGAGCGAGGTGGCGGATCAGACCCTGGGCGATTTCATTGCCCATCAGTTGGGCGATAATCTGGTAGTGGGTGACCACGTCGCCTGGCAGGGCCTGCTCTGGACGGTGGCGGAGATGGAAGAGGGTGAGCCTCGCAAGATAGGGGTACGCTTCCTGGAAGAAGATCCGGTCTAGGGCGCAAGCCGGACCCTGTTCAATACACATACTCGGCGCCCGTTCCCGCCAAGACGGTGAACCGGCGCCCGGCGAGAAGGGAGTGACCCATGCCTTATCAAACCCTGTTGTCTGGTCTGTATCCTCCCTCCCCCCGACTGGGGCTGATCGAGGGCTTCTTCGGCAAGGGCTGGAGCTGGGAGGCCCGTGCCCGCTATGCCCAGTGGCTGCCCCGCCATGGCTATGGCTTCTACCTCTATGCCCCCAAGGAAGACGGCTATCTGCGCAAGCACTGGGCCGAGCCCTGGCCGAGGGAGCAGCTCGACCACCTGCGCCAGCTGGCCCAGCAGTGCAGGGACAACGGCCTCGCCTTCGGTGTGGGGTTGAGCCCCATGGGCGCCCATCACGACTACGCTCACAAGCGCCCGGCCCTGCTCGAGAAGGTGCGCCTCATCGAGGAGGCGCTCAAGCCCGATATACTGGCGGTGCTGTTTGACGACATGAAGGGGGACACCCCGGATCTCGCCCACTGGCAGCTCACCATAGCCCACGACATCGCGGCCCACACCGGCGCCAGCCGTCTCATCTTCTGTCCCAGCTACTACTCGACGGATCCTGTGCTGGAGAAGGTGTTCGGCGCCATGCCCCCCCACTATCTGACGGATCTGGGCCAGGGGCTGGACAAGGGTTTTGACATCTTCTGGACAGGCCCCAGAGTCTGCTCCACCGACTACCCGGCCGCGCACCTCAAGCAGGCCGCCGACTGGCTGCACCGCAAGCCCTTCCTGTGGGACAACTACCCGGTCAACGACGGCAGCAAGGCGAGCAGCTTCCTGCACCTGCGTGCCTTCGAGAACCGCCCCGCCGAGCTGGCGGAGCTGACCGCCGGCCACGCGGTCAATCCCATGAAGCAGGCGGCGCTCTCCGTGCTGCCGCTCGCCACCCTGCCCATGAGTTACCGGCTCGGCCACCAGTACGATCCGGATCAGGCACTGCACACCTCCCTCAACGCCACCTGCGGGCCGCAGATCTCCGCCATGATAGAGGCGGATCTGCCGCTGTTTCAGGACATAGGCTTGGCCCAGCTCACCCCCGAGCAGCTCACCCACCTCAAGCACCGCTATCTGCCGTTCCAGGATCAGAGCTGCGTGAACGAGATCCTGCGCTGGCTGGCGGGGGAGTATGTGTTCGATCCGGACTGCCTCACCGACTGACACCTCGCCGGACGCCCAATAAAAATGCCACCTCCCCTTCAGCAAGGGAGGTGGCATTTTTCATTCCGATCGCCTCAGCCGAAGGCCAGCCAGACGCCGACAAACAGCATGAGCGAGCCGGCGATGCGGTTCATCAGGGTGACGTTGCCGCTCTTGGCGAGGAAGTGGCGCAGGGTGCGGCCACCGCTCGCGTAGAGCAGCAGGCAGGAGAATTCTATGACCAGGATGAGCACCACCAGGGCGCTGATCTGGGGTGCCATCGGCTTGGCCGCATTGATGAAGGGGGGCAGCAGGGAGACCATGAAGGCCCACCCCTTGGGATTGGCGATGGCGGTGACGAAACCCTGCAGCGCCAGGCCAAGCGGCTTGGTCTCCTGGCCGGCCGAGAGATCCGCCGGAATCGCCATCTTGCCCTTGGCTTGCCACATCTGGATGCCGAGCCAGACCAGATAGGCTCCGCCCACGTACTTGAAGGCCGAGAACAGGGCCGGATAGTTGAGCATGACGGCCGCCACCCCGACCACGGAGAGTACAGAGACCAGGCCGACCCCGATGAGCTCTCCCCACATCATGTGCAGGGTTCGGCGCACCCCCAGGCTCATGCCCAGGGTCATCGCCAGTGTCATGCACATGCCGGGGGTCACGGAGACAAAGAAAAACGTGGGAATAAAGAGCGCCAAGATGGCGGGATCAATCCAGTCGGACACACTACACCTCCAGGTAACAAGCAGTCGATCTTGCCTATCACACTCTTTTAACACAAGAAAAACCTTTGCGTTCAGCAAGAATTCAGCATTAAAAACCCTGTGACAAGAGTTGTCGCGCCTGTGTAAGATGCCGCCTCACTCCTCTTTTGGGTTAGGATCTTTCATGTCTTTGAATAATCTGTCCATTCGTCTGCAAGTTCTCATTCCACTACTGCTCGCCAGCCTGCTGATGCTGCTCATGGCCGTGATCAGCAAGCAGGAGATAGACGGTGCCATCAAGGACATGAACGACACCACCACCAGCGTCACCCGCCACAAGGATGACATCGCAGCCCTGATCCACGCCACCTACCGGCTGCGCACCAATGCCATCTACGGCCTCTACGATCAGGCCCGCTTCGCCGAGCTGCCCGGCACGCTCAATGCCGCCGAGCAGGAGATAAGCGGCCTCTTGTCCCGGCTGGTGATCCCCGGTGCCGAGCAGGACAACAGCCAGGTGGCCTCGGCCCTGCAGGCCTATCTCGGCCACACCCGCAGCAACATGCTGCCACTGCTGACCCAGCAGTACAGAGACGGGACCAAGCCCGCCGGCTATGAGCAATCCAGGCTGCGCTTTCGCGAGCTGGGGGAGCAGTTGATCAAGCAGATTGACACCCTCTCTGCCCACATCAACCAGCTGATCCAGCAGGAGATAGCCCAGGAGCAGGCCCACTACCAGGCCACCCTGCTGCAGACCCTGCTGCTGATGGCCGCCACCCTGGTCGCGGCGCTCTGCGGCGGCTGGTGGCTCTCCGGTCGCATCGTCCAGCCCATAGGCCAGTTGCAGGAGGTGATGCACGCCGTCGCCCTCGGTCGCTTCAACGTGCGCGCCAAAGCCGAAGGCAACAACGAGCTGGGCCAGCTGGCCAAGGACATCAACCAGACCCTGAGCCAGCTTGGCAGCACTATCCAGGCCCTGACCGGCATCAGCGGCAACGTAGCCTCCGCCGCCACCGAGCTGGCCGCCGTCATGACCCAGTCCGAGGCCAATGCCCAGCAGCAGCGCAGCGAGACCGAGCAGGTGGCCTCCGCCGTCACCGAGCTGGCCAGCACAGCCGACAACGTCAACCACAATGCCGCCCTGGCCGATGAGCTGGCGCGAGAGGCCAACAGCCGGGTCGAGCAGGGGCTGGCCCTGTTTGCCGAGAGCATCCAGGCCAACGGCCGCATGGCGGGCAGCCTGGAGAACGCCGCTACCGTGGTGGCGCGGCTCAAGTCCCAGTCCGAGCAGATCGGCAAGGTGATAGAGGTGATTCAGAGCATCTCGGAGCAGACCAACCTGCTGGCGCTCAACGCCGCCATCGAGGCCGCCCGCGCCGGCGAAACCGGCCGTGGTTTTGCGGTGGTGGCCGACGAGGTACGCCTGCTGGCGGCGCGGACCCAGGACTCCACCAAGGAGATCCAGGCCATCATAGAGCAGTTGCAGAGTCAGTCCCTGTCGGCCAACAGCGGCGTACAGGAGACCCTGGAGATCCTCGGCCACAACCAGCGTCTCTCCGCCGAGGTGCAAGACCTGCTGGGAGGCATCACGGAGGCAGTCAACCAGATCAACGGCGCCAATGCCCAGGTGGCCACCGCCGCCGAGGAGCAGTCCTGCGTCACCGCCGACATCAGCCGCAACATCACCAACATCCACGAGATAGTGAACCAGAACGTGGCCGGCATCACCCAGAGCGCCGCCGCCAGTCACGAACTGTCACAGCTCGCCGAGCAGCAGCGCAGGCAGCTCGCCCAGTTCCAGCTGTAATCCTCCCCCTTCTCTTTGGCAGACCCCGGGCCCGGCACCGGGTCTGCCCCCTCCCGTTTAAAACGGCTTTTTGCCCACAAGGCGCCATTAGGGGCTGGGCTGCATCCACAAATATGGGTATGGTAGAGGCACGTCATTCCCCCTCACCCAGAGAACACCATGAGCCTGAAGTTCAAGAAACCCGCCTTTATCGCTTTGGGGCTCATCGCCCTCGTGTCCGCCACCTGGCTCGATTTCTATCTGCCGGAACACACCATAGCCACCATCACAGGGGTCGAGGTGAAGCGCACCGACAAGGATGGTCCCATCAGCCAGAAGAACCCGGCCGACGGCCCCATCACCGACGTCTATTACATCTACACCGAGCGTCCCGGCGAGAAGATCCGGGTGTTCCGCAATGAAGATACCGGCTGGGGCTGGCCCTTCTACTTCAAGTTCAATGCCGCCGACGTCCAGGCCAAGGCCAAGTCCATGGAGTTCGAGAAGCGCCTGGCCATCATCACCTCCTACGGCTGGCGCGTGAACATGTTCTCCCTCTTCCCCAACGTCACCAAGATAGAGAGCACCCAGCCCGATGCCTCCACCTGGAGCTTCTTCCGCTGGTTCTGGTTCGGTGTCTGGGCCCTGGTGATGGGCAAGGCCGCCATCGCGACCTGGCGCTACTTCGACCGTCTCGAGGACGAGATATGAGGGGCACATCGGCATCAGGCGGAGACGGGCAATGACGGAACCGAGCAAGACCCGCACCAGCTTCTACCGGCGGCTCTACGTGGCCCATCTGATAAGCCAGGGCACGGACACTGTGCCCGCCATCATGGCCGCCACCGGCATGCCGCGCCGCACCGCCCAGGACACCCTGAGTGCCCTGGCCGAACTCGATATCAGTTGCGCCTTCGAGCAGACCGAGGGGGCTCGCCACCTGCAGGGCCACTATCGCATCAGCGACTGGGGCCCCATCAATCCTGACTGGATCAAGGCTCAGCTGCCGGTCATCAAGCAGACCCTGGGTTATCCCTGAGGGCGAGCTGGCAATCGATAAATAGAGAGGGGAGCCCAGGCTCCCCTCTCTATTTATCTGCAGGATGCGCCCCTACTCCGGGAAGGGCTCCTCCGGCAGCGGATCCGCCGACTCCCCCTTGGTGCAGTCGATGATGGAGCGCTTGGGGTTGCCCGGGTCACGCAGCAGCAGGGGAGCCTCCCCCCTGTCGTGCTTCTGCTCGTCGGCAAACTCGCTGCCGTAGGCGTTGTGGGTCAGCCTGCGCGCATTGGCGATGGGGGTATCCACAAACAGGGCGTGCACCTCGAAGGTCGAGGCCGGGATCAGAAATCCCGTGATGGGCAGGCCATGAAGCTCCTGGTGGGTCTTGTACCAGGCGAAGCCGTCTGACGTCTTGTCGGGGGTGAAGGTCTTGAGCAGCGGGTGGGACGGCTCACCGCTCTCGCTGTCCAGGTAGAGATCGTCCAGATCGCAGGTCGCCAGCCCCTGCCACATCCTCTCGAAGGGGGTGGCACAGGCCGTCAATTGCATACATGTCAGCAGTGCCAACGTCCCTTTCCACATGCCCAACCCCTTATTCGATGTCCGAGTTCTTAGTCAAATGCCCTTAGACGCCCCACCAGCAGATCGATGAAGCCGACCCTGTCCAGCCCCAGCAACACCCGCGCATTGGCCGGTCTGCCGGTGAGCCCGTAGCGATCCACTACCGTCATGCCGGTAGTATGGGTGCCTCCGGTTTCGATATCGACCCGGCACTCTACCCCATGGAACAGCGTCGGTGCCAGCAACCAGGCGATGGTACAGGGGTCATGGAGCGGCGCGCCAGCAAATCCCCACTTGGGATCCCTGTGGTAAATCATGAAGAAATCGAGCAGATCTGCCACGCACTGGGCCACCGGATTGGGGATGGCGCGCACCCGCGCTATGTCCTCGTCCATCACCTGGGCCTCGTGGGTCACATCCAGCCCGCACATTGTGATGGGGATACCGGCGTTGAACACCATATCGGCTGCTTCCGGGTCCACATAAATATTGAATTCCGCCGCCGGGGTCCAGTTGCCCGCCCCCGCCGCGCCGCCCATCAAGACGATGCGAGCAATCTTGGGCTTGAGCTCGGGATGGGCCGCCAGCAGCAGGGCGATATTGGTCAGCGGCCCGGTCGGCACCAGGGTGACCGGCTCCGGGCTCTCGCGCAGGCACTTGACCATCAATTCGAGGCCCGTCATGGCCTGGGGCGCAAAGGCGGGATCCGGCAGTGTGGGGCCGTCGAGACCCGATTCGCCGTGAACGTTGTCGGCGATAATGAGCTCGCGCATCAGGGGTTTGGGCGCCCCCGCCGCCACCGGAATGTCGTGGCGACCGAGCAGGGTGAGGATGCGCAGGGCGTTGTTGAGGGTCTTGTCCGGGGTCTGGTTGCCCGCGCTGGTGGTCACCGCCAGCACCTTGAGCTCTGGGCTCGCCAGCGCCAGTATGAGGGCGATGGCATCATCGTGGCCGGGATCGCAATCGAGAATAACGGGCAACGCCATGGAGAGGCTCCTTACGACATGACAGGGAGCCATACCTTAGCAAGCCAGCGCCGAATGAACTCGGGAAGGGGTCACAAAACGGCATCGTCCTGCATTATCAATCACTTGCCACCAGGCCCGCCGGGCAGGCACTGGCCAGTTCGTCCCGATTCGCCCCGCGCCGCCGCTTGGAGTATGATCGCCCCCCGTTTCCAGCCCGCAGCCGCCCATGTCCGCCATCGTCGATACCTTTATCGCCCCCCCTTGCAATGCCCAAATAGAGATCCTGTTCGAGGATGAACACCTGCTGCTCATCAACAAGCCGAGCGGCCTGCTGAGCCTCTCGGGCAAGAACCCGCAGAACCTCGACTCTGTCCACCATCGACTGGTGCGGGATTACCCCGGCTGCACCCTGGTGCACCGCCTCGACTTTGGCACCTCAGGTCTCATGGTGGTGGCCAGAGACAAGGCCATCAACGGGATGCTGTGCCAGCAGTTCAGCCAGCGGGCGGTGAGCAAGGCCTATGACGCCCTGCTGTGCGGACATCTCGCGGACGATGAGGGGGTGATCGACGCCCCCATCGCCAAGGATCCGGCGATCTTCCCCCTGATGAAGATCTGCGCCAGCGGCAAGCCCGCCCGCTCCCGCTATCGGGTGGTGGAGCGACTGGTGCGCGAGGGCGCTGGGGGCGAGCCCTTGCCATTGACCCGGGTCAGCCTGGTGCCGGAGACGGGCCGCACCCATCAGCTGCGCATCCACAGCCAGCTGCTGGGTCACCCCATACTCGGCTGCGATCTCTACGGCGGTCTGCTGTTGCTGGGCTGTAAGCAGGCGCCACGGCTGATGCTGCACGCCAGCGCGCTGGATTTTATGCATCCGGTGAACGGCGAGCCGATGCAAATCAGATGTGAGGCGCCCTTTGAGGAGGTGCTTGAGGCAATGACGGGGCAAAAAGCGTAACGCGGAGAAGGAGAAAGTGAGAACAGCGGCAAACGGCGGATAAAGATAGGGGCCGCGCTTTCGCAACGGCCCCCACCCCCCACTCGTGGTGGTGCTATCAGATCAGCTTGCGGGCGGCGCCCAGCACGATCTTGATGGCATCAGATTCGGTTCTCGCCATGGTTTCGGCGTTCGGGATTTCCTGCTGGGTACGGTTCACGATGACACCGGCCACCATGCCGGCGCGCAGGCCCTGGCTGGTGCACATGGTCAGCAGGGTGGCAGATTCCATCTCGTAGTTCAGCACGCCCATGGCTTGCCACTCTTTCATGGAACCCTGGAAACGGCTCACTACGCGGCCGGAGACGGTGTCATAACGCTCCTGACCCGGGTAGAAGGTGTCGGAAGAGGCAGTCACACCCACGTGCAGCTTGGAACCCATCTCCTTGGCGGTGTTGACCAGCGCAGTGGTGCAGTCGAAGTCGGCCACGGCCGGGAACTCCATGGGTGCAAAGTGCAGGCTGGCACCGTCGAGGCGCACAGAACCGGTGGTCACAATCACGTCGCCCACGTTCAGGTGCGGCTGGATGGCACCAGTGGTGCCGATGCGCAGGAAGGTATTGATACCCAGCTGGGCCAGCTCTTCTACCGCGATGGAAGTGGACGGGCCGCCGATACCGGTGGAGCAGATGATCACGGCCTTGCCGTCCATCTCGCCGCGCCAGGTAGTGAACTCACGATGGCTGGCCAGGTGCACAGGGTTGTCCAACAGCTCTGCGATGCGCTTCACGCGCTCGGGGTCACCGGGAACGATCGCCAGGGTGGCGCCTTGCAGATCCGCTTTCTTCAAACCCAAGTGAAATACATCAGACATAGTGGACTCCTGGTTGCATCCCGCCGCCTCGCAGCCGAGCGCAGTTAAGGTGATTCTTTATGGTATTTTCGAGCCTGTTTCCCTCCATTGGGGAAGGCGCCAACTATGGTCGAAAGCGCTTTCCAATTCCTTGACGCGCTTCACACTTCCGCGCATCCGCGGCCCTAAAAAACCGGCAAAACGTTTGCTAACCTGATGAATTTCTTGAAAAACGTTTTTATACCGAACAAGAGGCAAGGGCCCTTGTCAATCCCCGCCTGGCCCCGGTTTTTCGGTACGTGATCGAGTCCATAAAGTTGTCAATCAGATACCATTGACCCCTTTTCATCCCCTCTGACGCTGTTATGTTGAGGCCCGTATACCACTTAATGGCTAATCATACGGAGTCCACCATGGCGACATTCAAGTTCTACATTCCCGCGGTCAACCTGATGGGGGCGGGCTGCCTGCAAGAGGCGGCGGCCGACATCCAGGGTCATGGCTTTCGCAAGGCGCTGATCGTCACCGACAAAATTCTGGGCCAGATAGGCGTGGTCGCCAGGCTCACCGCCCTGCTGGCAGAACATGGCATTGAAAGCGTGGTTTTCGATGAAACCAAGCCAAACCCCACCATGACCAACGTCGAATCCGGTCTGGCCATGATCAAGGCCCATGGCTGCGACTGCGTCATCTCGCTGGGGGGCGGCTCCCCCCATGACTGCGCCAAGGGCATCGCCCTGGTGGCCACCAACGGGGGCAGCATCCAGGATTATGAAGGGGTGGACTGCTCCGCCAGGCCGCAGCTGCCGCTTATCGCCATCAACACCACAGCCGGTACCGCCTCCGAGATGACCCGTTTTTGCATCATCACCGACGAGGCGCGCCAGGTGAAGATGGCTATCATCGACAAGCATGTCACCCCGCTGATGTCGGTCAACGATCCCGAGCTGATGCTGGCCAAGCCGGCCGGTCTCACCGCCGCCACCGGCATGGACGCCCTGACCCACGCCATCGAGGCCTATGTCTCCACCGCCGCCACCCCGGTGACCGATGCCAGTGCCGTGATGGCAATTCAGCTTATCGCCAAACACCTGCGCACCGCCGTCAACCAGGGGGACGACCTGCACGCCCGCGAGCAGATGGCCTATGCCCAGTTCCTGGCCGGCATGGCCTTCAACAACGCCAGCCTCGGCTATGTGCACGCCATGGCCCATCAGCTCGGCGGTTTCTATGACCTGCCCCACGGGGTCTGCAACGCCGTGCTGCTGCCCCACGTGCAGACCTACAACGCCCGGGTGAGCGCCGCCCGTCTGAAGGAGGTGGCCCGCCACATGGGGGTGGATGTGAGCGCCATGAGCGACGCGCAGGGGGCCGAGGCGGCCATCGCCGCCATCAAGCAGCTGGCGCTGGATGTGAAGATCCCGGCCGGGCTGGAGCAGCTCGGCGTCAAGGCCGATGATTTCGACGTGCTGGCCAGCAACGCCCTGAAAGATGCCTGCGGCTTCACCAACCCCAAGCAGGCAAGCCACGAAGAGATAGTCGCCATCTTCCGCGCCGCCATGTGACGGGGCGATTATGTGTCAGGGCCGCCACGCGGCCCTTTTTATTGGCAGGAGGATCAATGGCTTTTTACTTCCGCACGGGGAGTGGGTATGATTTGCCGAGCTAAAAAGACTGTATGGATGATCTGAACCCGATATGCGGATGAAACACCTGATTGCCGCGGCCCTGACCGCCCTCACCCTGTCCGGTTGCAGCCTGGTCTATCGCATCGATATTCCTCAGGGCAACTATGTGGAACAAAAGCAGGTCGACAAGCTGCGCCAGGGCATGACCCGCGAGCAGGTCGAGTTCGTGCTGGGTTCTCCCATGCTGCGCGACGGCTTTGACCCCAACACCTGGTACTATCTCTATGAGTTCCAGCCAGGTCGTGGTGACAAGGAGCGCAAGGAGCTGACCCTGAACTTCGTGGGTGACAGACTCGCCACCGCCACGGGTGACTTCCCCCTCCCCGCCGCCTTCACGACCCCGCTCTGATAGCATCATAAAACCGGCCAAGGCCGGTTTTCTCTTGTCTGGCATCCGATCGGGTTTCACAGGGGCGCACTCCCTGAACCATGATCAAGGAGGTCAACACCCCTCGTCATCCCCTCAAGGAGATCACATGAGCCAGATCCTGATCGCCGGGGCAACCGGTCTGGTCGGCCAGGCCCTCATCCGCCAGCTCGGCCCCGAGCACCAGCTGACTCTGCTCTGCCGCCAGCCGGGCGAGGCTGCCCCCAACCGGCACTGGCTACCGGTAAACTTCGAACGCCTCGACGAGGTGGTGCTGCCCAACTCCGTCGACATGGCCTTCTGCTGCCTCGGCACCACCCGCAAGGATGCCGGCTCCGATGAGGCGTTTCGCCGGGTCGATCACGACTATGTGCTGGCCTTTGCCGCCCTCGCCCGCCGCCACGGCTGCCGGCGCCTGCTGGTCGTCTCCAGCCTGGGAGCCAACCCCGGCTCCCCCGCCCTCTATCCGCGCACCAAGGGCGAGATGGAGCAAGCCTTGCTGGCGCAGGCGTGGCAGCGGCTCGTCATACTGCGCCCCGCCATGCTGCTCGGCCACCGCCAACCCCCGCGCAGATCCGAGCAGATAGTTCAGGCCATCTATCCCTGGATAAAACCCCTGCTGCAGGGGCCCCTCAGGCGCTGGCGGGCCATAGAGGCGAGCCAGGTGGCCCACGCCATGACGGTGCTCGCCAAGCAAGAGAGCGGCATAGAAACGGTGCAAAACGAGCGGCTGCTGACCCTGTAAGGCCTAGGCCAGTGCAACCTCTGTGGTAAAACATCCAATAGAAAAGAGGCGCCATGGCGCCTCTTTTCATTGCTCGGTCTCCCCGCATCAGGTTGATTCGCCGTCGTCCCGCTTGCGGTGCACATCGGGGCGCCCGCCGGTGACCACGTCGGCCCGTCCCTCTTCCTTGGCCTTCTCCGCCCGCTTCTTGCGCATCTCCTTGGGATCGGCGATGAGGGGACGGTAGATCTCGATGCGATCCCCGTCCTGCACCGGCTCGCTCCCCTTGACCGGACGGCTGTAGATGCCGAACTTGTTGACCGAGAGATCGATCTCAGGGTGTTTCTGCACTATGCCGGACTGCTCGATGGCAGCCAGCACGCTGGTGCCCGGGGCCACTCGGATGCACAACACGGTTTGCCGCTCGGGCAGGGCATAGGCCACTTCGACATTGAGCAGATCAGACACCGTAGACCACCTTGGCGCGGTTGGAGAAGGCGAGCACCATGGAGCCCACCAGGTCGCGGAAGATCTGGCCAAAGGCCAGCTCGATCAGCTTGGAGGTAAATTCAAAGTCGAGATCGAACTCCACCTTGCAGGCATCCACATCCAGCGGCGTGAAGGTCCACCAGCCCGCCAGCTTGCTGAAGGGGCCCTCCACCAGCTCCATCTTGATGGCGCGGTTGGCATCGAGCAAGTTGCGGGTGGTAAAGGTCTTGGCGATGCCTGCCTTGGCCACATCCACCGAGGCCATCATGTAGTCCTCACCCGTCTCGTGAACGCGGCTGCCGACACAACCGGGCAGAAACTCGGGATAAGCGTGAACATCATTGACCAGACGGAACATTTGTTCCGCGCTGAACATCACCAGGGCACTGCGAGTAATACGGGGCATGGGCTTTCCTCATCCAATCGGGCCGATTTTATCACCTTGCCAGCCAAAATCACCGCCGAAACTGCTCACCGGGCCGCCACTCGCGCAATTACCCCCCTTTGCAGCCCTGATGACCAGCTTGAGATCACCTTGCCGGCCAAAAACATCACCGAACTGCTCACAAAGCCGCCACTCGAGTGGTTGCGCGTTTTACAGCCGCCGCCACCCACGTATAATGCGCCTTCCTAAACATTGCCGAAGGCCCCCGTCATGAGCAAAAAGAACAGTAAAAACAAAGCCGGGTCCAGCACCATTGCACTCAACAGAACCGCCCGTCACGAATACTTCATCGAAGAGCGCGTGGAAGCCGGTCTGTCCCTGCAAGGGTGGGAAGTCAAATCCCTGCGGGCGGGCAAGGCCAACATCAGCGAAGCCTATGTCATCTTCCTGCAGGGCGAAGCCTTCCTGTTCGGCTCCAGCTTCCTGCCGCTGAACGCCGCCTCCAGCCACGTGGTGTGTGACCCGACTCGCACCCGCAAACTGCTGCTGAGCCGCCGTGAACTCGACAAGCTCGAGAGCCTGACCGCCCGCCAGGGCTATACCATAGTGCCGCTGGCGCTGTACTGGAAAGAGTGCTGGGTCAAGGTCGAGATCGGCCTGGTGAAGGGCAAGAAAGAACACGACAAGCGGGAAGACACCAAGGCCCGGGAATGGGACCGGGAGAAGGCCCGCATCATGAAGAACAAGAACCGCGGTTGATTGTGCGCCGCCAGCTCCCGTGGGGCGACCAATAAACCAGCAATCGACCGGCCCCTGCCGGTCGATTGCCATCAACGCCTTGCCATGGCAGGATTTTTGCGTACAATCGCTTTTGACAACTTGGGGCTGATTCTGGATTCGACAAGATTCACGAAACCCAAGGTGCATGCCGAGGTGCGGTAGGCCTCGTTAACAAACCGCAAAAAAATAGTCGCAAACGACGAAAACTACGCACTCGCAGCTTAATAACCTGCGCTGAGCCCTTCTCCCCTAGCTTGCCTGTGTCCTAGGGAATTGGAAGGTCATCCTTCACAGGATCGTGTGGAAGTCCTGCTGGGGCGGAAGCATTAAAACCAATCGAGCTAGTCAATGCGTGGCGTGTCTCTCCGCAGCGTGTTGGCGAATGTAAAGAGTGACTAAGCATGTAGTACCGAGGATGTAGTAATTTTGGACGGGGGTTCAAATCCCCCCAGCTCCACCAAACAATGTTCCGGCCGGGAACGAAGAAGTACAAAAACCCGCAAGATTCAACGTCTTGCGGGTTTTTTGTTGTCCGCAGTAGTCCGAGTGAGTCGCCTAAATCCAGCCATAAGAGTAACATCTACGGTCACATGGGTGATGTAACACCGGTTTTGGTGTTACTACTGGGGGGATGTGCCGTGAGTAAAGACAAGCTGACCGACTCAAAGCTGAGAACCGCCAAGCCTGAAGCCAAGGAATACAGCTTGGGTGACGGTGACGGGCTTTACCTAAGGGTTAAGCCGAATGGTGCGAGGCTCTGGGTGTTCAACTACTACAGGCCGAGCGACAAGAAACGCGCCAATATCAGTTTTGGCCCCTACCCTGATGTTACTCTTGCCACAGCCCGAGAGCGGCGGCGAGATGCTCGCGCCCTATTGGCTCAAGCAATTGACCCCAAACGCCATAAAGCAGAGCAGCTCGCCATCGTTCAGGCTCAGCAAGAGGCCTGCGCCAACACGTTCGAACGAATGGCTGCCAAGTGGCTGGATCTGAAACGGCACGACGTAAGCGAAGCCTATGCCGCCGATTCGTGGCGCTCCCTTGAGCTGTATGTGCTGCCTTTCATCGGCTCCATGCCCATCGACCAGATACGTGCCCCCCTGGTGATCGAACTACTGCGCCCTATTGAAGCTGATGGCAAGCTGGAGACAGTTCGCCGGCTGTGTCAGCGGATAAACGAGATCCTCGACTACACCGTTAACCACGGCCTGCTTGATGCCAACCCCTGCTCCGCCATTCGCAAAGTGTTCAAGAAGCCCGCCAAGAAGCATATGCCTACGCTCAAGCCGGAGGAGTTACCACTGCTGATGTCCGACATTGCCAACGGTAGGCTAGACCACACTACCCGCTGTCAGATTGAATGGAGCCTGCACACCCTGGTTCGCCCTGGTGAGTCGGCGGGCACCCGCTGGGATGAGATAGACATGGAGGCCAAGGTGTGGAACATCCCCGCTGACCGGATGAAGATGGAGCGCCCCCACCGGGTTCCGCTGACCCCACAAGCGTTGACCCTGCTGGAGCGGATGAAGCCGATCAGCGGCCACCGCCCCTTCGTGTTCCCCGGCTACCGTGATCCGCTCGGCCATATCAACGACCAGAGCGCGAATGCTGCCCTTAAGCGGCTGGGCTACGGCGGACGACTGGTAGCCCACGGCTTGCGCTCGCTCGGCAGTACCACCCTCAACGAACAAGGGTTCAACCCTGACGCCATCGAGGCGGCGCTGTCCCATGCCGACGATAACGAGATCCGCCGCGCCTATAACCGCAGTGACTACTACGAGCAGCGGGTGATCATGATGAGCTGGTGGAGCAACCACATCGAGCAGGCAAGCCAGGGGAGCCTTTCTTTGGCGAGCGGCTTTAAAGCATTGAAGGTTGTGGGCGATTGACCCACACGAGTAAACGCCGGGCCTAGATCGGCCAATCGAAGAGTGGGGACAGCCTCCTGCCTGACCCGGCACCTATTTAGGCTGATAGTGAGAGAGCTACGCTATGGCAACAACATCTCCCCCGATGGATTTTACGGATCCTGATATTCAAGATTTCATATCGCTGAATGACCATTTTGTAACAGCAGACGAAGCTGCATTAGTTTCTGCCGAAATCGTTCCGGCAGCAGCCTCTTTCAAAGTTGGCGGACCCCGTGGTAGCTCACATAAGGCAATAACAGTGCGCCAAGCATTGCTGAGGGCTGTAGGCTCAAATAATGGGCCTACGGCCATTAGCGTGACTTATTTCGACGAATATGGCGGCGAGACTTTTCGAGGAACTGGGGACATAGTGAGGGCCATTGCCGAACGTGGCGAGCCGCAGGACGCAACCTTTGAGGCAATGTCAGTTTGGCAATGGTTGCGGGACCGTAACCGGCTCGATCCAGATTACGTTCTGCCGAAGCCTATCAACCCTCACAACTCCACCTTGCCCGATCAGCTATTTGATATTGAATCTGGTGAACAGATGACCGCTCTTACTGAACAGGTAGCAGCCCTGACGGAACGCCTACAGGAAGCCGAGGCAGAGATTGCCGCACTTAAGGTAGGCATCCCCCATTTTCGACATTTAACGCCAGCACTAAGGCTCGTGGCAGAGGTACAAGAACGGTACTGGGGCGATACCTGGGAACCGAACACGATCCCGAAGCAGTTTACGATTCTTCACGAGCTGGAGAACACCCATGGGCTTAGCAATGCCAAGGCCAAAAATGTCGAATATGTAGCGAGCCCGATAGACCGAGTCACCGGTAAGAACCTCTGTTCATCACAGATAGAACCCTGAGGGTTCGTACATAACAACCCTTAGGGGATACCTCTCAAGGCCCACTCAAAACTTTCACCCTTAGGGTATCCAGCCCAGTATTGGCGAGGGGTTTGGAAACCCTGAGGGTTGCCAAACCGCATCCCCTGAGCCCTCAGGGTATTGCCCTGAGGGTTAGCCGCCGTGTTTCCATTGCCCCGTCAACAACGACCGAGGCAAACCAATATGGAACAACATTTTCCCTCCTCAACCCCCGCACTGCGCTTTATTCGAGTGCGGGAGGCGATCAAGAAAACCGGCCTGAGCAAGTCCAGTATTTACGACCTGATGGCCCAGGGCCAATTCCCACAAACCATACGTCTGGGTGGGCGCTCAGTGGCATTCGTCGAGGCAGAAGTTGATGCCTGGATGGCGGAGCGTATCGCAGCTCGCAACGTGGCAGCATAGGGGGTGGATATGCAAAAAGAAAAAGGCCGTACCGCGAACGGCACGACCCAGCTTGAGCAGGGTCAGCAGCATATCACCAAGTTTGAATTGGTCGCCACCCACCTGCTGGAGCAGGGAGCCCAGGGGGTCAGCGCCTTGTCTGGCCTGGCTGGGCTCCATGATCTCAACTTGCGCAACAGCATTGGCCTGCTCCGTCGAAACCACGGGGTAGCTATCACAGATGCTTTTTTTGAGCACCAGCATAGCGGCGGCGGGACAACTCGCTTCAAGCGCTATTGGCTGGCCGACCGTGAGCAAGCCCATAAGCTGGTGGCTCTGATCAACCACTGGCGACACCAGCGCCAGGCTGCCCCATTGGCAGATGACTACGCCGCCATTCTGTGCGCCCGCACGCCGGCAGCAGTCCCCCTTCCTCCCGCCGCCTAACGGAGTCCGAAATATGACTATCGAAAAAAGCAGATTAACTTCTGAGGCCGCCCCTCAACCCGGTACTCGCCAAAGGGTTAATTTCACCGCCCTCGAAGGCGATATGTCCGTCATCAAGTTTGAAGGCGTGAAGGTACGCATTGTGAATATCAACGGTGAGCCGTGGTTTGTAGCCAAGGATATTTGCGAGGCGCTGGAACTGACTAATTCACGTATGGCAATCAAGGCACTTGATGAGGACGAAAGGGGGGTAACTTTAACTTACACCCTTGGCGGCAAGCAGAAGGTAGGGGCCGTATCGGAATCCGGTTTCTACAAACTGATTGTCCGCAGTCGCAAGGCCAGTACACCCGGCACACTGCCCCACCGGTTCAGTAACTGGGTATTCCGCGAGGTCATCCCATCTATCCGTAAAACCGGCGCCTATGGTGTTCCATTCTCCGCCCTGAATGACTACAGCCGCCGGCAAGTCCAATACACCAAGGAGGCGAGCAAGAGAGGATATGCCCTGCAGTCTTGCAAGGACGAGAAAGCACGGTTGAAAGCGGAAGAGGCCGCACTTTGGCGTAAATATCAGCCTGAACTATTGGGGATGAGCCATGACCAGAAACATTAATGGGCTCACTGCCCAGGGCGAAGCCTTGCCCAAATTCCAAGGGGTGGGCTTGTCCCACAACGTCCAACGGAGTACGATTCCTCTTGCAGCGGCCAAATCCGCTGCCGAGATTGGCGTCTCGAAATTAAAGTTGGAGCCGACCCACGCTCCTATTGCGTGGTTTTTTGTCGGTACTCGATCCTCATTTCTTGAGGCGCTGTTGGCCTACCCGGTCGGCGGCCTCTACAGTGTTATGGCGGTTCGGGCGAGGGCCTCGAAAGGGGCGCTGGTTTCCTTCTTTACCAGTTACGCCAACCTCGTTCGGGCTGCCACCAGTTGGAGATTGGCGTCTTCCTGTGGCGGTAACAAACTGCTAAAGAAGAAGGCTGCCATCATGGCTACTGTCCCCACCCCTGCTTTACCCAAAATCTTCACCTTCTTGATCCAGCGTCCTCGCGTCTGTCGTCTGGCCGAGCTTCGGCGTATCCGCACTATCGCCATCATCGCCAATACCGAGGCTCAAGCCCGCGCCAACTTGCCTGGCTTGTCGTTGGTGTTTATGTCCCGCACCCCGTGCAAGTGGGTGGCCGCATGACCCAATCCCCCACATCCCGCCTAGAGGCACTGCTCGAGCAGTTTGCCGACGCCCTGGAACAAACCGACCTGTGCCTGCAAGAGCGTGCGCAATTCAGCGCTTTGCTCAATGCCCTACGCATAGAGATAAGGCTCTGCCAGGAGGTGCTGGCATGACCTATTTCGCATGGGCTAACGGCAGCAAGCCGGCTACTTTCATCGGCCCCACTCGCCCCCGTACCGGGAAACGTTCACAGCAGGGCAGCCTGAGCGCCTTCCTGTGGCGAAGTGATCGGGACCGTTTCATTGCCCAGACCAAGGGCGCCGCTGTGGCTGTCACCGTCAAGGAGGCTCGAGAACTGAAAGCCGGATTGGATGATCGGGCGTTCAAGGAGCTGGTTGCCGTTCTGCTGGGAGGGACACGCCATGAGTAATCGACTGATCAACACCCTGAATGACCGGATGTGGCGCGAGTTATCACGCAATCCACTGCGCCCCGCAGTACTGCGGGAGCTCTTCAAGCGGGTGACCAAGGCCCAGAAACAACCAGGCGAGCGCAATGCAACAGGGGGTTGCCATGACTGAAATAAATAAGCTGGTGGAGCAGTTGGCCCAGGCCTACCTGGCCGCCCGGGGCAATGTGTTTACTCACCTAGGGATCCAGCTCCCCCTTGCTGCTGACTCGCTGACGTTGGCCATTCAGAACAACATCGTGGCCGCTCACCTGGAGAACGCCGGGGTGCAGCAGGGGCAGGCCGATGCCTTGCTCATGTTGCGGCATATGGTGGTGAACGGGACTTTGACCCCTCTGGGCGCCTTGGTGGTGGATCAGATGTATTGCGCCTTCTGCGCCGATGTTCACCAGATGCTTGAAGAGGGAAAGGACCCCGTGGTTGAGCTGACCCAGGAGAGCAAGCGGAGGGCGATGCAATGACAGCGGTATACCAAGGAACTGCAGGCCCTGGTCATCAAAACAGCCCGCCATCCCAGGCTGGCACCTTCCTCAAGTTTGCAGACCTGGATGATCTGCAGGTGGTCGTGATCCACACAGGAGAGCAAGCCAGCAGGGATGCCGGCATCAGGGCCACTCTACAACGTGCCCACAACGAGGCGGTGGCCACAGACAACCCGATTGACCCGGAGAGCGAGCCAGAGCAGGCGCTGTATGTGGGGCCAGCTCAGTTGGATGAAGGCGCCAGGCTCTACAAGATGGCCGATCGGGATGCTACCAAGCGAGTCATCGTTCACCAGTTCGGCAACCTGGCTCCCGAGAAAGCCAAGCGGCTGATCGTGGCTCTGCGCAAGCAGGCCCCCAAGGCCGAGCTCTACCGCGGCAACCCGGGCCAGAATGCCGAGCCCTGGCAACTGGTGGATGTGGTGGACTTCGAGCAGACACTGGCGGCAGACAACCCACCGGACGAGGCGCCCTGGTCAGACAATGTGGCTCCACTCCATCTGGTAAAAGGCAACCCAGAGGAAGGACCAGAGCTGCCAGCAGGGTTTGAGGTGCGGGGCTCGCGTCTATGTGCCCTGACCACTGTGGGCCGGGGTGAGGATGCCCGGCAAGAGTGGATCCCCATCGCCAGCCCCGTCCATGTACTGGCTGAAACCGCTGACGAGCAGGGCCGGGGCTACGGCCGCTTGCTGGAGTGGCGGGACAGCGCAGGGCGGGTGCGCCAGTGGGCCATGCCGGTGCGTTCCCTGGTCCCGCGTAATGGAGAGGAAGTGTTTGCCGCGCTGCTGGATGCGGGGTTGCCCTTCATCGAGCTAAGTCATAAGCGCAGGCTGGCGGCCTATCTGATGAGCTGCCAACCCAAGCGGCGCATTACCTGTGTCGAGCGCACAGGGTGGTATGATCATGCCTATGTGCTGCCCGGTGGGTCCATTGGGCCGGATGCTGAGGGGGTCATCCTGCAGACCGCCGGTTACACCTCCAGCGACTTTACCGAGCGCGGTACCCTGGCCGGCTGGCAACAGGGGGTTGCAGGGCTGGCAGTGGGCAACTCACGCCTCTGCTTTGCGCTGTCACTCGCCTTTGCGGCTCCCTTGCTCTCCCTGGTAGGCATGGAGGGCGGTGGCTTCCACCTCAAGGGTGAGAGTACCGACGGCAAAACCACAGTGATGAAGGCGGCCGCCAGTGTCTATGGGTACCCGGATCGGTACTCCCAAACCTGGCGGGCCACCGGTAACGCCATTGAGGGGATTGCCAGCCGGCGCAATGATGCCCTGCTCTGCCTGGATGAACTGGGCGAGCTGGATGGCCGGGAGGCAGGGCAGACCGCCTATATGCTGGCTAACGGCCAAGGCAAGGGTCGCAGCAAGCAGGATGGCGAGCTAAGAGAGCGCAAAGCCTGGCGGTTACTGTTCCTCTCCACCGGTGAGCTGAGCCTCGAGGACCATGCCGCCAGTGCAGGGAAAAGTACCCAGGCCGGGATGGAGGTGCGGACAATCCAGATCCCCAGCGATACCGGGCACCATGGCGCCTTTGAGTGGCTGCATGGCATGGATGGAGGCCGCAGCTTTGCCGATACCCTGAAAGCCAACTCAGAAGAACATCACGGCATCGCCTTTCGCACCTATGCCCAAGCCCTGACTCAATCCATGGATGAGCACAGTGAGCGGCTGAGGGCCGAGATTAAACTATTGGCAGCCGAACTGACTCCTGAGGGTGCGGGTAATCAGGTTGGCCGAGCAATCAACCGGTTTGCGTTGGTGGCTACAGCCGGGGAGCTGGCCACCCGATTGGGGGTAACTGGCTGGCCAGAGGGGGAAGCCATCAGGGCAGTCAGGGTCTGCCTCAAGGCATGGTTGGCAGAGCGGGGACACCTAGGTAACCAGGAGGACGCAGCCATCCTAGAGCAAGTACGTGGGTTCGTGACAGCTCACCAATTTACACGTTTTGCCGATTGGTTCGATGCTAGCCATCGCCCGGCAAATATGGTGGGTTTCCGTAAAGTAGAATCAGATGGAGTGAGTTTCTATGTTCTACCCCCTGGCTGGGTTGAGATAACAAAGGGAAAAGACCCTAAGCGAGCAGCTCGCCTTTGCCTTAAGGCGGGATATATTCTTACAGGCAAAGACAAGAATCGGTTACAGCACCTTTATCGATTGCCGGGTATGGGTAAGGCATCAAGGGTCTATGTACTGACCGAACGTGTATTGACCGACGAGGATGATAGCCGAGAATGCAAATAGCGTTAACCAACAGGGGCCATAAAAGCCACATCACCCTCAGGTCATAATCGCTCCACATGCGCGTGTGAAAGAAAGAAGCAAAAATGGTGGTTACAGTGGTTACATGGCTTTCGTGAAACAACTAAAGCCTTACATATAAATAGGTTACAGTGTAACCACTGACATAAATCTTAATGGTTACACTTTGGTTACACTGGTTACGTCGAGGGATATCTCTATCGAAAAATTTACTCTGGCACCTGACGTATTAGTCAAGAAAGTAAACACTTTCAAAGATAGACGTATCAAAAGGGCGCTTTATTACGCAAGCGCCCTATGATTTAAGTTATAAATAACTTATATGAATGATACTTCTGCAGGGCCGACCTTAATTACATCAGTGTTATCGACCTTAACACCAACTCCGTGTTCTGAACCACCATCCCAAGTGAAGACAAGCCCATATATCCTTTCTTCATCATGAAAGGCATACACTTTGATTAATTTTAAATCAACACTGTCAGAATTGTATTTTATTTTAATATACTCAAATGCTGATTCATTAACTTTCGAATTCATCTCGCGCTGGTTGTTGCGAAGATATTCAATATCCAAGCGGAATTTGTCATCAATCTCATAGGTCTCGAGATTTACAACCTGGACAGGAATATCTACAAATGATTCCAATATAATATCACAGCAAATACCTTCGTCATTTCCATAAAAACCAATAGCATCCATAGCTATCTCCGAGAACATTTGATTGCATTACTCAAGAATGCCTGCAGTTTATTTTTTCGTGAAAAAAAACCGGCGCAATGCCGGTATAATGATATGAACCTAAAACTCAAGTTTATACTGTTTTAGTATCACCTAACTTTTCAAGCTCGTGAACTATCCTTCGCTCAATTTGTACGGCTGGCCAAACAATAAATTTTTCAATACCAGAGTGAGTTGAATTCTCTATAGATAACTCACGTCCTCCTTTCCAAATCGAGCGATTTTCTCGAGGACCAATAAGAAAAGTAATTTCACTATACTTGGAATCTCTTTCTTTATCGTAATCAGTCGAACCAACCAACCTCCATCTCTTCTTCTTAATAGCTTCACCAGCGACAGCCACCGGATTGAAAAGGCGAGAAGAACTAATGATTTCCGAAAGTGGTATGTCTATGCTTCCTTGAATATTAAACACTTCGATGATAAGACCACTTCCCCCTCTATGTTCAATTACCCTAGCAAAACAGAAAGTCATTCCTTCCTTAGTAAAATCATAGCGAGAAAAACTTGTCAGCCCACTAACATCTGTTAAAAACAATGGAATTGAGTATACATCGCCAGCTTTCATGATACCCCCTTCTTAGGGTCAATCACATCAACTAAAAACCAGCTGGAACCATACTCCAACAAGATTATCACTCGTAACCTTGATGTATCCTTTAGGAGGTGGTGGCAGCTCAGGGTATAATATTGTTTTTTGCTTGTCCCAGTTAATTCCAGTTTTATAAAAATTGCTAATGCGCTCTAATAAAACGTCTGGCTTCCCCACTATGCCATGGTATTCAAATGAATATAATATATCACGGTGCTTTTCAGCATCCAACAAAGGCACTATCACATCAACATTATTTGGATCATATATTTTACCATGTTTTTCAAGTCTTAGGCCAGGCAGCCCTGTAGACGGCCTTACCTCTGAGCTGAATGCCAAACTCATTGAAGGCTGTGGTCTATCGTTGATTTTAACTATATTTATCACTTGCATTGAGAATAGTTTTAATAGCCTATGTGCCGCAACCACAATGGTGAATAAAATGGGGGCAGTGCTGAGATCCTCGCCTTCCCATGAGTTATCCTCTCTCAGGTTATCGAAAAAATCCATACAACAATCTTCTCTCAACTGAGCCAAAATGTAGCCATACTCCGGCACTTCAATAGAGAAAACAGTATCAACTTGTAAATCTTTTTTCCTAACGACCATATTAGCCTACCCTCTTAACACCCCTTTTTAGGTGGTTTGTTGTTATGCTCATCCGCCTTACGTAAATACTCATCCCTTCTAGGGTTGTTTGGACCTACAGGATTTTGTTTGTTTGATGTTCCCTCTAATCCACCTAGCTCTTCAAATCGCCGCTGTTCTAAGCCTCTTGCGGTATATTTTTCCTCTATCCCCTCCCCTCGGTAGAATGGTTTAGGTTCGATATCAAATGCGTCGTAGTTATTACCATATCTATAATCTAAAACATCTTGAGCGCTATGGCCGAATCCCGGCTTACTTGCATAACCGACATAGGGTTTTCCATCTTTTATACCTTGATACGTGATATGGGTCGCATTAGCTGGATCACCCACCCACCCCAGCGGGTCCACCCACTCCAACGGGTTATGCACATACCCTTGTGGCCTCAGCCCTCCCGCAAATCCTATCGGGTCTGATGATATTTACTGCCCCGACTCCGGGTCAACGTAACAATGACGGTTGTAGTAAAGACCCGTTTCCTGGTCATAGATCTGACCCTGATAGCGCAACTCGCGATATGTCTCTTCGTTGGCAACATCCCCCAGGAAACGTCTGAGCTATTGTGGCACCGCATCGGCGCGATGATTGCCCTGAGTTACTACCATCCTCTTTAACTTGCCAGAACCGTGAAATTTCAACTGAACAAAAAACACCGACAGTATGCCGGTGTAAGGTGATAACTAGATCTGTACAAACTAGGCTTGCACACATTGCCTTTATTATTTTATATCTAGGAAATCATCATTGTCCATGTAGTAGTTAAGGGCATCTATGAAAACAGATATTGGAGGGTCATTAACTTGTGAAACAACATTATTTATGACATCAACAAACTGCTCGCCATAATAACATAATTCCAAGTCATTATTGACAACATCTTCTGGGAAAACATCCTCTCCTCCTTCTCCCTCTGTTGGATACTCATCAATAAAGCAAACTGAACTGGAAGCAAGCGGTTCCATAGAGTCCTTAGAATATAAGCAAAAATAGGACCCTTGGTTAGAACCAGTATTTTTTATAACAATAATCAAATCAGATAACTTGACATAAGACTTCATTATAATTTGCATTTTTTCTCTCCTGTTGCACCATCCAACTTGCCTGTTCGGCCTTCTTTACCCCCACCCCATATATCCCGACCACCTTTACCCGTAGGATGATAAATACCATGATTTGCTGAGTGATCACCTCGGTCAACCAGAACAAGTCTGTTTACATCCTCATGATGATGCCATGTCATACCGGCAGGACTTGTTGACATGTTACCTGACTTAGACCATTCAGAAAGTTCAGGATATCGGCTAAACATATCCTTTCTATACGCAGAGTCAGTTTCTAACTTTGACAAAAGTTCTTTATTAGCCTGCCTAAATTGAACGCTATCACTTGCATATCTATTAGCAGAGTCTACCTGATGGTCATGAAATATGTGGTATTTACCATTGTTAGGCCTTGTTGCCAATCCTAACGGATCCACCCACTCCAGCGGATTATGCACATATCCCTGTGGCCTCAACCCTCCTGCAAAACCTATCGGGTCTGGCGAGATATATTGCCCCAACTCCGGGTCAAAGTAACGGTGCCGGTTGTAGTAAAGCCCCGTTTCCTGATCATAAATCTGACCCTGATAGCGCAGCTCGCAGTAGGTTTCGTCGTTGGCTGCATCCCCAAGGAAGCGCCTGAGCGGCTGTGGCACTGCATCTGCGCGATAGTTGCCCCACAGCCGCTGTTCACCACGCCAGAGGATGTCACCAGCTTCGCTGCACAGCTCGCGGGCGGTGCCCGCCACATCGGTCACGATATAGTGCAGACGCTCTTCCTGTTCACCGGCTTCCCACTGGGCCAGTGGCCTGAAGCTCCCCGGCTCATACACCCACTGCACCTGCCGGGCGGCGTTGCCATCAGCTTGGTAACTTTGTTGCTGTACCAACTGGTCACCGTCCCAGCGGTAATGGACACGGGTGATAGCGGTGAGTTGGCTTACCTGACCTTCCCTCTCCTTGCCGATACGCCGACCAAAGGGGTCGTAGCGGTAACGCCAGCGACTGCCATCAGGCAGCATTACCCGCTGCAAGCGGTCGTGGGCATCCCATTGAAATTGCGAGGTCTGGGGCCGAAAGCCGGGCCGTGATACCACTTTTTCACTGAGGCGACCGCATTTGTCATAGCGGTACTGATTTTGCCCAACCTGGCTGACTCGGCCAGCTTCGTCATACTGACGCAGCGGCTCGGCCTGTGCTTGCTTGCTGGATAACGGCTGCTCATCACTTGGCAGGATATGGGAGAGCTCGCAGAGGTTCAGCTCGCTGTCATAGCCAAACAGCCGGGCCTGACGCTCGTGGCCGCGCTTGCTGCGCTCTGCCACCACCTGGCCATTGCCATTTAACTTCCAGCCCTGTTCGCCCCAGTGGCTGTCCTTGATCCCAACCAGGCGGTCAAGGGCATCATATTGATAGTGGCGCGACAAGGTATCGGGCACTGTGCCTGTGGCAGGCACCAAGGACTGAGAGAGCAAGAGCCCGGTGGCGCTCCACCCTTGTGTCAGGGCAAAGCCGGCCTCGCTCTGGCGTACCTGTTCACGTCCTTGCTGGTCGTGTGCAAAGTGCAGAGGTTGTTTGCTACCCACGGTGAGCTGGGCCAGCCGCCCTTGCTCCCAATCCAGACCTAGTGGTACCAGCAAGCCGGTTATCGCCTCGCGCTGTCCAGCCTCACCATAACGGCTCTCTATCGTCTCGCCATTGACGCGCTCGCACACCACCCGCCCCAGCGCATCCCACTCGTATTCGACCACCGCATCTGCATTGCTGGCCCGCAGCAAACGACCGGCAGCGTCATAGGCAAAATGAGTCTCTCCCTCGCGCTCGCCATGCTCACGCAACGCTTCAACTCGGCTCAATCGCCCCAACGCATCGTAGTGATAGTGCAGCTCGGCGCTATCCGGCGCACGACGCAAGACAAGCTGTCCAGCCATATCGTAACGGTAGTCATAGCAGCGACCATCGTAATGCACCTCTCTGGACACTCGGCCGCAGTGGTCAAATTCATACCGCCAGTTGCGCCCTTGGCTGTTGGTGACGCCGGCAAACTCGCTCTCGGCATTGTAGTGATAGCGGGTGGTAGCACCCAGTGGGTCGGTCACGCTTTGGAGGTTGTCAAAGGCACTATAGGCAAGTTGATGTTGCTGACCCAAGGCATCGGTCAGTCGCACCAGATTGCCCTCGATATCGTAATCGAAGCGGCTCTCTGTGCCATCTTCATAGATGACCTTGCTGGGCTGTTGCTCGTTATGGCGATATTCCCAACGGCGTACCAAGGGCCGTTGGTCGCTCTGCTGATAACGGGCAACCAAACGGTCCTGCGGGTCATAGTCAAAGCGCCAGGGAGCACCCACTGCCGGCTCGTAGCGGGCCAGCAAGCCACGTGGGCTATATTGCCACTGGCTGCGCAGCCCGCTCGGGTCGGTCATGGCCGCAAGCAGTCCCTGAGGGGTGTATTCATGACCCCAGGTTTGCCCCAAAGGATTAGTCACCGTCTCAAGCTGACCCAGAGAGTTATAGCTGTATTGCCAAGGTTGGCCGAGCGGGTCGATATAGGCCTGCAGCCTGCCCGCCTCATCGTAACCATAACGGTGAGTTGTGCCATCGGGCAGGATAACCTGGGTGACTTGCCCCCATTCGTTACGCTCAAACTCGGTGCGCTGGTCCAGCGGATTGACTAGTGCCGCCAACTGATTGTTCACCCACTCAAAGCGAGTCTCGCCACCATCCGGCTCACGGCGCTGCAGGATGTTGTTACGCTCATCCCTCACATAGGCGGTAACGCCACCAAAACCACTGTGGTAGTAACTGGTCAGGTTGGCATCGTCATAACGGAAGTGGCCATTCCAATAGTTGTCGGCGCAGCGGTTGGCCAGACAGCGCCCCTGCGCATCGTATTCGTGCTCGACCCAAGTCTGGGCCAGGTCGCTCCAGCGAGTAAGCCACCCTTGCGGTGAATATTGATAATCAAAGCTGCGCCCGGCACCGGCCCGCACCTCAAGCAGCTCGCCATTGGTACCGTACTCATAACGTGAGAGCAGGCGCGGAGAGTCAACTTCCGACGTCACCAGGGTGAGCGCCCTGACATTGCGCCCCTGATGGCTGACTCGAATGTAGCGGCCATCGGCTAGCAGTACGCGTACCAACCGTCCCCGTTCCCATACCCAGCGCATGGTGTTGCCACAGGCATCGCTCATGGACGTCAGGTAGAGGTGGGGACCACGGGCATGCTCGAACCCATAACGACGACCATCCAAATGATGCAGTTGCAACAGACCTTCGGTACGGGTTAGCCGCCACTCAGGGTTAGAGAGGCTTTGCGCCCACGCCCCCTCATCAGGCAGGGTAAAGAAGGCTTGGTTAAATTCACCATCGGTGAAGACAACCATGCCCTCTTGCAGCTCCAGCGACATGTCCCATTCCGTGCGCCAGAGCGTACCCAGGATACCGGGACGGCGCTGTCCACCCGAGCGGTAGTAACGCGTCAATCCGACAGGCAACAGGCTGACTAGGCGCCAATCCTCCCGGCGTTCGAACACGAAACCGGTGGCCATATCGACCGGCTCACCTTTCCCTTGGCACGTTTTTGTGGAGGCGCAGTTATTGCCATCTGCCTGACCAGCTTGCGTTGTTTCGGTGGGTGGTTTATCGAGATCACCATCCCCCTTGTTGCGACCAGCATTGACACCCTCTGGCAGATCAGCACGCCCTTTAGCCCGTGGTGAGCCGGTGACACGGGTGACCACCTTGCCAATAAATTCATCAAATTTTGCAGCTATATAGGCAAGTGCTGAGTCGTATTTTGCAGAGAGTTTCTCCAGCGCGTGGATAATCCCGGTAATTTGCTCCTTCATCATGGCAATCAGCCAGCGGTTGCTTGCCGGGTCTATCAGCATTTTCTTCAATGCCGCAATCACCTGCAGCAAGATGGCTTTGGCTTTTTGACCATATGTCGTTATCTGGGAACGTAGCTCCGTCAGCCCTTTAATCAAGTTGCCATTAGACAGACTGCGAATAGTCTTGATGGCAAACTGAATTGACTTCCTATCGCCCAGTTTCAATGCCTTGATAATGGCCTTGCCACTGACCTTGATGGCATCACCAAAGCCGGGGATAACCCCTATCAAACACAGGGCTCCTCCCGCCAAGTGCAGATTGTCATCCAGCTTTGCTGGCTCCTTGTAGGAGACGTAACCCCACTCACCAATCGCATACAGGTCGATGACCTGACCAACCACAGGAACAAACCCCAGCAGCACTTCACACACCAAGAGTACCGCTTCATTACTGCTGGCCTTATCACCTAGCTCAGCAGCTAAGCTGTGATGTATCTTGTTGACGGCAACTTTGAGCTCACGGCTACCTTTGTTTATTTTTTTATCCAATTCCCAAAAGCGCTTGTAAGCCTGGTTGTACTTGTCCGGAACACTATTGAAAATTCCACCGAGCATGCCGACATCATCAACATCCACCTCATCTGCGTCACTGTCAGAGGCATCATACTCAATCAATCCTTGCTGACGCAGAATAAGAAACAGCGTGAAATATTCAGCGGCCAATGCTGCATGGGCGGGATTGGATTGAAAGACTGGGTTGTTTTGCAACGTTTCCTGAGGTTTGAATTCATCACTCCCCTCTTCCATTAGCAACTCAAAAGGACCACAGCCCATGTCTTTTATCTTACAGAGCCCATTTTTATCCGTCTTGCCACTGATCTCTTTCTTATTACTGTCTGTCAGTACAAAAGGGGCATTAGGGACCGGCTTTCCATCGTCATAATGATAATGGATGATGACTTCACAGCCACACTTTACGCAACCGCCAGAAATGATATTATCGGTCGAAAAGTTGTTTTTGGCAGCCTCATCGCTGGACATCAGGCTTGCTGTTTTATTTTTGCTCATGAGTCCCTCAACCTATCCCTTATCCAATTCATGAAGTGCCTGTTCAAACAACCTATCCATACGGTTTTGTTGACCAACTAATTCGATTGGGTCATCCATTATTTTTTTTGCCCAAGGAAGCGCCATAAACCCCGCCGGCATTTCCAATTTGAGACTCAAGAAACGGATCACATCCTGTTGGTTCTGGAACCCATGGGAGATAGCTTCTTTCTCACCTTCTTTGACGAAAGAGAACAATTGCTCTGGTTGCCACCCCTTAACCACTTGATGATGCGCCTGGATATGCGCGACATACTCATCGTGTGCAACTCGATCTGACAGCGAGTTCAATGCAGTCCACTGTGCAGGTGATAACTGTTGCGGAGCACGCCCAGCGAGGTCATGTTCGACCCGTTCAATGAGCTGGAGATATTCACAACCACCCTCCGGTAACACATCGATAAACTTGGCGATAGGGCCAAACAGTGCAGTGGCTTCGGCAGGAGAGCTTGTCATCAAGAGGGGCTTGACCACCTGCCAGTCACTGAGCCGCAATATGGCGGTCTCATGTTCAGGTGTATCTATCCAGGACCACTGCCGCAGATGTGCCAGCAATGCTTGCAACTGCTGGAGCGGCGTATACGCCAGCATGAACCAGTCGAGCTGAAACATCAGGCCCCATCCGGGTTGATGGGTGACAAGGCGCTGAAGCTCTGGCCAATTTTGTCGATGAACAGGGATGAGATAGGGGGAGATAGTGCTATGCAGCTTTCCCGTCTCCCCCCAATACAGCCTGGTCTGTTCGAGGCTGCCACCCCATTTTTCAGCCAAGCTGGGAACAGCATCATTGATGGCTGCCTCGGCAAACATGAACAGACCTTGCCCATCAAGCAGGCTCTGCCACTCATCATCGTTATACCTACCAGATACAATCATCTTGTTATCTGTCACGCATTACGCTCCTTTGTCGTCTACCAAGCCAAACATCCATTCACGCCGATGAAAATGAGCTCTTGAATCACTCACCAGCACAGCATCCATCTTGAATTTTTTAATGGCCATCGATAACGAATAGTGGGAAACCAATTTGATAAACTGAGGGTGCCGATAATAATCAGAACCTATAATCCAGCGATGTGCTGACCAGGACTCCCACTCATCCTCCGATGCAAAGGGATAAAATTCTCTTGCCAATGTAATTCCGCTGATAAAGCGCAGCTCCAGCCACTCAATACTCAGCTCAAAGGGATAATACTCGCTGGCCCTGATGAACAGGGTTTTGGTCAGATATTGATAGCGAGCTTGATTGGTCAGTATTCGATAATTCTCTGCGCTCAGTCTGTTTTCATATGCTTGTGGAGGCTGGTTAGTGGACAGCCCTCGATCCCCAAGACCTTCAAATTGCGATCTTGAATAGTCTGCACCCACCACTTCGGGCACATATATCGCTAGAAATGGATCCTCAAACTGCCGCCTCGTTGGCAAGCCAGCCATTGCAAACCATGTCTTTAGGAGGGTGGGTTCGTGAAAGGGGAAAAAAGTGTGTCGTCCATCCGGGTAAATACAGGTATGGCGAGCCATACACACACGCTGAATCTCATTTATCTCAGTAGTTGCTGTCAGCAGTACAACGCCCATGCCAGGGTAGCGTTCATGAGACAAGATCCATAACAGCAGACTTTCAGTTGCCGTGCCTTCTTCGATGGAAAGCAGCACAAGCTCAGAGGTGGGGTAACCTTCTATATTGTGTGCATTCGGCAATAAACGCCAATTTTCTGGGCATCGACGACATAGTGATTGCCAATAATCAATACCATCTTCAAACTTGCTTATATCAACAACAACATATAATTTCGATGTTTCATTTCTGACGATATCGAATATAGGTAACGGCATCAGAATTGCCTATCTAGTTGTGGCTTTAATAGAGCGAATTGCTCTTATATATACATACCTATAGGAGATGAGGGGTTGAAGTAACTGCAGAGCATGGCTGAAATCATTAGCAGCATAACATAATTCAGTAGTTAAACTGTGGGCCGGAATTTTCCTGCCCACTATTCCACATCACTATACCTTTTCCTCATCTTTTGTGTTGATCAACCACTATTCCACATCACTATACCTTTTCTCCGCGAGCCCAACGCTCACGTACTTCTGCAGGAGTCAACGGTGGAAATTTAACACCCTTGTCAATCAAAAACTGTTTTACCTTAATAGCCCATGGGTATTGAGGTGATGATTTATCCATTAAAGATAGGCTATCTTCCACTGAGTAGGCCAAATCTGAACCACCGCTGTCTCTCATTTTATAGTCGGCACCTTGCTGCAACAGCCAATAAACAACTTCATATTGGTTAATATATGCACCATACAATGCACTATTGCTACCAGGGCCATCTGTCAGATTAAGATCTGCACCACGCTCTACTAATAATTTAATATCAGCCCAGCGAGCTTCACCAATCGCATTGAATATAGCTGGCTCACCATTTCTATCCAGAGAATTTGGATTCCCTCCTGCATCCAAAACAACCTTGAGCAGTTCTGGATATTTAGAACCAGCAACGGAGCAAACTGCGTTATCACCAAATCCATCTTTATAATTGGGATCTGCCCCCACTTTCAGGGCAAGTTCGACCGCTTTGTAATCTTTAGTCTCAAGAATTAGCCATAGTAACGGGGTAATACCTTCTTCATCTTGTATATTAAGGTCAACCCCTTGCTCAACCTGACGACGAGCTGCAGCCTCATCACCACGCTGGATTGCATCCAAAACATTCACTACTGGGGCTGGAAAAAACTCACTGGCTTGCATACTTTTTCCTCCCACTTGGCACGCAGATAACAAACCCAGTACTCCTATGCAGAGTACTTTCAGACGAGATAGCCATATCATTTTGTTCCTCCAAGCTTGCTGGTAATGGTGCCAATATCCTCACTCTTTTGCGCTTCAATACCGGCAATAACTTGATCCATACCGTGTCGAGCAATAGGATTCCCCCCTTGCGAAGGCAAGGGTAACATTTTCCCGGCGGCAGAAGGTAATGCCCCACCAGCCAATATCGCTCCTCCCAAAGCGCCACCAATCACCGCACCAGCAGAACCTCCGACGGCACCACCAATCCCGGACAACATGGTGGGCACAGCCAACTTGCCTACCCCTTGCACCATGGTGAGTACCTCTCCGTCCACTGCCTGAGTCGTGATCAGCTCACCTATTTTGTCCAGTGGTAAGCCACCTTTGCGGCTGACCGTGTTGGCATGCAACCCGGCTGCATTGAAGGTATAACCGGGCAGACCGGTAGCACCGACTCCTGCTGAAGCCAAACCACCGCCCAAGGAATGGCCAACAGCAACTAGTGGCGACGATGGCGAGGCTACTGATCTTTTGACTCGTTGAGCCAGATACATTGCCTGATTGTATTGCTTGGTTTCTGAGCCTATCCCCTGAGTCGCATTAGTCATCCAGTCTAATTTTCCGGTAACAGCGTTATTGGTGCCCCGATAGGTGAGCATGGTCTCGTTGTTAATGGAGGACTTGAACAAGGCAGCACCAAAACCACTCTTTTTATCGGTAAACACGGCTTTTTCCAGGCCGGGTATTTTTTTGGTATCTACCTGAGCAAGGCCAACAGGAGCCGCAGGCAAGTCAGTTTGCACACCGCGGTTGAATTCATCGACGGCATAGACATACTGCGCAGCTTCAGCACGCAAGATACTGTCATTGTTGAATCCCAGCCGCTTGCCAGCATCGGCCAGCCCAGGCACCTTGGCGGCACGCTCGGATAATTGCTTACGCGCCTGGTAGCGCAGCTTACGCTGAGCTTCCGTTAAGGTTTTTTCCACCTCTGGCAAGGCAACAGGAGCAGCCCACTCAAGCAGTGTTTGCCATGGCACCAGCATGGGAGAAAGCGCCAGCAGTGGCAGCCGCTTTTTGGCGGATTGTTCGGCGCAGCTTTTGGCCGGCGATTGATAGGGGCTATCCCCAATAATCACATTTCCACTGCCTGCCGCGACAGAGCCCCCACAGCCAATGGCATCCCCTACCCTGGCCGCCGCTTTGCCGTTGATAAACACATTGCTGGAGCCACCTGAAATAGCGCGGCTATGTATACCGTGGGGCATGTTGGGACACGGGCAGGCATGGAGCAACACGGCATCACCTTTGCGTGCAGCAGGCTTACCATTAATGATGACATCACCACTACCAGCAATGATCGGGGTGGCAGGAAAACAGCCGTGACCGGCACAGCTATCGCCCAATCGAGCAGCACTTGGCATATCGACTCCTTATCGGCGATCCGGCGCATCCGGCAGGGTGGGCTTGTTGGGCGCTTCCGGCTCTATTGCGACCGGCGCTGTGCCGGCGCCGGGCGAGCCACCGTCATTGATCTTGACCACATTGCCCGAAATAGTTACCCCGGCACCATCAAGCTTGATGAAACCGCCAGGCCCTTTGATGGTTAGCGCCTGACCCGCCTCCAGCACAATGTCGGTGGCCTTGAGATAGCTATCTGCTCCCACCACCACACGCTGATGTGCCCCAACTACCAGCTCTTCTCCACCGGAGATAGATGTCTGGCGGCTGCCATCTAAATGGGTGATCTCCCCCCCACCAATGAAGCGCTTTAATGAAGCCATCACTTTCTGCACAAAATGGCGGCCGATCAGCTGATGATGATCTTGCCCAATTTGTTCAAAATCATCTTGGGCTACCGTGCGATGACTGTGACGGTCCACCCGCTGGAACTGATCCTGATTGACCGTCAAATGTTGATCCAGTCCCACACTTTGGCGATGAATGTGGTTGATGACGACGTCCATATCCTTTTGGGCATGGATGTAGATCTGCTCTCTCGACGCTTCATCTTCAAAGCGCAGTTCATTAAAGCCTTTGCCTTTATGCGTATCGGTTCGCAGCAGCGTACGTGTCTTATGCTCGGGCAACACATAGGGGGTTTGATTAGTGGCATGATAGGTGCGACCAGTAACGATGGGCTGATCCGGATCCCCCTCCAGGAATGAGACGATGACCTCATGACCGATACGAGGCACTGCCATCATGCCATATTGGCCACCGGCCCAACCTTGACTGACTCGCACCCAACAGGAGCTCTGATCATTGCTGGCACCATATCTGTCCCATGGGAACTGCAGCTTGATCCGGCCATATTTATCGCAATAGATCTCTTCACCTGCAGGGCCCACTACCATGGCAACTTGGGGGCCATCTACCATGGGCTTATGCGGTAATTGTGGTCGCCAGGTTTGTAGTGCTTTGACTACCGTGAACTCATTCGTGATGGTTGTCGCCCCATCTCCGCCTTCCTCTTCCAGGGCTTGAGGTTGTTTACCGGTATGGAGAATGCTGACAACTTGCCAGTTGGTATTCAGGACAGCATTAGGGTGCTCACTCAGTGCAAAGGTCTGACCCGGTAACAGCGCCGAACAGTTCGACTGACCTCGGCTCGCCATGGCATCGCTGCGCAACGCATCGAGCCGATATTGGGTGAAGGATTTGCCACTGGGGTCTTGCTTGAAACGACCTGGGTAATCGAAGTGCTGATAAGTGTCACGCTGGTGCTCAAGTTCACTCCCTAGCTTTTTATGAGACAGGGCATACGCCGGGGTTTTAAAGCTGTAGTCCTTGAGTTCAACCTCAGCTTGGCGCACCGTTTCTCGATAGTGAAACTTGCGAACATAGGGCCCTTGCTCTAGCGAACGGTTACCCAAATTGAAGAAGAGTGCGGGGCCATCGATGAGTGCAGCTGTATTGTCTGCAAACACAAGACGATGCTTGCCTTGCTCAAATTCATGGAAATAGAACATCCCCTCTTCTGCTGCGAGGCGATTGATAAATTCAAGGTCTGACTCTCGATACTGAACGCAGTACTCTCGTTGTACATGTGCATTTTTTAGCGCGAAGGCATAATCGGTAATACCGTGCTCTTGCAGCAAGGCTCCCATGATTTCTTCCGGCTTTTGTGCCTGAAAGATTCGGGCATTGTGACGCAGACCTAATCGCCATAGCGCTGGTTTGACTTCCATGCTGTAGCGAGTACGCCGAAAACCACTGTCACCTTGCTCGAACTGGCTCACAACACCGTTCACACGACGTTGCAGCTCGCCCTCATACCACACCAACAGTTCGCATGGCTGATCCAGTACAGCGCCAAAATCGATATCAGGCTGGCTACTTGCCAGTTCCAACGCAAGTGTGAACGGATCGCTTAACGCCTCATTCAATGTAAAGCCGGCCACTACAAAAGTGGGATCTGGCAGCGTCCCCACCTTAACGGTGAACTGCAGTCCGGTCTGATTAGCCATGATATCTCCCTATCACTTCTCCAAACACCACCTGAAACCTGCTAAAACAACACGCTACCGCCCTCTCCGGTTCATTTGCAGCAACCAAAGATAAGTAATACGACGGGTAATACGTTGATTGTCTCTGCATAACAGGACACCTCTTATTGCTTTGCAATCACTCCGCGGAAGCAGGGAGATAGCAAAACATAAAAACTATGAAACAAATTAACCAACTGAAAAACAAGGAAATAGGCCAGTTTAATAACCGGCCTGATTAGAAGAAATAACGGGCATAAAAGGTGAGGCTTATGCCTCGATCGGTGCGCGCCAGTCATCGGCACCTGAAGTCCCGGCAACGGTGTGCTCCCAGTCAATCTTGCGGTATGCCAGAGAGACCTGAATAAGCTGGGTGAAGTCAGACTTCGCCGGGTCCTGGCAGTGGGGCATCTGGCAGTCGATGTCGACGATGGTGGCATCGGTCAGTACGGTGCTGAAGAAATGCTCTTGTTTACCCTCAACAGAGGTGCGGTACCACTTCAGGGTCACTTTCGGCAGCATTTCGCCGGAGGCCAAGGAGTTGTACATCAGCGGCACGGCCTTGTTCAGGGCCACGGTGAATTTGAACGGCTTATGGACGCGCTGACCAGCCGGCTGACCGGATTGCGGGTCAGTGGGTACGGTCACAACGTGCTGAAACTCTTGTACCAGCATCTCGTCTTCATGGCCCTGCACGAAGATGTTGCCTACGGAGTCAGAGGTGAAAGCACCGGCGGTGATGTTGCCCTGGGTTTTACCTTCGATGCTGATATAACATGGAGTTGGCATGGATATGCTCCTGATTGGTTAAACGGTTATGACACTCAACCGGAACCATTAGCAGTGACTATGCCACTTATTTAATTATTTAATAATCAATAACTTATACTCGAATGCTTGAACTGTGTGATATTGCTTGCGCAATAACTTGCTCAAACAGATGCCATGGACTGGCAAGGTTTGAAAAAATAGCTATTACTTCTGATTTTCATGCTAAGAATTGCTTCAGAAGAAATTAATGACTGCCGATATCGATATTATTCACACATGCTTGCTGTATAGATATTTAGCCCTAGCCATAGAGACGACTTGGCTTCGCCAAGAACCTATCTCTACTGTTAGAGGGTTATGTAACCACCGGTAACCACCATTTCTTAGGGACATGGTTACAGTAGAAGCCAATGGTGGCGTGGGTTAGAAGGCGATGTAACCACGTAACCAGTGTAACCAGCACCTACTTGATATATAGAGCAAACTGCTGACCGGAATCACACTGTACTGCCACCTATCTATATCGACTGAAGCGACAACTGAAAGTCTCAAACATTACCTTACTACCCCAGGGTCTCTGCCAACAGGAACCAAAGGGCCACCGAGTGTGGCCCTTGCCATTTCTGCCTCACACGCGTGCGTGAAAGAAGAAACAAAAATGGTGGCTACAGTGGCTACAAAAAGGGGCTGTAGCCACTCAGTAAGTGGCGTGTAGCCACCTGTAGCCACCACCTTTTTGGGTAGTGGCTACACGACAAACCCAGCAATGACGCGGCCTAGAGGGGAGTTGTAGCCGCGTAGCCGCTGTAGCCACCGTTTTTTTCATACATAGAGTGCAGACAGTCGATCGAGATCACACTTTTACTGCAACAGGGGGTTGCCTTGAGATTGACCAACGAACAACGAGAGCAGGTGCTCAATCTTCGCCGCCGTCATTCACTGAGTGAAGTCGCCGAGATAGCCGGCCTGCCATTGGGTACCGTGAAGGCCATCATCAGTAGGTCGGGGCTGTTCGCTGATAACCCAAGGCACCGGGCCATGTTCACCCTGCCTCCACGACAAAGCTGCAGGGAGACCTTGCCGACGGTTCCGAAGCTGCCGCGCCAGCAGGTGGTGACCGGTGACAAGGAGAGCAATGTCCTGCTCTGGTTGCGCCAGGTTGTGCCTATTAATTCAAATATCGTCGCTACGTCCACGAATCCAGTCGTGATCGGGTACAAGCATAGAACCAATAAAGCCATCAGCTCGCTGTACCAAGACTTGTTCGTGCTGTGAAATCGAAAGTACAAGCATTTGGATTGCCGACCTGGCAACACGTAAAGCGCGCAACGCCTCTTGTGTAAACGGCTCCCGTCGATGATGCTCAATTTCAGGGGTCTGCCTAAGTTGTATTGGGTCGCCAATATCATGCAGCACTACGAACCGGTGAGTCCCCGCGTTACGAAGATCCTTTTGAGAGCGTAAGATTCCGGAATTGTTCTCATAGTCTTCGGCAAGCTCAACTAGACCGTATAGGGCAGGAGTGCCCCCACGAATTACTCGCTCCACCTTTTCATGGAGCGGTCTAATGCCTGTTGTCTTGTCAGGGCTGCCTCGCCACAGTTTACCAAAGTAGACCTTGTCCGGCGGTAATCCAAACTCAAAGTAGTGATTCGCCACTACTGCTATCTTATCGAGCAGATCAAGAGCCGTCCGGTGAACCAAGATAAGTGCTGACGTATCTGGTCCATAGGTAGCATAGTCAAGGGTGTCCCCAAATCTACCTGTTGTAGGCCACGCATTCTCGTCAAGTGCCCTCCATAGCAAGTCACGCGCTAGGATAAAATCGCTTTTTAGCATGTTGAACATGGCAAACACCGGAGGGGGCATCCCGGCAACACTGGGCTCTCGTTCCATAATCCCAGGTAGCATAAGCCAATCCAGCTTTCCCATAGAGGGATCGATGAGCTCCACGGCTGGCGCAAGGGTCAAACGTTCACGTTCGACCCAACTAATGAAAGGGTCTAAATGTGGTGAGCGTATTGGCGGCTCTTCCAACTGGCATGCAAATGTTGCGATCTGTTCTGCAGCTTGTATGCCGGCATATTGAATGACTCGTTCTTTATGTTGATCTGCAATCTTGGCTAGCATGATCGCCTCGATACGAGTCAGTTCTGAGCAGCCACCAAGCTCATAGAGCCAAAGCAGATTACGAGCGGCGGCAAATGCAGCCACTCCATTTTGCGGGTCAATTTTTAATGCAGCAAGCCAACCGTCTTGGGCTTCACCAAGTCGATAGCTATTGCTGAACTGGTTGGCAAGGTTTGTCCAAGCTTGAGTGCGCAGCGCTAAATCAGCATCCAAATCCTGAGCTACTTTCCAGAAGCATCGCCGGGCTTCTGCACGACGCTCTCGAGTTAATTCCTGGTGACTCAGCCAGTCAGCACTTTGAGGTGGGGAACCTATTGCGGCGACCAGTCCATTACCCAAATTATAGGTAACGTCAGCATTTGGAAATGAGCTGTGAAGTTCACGAAATAGTGCAAGGCCTTCCTCAATCGAATCCTGTTGCTGAGTCAACGCACCACCATCAACCAGAATCGCCGCCTGCAGGCCCATCAGGTTGAACCGCTCACGTGTATCAAGAGCGAGATTGAGATTAATATCCTGCGCCTGCTTCACAGCCTCGATGGGATTACAGTCCAGCAAGTCACTAAGATGGGTGGAGAGCTCATTGAATTTATCTAGTGCTGATGACACTGTTGCCTCCTGGGCTTTTGGTATTAGATTTAGCGGCCATCCCATACCTGCTGGCAGAACGATAGCTACAGACCCAGGAATGAAGCCAAGGATACCTCCGTTACCTGATGACTAGCGAGCGCTACGATATGTCAGAGGCGGACTACATCCTGGAAAAAATCGTCAGTCAACTACACACCTAACTCGACAATGTCCTGCAACGCCCTAGGTTATCACAGACCGCAAACTCCGCGCTTTTGCCGGCGGCAAGCCAAGGGAGTAATGGAGCGTTACTGCCACGGCAGGTGAGGCAACGTGCCACAACCACTGGATGAACCATTCATCCTGGGCCGGCCACTTGCCCCTCTCACCACCTGCGCAGTCCCCTCAGAGCTGCGCACTACAAACTGCGCAAATTGCGCACTTTTATGCGCACAAGTCGCTGCGCAAAATCGAAACACAATGGTGAGCACATATTGGAGGAGCCAGGTTTGGTAAGGCCTGGAGGCGTTGGTGGAGACTTAGAGAGTGCGCAATTGCGCAGAACTGCGCAAAACGAATTACATCGGCGCGAAGAACAACACGGTGAGTATGAATCGTGGGATCCGGGTCATAGGGATTTGAACCCGCATCCCGAGAAGTGCGTCGCGAGCGCTCGAAGTAGCCGGAGACCTGGACGGCTTTTTCGCGGGGTAGACCGGTACGCCTCAATGGCAAAAATGTGGGGTGGCTTATTCACCAGTAACACCAACAGCAACACCACCCTCCTGATAGATACAGATAAGTAATTTAAAATCAACAACATGAATTATTGATTCAGACTCCCCCAGCCAAACGTTTGGAAAAGGCCACTTCGCAGGAAGTGGCCTTTTTTTGTGGGTTGCGTTCATGCCTGAGCCGGCTCTGGTGGTCTGTCCGGGGCGCTGTAGCGGGCGAGATGGCCCTGATGCCGCCCTCTGCCGGGGCAGAGGGCGCGCCTCGCGAGGGAGACTAGTCGCCGGAGGTCAGGACCAGCCGGCGCCAGGGGCCCGTTATCTCGCAGTGGCCGGTTTCGTCCGTGTTTTGCCAGCCCAGGCGGTGATAAAACGCCAGCGCCGTGGTGTTGCGGGTGGCCACCTTGAGGGATGCCGGGGGCTTGTGTCCGGCCAGCCCGGCGGCCAGCAAGGCCCGCCCCATTCCCTGCCCATGCCAGTCGGCCACCACATAGAGGTGATGCACGAAACTGTCTTGACCCCAGATGGAGACGAATCCGCAGGGGGCACCGCCCTTCTCCGCCACCCAGATCTGCTCCCCCCGGGTCTGCTCGGCAAAATCCTCCAGCCTAAACAGGGAGGGCTCTACCCAATGGAAGGCCTGCCGCCTTCCCTTGAGGAACAGCTGCGCCAGCATGGGTTCATCTGCATCTTGCATCTTTCTGATCATGAAGACATCCTTGATTTGCCTGCTCACTGCCTCCCACTCTCGATGGATACCGCCGCCGTGTCAAATCGGCAAGCTGGACCCTCTTGAATACGTGATGCTGTGACGCAGGGCTGCCTATTTTATCGCCTTAGGGGCTATACTGCCTGGGTCCCGTCCATGACTGGTTTGAGGTTCACTGATTTATGGATAACAAGCAAATAGAAGGCAGCATTCTGGTACCCGCCCACATCGACGATGTCTGGCGGGCCTGGACCACGGAGAGCGGTCTGCGCAGCTTCCTGGCGCCGGAATGTCTGATGGTGCCGGAACCCAACGGTCCTTTCGAAATCTATTTCAGGCCAGAGGCCCCGCTGGGGGAGCGCGGCAGTGAAGGGTGCCGGGTGATGGCGGTCATGCCCCATGACTTGCTCAGCTTCAGCTGGAATTTCCCGCCCCAGTTTCCCCATATCCGCCAGCAGAAGACCCAGGTCAGCCTGCGCTTCGTGCCCGAAGGTCAGGGCACCCGGCTCCATTTCCTGCAAACAGGCTGGGCCAATGACCCGGATTGGGACCAGGGCTATGCCTACTTCAGGGAGGAGTGGCTGGAGCTCTGCCTGCCAAGGTTGCAGTATCGCTTCACCCACGGCCCCATCGACTGGAACAATCCGCCGGGCAGGCAGCAGTTGAAGTCCCTGGCCCAGTGAGGGACGGATTGAAATGAAGAAGGACCCTTAACGGGTCCTTCTTCTATGGCATTCAGGCGGTTATTCCCACCGGCTCTTCATCGAACAGGGGGTGGTAGAGCACCTCGCCCTGCAGGCCGGCCAGCCCCCCGCCGGGCTGCAGCTCCATCGCCATGAAGCAGTCGGCGGGTACCTCGTAGATGCAGTGCAGGCCGAAGTCGCTGGCGGGCCTGAAGCCGAAGCGGCCATAGTAAGCCGGATCGCCGAGCACCACCACCGCCTTCCAGTCCATCTCGAGGGCCGTGTCCAGCCCTTCCCGCACCAGATCCGAGCCTATGCCCTGCCCCTGCCAGTCCGGATGGACGGCCACCGGCGCCAGCCCGAGCCAGGGACCTTCCTGGCCGTCAATGGTGATCGGGCTCAGCATCAGGTGCCCCATGAACTCGTACTCTTCCTCCTCGACCATGGTGACCACGGCGGCCCCACACTCGCGCAGGCGATTGACCAGTTCGGCCTCGTCGGGACGACCAAAGGCGGCGCTCACCAGCTCAAAGACTGGCAGCATGTCGCCGGGACGCTCGGTTCTCAACATACAGCGTTACTCCTCGTACAGCAGGGCGGCCATTATTTCACAGAAGTGGCCCCTGACTTGAGCGCCTTTATCCGAAAATGGGAGGGCTGACTCAGGAAAACGAATGGCAATCCATGCGCCAAGCGTCGCAATACCCCCTCTTCCCGCCGACTTTGCCAGCATCAAGCACCAGGCTCCAGCAATCGCAGCAGGTACCCGAGGCCAAGCTCGCCCCTGTCCTTGAGCAGGACGCCACCACCATGGGCCTGCACCCCGGGGGCCTCAGGCCCCAGCCAGGCGAGTGGATAGCATCTGACCGTCAGCCCTGCGGGGAGACGCCGCTCACCGCCCGCCCCGGCCCCTTCCATGAAGAGCGCCACCTCCTGCCCCCCGACTTCGTCCTCATGGAGGATGACCACCGCCACCCGCTCGTCCTCGAGCCAAGGGGCCAGCGCCTCCTTGAGGTCGTCCGGCAGGCACGGCGGGCGATCCAGCCGCCAATGATCCAGTTCAGCGGGTTGGCGCGCCGACCCGGGCCGCCGCCCGCAATGGTGCATGCCGAGCTTGGCCATCACCCGGCCTGAGGCCAGGTTGCCCGGCATGTGGCGGGCGGTCAGGGCGGGCAGGCGCAACTGCTCGAAGGCAAAGGCCCTGACCAGCCGCGCCGCCCGGGTGGCCAGCCCGCGGTTTTGCCAAGGGACCCCCACCCACCAGGCCAGCTCGCCGTGCCAGTGCAGGGAGATGACCCCGAGCAGGGGGGCCGACTCATCCCCCATGGGCAATGTCAGCGCCCAAGTCCGCCCCAGCCCGAGGGCGGCCTTGCGCCCGCTCATGGCGAGCCAGTCGCGGGCCGCCTCCGCTGGATAGGGGTGAGGAATATTGAGGGTGTAGCGGGCGAGCGCCTCATCCGAGCAATAGCGCAGGACGGCCGATTCGTCAGCGGCTTGCAGCGGCCGCAGCACCAGAGCCGGAGAGGCTGCGCCCCCGGGTTCACGCAGCAGGGGCGTGGTCAGGCGCCGGGCCAGCAGGCGTTGCAGCGCGGCGGCCAGATCCCCATCGGCGCCGAGGAGCATATCCGCCCCATTGGGCCCCAGGGTGAGCAGGCCGCTCTCCTTGGCCAGGGTCAGGAGGACGCTGGAGGCAGAAACCAGGATCTGGCAGCTCGGGTCCGCCGTCATGAGGGGTGACTCACCCTCCCCCAACCAGGCGGCGAGCAAGCCGCTGGCCGAAAGGATGCCGTCGGGCGGGCAGCGGGCCCAGGGCGCAGGGGTCACTGCCCCTTGCTCGCCGCGCCTGCCGTGCAGCAACTGCCAACGGTTGCCCTGCCCCTGCCACCTCTGCAGCCCCCCCTGCCAGCGGGGCTGCCAGAGCGCCTCTTCTATCAACAGTTCCATCCTTCCCCCTGCGACCGCCGAACGGCGCAGCATAACCGGCTGCTAATGGTTTGTTAACCCATATCTTTAGCATGGTTAAACGGCATACCCCATGAAAAAATGCCATATGGCCAGCTTGATGGCGGTCACATTAATGCCCCCCTGCCCTTCCTATCATGCCCCCATCTCGCTCGCAGCGGCCAGCGCCGCTCGTGAATGACAACGCATAACAAGAGAACACACTATGCAGCAAACCACTCCTCTCAAAACGGTGTTAGTCAGTACCCTGGCGACCGCCCTGCTGATCTTCGTGGCCCAGTACCTCATCGGGAAACAGGAGATCAGGATAGGCATCGCCATCATCCCCATACTGCCCATGCTCTTTGCCGTCATCATCGGCATGATAGTCTCCGCCAAGCCCGTCAAGGATCGCATCCCGGGCTGGAAGCGCCTCTTCAGCGAAAAGGAAGAGGGCTTCTGCGGCAAGATGGTGGGCTTCAGCCTGCTGATCCTGGGTACCCAGTACGCGGGCATGATCATCCCCAACCTCAAGATGATCCTGAGCGTCGGCGTGCCGCTCTTCCTGCAGGAGATAGGCAACCTGCTGCCCATCCTCATCGCCATTCCGCTGGCGGTGAAATTCGGCTTCGGCCGTCGCGCCATCGGGGCCTGCTCCTCCATCAGCCGTGAGCCTTCGGTCGCGGTGATCCAGGGCAAGTTCGGCACCGGCTCCCAGGAGTACATAGGCGTGCTCGCCATCTACCTGTGCGGCTCCGTCATCGGCACCCTCTGGTTCAGCGTACTCGGCAGCATAGCGCCCCTCACAGGTCTGCACCCGCTGGCCCTGGCCGCCGGCTCCGGCGTGGGCTCAGGCTCCATGCTGAGCGCCGCCTCCGGCGCCCTGATCAACGGCCTCGACGAGGCGCTGGCCCAGCAGGTGCTGAGCATAGCCGCAGCCTCGAACCTGCTCTCGTCTGCCCTGGGGGCCCTCTCCCTCACCTACCTGGGGTTGCCCCTCGCCGAAAAGATCTATGCCCTGACTGACAAAGGAGCGAAAGCATGAAAAGCATCGTGATGGATATGCGGTTCGTCTTTCTGGCGATCCTGCTGGCCATGTTTACCCAGACCCTGACCACGGGCACCCCGCTCTGGCTGATGGGTGACAGCTTCATCGCCATGTCCCTGGTGGTGTTCGCCTCCCTGGTGGCCAAGCGCTATCTGCCCTCTTCGCTGCCGGCCTTTGCCTATGCAACCATCATCGGCATCCTCATCTGCCTGCCGGAGACGCCAGTGCGCGGCCTCTTCATCGACGCGGTGGCGAAGATCTCCTTCCTCTCCTGCTGCGTGCCGTTGCTGGCCTTCGCCGGCCTCTCCGTCGGCGGTCAGCTCGAGGAGCTCAAGAAGATGTCCTGGAAGGTGATCCTCATCTTCATGATTGTCTCCACCTGCTGCTTCTTCGGCGCCTCGCTGGTTGCCCAACTCGGCTTCTCCATTCAAGGGATCATCTGATGAACCACTACCATATCGAACCTGACCTCCTTGCCCTGCGCGACTTCAGCCACGAGGTGCGCCACCACCTGCACCGCATCCCGGAATACTCGGGGGCCGAGTTCAAGACCTCCGCCTACTGCCGGGGCTTGATGGAGGAGTTTGGCTACAAGATCACCGAGTATCCGGGCTTTACCGGTTTTCACGGGGATCTGGTCGTTGATCCCACACTGCCCACCATCGCCTTCCGTGCCGACATGGATGGCCTTGAGATGCACGACATGAGCGAGGTGGCGTTCAAATCCACCCATGAGGGCATGGCCCACAACTGCGGCCACGACTCCCACATGGCGATCGCCCTGACCACCGCCAAATTCCTGGCAGGGCACAGGGAGCGGCTGCGCTACAACGTTCGCGTCATCTTCCAGATGGCGGAGGAGGACATGCGGGTGCCGGGGGCAGAGAAGATGGTGGAGCTCGGCTGCATGAAGGGGGTGGACGAGATCTACGCCCTCCACAACGACGGCGCCATGGAGACGGGCACCATCAAGTTCAATCAGGGGGTCATGTCCTCCTGGGGCTCGGCCTGGACCCTGGATGTGCACGGCATCTCAGCCCACGGCTCCACCCCCCACAAGGGGCTGGATGCCATCCGCGAGGCGGTGCGCATCATAGAGGACATGGACTACATAGTCGCCAAGCGCACCAGCCCGTTCAGCCCCGCAGTGTTTGGCTGCGGCATGATCAACGGCGGCACCATCCCCAACGCCGTCGCCGATCATGTGCAGGCCCGCGGCACCATACGTGCCATGGACGCCGAGACCGACCAGATCCTGAAAAACAGCTTCAGGGACATGGTCGCCCAGAGCGAGCTGCGCGGCTTCAAGACCACCATGGTCCATGCCGGCTACCCGGCGGTGGAGAACCATGGAGAGGCCTGCGAGCGCCTGCTGCAGGCCGCCGCCGAGGTATTGCCCTCGAGGGGATCAACGCCCAGGGTCAGCCGATGACCGGCAGCGAGGATTTCAGCTACATGGTCAACGCCTGCCGTGGCCGCAAGGGCGCCATGTTCTTCCTCGGCAGCGGCTGTCAGGCCAAGGGGATCTGCAACTATCTGCATGCGAATCCCTACTATCTGGATGACGACTGCCTGTTGGTGGGAGCCCAGATCTTTATCAATCTGGCCACCCGCCGCGCTTAATCCCGCATACCGATAAAACCAGAAGAGAGGCCACGGCCTCTCTTTTTTTATCTCTGCATGTTTGCTCTGTGTACGATAAACAACCCGGGCTAGAGCCACGGCAACTCCGCCATATTGGCGGCGGGCGGCTGGTTGATAAGGTGCAACTGCACCGTCTCCCGGCTGATATGGGGGGCGTAGAGGTGGATAAAGTCATACATGTAGCCGCGCAGATGGGCATGTTTGCGCAGACAGATGTGGGTGGCACTCGAGGCGATCAGGTGGTCGATATTGAGGCTCACCAGATCCTCCCTGTCCCCCTCGTCAAAGGCCACGCTGGCGATCACCCCGACCCCCATCCCGAGCCGGACGTAGTGCTTGATCACGTCGGTATCGGTGGCGGTCAGCACGGTTTTCGGCGAGAGGCCGTGGTGGCTGAAGGCCTTGTCCATCTTGGAGCGGCCGGTAAAGCCGAACACATAGGTGATGAGGGATAGCGAGCCAGATCGCCATCGACAACGGCTGGCACTCGAGCAGCGGATGACCGTGGGGGCACCACCACGCTGCGGCCCCAGCGATGACAGGGGACGGCGGCCAGCTCGTCGAACAGATACATGGATTCGGTGGCAATCGCCATATCCACATCGCCGCTTTGCACCATCTGGGCCAGTTGGGCAGGCGCCCCCTGATGGAGATGTATCGCCACATCGGGATAGCGGCGGGTGAACTCGGTGATCACCGCTGGCAGTTTGTAGCGGGCCTGAGTGTGGGTAGTGGCGATGCGCAGCACCCCGCTGGTGGCCAGCTGATCACCGAGGGAAAGTTGACCAATCTGTTCGACCTGGGCCACCACTCCCTTGGCCAGCTCCATCACCTGCTCCCCCATGGGGGTCAGGCCCACCAGGTTCTTGCCCTTGCGGGTGAACAGCGCCAGCCCCAGCTCGTCTTCCAGCATCTTCATCTGCTTGCTGAGGGTCGGTTGGGAGGTGTAGAGCTTCTCCGCCGTCGCCGAGATATTGAAGTTGTTCTTCACTATCTCGGTGAAGTTCTTGAGCCGGGCTATGTTCATCAGGGGGCCAGCCGCTCTATATGCCAGCCATCCCCCTCGCGGCTGTAGTAGAAGCGATCGTGCAGGCGATGCTCGCCACCCTGCCAGAACTCCACCGTCTCGATCCGCACCCTGAAGCCGCCCCAGAAGCTCGGCAACGGCACCTCGCCATTGGCAAACTTCTGCTTGAGCTCGAGGAACTTGGCCTCCAGCACGCCGCGGGCCGAGATGCGGGTCGACTGCTTGGAGACCCAGGCGGCTATCTGGCTATCCTTGGGGCGGCTGTGGAAGTACTTCATCACCTCGAAGGTGCTCATCTTCTCCACCCGGCCTGTCACGTGTACCTGGCGGTCGAGGGTGTGCCAGGGGAAGAGCAGGCTGATGCGGGGATTGCCTTCCAGCTGGTGTGCCTTGCGACTGCCCATGTTGGTGTAGAACACCATGCCCAGGGCATCGTAGTGCTTGAGCAGCACTGTGCGCTGCCAGGGCTGGCCGTCGGCATCCACTGTGCCCACCACCATGGCGGTGGGGTCGGTCAGCTTGGCCTCGCACGCCTGGGCCAGCCACTTCTCGAACAGGGCGAGAGGCTCGGCCGGCAGATCGGCCCGGTGCAGTCCGCCCCTGGTGTATTCACGACGCAGATCAGCCACATCCATCATCTTGATTTTCCTTCTCTCTTTCTTTGCCGCCCGTGCGGCTATGGGTGGAGGCATTGTGCGACGGGCACGGCATGGGTACAAGCCCACCGGCCAAATGACGGCAGCCATAAAACAGCGGGGAGGCTGTTGCCTCCCCGCTGGTAATTCACGCTCATGGTCATGCCCGCCTGGTTAGGGACTTTTGCAGATTTCAGAGGCACCGGCGGGCAATGCACCAGCATACGCTGGTTATACTCGCTGGCGTAAACGCCAGCTTGGCATGGCCTCTTCCTGTCCGGGCTTATTACATCACCCAGCCCATCCAGATAACGCACGCCGCAGCGCGCCTTGGCCTCTGCCTGCTGCTCGGCGCAATGCCGGGCGCCACCTCGCCGCGCCCGGCGATCACGATCAACCGGTAATCCTGCTTGGCGAGACTGGCGCTGACCTCCTGTTCCAGGGTGCTGGCATCGGCCTGGCAGCCGCCAAGCATGGCAAGCACCAGCCAGCCAGATTCCCCTCATCCGCGCCTCCGTTGCCAGCCCAGCAGGGCCAGTGCCAGGGTCCACCAGACCGAGGGACCCGCCACCACCACCGCCACCTGAACTGCCACGCTTTGGACACCAAAGGCAGTTTGAGGGGGCTGATGGCAAAGAAGATGTTGTCGCTGCAGGCCACTTTCAGGCCTGACGCTGCTGGTGAGGTTGCCGGCAGGGTCACGGTGGCGAGCCGCTGTTGGGCTGGCTGACCGCCAGCATTGTAGTCCAGCTGACCCCCTCATCCTGGGTCAGCGAGATATCCACCTTGCTGCAACTGATCGGCGCCACGTTGGTGCCGGCCACATCCCATGCCACCTGCCTGACTTGCCCCCGGCGTGAGGGTCACCCCAAGCGGGGTGGTCATGCGGAAGGCGCTGCCGGTATTGACCACCTGCACCTTCATGTCGTCGCTGGCGACACCGCCCTTGCCGTCACGCACCGTCAGCCGGAAGTTGAGATCCCGGTTGGTGGTGGGCCAGGCCTCGCCCTTGGCGAGCGTGCCCGAGAGCAGGGAGGGCAGGCTCGGCAGGATCCGCTCGGCGAGCTGGTGGGAGAGACAAAACGAAACAGCGGCCGGGAGCCATCGTCAACCATGGTGGCGGCACTGCTCGATTCGGTGCCCAGATCGATCTGCTCCCAGTTGTAGAGCAAGGATCATTATCCAGATCGGCACCCGGCCCCCTTTAGCACGAAGGCCGTGTTGGCCGGGATCACATATCGCTGGCCCCGGCCGCGCCTGGGGCGCATTGTTCACGAGGTTGAGGGTGGTGCCACAAGTCGATACGGTCGCCATGTGTGCTCGCATCTGCTCGATGGACTTGCTGTGGAAAATAGGGGTCGCTGTGCGGCTGGATATTCTCCTCACCGCAGATGCCGGCATAGGCCATGATGGAGCTGCCACTGCCCGGCTCATATGCTTGCATCGCCTCCCGGTTGCCGCCACCGCAACTGTTGGTGGTGCCGTTGAAGGTATGGTCGGCACCAAACTGGTGGCCAATTTCATGGGCGACATAATCGATAAAGAAGGCATCCCCTACAGGTTCTTTTGAACCCGTCATGCCCGATGATTGGCGCCATAGGCGTAATAGGGTGGCAGGGTATCAACACATAACACCCCCAAACTCGCCAAACCACCGCCTCCAGTATTGAGGACATGGCCGATATCAAATGTCCCCAAATCCCCATCAGCAAAGGCCTGCGCTTGTACATCGACGTTGTGATCCGCATCCGCATCGGTGTTATCAAAGGGATCACTGGCAGGATCGGTAAAGATCATGTTGTCATTGCGGCTGGCCAGCTGGAACTCGGCCCCGACATCCCGTTGATAAACCTCGTTGACCCGGTTGAGCAGGGTGGTAATGGCCGCCAGGGTCAGCACCTTGGAGCCACCGTGGATACTGGGTGTACTCACCTGCCGCCGAGATGGCGATGACGTAACGCTTGCGGACATTGCCATCCACTTGCACCTTGCGAGCCAGCGTTTTGGCGTCAGCCCCGATCACCTTGTCGGCGTCTTCCTCCAGCCGGCTGTAGGCATCCTGCTGGTAATAGACGGCATACCCTTCGGCATTGCGCAGCGGGTCGACGAACACCATCTTGCCCTGATGGCTGAACATGGCGTGGAAACCTTGCGGCCCCAGATCGAAGCGTCCCGTCTCTATCGGATTCGCCGGGTTGTGACCCTTGAAGGTGCGGATCTGTGGATACTTGGCGGCAAGATCTGCAGGCAGCAAGTCGTAGGCTTCCAGGGTGAAGGTGACCTCCCCCCCATCGGGCAGCGGCAGGGTCAGCTCACTCGCCCCGGCTTGCAGTCTGGCAAAATAGTCGAGCGGCACCTTGGCAACCCGAAACTGGATGGGCCCGCACCTCATAACCCTCGTCTGCTGTTGCTCTGGCGGCCACCGTGTCCCATTCGCTGGCCATCGAGGCTAGTTGAGCCCAGCATACTGGCTACCACAAGGCCAAGGGGAGTATTTCGTCACATGCATCTTTATTAGTCCTTTTTAATGCACTCGCCTGAACTGCGGCCTGCATCATTTTCCTGCCGCCCATGCTTAGTCCAGCAGCCACCCTGGCCACCATTCCCCGAATGGGGACGGTTGCACCAATGCAGTCTAGCCCCTATCATGGCGCGGATTTGTCCGTTTCAGAACCCTCCTGTGTCACGGGCCGGTTCATCCTTTTTTGGCCAAGGTTAATCTCATGCTCAAATCCCCACTGTTGCCCCGTTTCGGGGATCTGGTCGTTGCCATTGTTGACGATGTACTCGGTCAGGGTCTCACCCTGGACCGCGCCTATGCCCGTCACTTCTCCGGCATCGAACTCAAACCGCAAGAACAGGCAAGGATTGCCCTGGTCACCGGCGACCTGCTGCGTCGTCTCAGCCTCTATTGCTTCCTGACCGGCATCCAGGTCCGTCAGGCCGAAAAGAATGTCTGGCCGCTGCTGCACAGCTGGCACGCCTTCCACAAGATTGCCCAGCCCAACAACCCGACCCTGGATCGCTTCAATGAAGAGGCATTCCGTCGCCGCCTGACCGAAGCGAAGAAGAACCCGGTGCTGATGGATGGTTGCCCTGCCTGGCTGGAGAAGCTGGGCAACGAGCAGCTGGGTGAGGCCTGGCCTGCCGAGCGTGCCGCCCTGGCCTGGATGCCCAAGCGCTACCTGCGGGTCAACACCCTCAAGTGCACCCGGGAAGAGCTGCAGGCCATTCTGGCCAAAGAGCATGTCACCACCATTCCGGTTGATGGTGTTGAGACAGCCCTACAGGTCACCTCTGACGCCGCCCTGTTCCGCACCAAGGCCTTTGCCGATGGCTGCTTCGAGCAGCAGGATGCAGGCTCCCAGCTGGTCGCCGCCGCCCTGGAAGTGACCCCGGGCATGCGGGTCATCGATGCCTGCGCCGGTGCCGGTGGCAAGACACTGCACATCGCCGCCATGATGGAAGGCAAGGGCCGCCTGCTGGCGATGGATGTGGAAGAGTGGAAGCTGGAGAACCTCAAGCAGCGCGCACGCCGCGCCGGAGCCCACAACGTGGAGACCCGGGTCATCACCAGCAGCAAGACTGTCAAGCGCCTCAAGGAGAGCGCCGATCGCGTGCTGCTGGACGTGCCCTGCTCCGGCCTTGGCGTGCTCAAGCGCAATCCGGATGCCAAGTGGCGTGACACCGCCGAGCGCCTGCCGGTGCTGGTCGCCCTGCAAGAAGAGATACTGCAGCGCTACAGCCAGATGGTGAAGGTGGGCGGCCTGCTGGTCTATGCAACCTGCTCCATCCTGCCCCAGGAGAACCGCCAGCAGGTGGACAAGTTCCTCGCGGCCAACGAGAACTATCGCCTGCGGGATGACCACACCGTCAGCCCCTCCGAGACCGGCTTCGACGGTTTCTACATGGCGCGGATTGAACGCATCGCCTAAGGCCCTGCGCACCCATAGAAAAGGGGAGCCAATGGCTCCCCTTTTTGCATGATGCGGATGCGACCTTATTCGGCGGCGGCATCATCCTGCTTGTGCTTGGCGGCAGCTTCCTTGATCAGGGTCTGCAGCTCGCCGGCCTGGAACATCTCGATCATGATGTCGCAACCACCGACCAGCTCACCTTCCACCCAGAGTTGCGGGAAGGTCGGCCAGTTGGCAAATTTCGGCAGCTCGGCACGGATGTCCGGGTTTTGCAGGATGTCGACGTAAGCAAAGGGCTCGCCACAGGACATCAGGGCCTGGGAGGCCTGGGCAGAGAAACCGCAGCTGGGTAGCTTGGGGGATCCCTTCATGTACAGGATGATTGGATTCTCAGCCAGCTGCTGTTTGATCTTTTCAATAGTTTCCATAAATGCCTCACTAGAGCGATTTCGGCGGCCATTCTACTGCAAACCGGGCAGACCACAAACTGGCAAACCGTCCCGAATGCAAGAAGTGATGAATCAATACGCCGCAGCTTGATCCGGATCATGGCGAGAATCAAGAGTTGTTCGCCCATCTTTGATGCTGTTACAATCGACGGGCTTTGGGCCGTCTGGCCCCATCATTTCAAGAACAATTCTTTTCAACATAGAAAAGAGTACGCAATGTCTTGCAACCGTCGCCTTCGCACGGCCCAGCCAATGGAGAGTAGAAAATGGCTTTCGAACTTCCCGCTCTGCCCTATGCAATCAATGCTCTGGAACCGCACATCTCCCAGGAAACCCTGGAATATCACCACGGCAAGCACCACAACACCTACGTGGTCAACCTGAACAACCTGGTGCCGGGTACCGAGTTTGAAGGCAAGTCTCTGGAAGAGATCATCAAGACCTCCACTGGCGGTGTCTTCAACAACGCCGCCCAGATCTGGAACCACACCTTCTACTGGCACTGCCTCTCCCCGAACGGCGGTGGCGAACCCACCGGCGCCCTGGCCGATGCCATCAACAAGGCGTTCGGCTCCTTCGCCGAGTTCAAGGATGCGTTCACCAAGTCTGCCATCGGCAACTTCGGCTCCAGCTGGACCTGGTTGGTGAAGAAAGCTGACGGCTCCCTGGCCATCGTCAACACCTCCAACGCCGGCTGCCCGCTGACCGAAGCCGGGACCACCCCGCTGCTGACCGTCGACCTGTGGGAGCACGCCTACTACATCGATTTCCGCAACCTGCGTCCGAAGTACATGGAAACCTTCTGGGCCCTGGTCAACTGGGAATTCGTGGCCAAGAACCTGGCTGCCTGATAGCCTTTTTCTTGCCAAAACGCCCCGCACTGCGGGGCGTTTTTTATATGCCTGTAGCACAGCAGAGATGAAAAAGGCGCCCGCAGGCGCCTTTTACATATCGAGCAGGCCCGACATTACTGGTCCAACTCATCCATATAGTCGTCCAGATTGGCATCGTCGTCCTGCTTCTCCTGCTGCTCTTGCTTGAGCTCGGTCTGACTTGCCGGTCACCTTGCCCTGGTTATACTGCAGATAGAAGTCCTTGGTCAGCGCATAAGGATCGAGGGCGTTGTCGATGATCCGCTCCTGATCGATCAGCTTGGCACGGGTGCCCCAGCCATCCAGCGCCCAGTGGGTGACCTTCAGCGGGAAGGTCAACAAGGCATAGGGGAAATAGATGGTATCCATCGGTATCGCCAACCAGCTTGCGGGTGGTGGTCGGGCCGTAGACAGGCACCATGATGTAGGCACCATCACCGATATCGGCCCTGCCCAGCACGGTATCCATCTCCAGCTTGTTGCGCTCGAGACCGGCATGTTTGGCCACATCGAAGATACCCAGCAGACCGACCGTGGTGTTGAGGGTAAAGCGCCCCAGGTTGGTGCCCGCCCCTTTCAAATCGCCGGTGATGAGATGGTTGACCATGCTGCTCGGCTCGTTGAAGTTTTCCACCAGGTTTTCGATGCCATCCTTCACCCCTACCGGAATAGCGGGCATAGCCATGCACCACAGGACGTGCCACATAGGGCTCCAGCACATCATAGTTGACCGCCCACATGGCCCGGTTGGCCCCCTGGAAGGGGTCGCGCGGATCGGCTGGCCGTGCTGGTCGCACCCGGATTATTCATGCCGGGTCTCCTTGAGATCCAGACTCTCGGGCCAGGCTTGGGTGGGCCACCAGCACAGCCCCCCAGCAACAAGGCCACCATCAATGCCCCTACACGCACATACATATGGAAGTCCTGAGCTTTTATTTTGATTTATCTGAATTATAGGTAACCCGGCCCCATCCAGGGGCCGGGCCAAAGGCGTATTAGAGTGCGTGATCGATGCGGATGTCAATCGGCGCTGTAGGGATGCTGGTGGTCGGCACTGTGACCGAGACCCCCTCGAAGGCTCCTTCCTTGTTCATGACGTTGCCGCCCCGGGAGAGGCGCGCCTTGAACTGCAGCTCGGGATAGGCCGCCAGCTTGCTCCCCTCCATCATGGCATCCCCATCCCCCAGTGACAGGGTGAGGGGCAACTGCGGACCCGGGATGCGCTTGACCGCGATGGGCATGGGCGGACCATTGGGGATCACCGCAAAGACGAACAGGTGGGCATCCTCCGGCAGCTGGATGCCGGGTGCCAGCGTGACCTTGAGGGGAACTCCCCCTCCTTCACCGCCAGCACCTGTCCCTGCGTTCTGCCCGCTCGCCTTTGGCTGGCTGAATTCGTCACCGGCGATGCCGCGCTGCTTCAGCTGCTGCTCGGGCATAGTCCATGGAGCGCTCCACCATCACGTAACGGGGAGCCTTTCTCCATCAGCGGCAACATCTCGCGCCAGCGTTGCAGCGCGGTCTGGAAGTCCTCTTTTTGCAGCGCCATGAAGGCATAGACGGAGCGCGCTTCGATATTGTCCGGATCCTGCGCGATAGCCGCCTGCAGCAGGGCATCCGCTTGCGCCTCATCCCCCGTCATCATCAGCGCCTGGGCGTAGGGCACCGCCACCATGGCCTTCTGCGGCGCCAGGGAGTAGGCTCGCTCCAGCGCCTCGCGGGCCATCTCGGGATCGTTACCATCCAGGGTCAGGCGCCCCAGCAGCAGCCAGCCACGGTAGTCGTTCGGTTCTTCTTTCAGCCGGGTGCGCAGCCCCAGGGTGAAGTCCAGCAGATCCTGTTCGGTAACATCGCTATCCCGCTCCACCAGGATGCGGTTGCTCAGCTCCCCCAGCCGGCTGCTGGCATCCTGCCAGCGTTGAACTTCCCGCCAGGAGCCGAGCTGGTAGTAGAGCCCCAGGCTCACCACCACCAGCACCAGCACACCCGGGATCCAGATCAGGCTCTTGCCGCCGCGGGCGCTCTGCTCCACGTCGGGGATGTCGTCCAGCAGGCTGCGTTGCAGCTCTACCAGGGACTCGGACTCCTCGGCCAGTATCCCCTGCTCACGCTCCTCGCCTATCTCCAGCAGACGCTGGCGATAGAGCTGCTTGTTGAGGGCCGAACGGCTGATGCTCTGGCGACCCTCGCCGCGCCACAGCGGCAGGATCAGCGCCAGGCTCGCCAGCACCAGCAGGGCCGCGATCACTATCCAAAATGCGGTCATTGTTTCTCTTCCTCTTTGAGCAGCTCGGCCAGACGGCGCCGCTCTTCTTCGCTCAGGGCGTTATTCATTCGTTTTGTCGCCGCCGGGGCACGGCGGCTGCGCACCACCACAGTGGCGGCACCGATGACAATGACCAGCAGGGGGCCAAGCCAGAGGATCAGGGTGGAGGCCATCAGGGGCGGATCATAGAGGATGAAGTTGCCGTAACGGGCCACCATGTAATCCACCACCTCCTCCTTGTTTTTACCGTCCCGCACCATCTGGTAGGTCTTGTCCCTCAAGTCCTTGGCGAGCCCCGCATTGGAGTCGGCGATGTCCTGGTTCTGACACTTGGGGCAGCGCAGCTCCTTGGTCAGCTCGCGGAAGGTCTGCTCCTGGGCATCGCTGTCGAAGGTGTAGACGTCGATGGCGGCACTGGCCTGGCCGGCGCCCAGCAGGCCCCCCAGCAGCAACAGGGATGCAATAAGCGTTTTCATCAAAGCGGCCCTCACTTCATGGCATCGAAGATGGGTTTGAGGGTCGAGGCCCAGACCTCGGGATTGACGTCCCCCACGTGGCGATAACGGATGATGCCCTGGCTGTCGATGAAGAAGGTCTCGGGGGCGCCGTAGACCCCCAGATCCAGCCCCAGCATGCCATCCGGATCATAGAGGTTGACCTCATAGGGATTGCCGAGCTCAGCCAGCCACTTGATGGCCTTGTCCCGCTCATCCTTGTAGTTCATGCCGACGATGGGAATACCCTGCCCCGCCAGCTGCTTGAGGTAGGTGTGCTCCCCATAGCAGGTCGGGCACCAGGTGGCCCAGACGTTGAGCAGCATGGGGCGCCCCTTGAAGATGCTGCGATCATGCTGCTTGTCGAGGTCGTAGATGTCCTGCAGGGTGAACACGGGCACCTCCTTGTCCACCATCACGGATTCCAGCTTAGTGGGGTCCGAGTAGAGCCCCTTGAACAGGAACACGGCCCCCATCAGGAAGATGATGAAGGGCAGCAGAAACAGCCAGGTCTTCTTGCTCATGCCTTGGTCTCCTCGTCACGACGGCCGAACCGGTAGCGCTTGTCCAGCATGGCCAGCACGCCGCCGATGGCCATGAAGACGCCACCGAACCAGATCCAGCGCACGAAGGGCTTGTAGTAGATACGCACCGCCCAGGCGCCGTTGTCGAGCTGCTCGCCCAGCGCCGCATAGAGATCACGGGTGAAGCCGGCGTCGATGGCGGCTTCGGTCATCGGCATGCGACTGACCTTGTACATCCGCTTCTCGGGCTTGAGCAGGGCCACCTGCTTGCCGTTCCTGTGCACCTCCAGCACCCCCTTGAAGCCGTCGTAGTTGGGGCCGTTCTTCTCGCTGATACCGGTGAACACGAATTCGTAGTCGGCGAAGTGCACCCTGTCACCGGCCTGCATGCGCAAGTCCTTCTCGATGCTGTAGTTCTGGGTGCAGGCGATGCCTATGATGCTGACCGCCAGCCCCACGTGGCCCAGGATCATGGCCCAGTGGCTGTTGCCGAGGCGGCGCACGCCGGTGGCAAAGCTGTGCTTGTGGGTGGCGCGCACCCAGGTCTCCTGGATGCTGGTGATGATGATCCAGGTACCCAGGCCTATGCCGAGCGCTGCCCAGGGCTTGAACTCACCGGCGAAGAGCAGCGGCAGCAGCAGGGCGGCGGCCAGACTCAGCCCCAGGGCCAGCACTACCTTGCCCTTGAGCTCACCGAGCTCCTGACGGCGCCAGCGGAACAGCGGCCCGACCCCCAGCAGCAAGGCGAACGGGATGATCAGCCAGCTGTAGATGTGGTTGAAGAAGGGGGTGCCGATGGAGATGCTGCCAAGCCCCAGCTCCTTGTGCACCAGGGGCAAGAGGGTGCCGAGCAGCACGGTCAGCAGGCCCGCCACCAGCAGTATGTTGTTGCCAAGCAGCAGGGTCTCGCGGCTCCACAGCTCATGCTTGCCGTGGCTCTTGACCTGGGAGCCCTTGAAGGCGAACAGCAGCAAGGAGCTGCCTATCACCGCCAGCAGGAAGCCCAGGATGAAGAGGCCGCGGGTCGGGTCGGAGGCAAAAGCGTGGACGGACACCAGCACGCCGGAGCGCACCAGGAAGGTCCCCAGCAGACTCAGGGAGAAGGCCGAGAGCGCCAGCAGCACAGTCCAGGCCTTGAAGGTGGCGCGCTTCTCGCTCACCGCCAGCGAATGCAGCAGGGCCGTGCCCGCCAGCCAGGGCATGAAGGAGGCGTTTTCCACCGGATCCCAGAACCACCAGCCGCCCCAGCCGAGCTCGTAATAGGCCCACCAGGAGCCGAGTACTATGCCAAGGGTCAGGAAGACCCAGGCCGCCATGGTCCAGGGACGGGACCAGCGCGCCCAGGTGGCATCGAGCCTGCCTGTCATCAGGGAGGCGATGGCAAAAGCGAAAGCCACCGAGAAGCCCACGTAGCCCATGTAGAGCATGGGCGGGTGGAAGATGAGACCGGGATCCTGCAGCAGGGGGTTGAGGTCGCGGCCATCTACCGGGAAGTACGGCAGGGTGCGGGTGAAGGGATCCGAGGTGAACAGCACGAAGGCGGTAAAGCCCACCGAGATGAGCCCGAGCACCCCCAGCACCCGCGCCACCGCATCCAGCGGCAGGCGACGGCTGAACAGGGCCACGGCCGCGGTCCAGCCCCCCAGGGTCAACACCCAGAGCAGCAGGGAACCCTCGTGAGCCCCCCACACCGCCGAGATGCGGTACTGCAGCGGCAGCAGGCTGTTGGAGTTGGTGGCCACGTACTGCACGGTGAAGTCGTTGTCGACGAAGGCCCAGGTCAGGCAGAGGAAGGAGAGCAGCAGCAGCAGAAACTGGCTGTAGGCGAGCGGACGGGCCGCCGACATCATGCCGAGGCGCCCCAATTTGGCGCCGATCAGCGGATAGCTCCCCAGCAGCAGGGCGGTGGCAAAGGCCAGGATCAGTGCGAATTGCCCCAGTTCAGGGATCATGGCTGACTTCCTTTCAATTGCGCCGCGACCAGAACCGGTGCACAGGCATGAGACGGTGAGAATTGCCCCAGTTCAGGGATCATGGCTGACTTCCTTTCAATTGCACCGCGACCAGAACCGGCGCACAGGCATGAGACGGTGAGAACTGCCCAAATTCGGGGATCATTGACTATTTCCTTTCGATGGCAGGGTGAAACATACCGATCCGGCGGCGAAACGAGCTGAACACGAGATCAAGACTGCAGGCATCATTGCTTGGCCCCCTGCAATTGCGCCTCGGTATACTCGGGCTTGAAGTGCATGCCATTGGTGGCGTCCGCCACCTCCGGCGGCATGTAGTTCTCGTCGTGCTTGGCCAGCACCTCGAAGGCGGCCACTGTGGTCGCGTCCTTGAGGGTGCCCTGGGCGACTATGCCCTGCCCTTCCCGGAACAGGTCCGGCAGTATGCCGTCAAATTCCACCGTCACCAGATGGCCACCGTTGTCTATCAGCTTGAAGGCCACCTTGAGGCTCTGGGGATCCCGCTGCACCGAGCCCGGCACCACCAGGCCGCCGATGCGCAGGCGCTGGCCCTCTTCCGGCTTGACCTTCTCCGGCCCCTTGCCCTCCACCAGCTCGCTCGGGGTATAGAAGAGATCGATGTTCTGGCTGAGGGCATAGAGCACCAGGCCAGTCACGCTGGCGAGGCCCAGGCTGATGGCCAGAATGATGGTGAGGCGTTTCTTGCGTCTCGGGGTCATAGGGTGTTCTCCATCTGCTGGGCCGCCTTGCGACGAGCCTCGCGGGCCTGCTTGTTGCGCAATTCGCCGAGCAGGCTGCGGGTTTTCAACCGGGTGGAAATGACGATGCCGACCAGGCAGAGCGCGGTCAGACCGAAGGAGAGCCAGACGTAGAAGGCGTAACCGCCCATGGCCATGAAATCGCTGAATGAGGCAAAGTGCATGCTTACTTCTCCTGTCTGGCGATGTCGGCAACCCAGGGGCGGTGCCACTCCCGCATCAGCAGCTCGTTGCGGAACCGCATCAGGGTCAGGGCCCCGAGGAAGGTGGTAAACGCCAGTATCATGATGAGCAGCGGCCACAGCATCTCGGGGGAGATGGAGGGCTTGTCAAACTTGGTGATGGAGGCGCCCTGGTGCAGGGTGTTCCACCACTCCACCGAGTAGTGAATGATCGGCAGGTTGATCACCCCCACCAGGGCCAGTATGCCGGCGGCGCGCCCCGCCACTACCTTGTCGCTGAAGGCGTTGTAGAGGGCGATGACCCCAAGATAGAGGAACAGCAGGATAAGCTCGGAGGTGAGGCGCGCATCCCAGACCCACCAGGTGCCCCACATGGGCTTGCCCCAGGCGGCACCGGTGAAGAGGGCGATGAAGGTGAAGACGGCGCCCACCGGGGCTATGGCCGCCACCGTCATGTCCGCCATGCGCAGTTGCCACACCAGGCCGATGAAGGCCGCCACCGCCATCGTGGAGTAGGCTCCCATGGAGAGGATGGCGGCAGGCACATGGATGTAGATGATCCTGAAAGAGTCTCCCTGCTGATAATCGGCGGGGGCAAAGGCCAGCCCCCAGACGGTGCCTATGATGAAGGCGAGCAGGCTTGTCACGACAAACCAGGGCAGCAGGGTGCCGGCCAGCCCATAGGCGCGCTCGGGTTTGGCATAAGGGTGCAACCATTTCCACATAGCTCACAGAACCTTTCAGTTATTAATTTTTAAGTGGCGAGGCCTACCATACCCACCGGCGGGAAACATCATATCCCCCCAAAGCAATAAGCAGCCATCCCCTTGATCTATCTCAATTATATTTTTCACAAAACAGCCTCAAAAGAGGCTTTTTTGATAATTAATCAGTTGACGCTGACCCGCAGTGCCGCCGAGATGGCCAGGGGCGTCAGGGTCAGGGCCCCCACCAGCATGGCCCCCAGGATCGCGAGTTGCCCCCCGTAGGGCAACCCCATGCTGGCCGCATCTATGGCGGAGGTGGCGAAGATCAATACCGGGATATAGAGCGGCAGCAGCAGCAGGCTGAGCAGCACGCCCCCCTTGCGCAGGCCCGCCGTCAGCGCCACCCCGACGGCCCCGAGCAGGCTCAGCACCGGAGTACCCAGGGCCAGGGTGGCCACCACGGCCAGATAGCTCTTCATGTCCAGGGAGAGCAGGATGGCGAGCAGCGGGGAAACCAGCAGCAGCGGCAGGCCGGTCAGCAACCAGTGAGCGATCACTTTGGCCAGCGCCAGCAGCCCAAGGGGATGGGGCATCAGCATCATCTGCTCCAGGGCGCCGTCGCTGAAGTCATCGCGAAACAGCCGCTCCAGGGAGAGCATGGCCGCCAGCAGGGCTGCCACCCAGATGATGCCGGGGGCGATGCGGGCCAGCAGCTGGGGCTCGGGCCCGATGCCGAGGGGAAAGAGGGTGATGACGATGAGGAAGAACCAGAGCGGGTTGAAGATGTCGGCGCGCTGGCGCAGGGCCATCAGCAACTCGCGGTGAATAAGGTGTATGACGGCGCGCAACATGGCTACTCCTGCAACAACGAGGTCAGCGACAGTGTCTTCAGGCGCCCCTGCATCAGGGTCAGGTCCTGATGGGTGGTGAGGATCACCATGCCCCCCCGCTCGGCGTGGGTCAGAAAGAGCTGCTCCAGCACCTTGACCCCCTGCTTGTCGATGGCGGTAAAGGGCTCATCGAGGATCCAGAGCGCCGGTTTCGCTGACAGCCAGAGTCTGGCCAGCGCCACCCGGCGCTGCTGCCCGGCAGAGAGCTGCCCGGTGGGGTTGTCTTCAAACCCGGCCAGACCGACCTGGGCCAGTACCTGCCACAAGTCCACGCTGGTATCGCTGCGGGTGATGCAACTTCTGGTAGAAGGCGAGGTTTTCGAAAGGGGTCAGCGCCGCTTTGACGCCGGGCTGATGGCCGAGATAGAGCAGATTGGCATGATACTCATCGCGGCAGTGCGGATATTCTCCCCATTCCAGCACACCTCACCGGCAAACGGTTGCGACAGCCCAGTCAGCAAGCGCAGCAGGCTGGTCTTGCCCTACCCCGTTGGGGCCTTCAATTTGCACCAGATCACCGGGCGCACCGCAAAGGAGAGATGTTCAAACAGAGTGCGATCTTCACGCACGCAGCTCAGATTGTGAATTTGAAGCAGCATGAGGATGTAATCAGTGAAAAGAAGCGGCCTGCATATTAACACAGTATTGGAAGCGTCTTTTCAAAGATGCCAACAATCAGCAGGATTTGTGGACCGGGATCACAAAGCCTTGAAGTAGAGGCCTGCTCAACGCAGGAAGGCGGACGCCATAAAATTCAGGAAGGCAATTGCCTTCCTGAACATTCATGAGCGACCTTTTCGCAATGATATCAACAGCTCGGCCTCGGCCTTTGGCAACTCGCACTCACTCATGACCTCATCGAGGTCGGCGCCCAGTTCCACCATCTTGGCCGCGCGGCTGTAAAGCCTGCGTTCCGGATCCTGCAGGGTCAGTTCTTGCTGGCGCTCATTGACCTGCTGCATCGCCCCTTCGACCGACTGCAGACGCTGGCCCATGCCAATGGCACCGGTATGCAGCTCCATCATCTGCTTGCGCAAGCTTTCCAACTGACCTTGCAGGTTGCCACACTGGCCTCGGACTCTGCTTGACTGCGGCGGTGCCAATCAGACCAGATACAGGGCAAGCACCAAGGCCAGCAAGGACAACCCCAAGGCGGCAATTCAATCATCAAACATCACCTTCCTATCACAGGGTCCCGCTCGGCATCAAGGTGCCGCGGGCAGATCCGGGACCGCTGTTGTATCACTTTTTGACCCGCCGTTACAGGGAGCCAATATCGTCCCACTCTTCGTCGGAGAGCAGCTTGTTGAGATCCACCAGGATCAGCAGCTGACCGTCGCGGTTGCTGACACCCTGGATGAACTTGGCGCTCTCCTCGGTGCCCACCGCCGGGGCGGCGTCGATCTCGGAGGAGCGCAGATAGACCACCTCGGCCACGCTGTCCACCATGATGCCGATCACCTGCTTCTCCGCCTCTATGATGACGATGCGGGAATTCTCGCTCACATCACCGGCAGGCAGGCCGAAACGGGAGCGGGTGTCGATGACGGTCACCACGTTGCCACGCAGGTTGATGATGCCCAGCACATAGTCGGGCGCACCCGGTACCGGGGCTATCTCGGTGTAGCGCAACACCTCCTGGACCTGCATCACGTTGATGCCATAGGTCTCGTTTTCCAACTGGAAGGTCACCCACTGCAGCACTTCGTCCTCGGCCAGATTTTGTGCAATATTGCGCTTCTCTGTCATCTTCTTGATCCTTGTATGAACCCGTCAACGGGTAAAATTAGCAATAAAACAGCTCGAGTGCAGAAGTTATCAGCGACCTTCTATGTTCACCCCGCGCTCCAGCAACAGGAGCAATTCGCGGACGTGCAGCAGGGCACACATTTCTTTGACCATGCCCGCCAGCCAGGGGCGCTTGCCCTCCTGATGGCGCCATTTCACCTGGTCACGGTGTAATAACTCAGTCCCTTTCAGATGATGGCAGGCAAGTCCCCAGGGTGATTCCCCCAGCATAATCAGATATTTGTACTCGTCTATCTCCAGATGCTGGCCCGGCATGACCCACTGGGCCGTGTCGACCACGTTCATCTTCTGCTCCCGGGAGGTCATGATCCCCTTGTACCAGCCCGGCTGGCCGAACAGGGAGGTCATCTCGCCCAGCTGATGAATACCGCCCAGCTCGGTCAACGGCACCGCAAAGGTCACACCCGGCGACTTCAAAGAAAAGGGCCTGAAACTCTTTGCCGGTATCGATATTTTCCCAGGTAACAGGGTGCTGGCCTCTACCGGAGCAACCTCCAGCGCGGTTTCGGTCAGGACCAGCGTATGGGGCTCTGCAACCTCGGGATCACCTCGGGCGTCAGGCCATTCAGGCTCCACCGGCAGCAGTGCATCCTCGGCCACAATCTCCAGCGGAGCGGCTCGCTGACGACCTCTTCATGAAGGCATCATTTCGAACTGGACCTGTCCCACCTGAGCCAGCAGCTCACTCAAGTTGGGCCAGCCGTGATCGCTTCGAGGTAGGTGTTGCGACCACCTTAGGGACGCTGGGGCTGACGTTGCAACTGTAAAACAGGGGCAGATTGAACCTCTTCCACTTCATCCAGCAGCAGTGGCTCATCGAGCAGCAGGGAGTGGAAATAGTCATCCATGGCCCGAACCTGGGTGGTCTCTCTCATGGCTTCACATCCTGGGTTCGTTGACGCTCCAGCGCATCAATAAAGTTGAGCAGTGTCTCGTAGGCATAGGTGCCACGGCTGCCCGGTGCATAGATGGACGGGGGTATGTGCAGCAGGCTGGCATCCCGGAATTTGGTGTCGATGGGAATGACCGCATTCCACACCGCCTCCCCATACTGCTCCTTGATGGACTGCAGCGTCATCAGGGAGGCCCGGGTACGCTTGTCGAACATGGTCGGGATCACCGTATAGCGGAACTTGTCCCGCTTGGATCGCTGCATGATCTCGAAGGTCTTCATCATCCGCTCCAGCCCCTTCAAGGCCAAAAATTCGGTCTGCACCGGCACCAGGATGCGATCGCAGGCCGCCAGCGCATTGACCATCATCACCCCCAGCACGGGCGGGCAGTCGATGAGCACATAGTCATACTGATCCTGCACCCGCAACAGGGCACGCTTGAGTACCAGCCCCATGCCCTCCCGGTTGCCCATGACCCGATCAAGGGTCGCCAGGTAATAGATGCGGGCAGCAAATTGATATTTTCAAACTTGGTCTTGCAGCGTCAGTTTATTGACAAGCTCGGCTGTCGGTTTGACAGCCTGAAACAGCTCATAGAGGGTTCCATCCAGCCGATCTGAATCAAAATCAAGATATGCAGTCAGCGAGGCATGGGGTCGGTATCAATCAACAGCACCCGCTGGCCACGCTGGGCCAGGATACCCGCCAGCGAGACCACTGTGGTGGTTTTACCGACACCACCTTTCTGGTTGGCAACCGTCCAAACAATCACTGTATCAATCCTGCCTTGTTGTTATGCGTATGCCACCACCGGGCAAGGTGATCACCTTTATCTCTCCTGCATCCACCGCCTGTTGTACAGCAGGCCGGTTCGGCAACTACCGGGGGAGTTGCAACACAGGTGCTGGCGGCACCCAGGCGAAACTTGGAGATAGCGACCACAACCTTGCGATTCTGCAGTCTGCCCTGCTCGCTGCCGTTGTCAGCGAAGGGGGAGAACTCGCCATATGCCTCGAACGCCAGACCGCTGCGGGGCTATCCCATTGGCGATCAAACCATTGAGTACCGCTTCGGCCCGAGCAGCAGAAAGCGCCCAGTTAGAACGATAAATTTCATTATTTATCTGTTGGTTATCGGTATAACCCCGAACCCTTACATAGTTATCGACCGGTTTGAGAATACTTGAAAGAGTATTAATGACCGGTGCGGCATTGGTACTCAAAAAGGCACTGCCGCTGCCAAACAACAAGCCGGAACTCAGTTCAACCGTCAGCCAGTTGTCATCTTGCGTCAGTTTGACGACCCCGGCATCCACCAGCGAGCCCATGCTCTGTTGCAACTGCATATCGAGTTTTGCAAGTGTCGCGCCATCTTGCAGCACTGGCACACCAGAAATAGGAGCAAGTGAAGGAGAGGGGGATGCTGGGCTTTCCAGCAACGATGGAGAGGCAGATACCGCGTTTATCCAGCAGGGAATTACCCTGCCCTTCCAGCAAGCCATCGCTGCGTGGACTGCATGACGTTGAACGCCTGGGTCATGCCATCGATCACCGCGCGATACTTGTCCTTGTTGACCAGCGCAACGGAGTAGAGCACCACGAACAGGGCGAAGATCAGCGTCATATAATCGGCATAGGAGACCAGCCAGCGGTCAAGATGCTCGCGACCCTGCAAGTGCAACCGATAGCGCTTGCGCATGGCTACTCTCCTTTCAGATAAGCCTTGAGCCGCCGTTCAACCTGCACAGCCATTTTCACCATGGGCGATGGCCAGCAGCCCTTCCAGCGTCATCTCCTGAAAGAGTGCGTAATGATAGTGAAATGCCCGCAGCCGGTTGGCGATCGGCAGGTAGATGAGGTTGGCAAAGCCCACCCCATAGATGGTTGCGACAAATGCCACGGCGATACCGGCCCCCAGCGCTGACGGGTCTTCGAGATGAAACATGGCCTGGATCAGGCCCAGCACGGCACCGATGATCCCGATGGTCGGACTGTAACCCCCCATGGCTTCAAATACCCTGGCGGCATGTTCATTGCGCTCCTGCTCGATATCGATATCCGCTTCCAGCAGCATACGGATATCCTCTGTGGAGACCCCATCCACTATCATGGTGAGCCCCTGACGGGTAAAGTTGTCGCTCCTCCTGCTCGGCCTGATTTTCAAGGGCCAGCAGCCCTTGCTGGCGCGCAAAGACGGCCCAGGACTGCAATCGTTCGGCCTGCGTGCGACCAGATCCAGTGGGGAGGGGTAAAAAGCATAACAGCGGGCTGTCTTATCGCGCCAGCAGGATGTACTTGCTGGCGTCTGCAAAATGACTGCACCCCAGGTACCACCCAGCACGATGACGAAAGCGGGGCCGTCTAGCAGCGTCCACAGGTTGCCGCCATGCCACAGTTGGGCAATGGCAATAGCCCCCAGCGCCAGGAGCAGCCGAAGCATGCCCATCGTTAGCGGCCCAACTCGACCAGGATGCGCTGGGCAACCCTGTCCAGCGGCAGGGATTCACTTGCTATGCCCGCCTTGGCAACCGCCTGGGGCATGCCGTAGACCACGCAGGAGGCTTCATCCTGGGCCCAGATGGTGGCGCCCTGCTCCTTGAGCAGACGCGCCCCGTCCCGGCCATCGGCTCCCATGCCGGTCAGCACTATGGCCAGCACCTTGTCGCCGTAGATCTTGGCGGCCGAGGCGAAGGTGATGTCGACGCAGGGCTTGTAGTTGACCTTGTCATTGCCCTCTATGATGCGAAGGCGAGCCCCGGGCCCGCGCCCTTCCAGCAGCATCTGCTTGCCACCGGGGGCCAGGTAGGCGTGACCCGGCTTGAGCACGTCACCGTCCTCCGCCTCCTTGACCCCGATCTGGCACAGACCGTTGAGACGGGCGGCAAAGGCGGCGGTGAAGGTGGCGGGCATATGCTGGATCAGCAATATGGGGTGAGGGAAGTCACCGGGCAGCTTGGTCAGCACGTTCTGCAGCGCCACCGGGCCACCGGTGGAGGTGCCGATGGCCACAAGCTGATAGCTCTTGCCGCTGCGCTTGAAGCTGGCGGGCGCCGCGGCGCGGACCGGCTCGGGCTGGCGATCAAGAGGACGCGCCAAGGCAGCTCCGAGGGCGGGGCGCACCAGGGGCTCCGGCGCCCGGGGTCTGGCGGCCGCCATCAGGAAGCGCTTGCGGGCGATCTCCCTGACGCGTTGTTGCAGCAGCTTGACGGCCTCATCCTTGTCGCGGGCTATGTCTTCGAACTTCTTGGGCAGGAAATCCAGGGCACCGGCATCCAGTGCATCCAGGGTCGCCTTAGCCCCCTCGTGGGTCAGCGAGGAGAACATCAGTATGGGGGTCGGACACTTGGCCATGATCTCGCGTACGGCGCTGATGCCATCGAGCACCGGCATTTCGATGTCCATGGTGATGACGTCAGGCCGCAACTGCAGCGCCTTGTCTACCGCCTCCCGACCGTTCTGAGCCGTATCGATCACCGTCATCAGGGGATCCTGATTGATGATCTCGCTGACCCGGCGACGGAAGAAACTCGAATCGTCGACCACTAATACCTTGACTGCCATTGTTATTCTTTTAACTCCTTGAGCCAGACGCTCAGTGGCGGCGGGCATAGGCCTTGAGCAGGCTGGGCACATCCAGGATGAGGGCGATGCCGCCATCGCTGGTGATGGTGGCGCCGGCCATGCCGGGGGTCCCTTGCAGCAGATTGTCCAGAGGTTTGATCACCACCTCTTCCTGACCGATGAGGTTGTCCACGACGAAGCCCACCTGCTGGGTGCCGATCTGGACTATGACCACGTGGCCTGTGTCCTGGCGTGCCGTCCTGCCGGCCCCGCGGACCAGCCACTTGTGCAGGTAGAACAGCGGGATCGCCTTGTCGCGGACTATGATGGTGAGCTGGCCGTCCACCACGTTGGCCTTCTTCAGATCCAGATGGAATATTTCGTTCACGCAGCCAAGCGGCAGGGCGAAGGTCTGTTCACCCACTTCCACCATCAGGGTCGGCAGTATGGCCAGGGTCAGGGGAACCTTGATCTCAAGGCGGGTGCCCTTGCCCCAGGTCGAATCTATGTGCACAGAGCCATTGAGGCTGACGATGCTGGTCTTCACCACATCCATGCCGACGCCACGGCCCGAGATGTCGGAGATCTCGGACTTGGTCGAGAAACCGGGGGCAAAGATCAGGTTGTAGGCATCGTTGTCGCTCATGCGCGCCGCGCTGTCGGCATCGAGCACGCCACGACTGATGGCGATGGCTTTGAGCTTCTCCGGATCCATGCCGGCGCCGTCATCCTCGATGCAGAGCAGGATATGGTCACCCTGCTGGGAGGCGCTCAGGGTGATGGTGCCCTGACGGGGTTTGCCCGCCTTCTCCCGCACGTCCGGCATCTCGACGCCGTGGTCGCAGGAGTTGCGCACCAGGTGAACCAGGGGATCGGCCAGGGCCTCCACCAGGTTCTTGTCGAGATCCGTCTCTTCACCCACCATCACCAGCTCAATATCTTTCTTGAGGGTGCGGGCGAGATCGCGCACAACGCGCGGGAAGCGGCCGAAGACTTTCTTGATAGGTTGCATGCGGGTCTTCATGACCGCGCCCTGCAGATCGGCGGTCACCACATCCAGGTTGGCCACCGCCTTTGACATCTCTTCGTCGTTGCTGGCGATGCCGAGGCTCACCAGGCGGTTTCGCACCAGCACCAGTTCCCCCACCATGTTCATGATGACGTCCAGGGTCTTGGTATCCACCCGCACTGTGGTGTCATTTTGCACCGCACTGCTCTCGGCGGGGGCCGCCTGCTTGGCAGGGGCTGGTGCCGGGGCCGGCTTGGCCGGTGCAGAAGCGGGTTTGGCGGGGGCGGCGCTAGCCGCGACCGGCGCCTTGGGCGGGGTCACGGGCGCGGCGGGAGCCTTGGGCTCGGGAGCCGGAGCAGCCGCCATGCTGTGCTGCGGCGCCTGGCCACGGCCATGCAATTCATCCAGCAGGCGTTCGAACTCGTCGTCGTCGATGAGCTCGTCCACCTCTTTTTGTACCGATTGCAGTGGGGAGAGATCCGGAGCGCCGCCATGCTGGCCCTGGCCGTGCAGCTGATCGAGCAAGGCCTCGAACTCGTCGTCCGTGATATCGCCCGAACCGCTCAACACGGGGGCGGCAGAGACCGTCGGCGCCTTGCCGGCACCGTGCAGTTCATCCAGCAGGCGCTCGAATTCGTCGGCAGAGATCTCGTCGATGGAGCCGCCACCGTTGACGGCCACAGGCGCGCTCTGGGCGACGATGACGGGTTCGGGTTCAGGCTCGGGCTGCTGCGGGGCGGCGACACTGGCGGTACGCAACTGCTCCTGCCCTTCGGGTTTGCACAGTTCGTGCAAATCGTGCAGCAGATCGGCAGAGGCCGGGCTGGTCGGCTCCCGGTTCTGTACCTGGGCAAACATGACGTTGATGGCATCAAGGGCCTGCAAGATGACATCCATCAGCTCGGCACTGAGGGTTCGCTTGCCGTTGCGCAGCATGTCGAACAGGTTCTCGGCACCGTGGCAGACGTCTACCAGTTCGGTCAGGGAGAGGAAACCCGCTCCCCCCTTGACGGTATGGAAGCCGCGAAAGATGGCATTCAACAGATTCTTGTCATCGGGCCGCTTTTCCAAGTCGACCAGTTGTTCAGACAACTGTTCCAATATTTCTGATGCTTCGACCAAAAAGTCTTGCAGTATGTCTTCATCAACTTCGAAGGCCATGCGTCACTCCATTAGAATCCCAGGCTAGACAGCAGATCGTCCACATCATCTTGACCATTGACCACATCGGACCTTGTCTGCGGGTTCATGATGGGGCCTTCTGCCTCGATGCCGCTCGCCGGCAGGCTGCGCGCCGAATTCTCGATGACGGCCTCACCAAACATGGTCAGCATCTCTATCAACTTTGTTTCAACTTCCTGCACCAGCTTGATCACCTTGCGGATCATCTGACCGGTCAAGTCCTGGAAATCCTGAGCCATCAGGATTTCAGTCAGCAGTTGTCGTAACTTATCGGCATCCGTCTCCGAAGCCTTAATAAAATCATTCAGTTGATGGCAGAGTGCCTTGAACTGACCCAGTTCAAGATCCCGGCTCATCAGGGCATTCCAATTGGGCATCACCAGCTGAATGTTGTCATTGAGCCGATCGGCGATGGGAAGACTGGCCTCGACCGCATCCATGGTGCGATTGGCCGCCTTGTCAGTCATGTCGATGACATAGCTGAGCCGCTCCCGGGCATCCGGGATCTCATGGGTGGCCAGGTCGGGGATCCTGGGATCCAGGCGAAAATCTTGCAGTGAGTTGTGCAACTGGCGGGTCAACTGCCCCACCTTGTCAAACAGGGCCGCCGCATTGGGGGCGCACACATCGGCGAGGATGGTATCGGCCTGTTCAAACTCTTCTCGCTCCAGGTGGGCAACCAGCATCCTTGCCTGTTCAAGCGAGATCATGGCACTCGTTTTGGCCTTCATCCCTGCCGCTCCTTAGCCGATTCGTTCAAAGATTTTGTCGAGCTTCTCTTTGAGGGTGGCGGCAGTGAACGGCTTGACGATATAGCCATTGACCCCGGCCTGGGCGGCTTCGATGATCTGCTCGCGCTTGGCTTCCGCAGTCACCATCAGTACCGGCAGGTGCTTGAGTTTGTCATCGAGACGGATCGCCTTGAGCAGGTCTATGCCCTGCATGCCGGGCATGTTCCAGTCGGTGACCACGAACTGATAATCGCCGTTTTTCAACATCGGCAGGGCCGTGTTGCCATCGTCTGCTTCATGGGTATTGTTATATCCCAGGTCACGCAGCAAGTTCTTGATAATCCGGCGCATCGTTGAAAAATCGTCGACGATGAGGATTTTCATGTTCTTGTCCAAAATTCCCTCCTAAATAGCCGCCAAAACGGCTCACTTACATGATGCAGATCGCAGGTTTTATGGTGCGGATTATGCCTTAGAGTTGCGTTCCAGTGTAGCCAGTACAACCACTTATAAATTCCAATCTCTCAAACGGGCCCGCAGCCTGTGCATGGCCTGGCTGTGGATCTGGCTCACCCGAGACTCGCTCACGCTCAGGACTTCCCCGATTTCACGCAAGTTCAGCTCTTCGTCGTAATACAGCGACAGCACCAGGGCTTCCCGTTCGGGCAGGCGGGCGATGTGTTCGGCCAGGGCGCCCTGAAAGCGCTCGGCCGCCAGATCGTCAAAGCCGCCGTGACCGCTGGCGTCATCGGGATGCCCTATCACATCCTCGCTGACCCCGAGATCCTCGATGCCGATGATCTTGCCGCAGGAGACATCCTGCAGCATGGCATGGTATTCGCCAAGGGAGACCCCCATGTTGGCGGCTACCTCGGTGTCTCTGGCATCCCGGCCATGGGCCTGCTCCACGTTCTCGATCGCCTCTGCGATGGCACGGCTGTTGCGGTGCACCGAACGGGGCACCCAGTCCCCGCGGCGGATCTCGTCGAGCATGGCGCCGCGGATGCGGATGCCGGCATAGGTTTCAAAGCTGGCGCCCTTGCTGCCGTCAAAGTTGCGGGAGGCTTCGAGCAGCCCAATCATACCTGCCTGGATCAGGTCATCCAGCAAGACACTGCTTGGCAGGCGAGCCAATAAATGCTGGGCAATCCGCTTGACCAGCGGAGCATGACGCTCGACCAGCACGTAGGAATCCTGATGACGCAAGTATGCTTGGGCTTTATTCACGGGAGTCTTCCTGTGCTATGACCGGCTTTTGCAATAAATTTTCCAGGAAAAATTCGAGGTGTCCCCCCGGCTGGTTCGGGATGGGCCAGCTCGCCGCCTTGTTCGCCAGGGCACGGAATGCCAGGGAGGCGGGTGACTTGGGAAACGCCTCGACGATCAGCTTCTGCTTGCGCACCGCGGCCCGCAGGTTGGTGTCGTAAGGCACGCAGGCCACCAGCTCCAGGGAGGTGTCGAGGAAACGGTCGGTGACCCGGGTCAGCTTGGCGAAGAGCTCCTGCCCCTCGCGCAGGGAGCGAACCATGTTGGCCACCACCTTGAAGCGGAACACCCCGTGATCCTTGGAGAGGATCTTGATCAGGGCATAGGCATCGGTGATGGAGGTGGGCTCGTCGCACACCACCACCATGATGTCCTGGGCCGCGCGGGTGAAGCTCAGCACCATGTCGGAGATCCCCGCCGCCGTGTCCACCAGCAGCACGTCCACCTGGGTCTTCATCTCGCTGAAGGCGCGGATGAGCTCGGCATGTTGCACCGGCGACAGCTCGACCATGGACTGGGTGCCCGAGGTGGCCGGCACTATCATCATGCCGTAGGGCCCCTCGACTATGATGTCGTCTATGGTGCACTCCCCCGCCAGCACATGGGAGAGGTTGCGGTGCACCCGCAGCCCCAGCATGACGTCGACGTTGGCCAGACCAAGGTCAGCATCCAGCACCAACACCCGCTTGCCCTGGGCGGCCATGGCTCCCGCCACGTTCAGGGTCACGTTGGTCTTGCCAACGCCCCCCTTGCCTCCGGACACGGCGATCACTTTTACTCGATTGTTTTGACGCATTTTGCGCAGACCACTCGCCTGATCCATATACATGTTACTCATAAAACTCCGAATCTTCGGCCTCGCCAAAGCCTGAACCCCAGAAGTAAGGGTCTTCTGTTTCTCGCTCCAGCGAGCCCATGGCCGCGCCGACCAGCAGCGCCGCATTGGCAACTTGAATATCTTCCGGCACCCGCTGTCCATCTGTGATGTAGCTGATGGGCAGGGCGTTCTGAATGCATACGTTAATCACCTCACCCAGATTCAGGCTCTCGTCCAGCTTGGTCAGGATGCAGCCGGAGAGCGGAATGCGCCGGAAGTGATCCACCGCCTCCTGCATCACCCGTCGCTGGGAGGTGGCTGACATGACTAGGTAGCTGCGAATGCGCACCTTGGCATTCTTGACCAGGGTGTCGAGCTGCTCGGTCAGACGGATATCCCTCTGCCCTACCCCGGCGGTATCGATGAGTACCAGCCGGCGGTGACGGAACTGATAGAGCGCGTTGGCCAGCTCCTCGGCATCCCGTACCTGACGTACCGGGCAACCCATGATGCGACCATAGGTCTGCAGCTGTTCGTGGGCCCCGATCCTGTAGTTGTCCGTGGTGATGAGGGCCACCTGCTCGGCGCCATACTTCATGGCAAAACGGGCCGCCAGCTTGGCGATGGTGGTGGTCTTGCCCACCCCGGTCGGGCCGAGCAGCGCCACGGCACCGCCCTGGCGCAAGATGTCGTCTTCGCTGATCTTGAGCTGGGCCGTCAGTACCTCGGCCAGCTGGGCCATGGCCTGATGGATGGGCATGTCTTCCGGGATAAGCCCGGCGAGCTGATCGGCGAAGGCATCATCGAACCCCATCTTCTTGAGTTCCTTGATGAGCAGCGCCCGCATCGGCTCGCGGCGCTCCACCTCCTGCCACATCAGACCGGAGATCTGGTGCTCCAGCAGCTTGCGGATGCTGGCCATCTCCTTGCGCATCCCCTCCATCTCCTGATCCCGCGGGGCGGGTTGGGCAGCACGGGGGCCGGGGGCAGGACGTGCCTTCGGCTTGGCAGGCTCGGGGGCCGCGCCCCACTGGCCCTGTTCGGCCAGCGTCCTGGGTGCGCCGTTGGCGGACGCCAGTCCCGCGGACTGATTGCCGCCAGCGGCCCCATTCCCGGACCAAGGTGCCGGAGATGGGGTGCCGTTGCCCGCCCCATTCGCAGGCCATGAACCCTGAGCGGCGTTGCCGCCCGCCGGATTGGCAGGGTTGAGCTTCTGCTGGCGCGCCAGCAGGGCCGCCAGGGTATCGGCATAGTATTCGTTCTGCTCCTTGGGGGGAGCCGAGCGCGTCATCTGCTTGCCTGCAGACGAGATATTGACGCTTTCATCGTTCAACTGACGGCGAACCGGCGCATCTTTAGGTCCAGGCACCTGGGACTGATAATCGACGGCCGCGACTATCTCCACCCCACCGGTGACCTTTTTGTTGGACATGATGACGGCATCCGGCCCGAGCGTCTCCTTGACCTCGGCCAGCGCCGTTCGCATGTCTTTGGCAAAAAACCGCTTAATCTTCACCCGTCATCTCCGCTAACTAGCCCTGTCCCACCGCACTGACGATGCGGATCTGCTTGTCATCAGGCACTTCCTGATAAGACAGGACGCGTAATCCAGGAATGGCATTCTTGACAAATTTCGCCAGGGTATTGCGCAATATCCCCGATGTCAGAAGCACGGCCGGCTGGCCTTCCAGTTCTTGTCGTTGAGTGGCTTCCACCAGGGAGCGCTGCATCCGCTCCGCCAGTCCCGGTTCTATACCGGCGCCATCTCCCCCACCTGCTTGCAGGGATTGATGCAATATGCGTTCCAGTTCTGGTGAAAGGGTGATCACCGGCAGCTCGGGCTCGGGGCCGGCAATCTCCTGCACTATCAGCCTGCGCAGGGCGATACGGCAGGCGGCGGTCAGCACTTCCGGGTCCGGGCTGCGTGGCGCATATTCCACGAGGGTCTGCAGGATAGTGCGCATATCGCGAATTGGCACGCCTTCATTGAGGAGATTTTGCAATACCTTGACCAGGTTGCCCATGCTGATCACCTCGGGAACCAGCCCTTCCACCAGCTTGCTCTGATGCTTCCCTATCATGTCCAGCAGTTGCTGCACCTCGTCGTGACCCAGCAGCAGGGCGGCATGGTTGGAGAGGATCTGGCTCAGGTGGGTGGCCACGACGGTGGCCGCGTCCACCACGGTATAACCCAGGGTCTGGGCCTGGGAGACCTGCTCCTTGGCGACCCAGACAGCTTCCAGTCCGAACGCGGGGTCCTGGGTCGCTATGCCCTGGATCTGGCCGAACACCTGGCCCGGGTTGATGGCCATCTCCTTGTCGTGATAGACGGTGGCCTCGCCGGTGCTCACCCCCATCAGGGTGATGCGGTACTGATTGGGGGCGAGATCCAGGTTGTCGCGGATGTGCACCGCAGGCACCAGGAAGCCGAACTCCTGAGAGAGCTTCTTGCGCACCCCCTTGATCCGGTTGAGCAGCTCGCCACCCTGGTTCTTGTCCACCAGCGGGATGAGCTGATAGCCCACCTCCAGACCTATGATGTCTACCGGCATGACGTCGTCCCAGCTCAGGTCCTTCTGCTCCACCGGGGCATCGCCCTGGGCCGGCAAGAGTTCACCGCTCGCCACCCTGGCCTTGTTCAGTTTCTCCCGGCGCAGCAGCCACCAGGCCCCCACCGCCGCCACGGCCCCCAGACTCAGGAAGGCCAGGTGTGGCATGCCGGGCACGCTGCCCATCATCAGCAGTATGCCGGCGGAGATCACCAGCGCCTTGGGGTTCTCGAACAGCTGGCCGAGCACGGCCGTGCCCATGTCCTGATCGGTATTTTGACGGGTGACTATGATGGCGGCGGCGATGGAGAGCAGCAGTGAGGGTATCTGGGCCACCAGGCCGTCACCTATGGCGAGCAGGGTGTAGATCTCGGCCGCTTCACCGAAGCTGAGCTGGTGCTGCATCATGCCGATGATGAAGCCACCGATGATGTTGATGAAGAGAATCATGATGCCGGCGACGGCATCCCCCTTCACGAATTTGGAGGCACCGTCCATGGAGCCGTAGAAGTCAGCTTCCTGGGTCACGTCCTGACGGCGCTTCTTGGCCTCTTCCTGGTTGATGAGACCGGCGTTAAGGTCCGCATCTATGGCCATCTGCTTGCCGGGCATGGCATCCAGGGTGAAGCGGGCGCTCACCTCCGAGATCCGGCCCGCACCCTTGGTGACCACCACGAAGTTGATGATCACCAGGATCATGAAGACGATGATGCCCACCGCATAGTTGCCACCGATCACCACGTTGCCGAAGGCCTCGATCACATGGCCCGCCGCCGCGCTGCCGTTGTGGCCTTCCAGCAGCACCACCCGGGTGGAGGCGACGTTGAGCGCCAGCCGCAGCAGGGTCGCTATCAGCAGGACCGTGGGGAAGGCGGCAAACTCCAGCGGCCGGCGGGTATAGACGGCCACCAGCAGCACCACTATGGAGAGTGCGATGTTGAAGGAGAAGAGGATATCCAGCATCAGGGGCGGTATGGGGAGTACCACCATCCCGAGAGAGGCGAGCACCAGCAGCGGGGTCCCTATCCCCTTGCTGAGCAACCATCTGTACTCTTTGAAACGGCTCACTCCAGCCTTGAATCCCATCGTTCTTCTCGATTTACAACTGCCGATGCCGAATGAAAGCAAATATCAAGCCAATTACTCAACACATTGATCTATTGGGATTTTATTTTGATGCTGTCAGAAGTCCGTCGGAGGACACGTTCGGGTAGCTTGATGGCAAACAGGGCGGAGTGCGGGGGTACTTAGGATATTCCGGCGGAACATGGCGGACAGCTCTCTGGCGGTGGAGACAGCCAACGCCTCAGAGCACAGACTGCTTGCAATAGTCCGGCGGCATAGTGGACAGACCTTGGCGGCGGAGACGGCCAACGCCTCCCAAAACACCGGGCTACTTGCGATATTCCGGTGGAATGGGCAGATCCCTGGCGACCGGGGTCGGGCGGCGGCCACGGCCACGGCGGAACTTCTTGAGCTGATAGACATAGGCCAGCACCTGGGCCACGGCGGCAAAGAGTCCCTCGGGGATCTCCTGGCCAATCTCGGTGGCGTGGTAGATGGCCCGGGTCAGGGGCGGCGAGGACATCACCGGGATGTCGTATTCCCGCGCTATCTCCCTGATCTTCATCGCCACCTCGTCCACCCCCTTGGCCAGCACCTTGGGAGCGGCGCCTGGCTTGCCCGCGTCGTACTTCAGGGCCACGGAGTAGTGGGTCGGGTTGGTGATGATGACGTCCGCCTTGGGCACATCCCCCATCATGCGGCGCATCGCCATCTGCATCTGCAACTGGCGGATCTTGCCCTTTACCTCGGGCTTGCCCTCACTGTCCCTGAACTCGTCCTTGATCTCCTGCTTGGTCATCTTGAGCTGGCGATTGTGGTTCCAGGTCTGGAAGGGCACGTCTATGGCGACTATGGGGATCAGGGCGCAGCAGAGGATGATCAGCATCCACAGCAGCAGATCCAGGGCGTCTATGATGCCGCCGGGGAAGCCCTCGAGGGAGAGATTGAGCAGGTGATTGAACTGGCTCGACAGCATCCACCAGGCGAACAGGCTGATGAACACCACCTTGGCGATGGACTTGACGAGCTCCACCAGGGACTGCACCCCGAACATCCTCTTCAAACCACTCAAGGGGCTCAGCTTGCTCCACTTGGGCAGCATGGCCTCGGAGGAGAAGTTCATCCCCCCCAGCAGGGTGTTGCCCACGAAGGCGGCTATGGTCACCAGCAGGAACAGCAGGCCGAGGGGTTGCAGCAACTCCCACAGCAGGGTGGGCAGCATGACCCCCATGGCGTTGGGATCGAAAGCCTGATCCCGGTCCAGGGTAAAGCCCATGGTGAGCACCTTGACCATGGCGCCAGCCAGGCTCTCCTTGATCATCAGCAAGCCAAACACGGTCGCCAGCAGGACGCTGGCGGTACCCAGCTCCTTGGAACGTGCAATCTGCCCTTTTTCCCGGGCCTGTTGCAGTCGTTTGCCCGTGGGTTGTTCTGTGCGTTCCTGATCGGTATCAGCCATGCTGGCCTCTCAGGCACATCAAGTCGCCATGTCGAGCTAACCCCCACGCACAGCAGACAAGGCGATGTTTCAGACCGGTATCAACCATTTTGCCCCCCCAGGCACTGGACCTGGATAAGCTCGCAGCTGGTCTCCTGCACCCGCTCCCAGAGGGAGTCGAAGTGCCCCATGAAGCCGCCTATGGTGAGCCAGAGGATGAACAGGCCCGACATCATGCTGACCGCAAAGCCGATGCTGAAGATGTTGAGCTGGGGGGCCGCCCGGGTCATGACCCCGAACGCGAAGTTGATGAGCAGCAGGGCTATGATGGCCGACAGCGCCATCACCAGGGAGGCCTGGTACATGACCCCGAGGAAACTCACCAGGCTGCGGATGGCGGGCAGACTGAGCCCGCTGTCCGAGACCGGCAGGGTCTCGAAGCTCAGCACCACCATCCTGATCATCAGGAGGTGGCCGTCCACCGCCAGAAACACCAGGGTCGCCAGCATCAGGTAGAACTGACCCACCACGGGGGCCGACTGGCCGTTCATGGGATCCACCAGGGTGGCGAAGCCCAGGCTGGTCTGCATGGCGATGATCTGGCCCGCCATCACGAAGCTTTCCAGCAGAAACTGGGTCATGAGGCCGAGCGCTATGCCGATGAGCAGTTGCTGCCCCAGCACCAGGAAGCTGCCGACGGAGAACAGCTCCACCTTGGGCATGGGGGGCAGCAGGGGGGCGATGATGAAGGTGATGGCGAGCGCCAGCCCCATGCGAACGTTCGCAGGAGCCAGCCGGCTGCCGAACACCGCCATCACCATCAGCAGGCTGCTCACCCGGGCAAGGGGCCAGAGCACGGACGCCAGCCACTCCATGATCACCGCAGTGGTATAGCTCATGCCGCCGCTACCGAAGCCGTGGGACTGGCTGTCATCGGCAGCCTGATGGTCGCTAATGCCGACACGGGCATCAGCCGACCACCTCGGGGATCTGGCTCACCATCAGCTGGAAGAAGTCCATCAGGCTCTGCAAGCCCCAGTGGGCTCCTGCCCCCAGGGCCAGCAGGGTGACCACGAGACGGGGCAGGAAGCTCAGGGTCTGTTCGTTGATGGAGGTGGCGGCCTGGAAGATGGCGACGACCAGCCCCACCATCAGGCTCGGCAGGATAACGGCGCACACCATTATGGTCACCAGCCAGAGCGCCTCACGGAATACGTCGACAAAGGTTTCAGGACTCATGTTCGTGCTCCTTGCGCTGCTTAACCGCCCGTCCCGGCCAGCCTGGCCAGGGACACCGGGATGAGCTTGAGGGACAGCATCACCCCGCCCCCAGCCCGAAGCTGGTCGCCAGAGAGCCCAGGATCAGGTTCCAGCCGTCCACCATGACGAACAGCATCAGCTTGAACGGCAGGGAGACCAGCATGGGAGACAACATCATCATCCCCATGGCCATCAGTATGCTCGCCACCACCAGATCTATGACCAGGAAGGGCAGAAACAGCATGAAGCCTATCTGGAAGGCGGTCTTGAGCTCGCTGGTGACGAAGGCCGGGATCAGCACCCGCAGCGGCACATCCGCCGGCTCGGCCACCTGCACGTTCGCTATCTCCATGAAGGTGTTGAGATCCTTGATCCGGGTCTGGGCCAGCATGAACTGGTGGATGGGCAGCTCGGCCTTCTCCAGCGCCTCCTTGGGCCCTATGGTCTCCGCCAGATAGGGCTGCAATGCCTCTTCGTTGATGCGATCCAGCACAGGGGACATGATGAAGAAGGACATGAAGAGGGCGATGCCGATCAGCACCTGGTTGGACGGACTCTGCTGCAGGCCTATGGCCTGTCTGAGGATCCCGAGCACAACTATGATCCGGGTGAAGGAGGTCATCATGATGACAATGGCCGGCAGGAAGGAGAGCGCGGTCATCAGCGCCAGCACCTGCAGGGTCAGGCTGTACTCCTGGCTGCCATCCGCCATGGTCTTGACGGTCAGCGCCGACATGCCGTCCTGGGCCATCGCCAGGGGCGACAGCAGCACGGACAGCATGCCCAGCAACCCGATCCAGTTAACTTTTTTCATGCTTGCCCATCAATTTGCCGAGCTGCTGGGAGAAGGCCTGGGGCTGACGCTCGTCCAGGGGCTCTTCCAGGCGATAGAGGAAGTTGACCTGCTGCGGCGTCACCCCGATGAGCAGCTGTTGCTCGCCCACCTTGACCACCATCAGCTTCTCCTTGTACCCGAGCGGCAGGGTGGCGATGACCTTCATCTGGCCGCCCCCCATCACCTGGGTGAGCTTGCTCTTCTTGAGCAGGAAGCCCAGCACCAGGATGAGGCCGATCACCATCAGGCTGGAGAGCAGCCAGGAGGTGATGCTGGGGGGAGTGGTGCCAGCCCCCGGGTTGGCCAGTGCGGGGACAGCGAACAACAACAGGGCGATGGCACGGATCATTTGAGCTTCTTGATCCGTTCTATCTGGCTGATGACATCGGTCAAACGGATGCCGAACTTGTCGTTCACCACCACCACCTCGCCGTGGGCGATCAGGGTGCCGTTGACCAGCACATCCAGGGGCTCGCCCGCCACCCGATCCAGCTCCACGACAGAGCCCTGATTCAGCTGCAGCAGGTTGCGAATGCTGATCTGGCTGCGTCCCACTTCCATGGCGATGGTCACCGGAATATCCAGAATGGTGTCCAGCTTGCGCCGCTCCTCGGCACTGATGGGGGCGTCGTCTCTCAGCTCCTCCAGGGGGGCGGGCTTGGCCTCGGCCGTTACCTGCTCTTCCAGCGCGGCAGCCCAGGCGTCAGCCATCAGATCCTGCTCGTCATCGGTTCCGCTCATCTTCAATTCCTCATGCTGCTTCGTGACCCAGGTCGCAGGCGACGGGTCTGTTAGGGCTGTTTATCGGCGATGCTGCGTTCGAGCTCTTCCAGCTCGGCCTCGCCATCGATGCGCACGCCCCCACGGGTCACCAGATGCATCTCTGTCTTGACTCCGTCAGGGCGCTTGATTTTGTCCACTATCTTGAGCGCCACGTTCTCCTTGGTGCGCCCCATCTTGGCGTGGAAGGTAGGCAGGTCCTCCACGAAGACCAGCAGGTTCTCCGGCATCTCCACCGGTATGATGTCGCCGGGTTGCAGCTCCATCAGCTCGCGCAGGGAGAGCTCTGTCTCCAGCAGCTTGGCCTTGAGCTCCACCTTGACGTCCATGATCTCGTCGCGCAGGGCCTTGCTCCAGCGTACGTCTGTGTCGCCCTTGTCACTCTGCACCCCGGCATCCAGCAGCTCGCGGATGGGTTCGAGCATGGAGTAGGGCATGGCCACGTGGAAGTCGCCGCCGCCGCCATCCAGCTCGATGTGGAAGGAGCTCACGACGATCACCTCGGTGGGGCTGACGATGTTCGCCATGGCCGGGTTCACTTCCGAGTCGAGGTATTCGAAGCCGACGTCCATCACGGGCGCCCAGGCATCCTTGTAGTCCTCGAACACCAGCTTGAGCAGCATCTGGATGATGCGCCGCTCGGTGGGGGTGAACTCGCGCCCCTCGATCTTGGCGTGATAGCGACCATCGCCGCCGAAGAAGTTCTCCACCAGGATGAAGACGAGACGCGCCTCCATGGTGATGAGCGCCGTCCCCTTGAGGGGGCGGAAGCGCACCATGTTCAGGCTGGTCGGCACGAACAGGGTGTGCACGTATTCGCCGAACTTGAGCATCTGCACGCCGTTGATCGACACCTCGGCGGTGCGCCGCATCATGTTGAACAGGCTGATGCGCATGTGACGGGCGAACCGCTCGTTCACCAGCTCCAGGGTCGGCATGCGGCCACGGACGATGCGGTCCTGGGAGGAGAAGTCAAACTGGGCTATACCGGGATCCCCGGCCGCCCCTAGCTCTTCCTCTTCGACATCATCGACACCGTGCAGCAGGGCATCAATTTCGTCCTGACTTAACAGATCGCTCACGCTTCACCTTTCATTGCATGACAAAGCCGGTAAACAGCACTTGTTCTATTACGGGGGAAGAGACCAGATCCTTGAGGACCCGGCGACACTCTTCCAATGAATCCTGACGCAGCTTCTCCTTGCCCTCGAAGGTCATCAGCTGCTCGGCGGTGGCCGCACTGAAGACCCGCAGCAGGGTCCCTTCGATCAGGGGAATATTCTGTTTGGCCAGGGTCTCGTCAGCGGCCCCGCGCACCATCAGCTGGATCTTGATCTGCACCAGCCGATCCCGCTGCCCGCCCGCCACATTGAACACGAAGGGACGCGGCATGCCCACATAGAGGGAGGGCTGGGGCGCACTGGCTTCGGGCTTGGTCTCGGCCGTGTCGGCCGCCGGTTCGTCCGAACCGGCAAACATGAACCAGGCACCGGCCCCGCCGCCACCCAGAAGGATGACGACCAGGGCGACTATCATGATCAGCTTCTTTTTCTTGGCCGCCGCCGGGTCCTTCAGCGTCAGTTCGTTATCGTCTGCCATCCCTTGTCCACCCTAGTCTCAAACTTGTTCGGTATCATAAACTTACTCGGGCAGGCATCAAGCATAGAAATCAATTCCGGCATCGTTTGTCGATTCCACCAGCAGACTCAGGGTGCGGGCCCTGCCCTCCCCCCTCCGACTGGTCGCCACCGGCAAAGCCTCCCCCTTGCTGACCCTGACCGCCGAAGCCAGACTGGCCCTGCGATGGCGGCTGTCCCTGCTGCTGTTGCCCCTGCTGCTGTGCCTGTTGTTGCACCACTGTCTGACCGAGCTGGATCCCCTGCCCCGCCAGCATGTCCCGCAGCCTGGGCATGGCCTGCTCCAGCATCTCCCGGGTCTGACCATGCTGCACCACGAAGTGGACGTTGGCCTGGCTGGCACTGTCTAGCTGGATCTGGATCTTCATCTTGCCAAGGCCCAGGGGGTCTAGCTGGATCTCCGCCTGCTGCAGCTTGTCCGCCAGCATCAGGTTCACCTTCTGGTGCAACTGGGCCGGCGCCTCCGGGGTGGCCAGCTTGAGATGCGGCAGGCTCTGGGGCTCCCGCCGCGCACTCACCTCGGCAGCCGGTTTGCCATCGCTGCTCTGGGCATGCTGTAGCGGCTGGCTTCCCTCGCTCGGCTCGTTGCCCTTGGCCTCGATCCCGAGCTGCTTGCCCAGCTCATCGAGTCTGGATTTCTGCGCCGCCGGCTTGAGTTCAACGGCGGCTCCGACGGCCACCGCGGGTTCGGCCTCCATCTGCTGGATGCCGGCCGAGAGCGCCGTCAGCGAGGCTTGCGGCCCCTGGGACTCGTGACGCGCCAGCGTCTGCTGGGGCGCCGTCAGCACGGGATCCGGGCTGGATGGGGCGGGCTGGGGAGTGGTGCCACTGGCCGTCGTCTCGGCTCTGGGGGTAGGGGCCGCGCTTGGCTTGGCCTCCCGGGCGTCGCCTGCCGGGCTCGCCTTGTCGCCCTCGCCACCGGCAGAGCCAGGTTCTGGTGTGGCCTGCGCCCCACCCTGCGGCTCGACCCTGACCACGCCAGCGTCGAAGGCCCTGGCTGTGGTCGCAGAGGCCGCGCTGATCTGTTCATCATGGAAAACTGGATCGGACGGCTTCGTGCCCGCCACAGGCCCCTGGCTCGCCGGCGCAGGGGCGGCCTCACCGGCCACCACCTTGGCAAGCAGGGCCGCCCGCGCCTCGCCAGACAAGGGTTCAGTCGCCACCGCATCTGCCGGCTGGCCGGCCTTGGGCGCCGCTGGCTTGTCTTCGGCAGTGGCCTGCTCGCTCTGCTGCGGCTCCGAGGGCTGACCCTTGCCTGCGGCGACGGGCACCTTGCCAGCGGCGAGCCCGTTCTCTTCATTTTCAAGGGGGATCGCCTCTGCGCCCAGCCCATCGGCGACCACCGGTGAGGCTGGTACCGTTCCCGCCGTCACAGGCCCCGCAGCCTGTGACACAGGATGCGACTCGGGCGGCAAGTCATTGCCGTCGACGGTCGCCGTCACCTCCTGGGGGGGCAAGGCAGGGGGCACCACCAGGCTGACATCCTGCCTGAGGGAGGCCTGCAGCTGCTGCAGAAAATCCTCGGGGGGAAGCTCGACCTCATCAGATGGCGTCTTGGTGGGCAGCTCCTGATCGCCAGTTGCCTCGGCAGACGCCAAAGATTTGGCATCCAAAGTGGCCGCAGCCTGGGCCTCGTCACCCCCTTGACTGGCCGATGGCTCCTGGCCCAGCAGCTGGGCTCTGGCCATGGCATCGGCAAATGCGGCCTTGCCGTCCGCCAGCGACAGATCCTTTCCTTCCCCCCCGGCGAGGAGCGAGGGCGACAGGGCGCCGTCGGCAGGGATTGCCTGGCTGGGCGCTAGGTTCAACTTGGTCTGTATCATGCTGGGATCCCTGACGACAATCCGGTGATGACCGCACATCCGGGGGGCGGAGGCGGCGTCTTAGCCTGTGTTGGCAATAGAAAGCAAGTTACAGGCCAGAATGGTGATAGCGTCGCAGTATGGCGTAATCGTCCAGCATCTTCTGCTCCTGACGCTGGGCCTTCAGCTGGGCTCGTCCCGCCTGCTTCTCGAGCAGCAGCTCGACGGCCTTGCGCCGCTGCTGGGCTTCGAGCCACTGGGTACGACATTGGGCCAGCGCCTCGCGCACCTGCAACACCCCTTCATACTGCTGGGTCGCCGCATTTTCCAGCTTGTTGATGAAGGCGTGATACTGGCTGTTCTGCTGGGGCGTGATCCCCTGCAGGCCGCGGTCTGTCCACTGCTGGTGATAGATCTGGCGGTACTGGTTGAGGGCGTTTTGCTGATCCATGAACAGCTTGAGATCCTGCTGGGCCTTGGCCAGCGCCATGGCGGCCTGCTGCTCGGCCTCCAGCAGTCGGCCCGCCAGCAACGTTAATCCTTTACTCATCACGACACTCCACCGGTTAACGCATCAGCGGCATGGCCACCATGTGCAGGGATTGCAGACCCTCGTCGTAGGGAACCACCTCGCGCATTTTCTGCTGCAAGAACTGATCCAGATAGGGTTTCTGGATGATGGCCCTGTCGATGCGCGGATCCGATCCCTGGCTGTAAGCGCCTATGGTGATGAGATCCCGGTTCTGCTGATAGAGGGAGTAGAACTGCTTGAAGGCGCGCGCCAGCTCCATGTGCTCCGGGGAGGTCACCATGGGCATGACCCGGCTGATGGATTTTTCGATGTCGATGGCCGGGTAATGGCCCGCATCCGCCAGCTCCCGCGCCAGCACTATGTGGCCATCCAGGATGGCCCGCGCCGCGTCGGCGATGGGATCCTGCAGATCGTCCCCCTCCGTCAGCACGGTGAAAAAGGCCGTGATGGAGCCCTGACCGTCGCTGCCGTTGCCGGCCCGCTCCACCAGTGCCGGCAATTTGGCAAACACCGAGGGCGGATAGCCCTTGGTGGCCGGCGGCTCACCCACTGCCAGGGCGATCTCGCGCTGGGCCTGGGCGTAGCGGGTGAGGGAGTCCATCAGCAGCAGCACGTTGAGCCCCTGCTCGCGGAAATACTCGGCGATGGCGAGCGCCGTCTCGCACCCCTTGAGGCGCATCAGCGGCGAGGCATCGGCCGGTGCCGCCACCACCACGGCACGTTCGCGCCCCTCGGCACCGAGGATCTCCTCGATGAACTCCTTCACCTCCCGGCCCCGCTCACCGATGAGGCCCACCACTACCACATCCGCCACAGAGCCGCGGGTCATCATGCCGAGCAGCACCGACTTGCCGACCCCGGAGCCGGCGAACAGCCCCATCCGCTGGCCCCGCCCCACGGTGAGCACGGCGTTGATGGCGCGCACCCCTACATCCATGGGCTCATGGATGGGACGACGGGCCAGCGGGTTGATGCGATGCTGGGCGAACTGCACCGTCTGGGAGGAGATGATGGGGCCCAGCCCGTCCAGGGGCTGGCCTATGCCGTCTATGACCCGGCCGAGCAGGTTCATGCCCACCGGGATGCCGTGATCCTCGGTGATGGGCACCACACGGGCACCGGGAATGATCCCCTTGAGCTGCTCGCTCGGCATCAGAAACAGCCGATCGCCGGAGAAGCCCACCACTTCGGCCTCCAGCATGCCATCCTGGGTGTCGATGCGGCACAAGGCCCCGATGGCGGCGCGGCAGCCGATAGCCTCCAGGGTCAGCCCAACCACCCGGGTGAGTTTGCCCGCCACCGGCGGTATGGGGGCGAGATCGCGGACCCGGTAGCCTTGCAGTCGACTGAGCAGGGATGCTGTCATCGCGCCTCCAGTGAGAAAGGGGAAAGAGGCAGAGACAGGGAGCCTGCCGCCATTGTCACCAGGCCGGGAGACAGTGCGCAGCAGCCTGGCTTCCCTGTGCCAGAGCGGAACAGGGTGTCAGTCGGCATTGTCACGAAGGAAGTTGCGCAGCAGTTGATCGATGCGCCCCGAGAGGGTCAGATCGATGCTGGAGAGTTCGGTGGCCAGCTGCAGATCCCCCGGGGATAGGGTGGGATCGCTTTGCAGCCGCCAGTGACGCCGGGCACACTCCTCGGCGCCGAAGGCCTGCTCGACCCGGGCCATGTCGTCCGGGTGCAGCATCAGGGTGACCCCTTGCTCGGCGGCGGGCAGCAGGGCAAGACCCTGCTTGAGGGCCTCAAGCAACAGTCTTGGGGAGGTCTCGGCCTCGTGGCGAATGAGGGCGCGGGCGAGCTGCTGGACCAGGGCGATGAGCTGCTGCTCCACGGCGCTGTCCTGCTCGCTCAGGGGATTGGCGAGGCGGGAGACGAGCCCCTGCCAGTGGGCAATCTCCTGCTCCACCTGGTCGCGGCCCAGGGCCAGCCCCTCTTCGCGGCCCTGCTCCAGACCCGCCTGATGACCCTGCTGCAAGCCTTCCAGCTTGCCCTCCTCCAGCCCCTTGGCAAAGCCGGCCTCTCGCCCCTCGGCCAGCCCCTCTTCCCAGGCGGCCTGGCGGATTGCCTCCACCTCTTCGGCGGTGATGCTGGGGGTGGGCTCCTCGGGCTGCTCCTCGGGCGGCATCTCGTCCGCCTGCTCCTGGCGATACCAGTCAGGGCCGAGCCCCAGGGCATTGCTCTGGATCTCGGATTCGACCTCCATCTCGGGCCAACCCCAGGCTTCCACCCGGGTCTCGTCCGCCTCGGGTCTGACATAGCCCCGCAGCTTGCTGTTCTTGTTATTCATGTGCGAAAGACACTCCTAGGGTGCCGGACGAAGGGGGCGACATCATCGCACATTCCATTGCCCATGGCTTAGAGGAACTCTTCGCCACCGCCAGCCCCCAGCATGATCTCGCCCGCGTCCGCCAGACGGCGTGCGGTGGAGAGGATCTCCTTCTGGGCGGCTTCCACCTCTGAGACCCGGATCGGCCCCATGGCCTCGAGATCGTCCGCCAGCATCTCGGCGGCCCGCTTGGACATGTTCTTGAAGACCTTCTCGCGCATCTGGTCGTCCGAGCCCTTGAGGGCCCGTTGCAGCAGATCCCCCGGCACTTCCCGCAGCAGGGTCTGGATGCCCCGATCGTCCACGTCGATGAGGTTCTCGAACACGAACATCAAGTCCTGGATCTGCTGGCTCATCTCCTCGTCCGACTCGCGGATGGAGTCCATCAGCTGGCCTTCGATGTTGGTGTCCAGGTAGTTCATGATGTTGGCGGCAGCCTTGAGGCCACCCATCTTGGCCGCCTGGGCCCCGGCCGCACCGGCGAACTGCTTTTCCATGATGTCGTTGAGCTCTTGCAGCGCCGCCGGTTGCACCTCTTCGAGGTTGGCGATACGCATCACCAGATCCAGGCGCACCTGCTCCGGGAACTGGCTCAGTATCTCGGCGGACTGCTCCGGCTCCAGATAGGAGAGGACTATGGTCTGGATCTGCGGGTGCTCGTTCTGGATGATGCTGGCCACCTGGCGGGCATCCATCCACTTGAGGGAGTCGAGGCCGCGGGCGCCGGACCCCAGGATGATCTGATCCACCAGGTTGCTGGCCTTGTCCTCCCCGAGCGCCGCCACCAGGGCCTTGCGCACGAAGTCTTCGCTGCCGATGCCGATGTTGGTGTATTTCTGGATGTCGTCGATAAATTGACGATGCACCGCCGCCACACGGTCGTGACTGAAATCCGACATGGAGGCCATGGACATGCCGAGCCGCTGCACCTGCTTGGGCTCGAGATGACGGAAGATCTGGGCGGCATCCTCCTCGTTGAGGCTCAGCATCAGCACCGCCGCCATCTCCATCCCGGCCATCTGGTCGAGGATCTGGCGCTGGTTGTCGGTAATCTCGTTACCGGTGACTTGGTTTTTCTTCTCTTCAGGCATCTCGGTTCGTTACCCATTCTTTGATGACCTGAGCGGCCAGGTCTGGTTCATTCGCTACCAAGGCACGCACGGCCTTGAGCAGGTCCTCGTCACGGTGCAAGTCAGGCAGCTTGAGCTGGCCATCCCGCAGGCCGAACACCGGCTCTGCCTCGGCCTGGGCCGCCAGCAGGCTCAGCTCGTCATCCCCACCCAGCACTGTGTGGTTGTCGAAGTCCAGCTCCCCTTCCGGCTTGGCATCCGGGTAGAGCAGGCGCTTGAGCATGGGCCGCACCACTGTGACGATGAGCACTATGATGACCAGCACCGAGGCGGCGATACGCACCGCGCGCCAGAACCAGGGCTGCTCGTAGATAGGCATGTCGGCCACGGCTTCCAGCTCGGGGCGGTTGAACGGAATGGCGACCACCTCCAGGGTGTCCCCTCTGGTCACGTCAAAGCCGAGGCCGCCGCTGAGCAGACGGCGCAGGGTATCGAGCTCGGCCTGGCTGCGGGCTTCCCGGGTGACGGCACCGTCGGCGCCGGGAGCGGCCTTGTAATCCACCGCCACCGACACCGTCATGCGGCGGATGCCGCCCTGCTGGCGCCGGATGTGGCTGACAGTGGTGTCCAGTTCGAAGTTGCGGGTCGCCTCCTTGCGGGAGCGCCCGGAAGAGCCGGTTCCCCCTTCAGCGCCGGCGGCCTGCTCGGGAATGCTGGAGGCGGCGGGCGGCTGATTGGTGAGCGCGCCAGGCACGCCGCCATTGCTGCCATTGGCGCTGTTCTCTTCCACCGTCATCTCGGAGCGCACCGCAGGCAGGTCCGGATTGTAGGTCTTGCGGGTCTGCTCCTGCTGGGAGAAGTCGAGGGAGAGATCCACCTCTGCCGTATAGTTGTCAGCCCCAAGGACGGGGATCAGGATGGCGTCAATTTTTTGTTTGTATTCGAGCTCCTGCTTCTGCTGCATCGCAAACTCCTTGCGAGTCTGGGCAGAGAGCGGGTCTTGGGAGCCGGAGTTGAGCAGGCGACCGTTCTGATCGGTCACAGTGACGCGGGTCGGCTCCAGGCCGTGCACGGCGGAGGCGACCATGTCGACGATGGAGTCCACCTCCCCCTGGCCCAGCGCTGCCCCTTTCAGGCTCAGCACGACTGTGGCGCTCGGCTTGCGTTCGTTGCGGGCGAATACGTTGTCCTTGGGAATGGCCAACAGAACCTGGGCCTTGGCGACGTTCTGGAACTGCTCGATGGCGCTCGCCAGCTGGCGCTCGCGGCTCAGTTTCAGACGCTCGCTCTCCATGCGCTGGCTGACCCCGAAGCTGGAGTCCTTGAGCAGTATGGCTTCGCCATCGTTGCTGGCCTCGCTGCTGCTGGCGAGGCCGGCGCGGGTCAGGCGCAGCCGGATGTCCGCATAATTCTCGGCGCTGACCAGCACGCTCTTGCCATCGACCTGATAGGGGATCTTCTGCTGATCCAGGTAATCCAGGGTGGAGACCAGCTCCTGGGTGTTGAAGGTGCCGAGGGGACGCATCTCCGGCTCCTTGCCCCACAGCAGGATGAAGACGGCGATGGCCAGACAGATGGTCAACCCCAGGATCAGGGTGATCTGCCGCAACACATCGGTGTTGGACAAGAAGCCCAGGGCCGAGCTCTTCTGCTCGTGCTCATCGAGGGCGGCAGCCCCCTCGTTGTTCATCAGCAGATCGCCGTTTGGATCGTTAGCCACTCTTCAGGTCCTTATTGCTGACATGCTCATCATTGCTGACATCTTCATGATGATCTGTCGTCAAAATTTATTGAGATCTCTTATTGCCGACATCTTCACGATGTTCAGTCGCCGTGATTGATTGAGATCGCTTATACCGGCATGTTCATGATGGTCTTGTAGGCATCGACCATCTTGTTACGCACCTGCACCGTCGCCTCGAAGGCGATGGAGGATTTCTGCCCGGCGATCATCACCTCGGACAGGTCCACCGACTTGTCGCCCATATCGAACCGGGTGCGCAGATCGTTGGCGCTGCCCTGCAATTCGTTGACGTTGTCGAGGGCCTGCTGCAGCATCTGACCGAAATCCGAGTTGACCGGACGACCGGGCTGGGTCAGCGGCGTGGCACCGGCTTCTACCTTGAGTGCCTGCATCTCTTGCATCAGGCTGCTTGCGCTTATTTCCATCTTCCCTTCCCAGACAAATCATTGACACTGGCAAGCCTTAAGCAATTAGAGTGCCAACCGGGAAGAAGGGGCTGGCCGCCGGCGCTAAGGGGCAGCCACAAGCGGGCGCCCTAGTCCCGGCTCATGTCACCCCAGCACCAGCTTCAGATAACCGAGATGCAGATCTCGGTGCTCGTCCGCTGGCAGCTTGACCAGCACCTCGTCGTGCAGGAAGTGCGCCTTCTCGGTGGCCTGCTCAGGGGCCACCAGGCCCACCGCCACCAGCCTGGCGACGATGGCGAGCGCCAGCGCCATTGTCCCCTCGTCCGCCCGTCCCCAGCCGAAGGTGATCCCCTTTGCCGCCCCTTCCGTCAGGGGCTCGACCTCATCACCATTGACCCAGAGGACCATGGGGCTGCCCTCCTGCAACCGCAGATAGATGCTCTGCCGCTCCCACTCCCGGCGCCAGTCCACGGCAGATTCAGATGCCTGGGTCATACCACTCTCCTTGTTTAACGACTGTGTCTTGCTTTCGCCCATGAAAAAGAGGGCCGAAGGCCCCCTTTTTACTGCAAGTCACGTCATTTAAACAGGCAGTATTTCAACATGATAAAAGAAAAATACCGGATCGCTGCCAGCGACCACCGTCACTTGTTCAGATCGTCATCCAGCCAGTATTTGGAACCCGAGATATTGGCATCGAGCAGCAGTCCCTTCTCCCCTATCTGGTAGATGGCCATGCCGCCATTGTACTTGGCGGTCAGCTCGGCGCTCTCCTTGCCGGCCACGGCCCCCACTTCGGAGGTGGCCTCCCAGCCCTTGTTGACGAAGGCATCGAACCTGGCCTTGTCTTCAAACAGCACCACCTGCTGGTAGAACTTACCCCCCATGCCGGCGGCCAGCCCGGCACCAAACATCTTCATATAGGTGTGCTTGCCCGTCTTGCGATTGATGGCAACCCCGGATCCCTGGTTGGTGTGCACCATCAGGGAGAACTTGCGCGAGTCGAACACCGCATAGCCGTAGGCCTGGTCAAACAGCAGCTTGGCGGAGGGTTGCTCGTTGAACAGCCGCACCAGGGCGGTATCGGCCATGGTATCCAGGGCGGTTCTGGCCTCAGCGGGGGTCTTGGGTTCGAGCATGGTGTCGAGCTTCTTGTCGGCGGCCGTCAGCCACTCCTTGCCGGTGGCGGCGCTCTCTTCCGACCAGGCGCCCGCCTTGTTGTAGGCATCGGCTCCCCAGCTGGAGACTGACTCCCAGGTCGCCTTGGAGAAGTCGGTGATCCCCTGCCAGGCTTCCTTGCTGGTGTCGCTCACCGCGGTGCCAAGCTCGGAGGCCGCCTCCTTCAATTTCGCCCAGTCGGCATGGCTGGGGCCAGATGCAAGTGCCAGGACGGCGGCAATCAACCAGGATCGGCTCTTCATTGTGTGCTCCTTGAATATCCCATCAGCGGACATGCCACCCTATCAGATTTAAGCCAACTCAAAGAAGTCCTGTGTGCTTGTCCCCTCCACCCGGGTCAACCAGGGCCAGGCTTCCCCGGCGGCGAGGGGACGGCGGTGGCCACCCTCATGAGCGGGCACAGCCTCCCTGACGACAAGGGACAGAAGCTGACCGTAAATATTGTTCGGCCTGACAACCTCGGTTGTATAGTTTTTGGTTAGCCATTCCGGTAAAATCCGCGCCCTTGAATAAGAGCCACCTAAGAGTGATTGAGCGATGTCCAACACAAAACAGGCCCCCAAAGTAGGATTCGTCTCCTTGGGTTGCCCCAAAAATCTGGTCGATTCCGAGCGTATCCTGACCCAGCTGCGTACCGAAGGGTACGATGTGGTGCCCAGCTATGACGATGCGGAGCTGGTGGTGGTCAACACCTGCGGCTTCATCGACAGCGCGGTACAGGAATCCCTGGAAGCGATCGGTGAGGCCCTGGCTGAAAACGGCAAGGTGATCGTCACCGGCTGTCTCGGCGCCAAAGAGAACCAGATCCGCGAGATCCACCCCAAGGTGCTCGAGATCACCGGTCCCCACGCCTATGAAGAGGTGCTGGGCCACGTCCACAAATACGTGGCAAAGCCGACCCACAACCCCTTCACCAGCCTGGTGCCGGCCCACGGCGTCAAGCTGACCCCGCGCCACTACGCCTATCTGAAGATCTCCGAGGGCTGCAACCACCGCTGCACCTTCTGCATCATCCCCTCCATGCGCGGGGATCTGGTGAGCCGCCCCATCGGCGAAGTGCTGGCCGAGGCCAAGCGTCTGAAAGAAGCCGGTGTGAAGGAAATCCTGGTGATCTCCCAGGACACCTCCGCCTATGGCGTCGATGTGAAGCACCGCACCGGTTTCTACGACGGCATGCCGGTCAAGACCAGCATGGTCGCCCTGTGCGAGGAGCTGGCCAAGCTCGACATCTGGGTGCGCCTGCACTACGTCTACCCCTATCCCCACGTGGATGACGTCATCCCGCTGATGCGCGATGGCAAGGTACTGCCCTACCTGGACATACCGCTGCAACACGCCAGCCCGCGCATCCTGAAGCTGATGAAGCGCCCGGGTACCGTCGAGCGCACCCTGGAGCGCATCCAGAAGTGGCGCGAGATCTGCCCCGAGATCACCCTGCGCTCCACCTTCATCGTCGGCTTCCCCGGCGAGACCGAAGAAGAGTTCCAGATGCTGCTGGACTTCATCGACAAGGCTGAACTGGACAGGGTTGGCTGCTTCAAATACAGCCCGGTCGAAGGCGCCAAGGCCAACGAGCTGCCGGATCCTGTGCCGGAAGACGTCCAGGAAGAGCGCTTCCAGCGCTTCATGGAGCTGCAGCAGCAGGTCTCCGTTCGCAAGCTGGCCCGCAAGGTCGGCCAGGAGATGACAGTGCTGATCGACGAAGTGGACGAAGAGGGCGCCACTGGCCGATCCTTCGCCGACGCCCCCGAGATCGACGGCCTGGTCTACCTGAACGGCGAAACCGATCTGAAGCCCGGCGATCTGGTCAAGGTCCGCATCGACGAGGCGGACGAGTACGACCTGTGGGCCAGCCTGATCAGCTAATTGATCCCGACAAGCGCCAACAAAAAAGCCAGTCAGTGACCCTGAACGCCTTTATCATTGACCTCCTCAACGGCCTTGAAACCATGACGGCAATAAACGCCACCGGTCAGGTTTTCGGTTTGCAAGTACAGCTTGCTGATCCCCGCCCTGCGAGCGCGGCTGAGGATCTCTGTTACCAGCAAGGAGGCGACCCCCTGCCCCCGCGCTTTTTCAACGACATATACCCCACCTAACCAATATTCGTACTCGGGAAATATCGCCATTTCACGGATCTTGAGCTCGGCAGCCCCCACCCATTCACCGGCCTGGCGGGCCAGTACGATCAGCGGAGCCCGGTCAACCTGGGTGGCCGCCATGACCTTGGCCAGCACCTGATCTTGAGTAAAGCGACCACTGTCGCGGCACCATTCGTCAAAATACCATGAGGCAACCACGACTGCGGCAGATGGCGCATCCGCCAGTAACAACAACTCCATAAAGCCTCTTTTTCGTATAACCCCTGACCGGCTGGGGAAGGATGAACACGGCGAGGCGAAACCCAGGGTCGCACCCGCGAGCGGCGGCTTTTTATGGCGCTGTCCCAATTACATGTTGAAAGGCTAACCTTGAAGTAGGTCATCACCTTGAGGGCCTCCATCATGGATACCCAAGCCTTTCAACATCTACTCTCTCTCTTCCCACTGCTCACCTTGCGCCAGCGTCGCCTCGCGCAACATGAACTCACCGCCCCTCACCCCATCACCTCCTTAGCCACCCAACTCCCCCCTTGCCAATGTTGCCCTCACTGCCAGGCCGAGGCCGCGCAGTTGGCTCCCTGGGGCTGGAGTCGAGGGCTGCGTCGCTATCGCTGCAAGCAGTGTCTGCGTACCAGCTCCGTTCTCACCAAGACGCCACTGGCCCGACTTCGTAAGGCACAGTGCTGGGAAGACTATGCCCAGGCCCTCATCGACGGGCTGACCGTGCGACAGGCTGCCGTCCGCTGCGGGGTCTGTAAAAACACCGCCTTTTTGTGGCGTCACCGCTTCCTGAAAGCCATGGCGAGCCACCAGGCGGCACGGGAAGGGGGTATCGTCGAGGTCGATGAGACCTTCTTCCTGGAGTCGTTTAAAGGGCAACGTGGTTTGCTCCGTCCGGCCCGCCATCGTGGGGGCAAAGGCCGTACCCGAGGCACAGGGTCGGATTACATCCCGGTGATGGTGGTTCAGGACCGGGCTGGTCACCATGCGGATTTTCAGTTGGAGAAAATGAATGCCGAGACGGTGATAGCGGTTTTGACACCCCTTGTCTCGTCAGATGCGGTGTTGTGTAGCGATGGCGCCGGGGTGTATGCCAGTTTCAGCAAAGCGCAGGGAGTGACCCATCAAGTCGTGCGTAATCGTCAAGGCGAGCGCGTGGTTGGCGCGTACCACATCCAGCATGTGAACGGGTACCACAGGCGTTTGAAAGAGTGGATGGAGCGGTTCCATGGGGTAGCGACGCACTATCTGAGGAATTATCTGGGTTGGCGAAGTTGGCGAAGGGTTCCAAAACCATGGAAGACCAAAAAATAAGAAAGGAAAACATATGCTTGCCAAAGTATCCAAAATCGCTACCTCAGTCATGCTGGGAACCCTGATGCTAGGTGCCGCCGGCACCGCCATGGCCGCCGAGAACAAGACGGTGCTGACCCTGGTCGCGCAACAGGAGACCGCATGGGTCAAGAACTTCAACCCCTTCCTGCAGGCCGGTCTGCTGCACACCACCCGTCACTTCATCTACGAGCCGCTGGTGATCTTCAACGATATGCAGGGTGGCAAACCCGTCTATCGTCTGGCCACCAACTACGCCTTCAGCGATGACCTGAAGTCGGTCACCTTTGACCTGCGCGAAGGGGTCAAGTGGTCCGATGGTGAAGCCTTCACCGCCGACGACATCCTCTTCTCCTTCAACCTGGTCAAGGCCAACAAGGCGCTGGACGAGCGCTCCATCTGGACTCAGATCAAGGGTGTCGAGAAGCTGGGTGAGCACAAGGTCAAATTCGACCTAGCCGAGGTCAACACCAACGTGGTGAACGACCTGGTGCTGGTGCCCATAGTCCCCGAGCATCAGTGGAAGTCGGTAAAAGACCCGGTTGCCTTCACCAACGACAAGCCGGTCGGCACAGGTCCCTTCACCGAAGTGGACAACTTCTCCGCTCAGCTCTATACCCAGTGCCGCAACCCGCACTACTGGGACAACGCCAACCTCGCCATCGACTGCCTGCGCATGCCGCAGATGGCCACCAACGACCAGGTACTGGCTGCTGTGATGAAGGGTGACGTGGACTGGTTCGGCTCCTTCGTGCCGGACATCGAGCGCCTCTACGTCGGCAACGATCCCAAGAACAACAAGTACTGGTTCCCCGCCTCCGGCACAGTGGCGTTCAACGTCAACTTCCAGAGCAAGAACCCGGGCAATAACGAAGCCTTCAACGACATCAACTTCCGCCGCGCCTTCTCCATGGCGATGGACCGCCAGTCCATGGTGGACATCGCAGGCTACGGCTACCCGACCGTTAACGAATACCCGTCTGGCCTTGGCAAGGCATTCGCCTCCTGGGACAACCCGGACGTCGAGAAGAAATACGGCAAATACAACAAGTTCGACCTGGAAGGTGCCAAGGCTCTGCTGAAGGAAGCGGGCTACAAGGACTGTGACGGCGACAAGTTCCTCGACACCCCGAGCTGCAAGAAGATCGAGTTCAAGGTGCTGGTACCGAACGGCTGGACCGACTGGGTCAACACAGTCCAGATCGGTGTGGAAGGGCTGCAGGCCCTGGGCCTGAACGCCAAGACCTCCACCCCGGAAGCCACCGTCTGGACCGAGAACCTGATCACAGGTGACTTCGACGTCGCCCTGCAGGGTTACTTTGCCGGTGCCAACCCGCACAAGTACTTCGAGACCGCCTTCCACTCCCGCAACATGGGTGAGCGCGGCAACCGCTTCGCGGCGCCCCGTTACAAGGATCCCGAGCTCGACAAGCTGATCGATGACTTCACCCAGACCGCCGATGCGGCCAAGCAGAAGGAGATCATGTTTGCCATCCAGGAACGCGTCGGTGCCAACCAGACCATAATCCCTGTGTTCAACAACCCGACCTGGTACGAATACAGCACCAAGCGCTTCAATGGCTGGTTCAGTGCCGACAACCCGGTCGCCAAGCCGCAGGTACACCCGGACACCCCGGAACGTCTGCTGCACGTGTTGTCACTCAAGCCAAACAGCTAACCACCTCGGCCCCCTGCGGGGGGCCTTTTTCCCCGCCCATGTCTTCCATCCCCCGTCTTTGCCGGGGTTGGGGGAGCTTTGCCCGGCGCGGGGCAGGCTTGCAGTAAAAGGTATCACCATGGGATTTATACTAAGACGCTTCTCCTTCTATCTGGTCGCCTTCCTGGTGGCCGCCACCATCAACTTCCTGCTGCCCAGAGCCATGCCCGGAGATCCCGTCTCCGTCATGTTCGCCCGGGCCGGCGCCATGATGGAACCTGCCGCCCTCGAAGCCCTCAAGGCCACCTTCGGGTTCGTTGACGGTCCCATCACCACCCAGTTTCTCGCCTATGTGAAGAGTGTCTTCACCTGGGATCTCGGCACCTCGGTGCGCTACTACCCCCAACCGGTCGCCGATGTGCTCGGCCGCGCCATCGGCTGGACCCTGTTCCTGGTGGGCACCTCCACCATACTGAGCTTCTCCATCGGCTCCATCGTCGGCATCTTCGCCGCCTGGTACCGGGGGGGACGCATGGACAGCATCCTCTCCCCGCTCACCCTGGTGATGCAGGCCATTCCGCCGGTGGTGGTCTCCCTGCTCGCCCTGTTCCTGTTCGGAGTCAGTCTCGGCTGGCTGCCCATCGGCTACGCCTACAGCCCGGAGATCACCGCCGATTTCGGTTGGGAACACATCAAGAGCATCATGCTGCACGCCATCATGCCGGTGGGCACCCTGGCCATGGTGCAGGTGGGGGGTTTCCTCATCACCATGCGCAACAACATGATCAACCTCCTGGGGGAGGACTACATCACCATGGCCAAGGCCAAGGGGCTCTCCAGCAACAGGGTCATCTTCAACTACGGCGCCCGCAACGCCGTGCTGCCCAGCGTCACCGCCCTCTCCATGGCGCTCGGCTTCGTCATCGGCGGCTCCCTCATCACCGAGGTGATCTTCAACTACCCGGGCCTCGGGCTCACTCTCTACCAGGGCATACTGGCCCGCGACTACCCGCTCATTCAGGGGCAACTGCTCATCATGACCATCACCATGCTCAGCTTCAACTTCCTGGCGGACGTGCTCTATGTCTTCCTGGATCCCCGTCTGCGTACAGGAGGCAAATAAGATGCGTATGCCGACTATTTTAAAAATCCTGCTGGGCAACAAGAAGGCCGCCTTCGGCCTCGCCATCGTTGTCACCTTCGTGCTGATGGCCCTGTTTGCCCCGCTGCTCGCCAGCAACGAGCCCACCAAGCGGGTCGCCCGCCCGCACCAGCCCCCCAGCGTGGAGCTGGTGATGGGCTCCAACCGCATGGGCCACGATCTCTGGGCCCAGTTCACCAGCGGCGCTCGCATCTCCCTCATGGTGGGCTTCGGGGCAGGCCTGCTGGTCTGCGCCCTCGCCATCGGCATCGGCATCACAGCCGGTTACTTCGGCGGCGTGGTGGATGAGTGCCTCACCTTCCTGATGAACGTGGTGCTGGTGATCCCCAACCTCCCTCTGCTGCTGGTATTGGCAAGCTTTATCGGGGAGGCGTCACCGACGGTGATTGCGCTCATCATAGGTTTTACCTCCTGGGCCTATGGCGCCCGGGTCATCCGTGCCCAGACTCTGGCGCTGCGGGAGAAAGAGTTCGTCATCGCCGCCGAAGTGCTGGGGGAGCCGGCCTGGCGCATCATATTGGTGGAGATACTGCCCAATCTCATCTCCATCATAGGGGTGAGCTTCATCGGCTCCATCATCTACGCCATCGTCACCGAGGCGACCCTGGAGTTCCTGGGACTCGGCGACCCCACCGTGGTCAGCTGGGGCATCATGCTCTACAACGCCCAGACCTCCAGCGCCATCCTGGTAGGCGCCTGGTGGGAAATCCTGGCCCCCTGCTTCGCCATCGCCACCCTGGGGGCGGGTCTGGCCATGCTCAACTTCGCCATCGACGAAATAGCCAACCCGCAACTGCGCTCTCACAAGGGTCTGCGCCGCTGGAAACAACTGGCCGCCCCCGTCACCCCCATCGCAGCCCAGGAGAAGACAGCATGAGCTCGCAACAACCCCTGCTGTCGGTGCGCCAGCTCTGCGTCGACTACATCACAGAGAGCGGCGACGTGCGCGCCGTCAACTCGGTCAGCTTTGACATAGCCCCAGGCGAAGTCTTCGGCCTCGCCGGCGAGTCCGGCTGCGGCAAGTCCACGGTCGCCTTCTCGGTGGCCCGGCTGCACAAGCCACCCGCCTACATCAGCGGCGGCGAGATCCTGTTCAAGGGGGAGAACATCCTCGGCTTCGACGACGAGCGGCTGCGCAGCTACCGCTGGCGCCAGGCGAGCGTGGTGTTCCAGTCCGCCATGAATGCGCTCAACCCGGTGCTGCGCATGGAGGAGCAGTTCTGCGACGTGCTGCTGGCCCACAACCCCGGCATGACCCGCTATGAGGCGATCAAGCGCGCCCAGGAGCTGCTGGAGATAGTCGACATCCACCCGAGCCGGCTCAAGGACTACCCGCACCAGTTCTCCGGCGGCATGCGCCAGCGGCTGGTGATCGCCATCGCCATGGCCCTCAACCCCGAGCTCTTGATCATGGATGAGCCCACCACGGCGCTGGATGTGGTGGTGCAGCGGGAGATACTGCAGAAGGTCTACGCCCTCAAGGCGAAGTTCAACTTCTCCATTCTCTTCATCACCCACGACCTCTCGCTCATGGTCGAGTTCTGCGATCGCATCGGCATCATGTATGCGGGGGAACTGGTGGAGGTGGCGCCGGCCAAGGCGATACTGACCGCGCCCCTGCACCCCTATACCAAAGGGCTCGGCAACTCCTTCCCGCCCCTGCACGGCCCGAAAACCGTGCTGGAGGGGATCCCCGGCACCCCGCTCAACCTGCTGGAGGTGCCGGTCGGCTGCCGCTTCCAGGCCCGCTGCGGCAAGGTGCACGATCGCTGCCGTCAGGAATATACCGCCCTCGCCGAGATCCGGCCCGGGCAGCAGGCCGCCTGCCACCTCTATGACTCGGCCGAGGAACAACTGGATCACCCCATCTATCTGGACAAGGCCGCTGGCTGTTAAGGATGTCTGTCATGCAAATCGCCCAAACCGACGCGCCCATCATCGAGGTCCAGCATCTCTACAAGGACTTCGCCGTCAACTCCAATGCCATCAAGAGCGGCAAGATGCGGGCCCTCTCCGACATCACCTTCAACCTGCACCGGGGCCGCGCCCTGGCGGTGGTGGGGGAGTCGGGCTCGGGCAAGAGCACCATCGCCAAGATCATCGCCAAGATGTACAAGCTCTCCAACGGCCGTATCCTCTACCGGGGCCGGGATCTGGAGGAGTTCAACAAGGGCACCGCCCTGCTGGACTATCGCCAGAGCGTGCAGATGGTATGGCAAGACCCGTTCGGTTCGCTCAATCCGACCCACACCATCTACCACCACATCGCCCGCCCCCTGCTGCTGCACAGCAAGGTGCTCGACAAGAAAGATCTGCCAGACATGGTCTATGCCCTGCTGGAAAAAGTGGGGCTGACCCCGGCCAAGGCAACGGCGGCCAAGTATCCGCACCAGCTCTCCGGCGGCCAGCGCCAGCGGGTCAATATCGCCCGCAACCTGGCGGTGGAGGCGGAAGTGGTGCTGGCGGACGAGCCCACCTCCATGCTCGACGTCTCCATTCGCATCGGCATCCTCAACCTGATGGAGCAGATGAAGAACGAACTCGGCGTCTCCATGCTCTACATCACCCACGACATCGCCACCGCCCGCTACGTGGCCGAAGATCTGGCGGTGATGTACGTGGGCCACATGGTGGAGTGGGGCGAGGTGGACGAGATACTGCACCACCCCCAGCACCCCTATACCCAGTTGCTCATCTCGGCGGTGCCCGATCCCGAGAAGAGCATCCATGCCGAGCTGGAGGGGGGCCGCAAGGGGGAAATACCGCTCTGGACCCCGGAATCCCGGGGCTGCCCCTTCGCCGGTCGCTGCCATCAGGCCATGCCCCGCTGCAAGGAGAGCCTGCCGCCGGTGACCAAGCTTGCCGACAACCACTTCGTGCGCTGCTACCTGCACGAATAAGCCCGCCCCCACACCGGGGGCGGCCTTACCGGCCCGCGACACCTTCACCCGGGCCTCCTCGCGAGGCCCCTTCATTGCCCCAGACCAGGGAGTAAAGCTGGATGGAACTCTTGATCAATCAGGTGGGTTACGATTGTGACGGACACAAGATTGCCCTGCTGCAGACCGCCGCCGACCTGGAGATAAGCGGCCTGGTGCGACTGCGCCGCCTTCATGATGACCGCCTGCTGCTGGAGGTTCCGCTGCAGGCCGCAGGCCAGGTGGCCCGGTTGGCAGGGCCGCACTTACTGGCGCGCCGACTTCAGCGCCTTCAAGGAGCCCGGCCACTACCGGCTGGAGGCGATCACAGCACAAGGCATAGTCCGCTCCACCCGCTTCGCCATAGGCCAGGATCTGCTGACCAGCCGCTGCCTCTCCGATGTCATTCACTACTTCAAGGGACAGCGCGCCAGCGGCGCCTTCGACAGGGCCGATCGCTGCGCCCGTCTGTTTGGCACCGATCAGCACAAAGATGTGCACGGCGGCTGGTTCGATGCCAGCGGCGACATGAGCAAATACCTGAGCCACCTCTCCTACGCCAACTACCTCAATCCCCAGCAGACCCCCCTGGTGGTGTGGAGCCTGCTCAAGAGCCGGGCGCTCCTGGCGACGCGCCGCGACATCGACGGGCTGAACCTCTGCAAGCGGCTCAGTGACGAGGGGCTGCACGGGGCGGATTTTCTCTGCCGGATGCAGGATGAGGCCGGCTTCTTCTACATGACACTGTTCGACAAGTGGAGCAAGGATCCCGAGCAGCGGGAGCTGTGCGCCTACGCCACCCAGCAGGGGCTCAAGTCAGCCAACTGGCAGGCGGGCTTTCGCCAGGGGGGCGGCATGGCCATTGCCGCCCTGGCCCGGGCCGCCCGCGAGCAGTCCGGCGGCGACTTCGATACCAGCCACTATGCCGAGGCGGCCAGGCGCGGCTACCTGCACCTGCGCGAGCACAACCTCGCCTACCTGGACGACGGCCTCGAGAACATCATCGACGACTATTGCGCCCTGCTGGCGGCGGTCGAGCTGACCCAGACCCTTGGCCGCGACTGGCTCGGGGAGGCAAGGGACAGGGCCGGCAGGCTCTGCGCCCGCCAGCGCCCCCACCCCGAGCTCGGCCACTACTGGAGTGCCAACGACGACGGCTCGCGCCCCTACTACCACGCCGCCGAGGCGGGTCTGCCGGTGCTGGCCCTGCTGGAGTACCTGGGGGTCGAGCCGGATCAGGAGCGCCGCGCCCGGGTGAATGCCGTGGTGCAGCAGGCGCTGGCCGCCGAGCTGGCCCTCGCCGCTCGGGCGGGCAACCCCTTCGCCCTGGCACGCCAATATGTGAAAGGGGTCGACGAAGACCCCCGCATCAGCTTCTTTATGCCCCACCACAATGAATCCGGTTACTGGTGGCAGGGGGAGAATGCCCGGCTGGCCTCCCTGGCCGCCATGGCCTTCGCCGCGGCCCGCCACTTCCCCCAGCAGAGCCCGCTTCTGATGACGTTCGGTCAGCGCCAGCTCGACTGGATCCTCGGGCAAAACCCCTTCAACGCCAGCATGCTGGCGGGGCACGGCATCAACAACCCGAGCTATACCGCCGGTTATCCCAATGCCCTCGGCGGCATCTGCAACGGCATCACCTCAGGATTCGATGACGAGGCTGAGGTGGCCTTCATTCCCGAGGAGTACAGGGATCGGCTGGATCAGAACTGGCGCTGGGGGGAGCAGTGGATCCCCCACGCAGCCTGGTTTGCCCTGGCCATCAGTTGGCAGAGTGCGCCGGAGGCCCGTCATGATTGAGACGTACCAGGATCGGCTCGATCATAACTGGCACTGGGGAGAGCAGTGGATCCTCCATGCAGTGCGACTGGTTTGCCCTGGCCATCAGCTGGCAGTGTGTACCGGAGGCTCGTCATGATTGAGACGCACAAGGATCGGCTCGGACATCATTGGCGCAGGAGAGAGCAGTGGATCCTCCAATCATTCAGCCTGGTTCGCCCTGGCCATCAGCTGGCAGAGTGCGCCGGGGGCTCGTCATGATTGAGTTTTGGGTCGGGGTCGATGGCGGGGGGACTCACACCCGCGCCCGCATTCGGGACAAGGGGGGCAGAGTGCTGGGAGAGGGGCGCGCCGCAGGTTCCAATCTGGAGCTCGGCATAGAGGTTGCTCACGCCAACGTGCTGGCGGCCATCGAGCAGGCACGCCTTGAGGCAGGGCTCCCCAGGGAGAGCGAGCAGCAAATGGGGGTGGGGCTGGCGCTCGCCTCCGCCGAGCTGGCCGACTGCTACCACGCCCTGCTCGAGATGCCCTTCCCCTTCGCGAGCGTGCGGCTCACCTCCGACGCCTTCGGCGCCTGCCTCGGCGCCTTTGGTGGCCGGGAGGGGGCCATCCTCATCGCAGGCACAGGGTCCGCCGGGCTCATCTACCGCCATGGTCAGCTGCATAGCTGCTCAGGGCGCGGCTTCCCCATCTCGGATCTGGGCAGCGGCGCCTGGCTGGGGCTGCGCGCCATCCAGCAATCCCTTCTCTGCCACGACGGCATCCTGCCCCCCAGCCTGCTCGCCGTGCGCCTGCTCGATCACTTCAAGCGGGATCAGGCCGAGGTGGTGCGCTGGGCCGCCCGCGCCATTCCCGCCGACTATGGCCGCTTCGCCCCCTGGGTGTTCGACGCCGCCAGCGACGGGGATGAGCTCGCCAACCAGCTGCTGGACGAAACCTGCGCCCAGTTGCAGACCCTGCTGGAGGGCATGGGACTGCTGGGAGCCGACCGCATCGCCCTGCTGGGAGGCGTCGGCATGCGCCTGGCCCCTCGCCTGGGGCACCTCAACCTGGTGCCCCCGCAAGCCGATGCGCTGGAAGGCGCCATCCTGTTTGCCCAGTCGGAGGCCTATCTATCTCTGCCCCCCTGAGCCCTGCCCGGCGTGAACGATGCGTTGGAGAGGACACAGCCCTGTTCTCCCAGTCGGAGGCGTGCCCATGTCTGTACTCCTGAGCCCTGTTCGCCCAGTCAAAGACCTACCCATGCCTGCATCCTTGAGCCCTGCCTGGCGTGAAAGCCTGCGCCAAAGAGGGCACCACACTGTTCGCCCAATCAGAGGAATACCCATGTCTGCACCCCTGATCCATACCCAGATCGACCGTCGTGACGGTGAAGACGTCTGGTTCCGCTTCACCCTGAGCCAGCTCCCGGCCAGCCCCTGGAAGCTGCACTTCTGCCTGGCCCGCCACATAGATCCCCAGTCGGTGGAAGGGGGTTCCCTGGCGCGCCAGAGCGGCAGCTACAAGGTGCTGGTGCCCCATGAGGGGGTCAGCGAGCTGCGTTTTTGCTGCCGCAACACCCCCATCAAGCGCTACTCCGATCTGCCTCAGGGCTTCTTCCTCAGCCTGACGGACGAAGGCGCCCAGCCGCAGCTGCAACCCGTGGTGCAGGCGGGCCAGGATCTCGGCCTGCCGCCGAGCCCGGCCGCGGCCCCCGATCTACCCGAGGTGGAGCCCGCCAACGGCATAGTGCCCCAGCCGGCTCAGCTGCGGCTGCCGGAGGGCAACTTCCGCCTGGCCGAGCGGGCCCATGTCAGCGGCCCTGTCTCCCTGGCCCCCCTGCTGGCCCATTTCAACGAGCTGACGGGTCTCGCCCTGACCCAGGATCACGACGCCGAGATCCACCTGGTCGAGGCCCCCCTCCCCCAGGAGGCTTACCAGCTCGTCATCACCACAGAGGAGATCCGCATCCGGGCTGCCGGCGAGGCGGGCTGGCGCCACGGTCTGGTGACCCTGGCCCAGTGGGCCCTGCAACACGGGGAGAGCCTGCCCTGCCTCGAGGTGGAGGACGCGCCCAGGTTCGGTTTTCGCGGCATCTTCCTCGACTGCGCCCGCCACTTCCACTCCATCGCCACCCTCAAGCGCCTGCTCAAGCAGATGAGCCTCTACAAGTTCAACCGCTTCCACTGGCACCTGACCGATGACGAGGGCTGGCGCCTCGAGATCAAGGCCTTCCCCCGGCTGACCGAAGTGGCGGCCTGGCGGGGACATGGCCTGGCGGTCGGCCCCCAGCTCAGCGGCGGCCCCGATCCTTATGGCGGCTACTACACCCAGAGCGAGGTGCGCGAGCTGGTGGCCTATGCCGCCGGGCTCGGCATCACCATCATCCCGGAGATAGACATCCCGGGTCATTGCCACGCGGCCATCAAGGCGCTGCCCGAGCTGCTGCGGGAAGAGGCGGACAGCTCCCGCTACCTCTCGGTGCAATATTTTGACGACAACGTGCTCAACCCGGCCCTGCCCGGCACCTATCGCTTCCTGGAGGCGGTGATCGACGAGGTGTGCGCGCTCTTCCCCGGCACTCAGGTGCACATGGGGGGGGACGAGGTGCCGACCGGGGTCTGGACCGACAGCCCCGCCTGTCAGCAGTTGATGGCAGAGCAGGGCTACACCGATTGCCGGGAGCTGCAGGGCCACCTGCTGCGCCACTGCCAGCAATACCTGGCGGCCAGGGGCAAGCAGATGCTGGGCTGGGAGGAGATACTGCACGGGGACAAGGTGAGCCGGGACGCCACCATCTTCGCCTGGACCAGCTTCCAGGCGGGGCTGGATGCCGCCACCGCGGGCTACCCCGTGGTGATGGCCCCGGCCCAGTCTCTCTATCTGGATCTCGCCTGGAGCCCGGATGTTCATGAACCCGGCCTCTACTGGGCGGGGACCCTCAATCTGGAGCAGGTCTACCTATGCGATCCTGCGCCGGCCGATTTCCATGCCAACGATAACATCCTGGGGGTGCTGAGCCCCTTGTGGTCGGAACTGATCACCTCTCGCGATCGTCTCGACTACATGTTGTTCCCGCGCATGCTCGCCACGGCCGAGGTGGCCTGGAGCGACCCCGCCCGCAAGGCCTGGGATCACTTCGCCGCCCGCCTGCCCGGCCAGCTGCAGATCCTCGATCAGTTACAGGTGCGTTACCGGGTGCCACAGAGGTAGTGTTATCTTTCTCTTTTTGGCGACCTTTTGGTCGCCATTTTTTTACCACCAAACAACAAAAATCCAACCTAGCCCCTACTTTTACTCCGCCTTTGTTGGCAAAATAAGGCCCCCGATGAGGCCGGTCTGGCGCCTGCTGGCGCGAGCCTGGGCCACCTCCGGTTCTGCCACAATAACAACGACAAAGTTATCAACAAGAACATCGGAGCGTATTCCTATGGCCCGCAAACACGTCCAGATCCAGGACAGTGAAGTTGAGTTCCCCGCCGACGTGCAACTCGTCTCCACCACGGATCTGCGCGGCGTCATCACCTACGCCAACCCCGCCTTCTGCCGCATCGCCGGCTACCATGTCGATGAACTGGTCGGACACAACCACAACCTGGTGCGTCACCCCGACATGCCCAAGGCCGCCTTCGCCGACCTCTGGGATCGCCTCAAGGAGGGCAACCCCTGGCGCGGCATGGTCAAGAACCGCTGCAAGGATGGCCGCTATTACTGGGTCGACGCCTATGTGACCCCCATCTACGAGAACGGCAAGATAAGCGGCTACCAGTCGGTGCGCTGCAAGCCCGAACCCCAGCTCAAACAGGTCGCCGCCCAGGCCTATCAGGCCCTGCTCAAGGCGAGCGCGGTGGCTCAGCAGCGGCCTCCCCTCCCTCAGCCACTTGCGCCTGCCGTTGCTGGGCTGCTGCTGCTCGGCCTGTTGGGCTGGGCCTTTCCAGCCAGGGCGCCATGACAGCCCTGCTGATGCTGCTGCCCCTGCTGCTCATCGGCGGCGCCTACTGGCGCGAGCTCTTCGCCCTGCCCCTCTATCTGCAGCAGCTTGGTCGGGAGTATGACAGCCTGACCCGGCTGGTCTATTCCGGGTGATGGCCCCGGCGCCATCGCCGATTTTCATATCAAGATGCTGCAGGCCCGATCCGCACCGTACTGGGCCGGGTCAACGATGCGACACATCCCCTGCAGACCCTGGCCACCAATCTGAAACAGGCATCCCATCAGGCCTGCCTCGACATCAACGAGCAAGATGCCCAGACCCAGCAGATGGCTACAGCCATGACCCAGATGGCCAGCACGGCTCACGAGATTGCCCGCAACATTCAGGACTCCAACGGTCAGGTCAACGAAGCCCGCAGCCGCTGCGAACACACCAACAAGCAGCTGAACCAGACCGAGCAGCGCATCGAACAGCTCGCCAAACAAGCTGAACTGGCATTCAACTCGGCGGTGGAGCTCGCCAGCGAGTCAGAGCGGATTGGCAGCGTGATGGGCGAGATCCAGGGCATCGCCGAGCAGACCAACCTGCTGGCCCTCAACGCCGCCATCGAGGCGGCCAGGGCCGGCGAGCAGGGACGTGGCTTTGCGGTGGTGGCGGACGAGGTGCGCACCCTGTCCACCCGCACCCACAAGGCGACCGAGCAGATCCAGGGCAGCATCCGCCAGATCCAGCAGACCCTGGGCCGCTGGCAGGGGATGATGCAGGAGAACCTGCAACAGACCCGCGAGTGCGCCGAGATGACCCGCCAGGGCGCCAGCAGCCTGCATACCGTGCTGGCAGAAATTGAACTGGTCACCGAACACTCCACCCAGATCGCCACCGCTGCAGAGCAGCAGCAGGCGGTCGTGGAGGAGATCAGCCGCAGCATCCACCAGATATCCGTATACTCCCACGCCAACAGCCAGAAGATGCAGGATGTCGACAGCTCCAGTCAGGAGCTGCTGGAGCGGGCCAAGCAACTCAAGGGGCTCAGCCAGACCTTCGGTTGATCATTGCCAGCCCCATGACAGAAGCGCCACAATGGCGCTTCTGTTGTTTTTGACGAGTCATGGGTCTATGAGCATTGGAATCGAGCCCCTGCCCGCTGAACAAAGTTGCCCGTATCGAGGCGATCCTCGCCCTGATCCCGGCAGGCCGGGTGGTCAGCTATGGTCAGGTGGCCGATCTGGCGGGGCTGCCCGGACGGGCAAGACTGGTGGGCAAGGTGCTGCGGGAAACCGACAAGGTGCTGCCGTGGCATCGCGTGCTGGGCGCAGCGGGCACCATCTCGCTACCAAAAGGGTCGCAGGCTTTGCCAACAGACGGGACGCCTGCAGGAAGAGGGGGTGCCGGTGATCGGCGGGCGGGTCAAATGAAGGAGTGGCAATGGCAGCCCGACCTGGCCGAGCTGCTATTTTCTACTGCCGTTTTGATGTTGTTCTTCACCTGGTCACTATGTTGTTGGCCGGATCACTCAAGCGGAGGCCAGGATCTCGTCGCTGCGCACCTGCACCGGTATGGTCTCATCCTCGCGCTGCAGCAGCACCAGCAGGCTCTGCCGGTCCACCTCCAGCACATAGGCCGCCCCTTCACGGGTCATGCAGCTCATGCCCGGCCGGATCTCGTTAATCTCCATCTCAACCTCCTTGTCTACAACGCTACACTCCTTGCAGCTGTCTCAGTATACCGCACATCCAATAAACAAAGAGGCCCCTGGTCGGGGCCTCTTTTCATCACGCTTTCTTCGGCTTGGCCAGGCTCTGTTGCCAGGTGCCGTTGTCGTAGTGCGCGGTCCAGCCGGTCGCCTTGCCGTTAACCTCGGTCATCACGTACTGCTCCTTGGTCTTGCGACTGAAGCGCACGATGGCGGGGTTGCCGTCCGGATCGGTGAGCGGGGCACCGGCCAGATACTTGTGCTTGGGCGACAGCCGGTCGCGGAAGCGCTTGAGCTCCTCCACCAGTGGCGCACGAGTCTCACGGGATTTCGGGAAGTTGCTGGCGGCGAGGAAGAGACCGGCCGCCCCGTCACGCAGCACGAAGTGGGCGTCGGACTGGGTGCACTTGAGCTCGGGCAGCGGCACCGGATCTTCCTTCGGTGGCGCTATGTCACCATTTTTCAGGATCTTGCGGGTGTTCTTGCAGGTCTCGTTGGTACAACCCATGTACTTGCCGAAGCGGCCGTTCTTGAGCTGCATCTCGGAGCCGCAGCGATCGCACTCTATGCTCGGCCCTTCGTAGCCCTTGAGCTTGAACTGACCCTGCTCGATTTCGTAACCGTCGCAGTCCGGGTTGCGACCACAGACGTGCAGCTTGCGGCTGTCGTCGATGATGTAGGCATCCATGGCGGTGCCGCAGACGCCGCAGCGGTGCTTGGCGCGCAGCGCCTCGGTCTCGGCCTCGTCACCGTCGGTGGCGGAGACGAACTCGTCCGCACTGACCAGGTTGATGGTCTTCTTGCAGCGCTCTTTCGGCGGCAGGGCGTAACCGGAGCAGCCGAGGAAGACCCCGGTAGTGGCGGTACGAATGCCCATCTTGCGGCCGCAGTCCGGGCAATCGATGTCGGTCAGCACCATCTGGTTGGCACGCATGCCCCCCTCTTCTGCCGGCTTGTCGGCCTGCTCCAGCTCCTGGGTAAACTCGGCGTAGAAGGCGTCAAGCACCTTCTTCCACTCCAGGCTGCCTTCGGCGATGCCATCGAGCTTGTCTTCCATCTTGGCGGTGAACTCGTAGTTCATCAGCTCGACGAAGTTCTCCACCAGACGGTCGGTGACGATCTCGCCCATCTTCTCGGCGAAGAAGCGGCGACTCTCGACCCGCACATAGCCGCGATCGACGATGGTGGAGATGATGGAGGCGTAGGTGGACGGGCGGCCTATGCCGCGTTTTTCCAGCTCGCGCACCAGGGCCGCTTCGGTGAAGCGGGCGGGCGGCTTGGTGAAGTGCTGACGGGGATCCAGCTTGACCAGCTTCAGGATCTCGCCGACGGTCACCGCCGGCAGCTGGCTGTCTTCCCCCTTGCGGCCCATGGGCGGCAAGGCCTTGGTCCAACCGGCGAAGCGCAGGGTGCGACCGCGGGCCTTGAGCTCGAACTCGCCCGCCTTGACGGTCAGGGTGGAGGAGTCGTACTGGGCCGGGGTCATCTGGCACGCCACAAACTGGCGCCAGATGAGGTCATAGAGCCGCATGGCGTCCGGCTCCATCCCTTCCAGCATCTCGGCAGTCACCAGCACGTTGGAGGGACGGATCGCCTCGTGGGCCTCCTGGGCGCCAGCCTTGGAACCATAGAGCGTCGGTTCGGCCGGCAGGTAGGCGGCGCCATACTGCTCGCCGATATATTCGCGCACCGCCTCGACCGCCTCTTTGCTGAGGTTGGTGGAGTCGGTACGCATGTAGGTGATGTAACCCGCTTCGTAGAGACGCTGGGCCATCATCATGGTCTTCTTTACCCCGAAGCTCAGTCGGGTGGAAGCCGCCTGCTGCAGGGTGGAGGTGATGAAGGGGGCGGATGGCTTGGAGCCGGTCGGCTTGTCTTCCCGGTTCACCACCTTGTAGTCGACCCCTTCCAGGGCGGCCACGGCGGCGAAGGTCTCGGCCTGGGTCACCGGCTTGAAGTCGACGCCGTTGCGGCTGACCACTTCCATCCGCAGATCGGCCTTGTCACCGGTCAGCAGATCGGCATTGAGATCCCAGAACTCCACCGGCACGAAGGCCTTGATCTCGCGCTCTTTATCGACGATGAGGCGCACCGCGACGGACTGCACCCGGCCGGCGGAGAGACCGCGAGCCAGCTTCTTCCACAAGAGCGGAGAGACCATGTAACCCACGACACGGTCGAGGAAGCGACGAGCCTGCTGGGCGTTGACGCGATGGATGTTCAGATCGGACGGCTGGGCAAAGGCCTCCTGGATCGCGGTCTTGGTGATCTCGTTGAACACCACCCGCTTGTAGCGGCTGTCATCACCGCCGATGATCTCCCGCAGGTGCCAGGCGATCGCCTCTCCTTCTCTGTCCAAGTCGGTTGCGAGATAGATGGTGTCGGCCTTCTCGGCCAGACTCTGCAACTCGCTGACCACTTTCTCCTTGCCGGGCAAAATCTGGTAGTTGGCCTGCCAGCCTGCGGTCGGGTTGATCCCCATCCTGGAGAACAGGGCGTTACGATCCTTGGCCGCCTTCTCGGATTCGCTGAGCTTGATGCCGCGAATGACAGGTTTTTTGGGCTCTGTGCTGGCGCTGCCGCTGGTCGGCAGATCGCGCACGTGACCGACGCTGGATTTCACCACGTAGTCCTTGCCCAAATATTTGTTGATGGTCTTGGCCTTGGCCGGAGACTCCACTATGACCAGTGATTTGCCCATGCTGTAACTATTATCCTCATTGCACCCGACGGGGTTGGCGTGCGGTTTTGTGGGGCTGTATAAGAGATTTGACGGGAAAAAGCAATCTTGTGAACAAATTTGCCATGCAGCCCGAACCGCCTTGCTTCTTTATTTATTAATGCGAAGGGGACGCGCGGGAAGCAACCGCTTTTTTGTTTTTATGCTATATCCCCCCCTTTTTTAGATTGGAAATGACATATCCAGCCACCCCCGTCACATAAAAAACCACCTTGGTTATCAGCTTGTTACAAAGGATGAAATCTCTTTATAATGGCCGCACGCCGCAGCTTTGTGCGCGGAAGGAACCGCTCCCCATATAAAAATCGAAAGGATGTAGTCATGAAGCACTTCGAGGTCAACTTCGACGGCCTAGTCGGCCCCACCCACAACTATGCCGGCCTCTCCTATGGCAATGTGGCGTCCCAAAGCAACGCCAAGGAAGCGTCCAATCCGAAGGAGGCCGCCAAGCAGGGGCTGCGCAAGATGAAGGCGCTGACCGAGCTCGGCATGACGCAAGGGGTGCTGGCGCCCCAGGAGCGGCCGGATCTCGCTACCCTGCGCCGCCTCGGCTTCACCGGCAACGATGCCAGCGTCCTGGCCCAGGCCGCGAAACAGGCCCCTGCCGTGCTGGCCGCCTGTTACTCCGCCTCCAGCATGTGGACCGCCAACGCCGCCACCGTCTCGCCGAGCGCCGACACCCAGGATGGCCGCATCCATTTCACCCCCGCCAACCTGACCAACAAGTTCCACCGCTCCCTGGAGCCCGAAGTGACTGGCCGCATCCTGCGCGCCGTATTCAACAACGATCGTCACTTCAGCCACCACCAGCACCTGCCGGAAAACGACCACTTCGGTGACGAAGGGGCCGCCAACCACACCCGTCTGTGCCGCGCCTACGGCGAGGCCGGGGTCGAGCTGTTCGTCTATGGCCGCAGCGCCTTCGACGTCTCCCGGCCCGCCCCCAAGCGCTACCCGGCCCGCCAGACCCTGGAGGCGAGCCAGGCCATTGCCCGCCTGCACGGCCTGGGGGAAGAGAGCGCCGTCTTCATCCAGCAGAACCCGGACGTGATCGATCAGGGGGTGTTCCATAACGACGTGATAGCGGTGGGCAACCAGAACGTGCTCTTCTTCCACCAGCAGGCCTTCCTCCATACCGAGGCGGCCCTGGCCGAGGTGCGCACCAAGTTCGGAGAGGGGGAGCTGCACTTCATCGAGGTGCCGACCAATGAGGTGTCGGTGCAGGATGCAGTGAAATCCTATCTGTTCAACACCCAGATCCTGACCCTGCCGAGCGGCGAGATGGCGATCATCGCCCCCACCGAGTGCCGTGACAATCCGGCGGTAGCCGCCTATCTGGCCAAGCTGGTGACCCTGGGCACGCCCATCAAGGGGGTGCACTTCATGGACGTGAAGCAGAGCATGCGCAACGGCGGCGGCCCCGCCTGCCTGCGACTGCGGGTTGCCATGAACGACGCCGAGCTGGCGGCGGTCAACCCGGCCTGCCTCATCAACGACAGCCAGTTTGCCCGTCTGGACAACTGGGTCGAGCGCCACTACCGCGACAGCCTGTCGCTGGACGATCTGCGCGATCCTTCCCTGGTGCTGGAGACCCGCACCGCCCTGGACGAGCTGACCCAGATCCTCAAACTCGGATCCGTCTACCCCTTCCAGCGCTGAGCACACGCTCGCAGCGAAGCCGCGACATCAGCATAAACAGAGAGCCGGGCAATGCCCGGCTCTCTTTTTAGTCCTTTGCACTGAGTTATAAAACCTGTTCACGAGCTGTAGCGAGAGATCGTCAGCAAGGTGAAGAGCAGCGCAGGAACCGGAGTGTGTAGATACACATGAGGATTCCGAGCAGCACATGAGCCTTGATCACGACCTCGCAGTAAGCTCGAAACAGGTTCTCAGCGCCAGGGGCTCTGCTGCCACAGGCGGCCGAGGGCCCCTTCCAGCGCCTGGGCCCCCTGCTGACCCAGCCGCTGGGTCAGGCTCTTGGGCTTGCGGTAGCTGATGCCGACCACCTTGTGTTGGCTGGCCTGGGCCAGCAGGTAGTCATCGCTGGTGCAGAGCGCATCCACCAGACCGAGCTGCTTGGCCTGGCTCGCCAGCCAATGCTCCCCCGTGGTGACCTGGTCGATGTCGAGGTTGGGTCTGTGCTCGGCCACGAATCCCTTGAAGCGCTCGTGGATGGCCCCCAGCTCCTCGCGAAACTTCTCCCGCCCCAGATCGTCGTTCTCGCCGAACATGGTGATGGTGCGCTTGTACTGGCCCGCGGTGTGCATCTCGAACTCGATGTCGTGCTTTTTCAGGAGTTTGTTGAAGTTCGGCAACTGGGCAATGACGCCGATGGAGCCGACGATGGCAAAGGGCGCCGCCAGTATCTTGTCCGCCACGCAGGCCATCATGTAACCGCCGCTCGCCGCCACCTTGTCGATGGCAACCGTCAGCGTGATGTCCTTGTCACGCAGGCGCTGCAGCTGTGAGGCCGCCAAGCCATAGCCGTGCACCACGCCGCCGCCGGACTCGAGGCGCAGCAGCACCTCGTCCCCGGGCCGGGCGACCCCTATCACGGCGCTCACCTCTTCGCGCAGGGAGGCCACCTCCCTGGCATCCATGCTGCCGTGAAAATCGAGCACAAAGAGCCGGCTGCGCTCATCCCCCGCCTTGGCGCGCCTTCTGCTCCTCTTTCTGCTGCTTTTCCAGCACCTTGCGCTCGGCCTTGCTGGCCAGCGCGCTCTTGAGCGCGAACTGCCCCTGCTCCAGCTCGCTCGAGAGATCGGTCACCACCAGCTCACCCTTGCGCGCTTTTGGCTGGCGAGTGCTGACCATCATCAGGATGATGGCGCCGATGGCCAGCAGGAAGGTCACTGTCTTGGCCAGAAACAGGCCATATTCGGTCAGAAATGTCACGATGGACTCCAGAATGGATCGGTTTTCGTCACATTCTAGGGAGTTTGGTGGAGGCGCGCAAAAAATCGCAGTCAGCCCGGAAAAACCAACCCGAGCATCACAACCTCTCTATTTTCTTCACATTTTTCTTGCCGCTGGCTGGTCAAACGGGCGCGCGGATCAGTACACTTGGCGCCGATTGCCATGCACTTATGGCCGGAATTTGTTAACAGGAGTTGTCATGCTCGATTATCAGGCACCCGCGATCTGCTCAAGGATAAAGTCATTCTGGTCACCGGTGCCGGCGACGGGATCGGCCGCGAAGCCGCCCTCACCTACGCCGCCCACGGCGCTACAGTCGTGCTGCTCGGTCGCACCAGCGCCAAGCTCGAGGCGGTCTACGACCAGATAGAGGCGGCCGGTCACCCCCTGCCCGCCATAGTCCCTGTCGATCTGAAAGGGGCCACCGCCGCTCACTACCGCGGCATGGCAGAGACCTTCGCCCAGCAGTTCGGCCGCCTCGACGGCGTGCTGTTCAATGCCGGCCTGCTCGGCACCCTCTCCCCCTTCGAGCACATCCAGGAGAAAGAGTGGGACGAGGTGATGCAGGTCAACGTCAAATCCGAATTCCTGCTGACCCAGGCCCTGCTGCCCCTCATTCGCCAGACCGCCAAGGAGCACGGCGAGGCCTCCATCGTCTACACCTCCTCCAGCGTGGGCCGAAAAGGGCGCGCCTACTGGGGCACCTATGCCATCTCCAAGTTCGCCGTCGAAGGCATGATGGAGGTGCTGGCGGACGAGCTGGAGAATACCGGGGTGCGGGTCAACAGCCTGAACCCGGGCGGCACCCGCACCAGGATGCGGGCCAGCGCCTTCCCGGCGGAAGACCCCCAGTTGCTGAAGACCCCGGCCGACCTGATGCCGCTCTATCTCTATCTGATGGGACCGGACAGCCGCGGCAAAACCGGCCAGACCTTTGTAGCTCAGCCAAAATAAACAAGTTGCGTGGCCCAGCCCAAATAAATCAATAAAATACCCAGAGTGTTGTGCGGCAGGGGTTAAATTGAATAGGGGGCACGGCTCCCTGTAGCAACCACTGACCATCCTATCTCCAATCAGGTTGAACTATGTTTCGTCCCAAGAGCACGTTTGAGCAATGGCGGATCTTTCAGGCGGTGGTCGACTGCGGCGGCTACGCCCAGGCGGCCGAGGCGCTGAACAAGAGCCAGTCCTCCCTCAATCATGCGGTTGCGAAGTTGCAGCAGAGTCTGGGCGTGCCCTTGCTGGAGGTGCGCGGCCGCAAGGCGGTGCTGACGCCAGCGGGCGAGATCTTCCTCAAGCGGGCTCGCCAGTTGAGCCAGCAGGTGGAGGAGCTGGAGAATCTGGCCAACAACCTGGAGCGGCAATGGGAGCCGCAGATCAACCTCTATGTCTCGGCGCTGCAGCCAAGGGATCGCCTCTATCGGGCCCTGGCCAGCTTCTATCCCCGCAGCCGGGGTTGCCGGGTCAACCTGCACGAACGCATTCACTGCCACTTCAACGCCCTGCAACCGGGTGATCTGATGCTCTCCGAGCACCTGCCAGGCGATCGCACCGGCCTGCCGCTGGACGAGGTGTCCCTGCTGCCGCTCTGCGCCGCCAGCCATCCGCTGGCACAGGAGGAGGGGGCGATCCGCAGCGACGTGCTGACCAGCCACAACCAGATAAGCCTGCATCCCCCCATTCACCGCTCGGTGGACTGGAACGATGCGGATGACACCGGCTGGAAGGCGACCCACTACCACGAAGTGCTCGCCATGCTGCGCCTCGGCCTCGGCTACGCCTGGCTGCCGCGCCATCTGGTGGAGCGGGAGCTGGCGGAAGGCTCGCTGGTACAGCTGGATCTGGAGAGCGGCAACGAGCGCCACCTCTACACCTATCTGCTGACCCTCTCCCCGAATCCCTCGGCCCCGCGACCGAGCTGCTGCTGCGCTGCCTGCGCAACGAATATCAGAGTGAGTCAGCGCCGCTCCCGCACGCCCAGCCCCAGCACGATAAATAACCGCCAAATCCCCCGTCAGACGTTGGGCACCCGCCAGCAAGCGGCCAGTGCGGCCAGCGCCAATGCGGTGGCCACCATAAAGACCCCGTGAAAACTCCAGATCTCCGCCACTGTGCCGGCGATGGCGCCCGCCATGATGGAGCCGGTGCGGATGCTGTTGGCAAACAGGGTGGTCGCGACCCCGGCCCGACCCGGCATCAGATCCTGGAAATAGGACATGCCAATGCCGGCGACAATGCCGATGAAGATGGCGTTGAGCAGTTGCAGCGCGATGAGGGCCCCCTGGCTCGACAGTGTCACCAGGCCGGCGTAGAACCCAACCCCGGCCAGCACCGCCAACAGCATCATGGGCCGCTTGCCGAAGCGCCGGGTGTAGTAACCCGCCAGCAGCATGAAGGGGATCTCCAGGGCCGCCGCCGTGCCCATCAAGATACCGGCCAGCTTCTCCTCCAGCCCCAGCTCGCGGGTGATGTAGAGCGGCATGTTGATGAGGTACATGCTGTTGCAGGTCCACATCAGGGTGGAGGCGATGAAAAGCGCCCGTACCGAGGGATCTCGCCAGCTGCTGACCCGCTCCCCCCCGCTCTTCGGCCATTTTGGGCAGCGGCAGGGAGGGCAGCCAGCGCCACACCACAAGGGCGCAGAGCAGGTAGGCCAGTGCCGAAGCCAGGTACATCAGCTCGAAGCCATAGCCGATGGCGAGCGCGAAGGCGGCCGGCGGCCCTATCACCCAGGCCAGGGAGAACTGGGCCCGCAGCACAGAGCTGAACATGTCCGCCCGTTTGTTGCGGCTGTCGGCGTATTCGCGCGCCAGCGCAAACAGCTGGGGGCTGGCGGTGGCCGCCAGCGCCGCCAGCAACACCCCCAGACTCGCCAGCAGCCAGTAGTTGCGGTTCCAGGCAAACAGCAAGGAGAGGGCTACCCCGGCAAAAGCAGCAGCGCAGGATCAGCCGCTTGCAATCCCCCTTGTTGTCGGAGCGGTGACCCAGCCACTGGCTGACCAGAATGCCCACCACCGCATTGATGGTATAAAAGAGCCCGACCAGTAAGGGGCGCACCTGCACCTCTTCGGCCAGAAACAGGCTCAAGGTAGGCACCTGCAGAGCCACCGCGACGCCGGTCATAAAGGTCACGGCAAGAAATGAAAGAGAAACGGGATCCGGGCGTTTGACCGCCGCTATCGACAAGCTCATAGGGTTACCACTGATTGGAAGGAAAAACGGGCCTAACGGGCGGCAGCCGTATGAAAATTCGGCGCCTATCTTATGTCACTATCAAGAGCGGGCTCAAGGATGGCATAAGCGGGTGTGCGCCTTGCGAGGGAGGCCGCGACCCCGTAGAGTGAAAGCCCATCCTGCCAGCACAAGGAGTTCGCATGTTTGATTTTGATCGGAAGTAGACCGCAGTGGCACCATGAGCCTGAAATGGGACAAGTACAAGGGTCAGGATGTACTGCCCATGTGGGTTGCCGACACCGACTTCGCCTCGCCCCCCGCGGTGATCGAGGCGCTGACCAAACGGGTCGCCCACGGCATTTTCGGCTATTCACGCCCCTCGCCGCGCCTGATCGAACTCATTATCGAACGGATGGCGACCCGCTATGGCTGGGCCATCGAGCCCGAATGGCTGGTATTCCTGCCCGGCGTGGTGCCCGGGCTCAACCTCGCCTGCAAGGCGTGGAGCCAGCATGGCCGCGGCATTATCACTCCCAAGCCGGTCTACTACCCCTTCCTGCAGGCACCGGGTTTCAACGACCGTCCCCTGCTGACCGTGCCGATGATTGAAGAGGCTGGTCGCTGGGTGCTGGATCTTGAAGAGCTGGAGCGTCAGGCTCCCGCCGCGGATCTGCTGCTGCTCTGCAACCCCCACAACCCGGGCGGCACCATCTTCACCCGTGACGAGCTGCTGGCCATCGATGCCATCGCCGCGCGCCACAATCTGGTGATCTGCTCCGATGAAATCCACTGCGATCTGCTGCTGGATAAAAATGCCCGCCACATTCCCTACGGTGCCCTGAGCCCGTCGGCCGCCGAGCGCTCTGCCGTCATGATGGCGCCGAGCAAGACCTTCAACATCGCCGGCCTGTGCTGCTCCTTCGCCGTGATCCCCAACGCCCGCCTGCGGCTCAAGCTGCAACAGGCGATGCGCGGCATCAGCGCCGACGTCAACCTGCTGGGCTTCGTCGCCGCCGAGGCGGCCTACGAGGGCGGCGAGCAGTGGCTCAGGGAACAGCTCGACTATCTGAGGGTCAACCTGACCCTGATCGAGCAGGCGGTGGCCCGCTGGCCCGGCGTCAAGCTGGCAAGGAATCAGGCGACCTATCTCGCCTGGATCGATGTGAGTGCCCTCGGGCTGGATGATCCCGTCGCCTTCTTCGAGCAGGCGGGGGTCGGTCTCTCCCCGGGCGCCCAGTTTGGCGACGGCCAGTTTGTGCGGCTCAACTTCGGCTGCACCAAGGCACGGCTGACCGACGCGCTGGCGCGGATGGAAGGGGCAATCCTCAACCACAGCAAGCCCTAGTCAAGCCAGCAACGGGATGGGTCAGCCCCATCCCTTTTACCCGGCGTCGTCAGCCACGGTCCACTCAGTCAACGGTCAATTATGTCTCTACGGATCTTGCGTCACCTTCTGCTCCCCCTCTGTGCGCTACCTGCGCTGCTCCCCTTGGCAGCCAGGCGCTGACTATCGGAACAGGCCCGCTCAATGGCGTCTACTACCCGACTGGTGGCGCCATCTGCCGGGTGCTCAATGCCGACCATGCCCTGCATGGGGACAGCTGCACCGTGCAGAGCACCCGTGGCTCAATGGCCAACCTCAAGGCACTGAACAAGGGGGAAGTACAGCTGGCGCTGGTGCAGTCCGATGTGTTGCACCACGCCCTGCACGGCACCGGCCCCTTCAGCGGGCAGGGCGCCAACCATGAGCTGCGCAGCCTGTTTCGCCTCTATCAGGAGTCGCTGACCCTGCTGGCAGCCCCCAACAGCGGCATCACCACCTGGCGGATATCGAAGGGAAGCGGGTCTATCCGGGCAACCCCGGCACCGGTGAACAGATCACCAGCCAGGCCCTGATGGCAGCCATGGGGTGGCAACCCGGACAGTTTGCTGCCTATCAGCTCAAGTCGAACAGTGAACCGCTGGAAGGGCTGTGTGATGGCTCGCTGGATGCCGCCTTTGTGGTCGAGGGTCATCCCAGCCTCAGGCTATTGGCGATCTCATCGGCCGCTGCAAAGTTCGCCTCATCCCCATCGAAGGGGAGCAGGTCGACAAGCTGCTCAAACATCATCCCTACTACCAGCGCAGCCGCATCGCCGCCAACCTCTATCCGGGGCAGACCAGCTCTCTCAACAATATCGGGATGAGTGCCGAACTGGTGGCGCTGGCCAGCCTGCCGGACCCCATTGTGCGTACCGTGCGCGATACCCTGCTGGCCCGGGTCAAGCAGTTCAGCCGCCTCCATCCCGCCCTGAGCAAGGTGACCCCCGAGCAGTTGCAGGCGCAAACCGAGCTGCCTTTGCACTCGGGGATGTCGGATCAACCGCGAGCCCTTATCACTGACCCCCGAGCAATTAGCGCCAGAGCAGTTGACAGCGGCGCCGTTGACCTCAGGCGCAGAGCGGCATCAGGCCAGTGCCGGAAGGGACGGCAGCCGACATTCCATCGGATGAGTGCCGCCACCAGCAGCGCAGCACTGGCCACCGGCAGCGCACGCGACCACCACCGCAGTGCTGGCCACCGGAAGCGCAGCGCTGCCACAGAAGCGCAGCGCTGGCCACAGAAGCCACCCCCTGCCCGAGGAGGCGCTCGAGGTCACCCCTGAGCTGACTGCGCCGCCGCCGAAGTGACGACCAACGCCAGCCTGATCCCCTCGCCCTCCGCCGCGCCAACCGTTGCGGTATCGGCTGCTGTATCGGCGGCCGTTTCGACCCAACTGCAGGCGAGCGCCGCTCTGCGGCAACGGTGTCAGCAGCGCAGGAACAAACCCACGGCCAGCAGCGCGGTTGCTGGCCAAACCCCACCACAGGATAAGGCCGATATGGCCCCTCCACCCGCCACCAGCGCAGCCGCACCGCTGCAACCCTGAGTGGCAGCACAAGCAACGCATCAGGGCAGCTTCGGCTGCCCTGATTGTGAGTGCCCACTTGCGCTATTGGCAATTGATGGCTGGTAGCAATTGGCTAACCCCGATAGGTTGCGCAACCTGACTGCCCCGCTACTGCGCCCCACCCGGGTCAGATAGGGATTGGGCTTCTGGATCTCCTCCTCCACCCAGTGCAGCAACTGCTTGATGGCCCGCGACAACACCTGATTCTGGCGCACCACATAGCCCAGACTGGTGCCGGGAAAATCGGTCAGCCGGGTCACGGGAGCCGTGAGCTTGAGGCGCGGGTGGAGCGAGAAGTCCGGCACTATGGCGACCCCGAACCCCGCCTCCGCCCAGTCGAGCTGGGCATCCACGCTGCCCACCTCCATGATGCGGCAGCTCGGCAGCCCGAGCAGGGGCAAGGAGGGGTCGATCAGCGCCCGGGTGCGGGTGTCGTGCCCCAGCAAGATGAGAGTGGGCTCGTCGAGGGGATCGCTCTCCCCGGCCTTGGCACGGGCCTGCCAGCGGGTGAGCCCCTGCCCTAGCGCGCACCAGGTCACCTGCTGCAATTCTGTGTAGAAGAGCGGCTCGCTACGCTTTTGCGCCATCACGAAGCCGAGATCCGCCTTGCCCGCCCTGACCAGATCCGCCGCCTGATCCGAGGTGGTGTTGAACAGGGTGAGATCGATGCCGGGAAAGGCCTGCTTGAAGCGCTGGAACGGCTGGATCAGCAGCAGCCGCGAGATGATGTCGCTGGCGGCGATGGCGAGCGTCCCCTGGCTCAACTGGCTGAGGGCGTTGAGATCGGACTGGCAGAGCTGCAGCTCGTTGAGGGCGCGCTCGGCGCTTTGCAGCAATCGCTCCCCCGCCTGGGTGAGCCGAAACGGGCTGCGCTCGATGAGCTTGACCCGGGTGGCCTGCTCCAGGTTCTTGAGGTGCAGGCTGACGTTGGGCTGGGTCATGTGCAGTTCGGTGGCGGTCTGGCCGAAGTGCTGCAAGCGGGCCAGGGTGACGAAGGTATTTAACCAGTGAATATCCAGCATAAGAGTCCCTCAACCCGCTATTGACGCGGTCTGCACGGCAACCATGGCACGTTGTGTGCCGATAAATTGGTCACAATTATATGGTTTTCTTATCGGAATTATAAAGATAATTAATTTTTCTAATCCGCAGAGGGCTCCTAGGATGGACGCCTAACGTCTTAGGAGAAAGAGTCATGTCGTCTATCGTAGTCGTAGGTGCTAACTGGGGTGATGAAGGCAAAGGCCGCATCGTCGATTATCTGGCAGGCCAATCCGCCGCCAGCATCCGTTTCCAGGGCGGCAACAACGCCGGCCACACCGTGGTCAACGATCTTGGCACCTTCAAGCTGCACCAGCTGCCAAGCGGCGTCTTCAACCCGGATTGCCTGGTTGTCCTCGGCCCTGGCATGGTCATCAGCCCGGAGCCGCTGACCAAGGAACTGGCTGAAGTGAAAGCCGCCGGCGTGACTCCGAAGCTCGCCATCTCCGACCGCGCCACCTTCTGTCTGCCGATCCACGCCCTGGAAGATACCCTGGAAGAAGTCCGTCTGGGTGATGGCGCCTATGGCTCCACCCGTCAGGGCATTGCCCCGGCTTACGGTGATCGGGTCATGAAAAAGGCGATCCTGGTCGGCTGGCTGAAACAGCCGGAAGTACTGGTCGAACGCATCCAGTTCTTCCTCGACTGGAAACTGCCGCAGCTCAAGGCCCTCTACCCGAGCTTCGAGTTCAGCCAGACCGCCCAGGAGATGGCCGACTGGCTGCTGGAAGTGTCCGCCCCCTGGATCGACGCCGTCTGCAACGTCAGCGAGCCGCTCAAAGCGCTGCAGGCTGAAGGCAAGACTCTGCTGTTCGAAGCGCAGCTGGGCGCTGGCCGTGACCTCATCTATGGTGAGTACCCATGGGTCACCTCCTCCCACGTTTCCGGTGCCTATGCCGGTATCGGTGGCGGCCTGCCAGCACTGCGCCCAGAGCGCATCATCGCCGTAGCCAAGGCATTCAGCTCCTCTGTCGGTACCGGCACCCTGCTGACCGCCATGGAGAACCAGGACGAGTTCCGCAAGATCACCAACGAGTTCGGTGCCACCACCGGTCGTCCCCGTGATGTTGGCTACTTCGATGCCGTCGCTACCAAGAACGGTGTTGAGCTGCAAGCGGCGACCGAAGTTGCCCTGACCAAGCTGGACTGCCTGACCGGCCTGCCGGATCTGAAGATCTGCGTCGCTTATGAAGGTGCTCACACCGAGAACCCGATCTGGCCACAGACTGCAGCCCTCAAGCCTGTTTACGAAGTGATGGAAAGCTGGAGCGAAGACATCACCGGCTGCCGCACCTTCGAAAGCCTGCCCAAAGCGGCCCAGAACTACGTGCTGCGTATTGAAGCACTGCTGGGTGTGCCGGTTCCGATGGTTTCCGTCGGCCCGGGCCGTGACGAGATGATCCTGCGCTAAGCAGCCCTCTCATCGTCAAACAAAAAACCGGCATTCATGATGCCGGTTTTTTTTATGGCCGACTGAATGTTATTCAATCTGAATGGTGAACCTGCCCGCCAACCAGAGCGAGCTGGCCAGCAACGCCTCCGGCAAGCTCAAGCAGGGGCTGGAGCTTAGAACCGATTTCGGCAGCCAGGGTTACGGCGGCCCCTGCCCCCCCGCCGGGCACGGCATGCACCGTTACCAGTTCACCGCCTGGGCCCTGCCCCAGGATCTCGAGGTGAAGGCAGATACCCCGCCTGCCATGGTAGGCTACATGCTCAATGCCATGGCGCTGGGCAAAGCCACCCTGACCGCCACCTTCGTCACCCCCTAGGAGCCCGCCGGATGAGCACTCCCCTGCTGCAACTGAATCACTATTTCGGGATCCGCCAGCAGCCCCTGCACAGGGTGCTCATCTATGCGCCGACCCTCATCTGGGTGCAGCAGGGCCACAAACAGCTGTGGTGGCAGGAGAGGCGCCTGTCGTTTGACAAGGGGAGCTGGCTGCTGATCCCGGCGGGCCACCAGCTCACCTTCGTCAACCAGCCCGAGCAGGGCAAGTTCAGCTCCCATGCCCTGACCCTGCTGGCCCCGCCCCCCGCCGAGTGGTTGACCTGCGCCCCGACCACCCCGCAGAGGGAGCCGCGCCTTGAGATAAGTCCGGCGCTGGCGTTCTGCTTCGAGCTGGTCTGCTCAATGGCCGACCGCACGCTGAGCGAGGCGACCCAGATCCATCTGCTGCACGCTTTCTATGCCGAGCTGCACGCCGCCCATGCCCTCGACCTGCTGTTTCCCGCCAGCACAATGACGCTCGGGGAGCGGCTGGCTCGCTACCTCGGGGTGGAGCCCGGCGCCGATCACAGGCTGGAGACTCTGGCCCCCCACTTTTCCATGAGCCGCGCCTCCCTGGTGCGCAAGCTGGCCGCCGAGGGGCGCAGCTTTCGCCAGCTGCTGGCCCAGGTGCGTATGAGCCATGCCCTCACCCTGCTGCAACAGGGGCTGAGCCCGCTGGAGACGGCCCTCGCCTGCGGTTACGACTCCCCCAGTCGCTTCGCCGCCCGCTTCAAGCAGGAGTTCGGTCTGACCCCCCACCAATATCTGCGCACCTGCCCCTCAACGACCCCGCAACGCCAAGTAAATAGTTACTAAAAACAACTCCTGTGTAACCTCATGTAACCCGGTGATCCCGATCACACCTCTCCCCGCCCGTACTGTGACGTAGCGCCAACCTTTCCGCTTTCTTTCCCCTAGAATGGCCTTGAAAACGTTTTTACTAAAATAAACACAAAAAAAGCACCTTCCTTAACCTACAAAATCGTCATTGGAGCGAGATATGTTTCGTAAAAATTTACTTTCCGTCGCCCTGGGTGTCGCCCTGTTTGGTCTGGCCGCCTGCAACGGCAATGACTCAAGCGCACCGACCCAGCCCGACGCCACCCTGGCGAACCAGTACAGGAACGTGATAGATCGCACCGGTACCCCGCTCCAGTTCCGTGACTTTGACAGTTACTCCAACCTCAAATACAACCCCCTGCTCGATCTCGGGGCCTGGCACGGCTTCCTGCTGCCCAAAAGCGACAGCGAGTGGGGAGGCTTCACCGGTCCCATGGTGATCGCCGAAGAGTACAGCCTCTTCTTCGCCAGCGAGCTGGACCGGCTCAGTCTGGGGGACGAGAGCGGCCGCCAGTACCCCCTCACCAGCGCCAGCAAGCATGAGATCTACGCCATCCCCGGCGCCCTGGTACAGCGCTTCGAGTTCGAGCCCTTCACCCTGGAGCTGGAGCTGCGCTACGGCGATGCCCGCACCGCCCTTGTCCGCACCCGTCTGGTGAACAATCAGGATGCGCCCCTCACCCTGACCCTCAACTGGCAGGGGGAGCTGCTCCAGCAGTGGGATGCCAAGAAGACGGTCGCCGAGCAGTATCCCGACTGGACCCGCACCCTCCGCCAGAGCGAGCAGGGGATCGAATTCCAGTTTGGCGAACTGCGCAGCACCTGGAACATCATGCAAAGCGGCAGCGCCAGCTACCGCATCGACCGCACCCTGCCCAGCCGCACCACCCTGGACGAGAAGGGGCTCGGCTATGTGAGCGAGGCCAGCCTCACCCTGGCCGCCAAGGGTCAGCAGGATATCTACACCCTGCAGAGCTATGTCCACTCCGCCGAGGAGGCGAGCCGCCACCAGCAGAGCCGCCAGGCCCTGCTGGCCAACCCGGCCGACGCCTTCGATGCCTCCATCCGCCGCTGGGAGGGCTACCTCGAGCGCGGCCTCTCCAACCAGGGGATCCCCGAATCGGAGCGCCGCATCGCGGTCAAGGCGATGGAGACCCTCAACGGCAACTGGCGCTCGCCGGCAGGCGCCATAAAGCACGACGGCGTGACCCCCTCCAACACGGCCCGCTGGTTCGACGGCGTCTGGGCCTGGGATAGCTGGAAGCACGCCTACGCCATGGCTCACTTCAACCCAGAGGTGGCCAAGAACAACGTGCGCGCCATGTATGACTACCAGGTCCAGCCCGATGATCCGGTGCGCCCGCAAGATGCCGGCATGGTGATAGACGCCGTCTTCTACAACAAGCTCGCCGATCGGGGCGGCGATGGCGGCAACTGGAACGAGCGGGACACCAAGCCGCCCCTCTCCGCCTGGGCCATCTGGGAGATCTACAGTGCCACCCAGGACAAGGCCTTCATCGCCGAGATGTATCCGAAGATCCAGGCCTATCACGACTGGTGGTACAGGGCGCGGGACAACAACCGCAACGGCATCATAGAGTACGGCGCCACCCGCCACGTCGAGCACAACGACGAGTTCGGCAACATCACCTTCAAGGTGCGATATGGAAGCGGCGTACCCGCCGTGCTGGATCTCGCGCGCTGCACTGACGAGGGGGATGGCTGGTACGGCTGCGCCGGCATGCCGCTCTACCAGCAGGTGCTGAGCACTGGCGGTTACGACGAGATGGACATAGGTGCCCAGCACGGCGCCGGCTGGGAGTCCGGCATGGACAACGCCGCCCGCTTCGGCTTCATCGAGCAGGACCAGCTCAAGCGTTACGCCGACAAGGCCTATGGCGGCGACATCGACAAGGCCCGTCAGGACTGGAACGTTGCCTTCTTCGAGAACCACCAGGATAGCGGTGAGCTGATCGGTTTCTCCATCGATCAGGAGTCGGTGGAGCTCAACGCCTTCCTCGCGAAAGAGAAGCGCATCCTGGCGGACATGGCAGATCTGCTCGGCAAGCCGGACGAGGCAAGCCGCTACCGCGAGGGGGCAAGCCAGCTCGCCGGCTACATCAACAGCTGCCTGTTCGATGAGGCCTCCGGCTTCTATTACGATCGCCAGATTGCCCAGGGCGATGTGGCGGACGCCAACGGCTGCGTCGGCAAGTTGCTGACCGCCCGTGGCCGTGGCCCGGAAGGCTGGAGCCCGCTCTGGGCCGAGGTCGCCGACAAGGAGAAGGCCGCCAGGGTGCGCGAGGTGATGCTGAGCAGCCAGGAGTTCAACACCAAGGTGCCGCTCGGCACGGCGGCGCTGACCAACCCGGCCTACGATCCGGACATCTACTGGCGTGGCCGGGTCTGGCTGGATCAGTTCTACTTCGGGGTGAAGGGGCTGGAGAACTACGGCTATCGCGACGACGCCCAGATGCTGGTCAACAAGCTGTTTGCCAATGCCGAGGGGCTGGCGGGCACTGGCCCCATCCGCGAGAACTACAACCCGGAAACCGGCGCCATGCAGGGGGCCAGCAACTTCAGCTGGAGCTCGGCCCACCTCTATATGCTCTATCGCAACTTCCTGAAAAAAGAGGGGTAATCCCCGCTGACCCGGTACATGACGCAACAAAAAGGCCTCCAGATGGAGGCCTTCTTTCTATCAGGGCGTCGCGCTTACTTGACGGTCACCCGGGCAAACTTGCGCTTGCCGACCTGATAGACGGCGGTGCCGGCAGCGATCAGCGCCTTGCCATCGTCCAGCTTGTCGCCATCCACCTTGACCGCGCCCTGCTTGATCATCCGCAGCGCTTCGGAGGTGGTCTCCACCAGACCGGCGTCTTTGAGCAGGTTGGCGATGGCCAGGCCGTCCCCTTCCAGGGCCAGTTCGACTTCCGGCATCTCGTCCGGGATGGCGTTCTTGGAGAAGCGCTGGGTGAAGTCTTCGTGGGCCGCTTCCGCCGCCGCTTCATCGTGGTAGCGGGTGATGATCTCCTTGGCCAGCCAGATCTTCACATCGCGCGGGTTCAGGGTCCCGGCTTCGATGCCGGCCTTGAAGCCTTCGATGTCCGCCAGCGGGCGGGAGGAGAGCAGCTCGTAGTAGTTCCACATCAGGGTGTCGGTGATGGACATGATCTTGCCGAACATCTCCCCCGGGGCATCGTGCACGCCTATGTAGTTGGCGGCGGACTTGGACATCTTCTTGACGCCGTCCAGGCCCACCAGCAGTGGCATCATCAGCACGCACTGGGCGGCCATGCCGGCATCTTTTTGCAGCTCGCGGCCCATCAGCAGGTTGAACTTCTGATCGGTACCGCCGAGCTCGACGTCCGCCTTCAGCGCGACCGAGTCATAGCCTTGCAGCAGCGGATAGAGGAATTCGTGAATGGCGATGGACTGGCCGCCGGAATAGCGCTTCTTGAAGTCGTCACGCTCCATCATGCGGGCCACTGTCTGCTTGGCCGCCAGCTTGATCATGCCGGTGGCGCCCAGCTCACCCAGCCAGCTGGAGTTGTACTCGATGCGGGTCTTGGCGGGATCCAGGATCTTGAACGCCTGCTCCGCATAGGTGAGGGCGTTGTGCTTGATGGCCTCTTCGGAGAGCGGCGGGCGGGTGCTGTTCTTGCCGGACGGGTCGCCCACCATGGCGGTGAAGTCGCCGATCAGCAGGATGATCTCGTGGCCCAGATCCTGGAAGGTCTTCAGCTTGTTGAGGATCACTGTGTGACCCAGGTGAATGTCCGGAGCCGTCGGGTCCATCCCCAGCTTGATGCGCAGCGGGCGCCCTTCCTTCAACTTGGCGACAAGTTCTTCTTCAACCAGAATTTCTTCCGCTCCGCGCTTGATCTCGGCTAGCGCCACCTCGAGCTGGGACATTTTTTGACTCTCCAATCACGATTCCACAGGGCCAGACATATTACTGGAATGGCAGGCCAATTGGAAAGGCGGTAAACTCCGACCTTCTTCTGGGTTCAACTTCGTCAGCTTCTCATGGTCATTTGGCACGCCTTCAACTCTCTTCCTACCTGGCACCGCAAGATGGTGCTTATTCTGAGCATTCTGGTGATGATGCTGGCAGCCTGGCCAAGCGAACAGGCCGTCGCCACCCGGGTCGATGACAACGGCAACGAACTTGCCCTGCACCAGCCCGCCGACGCGGCCGCCGCAACCGATGAACTCGAAGCCGCGCAGCCCCTCACCCCGCCCAAGCCGCGCTACATCACCAAGCAGGTGAAGGTGCGCCGTGGCGACAACATGGGGGTCATCTTCCAGCGCATCGGGCTCAATACCACGGATCTGCACCTCATCGATCAGCTCGACGGCAGTGATCCCCTGCGCATGCTGCAGCCGGGACAGGAGCTCACCTTCAAGCTCACCGAACAGGGCGAGCTGCACAGCCTCTATTACCCCCACAGCCTGGAGCAGGCGCTCAAGGTGAGCCGCAAGGACGACAGCTTCGTGGCCAGACCGGTGCGCCTCGAGCTCGACACCCACGAGCAGGTGGCGAAGGGTGAGATCCGATCCAGCTTCTGGGGCGCCGCCAGCGAGGCGGGCATGACGGAAGATCAGATCATGGACTTGGCCGCCATCTTCGGCTGGGACATCGATTTTGCCCAGGACCTGCAGCCGGGGGACAGCTTTCGGGTGGTCTATCAGGACAAGTATCAGGATGACGAGCGGGTGGCCTCCGGCGACATCCTGGCCGCCGAGTTCATCAACCAGGGGGCCATCTATCGCGCCGTGCTGAACCAGGATGGCAACTACTACACCCCGGAAGGCAAGGCGATGCGCAAGAGCTTCCTGCGCGCCCCGGTCAACTTCAAATACATCAGTTCCAACTTCAATCCGCGTCGCCTGCACCCTGTCACCGGCAAGGTGCGCCCCCACAACGGCATCGACTACGTGGCCCCCGTCGGCACCCCCATCATGGCGGCGGGCTCAGGCAGCGTGGTGGCCGCAGGTTACAACCAGTTCAACGGCAACTATGTCTTCATCAAGCACGCCGGCAACTACGTGACCAAGTACCTGCACCTCTCCAAGCGCACAGTGAACAAGGGCCAGCGGGTGAAACAGGGGCAGACCATAGGCCTGCTGGGGGGCACGGGCCGCGTCACAGGCCCGCATCTGCACTATGAATTCGTGGTGGGCGGCGTGCACAAGAACCCGCGCACCCTCACCCTGCCCCAGGCCGAGACCCTCACCGGGCGGGCGCTGGCCAGCTTCAAGGCGCAGGCTAGGCCACAGCTGGCCAAGCTCGACAGCACGGATCTGCAACTGGCCCAGAACAAGCGGGACAGCAACGGCAGCTAAGGCTCGCCCCATTGGCGGTAATGAATAGCGAACAAGGAGAAGCCATGAGCGAGCGCTATATCGGATTGATGTCGGGTACCAGCATGGATGGGATCGACGCCGTGCTGGTGATGATCGAGGGGGATGAACTGAGGGTCGAAGCGGCGCTCTGCCACCCCTGGCCAGAGGCAACGGCGCGCGAGCTCCACGCCCTCTGCACCCTGGGGGAGAACGAGATAGACCGCATGGGGGTGGCCGACAATCGAGTGGCGCAGGAATTTGCCGCCGCCACCCTGGCACTGCTTGCCAAGGCGGGGCTTGAGCCCAAGGATATCCGCGCCATCGGCTCCCACGGCCAGACAGTGCGCCACCGCCCCCAGCTCGGCTTTACCCTGCAAATAGGCAATAGCGCCCTCTTGGCTGCCTTGACCGGCATCGACGTCATCAGTGACTTTCGTACCCTGGACATGGCCCTCGGCGGTCAAGGGGCGCCCCTGGTGCCCGCCTTCCATCAGGCGATTTTTGCCAAACCCCATGCCCTTCGGGTGGTGCTGAACCTCGGCGGCATCGCCAATATCTCTGTGCTGCCTGGCAAGGCGAGCGGCGTCTATGGCTTCGATACCGGCCCCGCCAATACCCTGCTCGATGGCTGGTATCGCCGCCATCACCCCCAGGGCGGCAGCTACGACGCCGGTGGCCAATGGGCGGCCAGCGGCCAGCTTGTGCCCGCGCTGCTCGAAAAACTGCTGGCTCATCCCTACTTCGTCGCCCCCTATCCTAAGAGCACGGGGCGGGAGATGTTCACCCTGGAGTGGCTCGACGGCGAGCTGGCAGGCACGGCATACGCCCCCGTTGATGTGCAGCGCACCCTGCAAGCGCTCAGCTGCCACAGCATAGCCCGCCAGCTGCCTGCGGTGGATGAGACGCAAACCAGGCCAGAGCTCTTCGTCTGCGGCGGCGGCGCCCACAACGGCCCCCTGCTGGCGGAGCTCGCCGCCCTGCTGCCCCGCTGGCGCCTTGAAAGCACGGCGGCACTGGGGCTAGCCCCGGACTGGGTGGAAGGAGCGGCCTTTGCCTGGCTGGCACAGCGGTTTATGACGCGCCAGCCCGGCAACCTGCCTGCGGTGACCGGCGCCAGCCGCCCCGCCGTGCTCGGCGCCCTCTACCCCGCCTGAGCGTCTGAATACCTGCGCCATTAGCCCCTGAGCAATCACGTGCTCAAACAAATGCCGCCCCTGGGCGGCATTTGTGCATTGGGGTGGCAAAGGCAGATCAGCGGGGGGTAAGCCGCTTGTTGAACAGCTTGAAGCTGGCTCTGGCGATCAGACCCTGCTCTATGAGATAGATGCAGAGCATCTCTATGGTGCCTGGCCCCTCCGGGAAGTTGCGGGTGACGCGCTCATGGTCGATGACCACATTGTCATAACTGTGGCGAGAGAGCAGGGTCGCATGCAGATCCGGCTCTGCGAAGCGCGAGACCATGTTCGCCGCCATCTGCGCCTTGTCCCGGGCGATGATCTCCCCCTCCAGGCTGTACTGGGCAGCATCATCGGCATAGGTGGCCAGCCAGGCCGCCACATCCTTGCTGTTATAGGCATCCAGCTGCGTCTGCACTATTTGCTCTATCTGTCCTATCTACTCTATCTGTCCTATCTGCTGCGCTGCGACCCCCTTGGCTTCCAGCTGCTCTGCTTCAACTCTCATTGATTCCATCCTGCCCTGGCGGGCGTGGTTAGCGTCGGGCGGCTCGCCCTGTGGTCAGCGCTCACTCTCCCACTCCCAAGCGCCAGCCTCAAGGGTGAGAGAGAGTCGCAGCATGTCCTTGTGCTGGATGCCGCTCTCGAAAATGGGGTCGGGGTAGTGGTGCAGGAAGTGATCCTTCACCACGGCATCCACCCTAAAACCGAGGCGCTGATAACAGGTGAGCGGATAACCAAAGGTGCCCGTACCCAGCTCCACCCGCCTGATGCCGCGGGCCGCAAGCTCGGTCAGCACATGGCGCAGCAGACCGGAGCCTATACCCCGGCGCTGGTGATCCGGCCTCACGGCGACATTGAAAATTTCGGCCGTCCCCGGGCTCAGGGCTCTGGCGATGCAGACCCCGACCAGGATGCCCTGGGCCCGGGCGGCAAAACACCAGGCCCCTGGGAGGTATGACCTTATCCGCTTCTCTGAGGGATCCGCCTCCAGCAACAAGGCGAAGGGGATCTCTGCCGCAGCTATATTTTCGTACTCCATCTTCATCTTCCTTTGCTCCATCGCCGGCCCGTCGCCAGCCAGGTGCCGATCGCAAATCAGGGCGTCTCGCCCCAGGATCTGCCGCCTCAGCCCAGAGGCGCAGTGGCGGTGCTGCCATGGCATGCTTCGGGTCTATGAGGCCAGATAAAAAATCACCCCAGAGATTGCGCCATGGCGCTATTTCATGGCCCGCATGACTTTCCCATGCAAATATATTGCATGATATGCCAGCCATATCGCCATTCATATTCTTGCCGAACATGGCTAGCATATTTTCAATCGCCATAACAGCCCCATCGTCCGTGCATAAAATACATATCCATGCATGAACAATTGAATTAACTGCACGGCGTCACCGCTGATTAACCTGTGGTTCACAGCCTGGCTCCCCCTCTGGCGGGAGTGAGCCCCCGTATCAGGCTGATCCTCCGAAAAATGGGGCTGATTACACCATCAGCAGGGCATTTATTCCCTGAATTGAATCGCAACGGGACTATATTTCAGTGCGTTGAGCCAACGCATAAAAACGAGATCCCGGTTTGCCCTCCCCCCTTGGCCACTCATAGAATCCCCCTGTCTGAGATATTTCACCCTGTTCCAGCCTCCTTTATCCACTCCCTCTCGGGCGCGGATTGACAGTGATCATCGAGGACCCGACGCCCTTCTATATGTGGCAACGGGCCATCGATTGCCATACCGGATCTGCCTTGTCGGGTATGGAGGAGCGCGATCGAATGGGATGGCCCATACCCTGCGATAACAACGAATAGCAAGAAGAGGAATATCCTATGAGTGGCACCATCATCAAGGCTGCAAGAAATACCCCCCATGCCCCCCAGGATCTGGGCCCCTACACCCAGAGCGTGGCCTTCTCCCATTACAACAATATTGCCGCCCAGCTGCCGGTCGATCCCAGGACAGGCAAGCTGGTGAGTGGCGATATCCAGGCGCAGGCCAGACAGTGCCTGACCAATATCCAGGCCATAGTCGAGAGCATCGGCCACGTCATGGACGACATGGTGAAAGTGACCCTCTTCCTCAAGAACATGGGGGATCTGGAGGCGGTCAACGCCGTTTATCGCGAATTCTTCCCCCGCAACCTGCCGACCCGTACCGTGCTGGCGGTGGCCGGTCTGCCGCTCGGCGCCGCCATTCAGATGGACGCCCTGCTTTCCAACGGGGAGGGCACCTTCCCGCAAGCCCCCTGCCCCCTTATCAAGCTCGCCCGAAACAGTTGCCGGGCACCGGCCGATCCCCTCTCGACCCATACGGTGGCCTTCTCCCACTACAACAACATCGGCGCCCAGCTGCCGGTGGATGCCGCCACCGGCCAGCTGGTTGCCGGTGGCATCCAGGAGCAGGCGGCCCAGTGCCTGCGCAATATCAAAAACGTGCTGGAGAGCATAGATGTGCCCTTTGACGACATCGTCAAAGTGACCGTCTACCTGACCAGCCTCACGGATCTGGAGGCTGTCAACGAGGTTTACACAACTTTCTTCCCCGACTCCGCCATCGCCCGCGCCGCCGCCTATCTGCCTGCCCGCAGCCTGATCGTGGCCTCTGCCCTGCCGCTGGGTGCCCGGGTGCAGATGGATGCGGTCATCTCCCACGGTGACGGCACCCCGCCCCAGCTGGTGGAAGACAGACACAACCTGGTGATCCGCGCCCGCAATACCGACGAGGCACCGCGCAGCCCGCTCCATTGCCAGAGCGTCGCCTTCTCCCACTACAACCATCTGACCGCGCAGCTGCCGATCGACATGGCCACCGGCAAGGTGCTGACCGGCTGTATCCGTGAGCAGACTGCCCAGTGCCTCGGCCATATCAAGACCATAGTGGAGAGCATCGGCCATGTGATGGACGATATCGTCAAGGTCAATATCCAGGTGAAGAACATCGAGGATCTGGACGCAGTAAACGCCATCTACACCAAATACTTCCCGAGCTATCTGCCCGCCCGCACCGTTATCGGCGTGAGCGAGCTGCCCGCCGGCGCCCTGATCCAGATGGATGCCGTACTCTCCAATGCGGAAAGTACCCCGCCCCAGTGCTAATTCACTGATTAACAAACAGGGCCCTGAAATAGGTATTTCAGGGCCCTGCTGTATTCAACCTAGTCTGGAATAAATCGTTGTCTTGTAAGCGCTAATAAAATACAGCCTTAAGTTCTCTCTATTTTAAACAGAGACGTCGTTATCCAAGGTGGCGCTTAAGCTCAGCTTCCCGCTCCTTGAACATCTGATAGTCACCTGCGGCTCTGCTCTTTGCGGCGGTAAACCACTGCACACCCACCTCATCAGAATGTCTGAACTCCAACCTGAATTCATATCTCATGCTCATCACCAGCGCCAAACATGCCCCCACCACGAATGCAATGGCAGGCAGCAACCACGTGATGACCTGACCATTTTCATCCGTTGGGACAAATATAAACAATAAGCTGGAGGCAATGGCACCCAGCATGATCATATTGAGTATTTTGTCTTTCCAGGAAATAACCTTGACTTGTACATTGGATATTTTATCCAGATCATAACTGTCTTTATTGACCTGCAGCTTTTTTGCCGAAGGGTTGATAACAATGGAACAAGACATGGGAAAACTCCATTTTACTGATAGGCCACATGATATTTTTATTATCAACGACTATTCGCACGGAAACGGGTCACCATCAAGAACAGCCCTATTTCCTGACTCCATCACCCAGACGCATGTAACAGGCTCGTTGTCAGCCCGACCGATGGAAAGTACCGAACAAGAATGTGCTTCATGCCATGACAGGGGTAGCAACCGCCAAGAAAGGTATCATATGGCGCCAAACTTGGAAGTGAATTAAAAAGAAAAGACGAGATAGATCAACTTATTCAAGTTGATAACAAAAATACCAATAAGAGAGTCCTCTAGCGTGCATATTTGCCATTGAAAAAACGCCCCCCATCTTGCGATGGAGGGCGTTTTATCGTTCCGGCTATTGGGCCAAGACGACCCAATATTCAGCGCTTACAGGGGCTATTACAGGGATTCGGCGGTCGCAACCACGTTTTCCACGGTAAAGCCGAATTCCTTGAACAGCAGCTCGGCAGGTGCAGACTCACCGAAGGTGGTCATGCCGATGATCTTGCCGCCGAAGCCCACGTACTTGTACCAGTAGTCGGCGATGCCCGCTTCGATGGCGACACGCTTGGTGACGCTGGACGGCAGGACGGACTCTTTGTACTCGGCAGACTGGGCGTCGAACACGTCGGTGGCCGGCAGGGAGACCACGCGCACGGCGCGGCCCTTGGCGGTCAGCTGCTCATAGGCGGCAACGGCCAGCTCCACTTCGGAACCGGTGGCGATCAGGATCAGCTCCGGGGTACCGGCGCAATCCTTCAGCACGTAGCCACCCTTGGCCACATCGGCCAGCTGCTGGGCGGTGCGGTCCATCTGGGGCAGGTTCTGACGAGAGAAGATCAGGGAGGTCGGGCCGTCATGACGCTCGATGGCGTGCTTCCAGGCGATGGCGGACTCTACCTGGTCACAGGGGCGCCAGGTGCTCATGTTCGGAGTCAGACGCAGGGAGGCGATCTGCTCGACCGGCTGGTGAGTCGGGCCATCTTCACCCAGACCGATGGAGTCGTGGGTGTAGACGAAGATGGCGCGCTGCTTCATCAGGGCGGCCATGCGCAGGGCGTTGCGGGCGTACTCCATGAACATCAGGAAGGTGGCGCCGTAGGGGATGAAACCACCGTGCAGGGCGATGCCGTTCATGATGGCGGACATGGCGAACTCGCGCACGCCGTAGTGGATGTAGTTGCCTGCCGCGCTCTCGGGAGTCAGAGACTTGGAGCCGGACCACATGGTCAGGTTGGACGGGGCCAGATCGGCGGAACCACCCATGAACTCGGGCAGCAGCTTGCCGAAGGCTTCCAGGGTGTTCTGGGATGCTTTACGGGTCGCGATTTTGGCCGGGTTGGCTTGCAGGGTCTCAATGATCTTGGCAGATTCAGCGGCCCAGTTGGCCGGCAGCTCGCCAACGGTGCGGCGCTTGAATTCGGCAGCCAGGGTCGGGTGCGCGGCTTCATAGGCGGCGAACTTGGCAGCCCAGTCGGACTCGAGCTTGGTGCCTTTCTCCTGGGCATTCCACTCGGCGGCGATCTCGGACGGGATGACGAAGGGCGCGTGATCCCACTTCAGGAAGGCACGGGCGGCGGCGATCTCGTCGTTGCCCAGCGGTGAGCCGTGGCAATCGTGGGAGCCGGACTTGTTCGGTGAGCCGTAGCCGATGATGGTGCGGCAGCAGATCAGGGTCGGTTTGCCGGTCTCGGCCTTGGCGGCTTCGATGGCGGCGTTGATGGCTTCCGGGTTGTGACCGTCAACAGCCGGGATAACGTGCCAGCCGTAGGCTTCGAAACGCTTGGGGGTGTCGTCGGTGAACCAGCCTTCCACATGACCGTCGATGGAGATGCCGTTGTCATCCCAGAAGGCGATCAGTTTGCCCAGTTGCAGGGTACCTGCCAGGGAGCAAGCCTCGTGGGAGATACCTTCCATCAGGCAGCCGTCGCCCATGAAGGCGTAGGTGTAGTGGTCAACGATGTCGTGACCCGGCTGGTTGAACTGCTCGGCCATGGCCTTCTCGGCGATCGCCATGCCCACGGCATTGGTGATGCCCTGACCCAGGGGACCAGTGGTGGTTTCGATGCCAGGGGCATAACCGTACTCCGGGTGACCCGGGGTGCGAGAGTGCAGTTGGCGGAAGTTTTTCAGATCATCGATGGAGAGGTCGTAACCGGAGAGATGCAGCAGGGAGTACAGCAGCATGGAGCCGTGGCCGTTGGACAGCACGAAGCGGTCACGGTCGGCCCACTTGGGGTTGTTCGGGTTGTGCTTGAGGTGACCACGCCACAGCACTTCGGCGATATCTGCCATTCCCATGGGGGCGCCCGGGTGACCGGAGTTGGCTTTTTGAACGGCATCCATACTCAATGCGCGAATGGCATTGGCAAGCTCTTTACGAGAAGGCATCTGTATCTCCTGCGATTGCTTCATTTGATGGCCAAGATTAAGGCGCGTTATTGTCCCAGCAGGGCGGGCGCGGTGCAAATATTATCTGGGCGAATAAAGTGGCTTTGGGAGCACAATCGCTTTTCTGGCCCGGGAAAACGATTCAATCCGCCCCCTCCCTTACCCCCATCGGGGTGGTTGCCCCCTCAGCCTTGGTCCGGGCGGGTCCAACCCCAAATAGTGCTGGCAATCACCCTGTGACCTAATTAAAATAGACGTCCAGATGTAGATACCTCTACAGACATACCGTCATTTTCCGGTTATGGCCAAGGCGATAACCCCATACGAATCGAGAACCAATCATGGCAAAGCTGTTTACTTCCGAGTCGGTCTCCGAAGGCCATCCCGATAAAATCGCCGACCAGATCTCCGATGCGGTGCTGGACGCCATCCTGGTGCAAGACACCAAGGCGCGCGTCGCCTGCGAGACCCTGGTCAAGACCGGCATGGTGATGGTGGCCGGTGAAGTAACCACCTCTGCCTGGGTCGACATCGAGCAGATCGTGCGCGACACAGTGCGCGAGATAGGTTACACCCACTCCGACATGGGCTTCGATGCCGACTCCTGCGCCGTGCTGAACGCCATCGGCAAGCAGTCCCCGGACATCAACCAGGGCGTCGATCGTACCGATCCGCTGGAGCAGGGTGCCGGTGACCAGGGCCTGATGTTCGGCTACGCCACCAACGAAACCGACGTGCTGATGCCCGCCCCCATCACCTACTCCCACCTGCTGGTGAAGCGTCAAGCCGAAGTGCGCAAGAACGGCACCCTGCCGTGGCTGCGCCCGGATGCCAAGAGCCAGCTCACCTTCGCCTACGACAACGAAGGCAAGATCCTGGGTGTGGATGCCGTTGTGCTCTCTACCCAGCATTGCGACTCCATCAGCCACAAGGATCTGGTGGAAGCGGTGCGCGAGGAGATCATCAAGCCGGTGCTGCCGGCCGAGTGGATCACCAAGGACACCAAGTACTTCATCAACCCGACCGGCCGTTTCGTTATCGGCGGCCCCATGGGTGACTGCGGTCTGACCGGTCGCAAGATCATCGTCGACACCTACGGCGGCATGGCCCGTCACGGTGGTGGCGCCTTCTCCGGCAAGGATCCGTCCAAGGTTGACCGTTCCGCCGCCTACGCCGCCCGCTATGTCGCCAAGAACATAGTCGCCGCCGGTCTGGCTGCCCGCTGTGAAGTCCAGGTCTCCTACGCCATCGGCGTGGCCGAGCCGACCTCCATCAGCGTCGAGACCTTCGGCACCGGCAAGGTGGCCGAGGAGCTGCTGGTCAAGCTGGTGCGCGAGTTCTTCGAGCTGCGCCCCTACGGCCTCATCGAGATGCTGGATCTCAAGCGTCCCATCTACCAGGCGACCGCCGCCTACGGCCACTTCGGCCGTGACGAGTTCCCCTGGGAGAAGACCGACAAGGCCGCTCTGCTGCGCGACGCAGCCGGTCTGTAAGGCTGGCCGTTGTGATAAAAGGGGAGCCTGGCTCCCCTTTTGCTTATCCGCTACCCGACGAGACCTCGATGTCTGCCACCAGAGCTCAACTCGACGCTTCCCTGCTCCAGCTGCTGCACCAGCGGGTCGACGCCTGCTTCGTGCAGGCGGAGGCGCGCCTCGGCCGTTCCTTCCCGCGCCCGCAGATCCACTGCAACATGCGGGGCCGGGCGGCGGGGTCGGCGCGGCTGCAAACCTGGGAGCTGCGCTTCAACCCGGCGCTTTATGAGGCCAACCAGCAGGCCTTTCTGGCCGAGGTGGTGCCCCACGAGGTGGCGCACCTGCTGGTCTATGCCCTCTGGGGAGAAGGGCGCGGCAAGTCCCGGGTGCTGCCCCACGGCCGCCAATGGCAGTCGGTGATGCGGGAGGTGTTCGCGCTCGCCCCCAACACCACCCACAGCTTCGATCTCGCGGTGCTGGCCCAGCGCACCCATGCCTACGCCTGCGACTGCCAGCAGCATCGGCTCTCCATCCGCCGCCACAACAAGGTGCTGCGCGGCGAGGCCCGCTACCACTGCCGCCGCTGTCGCCAACCATTGGTTCCCCTGAGGGAGCCGGTGACGGACTGAGCCAGCCTGTGTCGCGCCCCTGTGTTAGGGTGCGCACTTCTTCAACCAACCGTTTCATTGCCAAGGATCTTCATGTTTCGCCCTCTGCTCTCTCTCAGCCTCGGCCTGCTCATCAGCCTGCCGTTCATCAGCTCGCCCCTGCAGGCCCAGACCTTTCGCGCCGCCAAGCAGGATCTGAACAAGCTCTATCAGAGCCACCCCACCACCTTCTATTGCGGCTGCAACATCAAGTTCAGCGGCAAGCAGATGGCCCCCGACTGGGAGAGCTGCGGCTACCTGCCGCGCAAGCAGGCCTCTCGCGCCGCCCGCATCGAGTGGGAGCACGTGGTACCCGCCTGGGAGTTCGGCCACCAGCTGCAGTGCTGGCAAGAGGGGGGGCGCAAGAACTGCGGCAAGAGCGATGAGTTCAACCAGATGGAGGGGGACATGCACAACCTCTTCCCCGCCATCGGCGAGGTGAACGGCGATCGCGCCAACTACCGTTTCTCCGACTGGAACGGCAAGCCGGATCAGTACGGCAAATGCCAGATGCTGGTGGATTTCAAGACCCGCCAGGTGCAGCCGCCCAAGGGGCCGGTGCGGGGTCAGATCGCCCGCGCCTACCTCTACATGGGCCAGCAGTATGGGCTGCGTCTGGCTGCGCAACAGCGTAAACTGTTCGAAGCCTGGGACAGGCAGTACCCGGCGGATCGCTGGGAGTGCGAGCGCAACCGCCGCATCGGCAAGCTGCAGGGCAATACCAACCCCTTCATTGAAAAGCAGTGCCAGTAACCCAATCTACCGGAGAGAGGGAAAACTTCCCTCTCCTTGAGCAAGCCAAGAGACAGACACTCAGCCATGCGCATTCCACGTATCTATGAACCGGCCACCCTGCAGGTAGGCCAGACCCTCGCCCTGTCGGAAGACGGTGCCAACCATATAGGCCGGGTGCTGCGCATGCAGCCGGGCCAGCCGCTCGAGCTGTTCAACGGCGACGGCAATCAATACGCCGCCACCATAGTCCAGGTCGGCAAGAAGTCGGTGGAGGTCAGCATCGATGGCTGCGAGGCACAATCGGTGGAATCCCCCTTCGCCATCCACCTGGGCCAGGTGATCAGCCGGGGCGACAAGATGGACTTCACCATCCAAAAATCCGTGGAGCTCGGCGTCACTTGCATCACCCCGCTGTTTTCCGAACGCTGTGGCGTCAAGCTGCCCGCCGATCGGCTGGAGAAGAAGCGTGAACAGTGGCAAAGGTGGTGATCAGCGCCTGCGAGCAGTGCGGCCGCAATGTGGTGCCAGAGGTGCGTATGCCGATGGAGCTGGATGCCTGGCTGGCGGAAGAGACCCGGGAGCTCAAGCTCAACCTGCACCCGCGCGCCTCCTACAGCATCAGCACCCTGCCGGTGCCCGAGCATGGCGTGCGCCTGCTGATAGGCCCGGAAGGCGGCTTGTCCAGCGACGAGATCGCCCGTACTGTGCAGGAAGATTTCAAAGAGATGCTGCTGGGACCGCGGGTGCTGCGCACCGAAACCGCCGCCCTGACCGCCATTACGGCGCTGCAGTGCCGCTTCGGCGATCTCGCTTGAAACCAGTCCAATGTCTTACTGCGAGGTCGTGATCAAAGCTCATGCGCTGCTCTTTACCTTGCTGACGACCTCTAGTGACAGACCTTGAACAAGTGTTAAGAATCTCACTCGCAATCGAGCCACCAGAAGGAATCTCGGATGACCATCAAACTCGGCATAGTGATGGACCCCATCTCGGCCATCAACATCAAGAAGGACTCCAGCTTCGCCATGCTCGAAGAGGCGCAAAAGCGCGGCTACGAGCTCTTCTATCTGGAGATGAAGGATCTCTACATGCAGGCGGGACGGGCGTTTGGCACCATGCGTCCGCTCACCGTCAAGCATGACTACGCCCACTGGTTCAGCCTGGGGGAGGTGGTCGATCAGCCGCTCTCCAGCCTGGACGTGATCCTGATGCGCAAGGATCCCCCCTTCGACACCGAGTTCATCTACGCCACCTATATGCTGGAGCGGGCCGAGGACGAGGGCTGCCTCATCGTCAACAAGCCCCAGAGCCTGCGCGACGCCAACGAGAAGCTCTACACAGCCTGGTTTGCCGAGCACACCCCGACCACCCTCGTCACTCGCCGCGCCGACAAGCTGCGCGCCTTCCACGCCGAGCACAAGGACGTGATCCTGAAGCCCCTGGACGGCATGGGCGGTGCCTCCATCTTCCGCATGAAGGAAGATGACGCCAACGTGGGGGTCATCATCGAGACCCTCACCGCCCACGGCAGCCAGTACTGCATGGCCCAGACCTTCCTGCCCGCCATCAAGGACGGCGACAAGCGGGTGCTGGTGGTGGACGGCGAGCCCGTGCCCTACTGCCTGGCCCGCATTCCGGCCCAGGGAGAGACCCGTGGCAACCTGGCCGCCGGCGGCCGCGGCGAGGCGCGTCCCTTGAGCGAGGCGGACTGGGCCATCGCCCGTGCGGTCGGCCCCACCCTGAAAGAGAAGGGGCTGATCTTCGTCGGGCTCGACATCATAGGCGATCGGCTGACCGAGATTAACGTCACCAGCCCGACCTGCATCCGTGAAATCGAGGCGGCCTTCCCGGTGCATATCACCGGCATGCTGATGGATGCCATCGAACGCCGGCTGGGAAAATAACCCCAGGTGACGCCCCCCGAGGCCGTCACCCAGGCAGTGACACCACAGGGGCCAGCTCGGCCCCTGCTCTTTTCTGTTGCGCGACGATGTGAGCCAGCGCCCGGACTTCCGGGTTTTCTGCGCGAAAAAGCGGTTTTGCCCGCCGCCGTCAACTGCCATAATCACCCCAAATACCTTTGCACTCTTTGATATCTATGCAAACACTGCAAAACCATTTTCTGCTCGCCATGCCGAGCCTCACGGACGTCTACTTCGAACGCTCCCTGGTCTATCTGTGCGAGCACAGCAGCGAGGGAGCCATGGGACTGGTGGTCAACATCCCGGTGGACATGTCCCTGGACGCCATGCTGACCAAGCTCAAGCTGAGCCCCCCTGCCACCGCCGAGATGAAGCAGCCGGTGCTGCAAGGGGGGCCGGTTCACGCCGATCGCGGCTTCGTGCTGCACAGCTTCCGCCCCGGTTTCAACTCCACCCTGCAGGTGGGGGACGAGATGATGGTGACCACCTCCAAGGATATTCTGGAAACCCTGGGTACAAGCGAGGCTCCTGCCATTGGCTGGTGGCCCTTGGCTATGCCGGCTGGAGCGCAGGGCAGCTGGAGCAGGAGCTGGTGGATGGCGCCTGGCTGGTGATCCCCCCCAATCCGGCTCTGGTGTTCAAGACCCCCATTCACAAACGTTGGCAGCAAGCCGCCGCCAGCATAGGGGTGAACCCGGTTCACCTCTCCAGCGATATCGGCCACAGCTAATCGGCATGCCAACCAGGTGGGACACAGCTGATGATGTTTGACACGCAGATTCACCAGCGCTGGCAGCAGGCCATTGTCGTCATCAGCATAGGCGTCAATCCTCTGCATCTCTCCAGCCAGGTGGGGCACAGTTAGATCCCTTGTCACGCTCTTTAGTTGGTGCAGTTCCCATTTAGTGCCCCTCATCCCCACCCTTCTCCCGCGAGGGGAGAAGGGGGTAAATCGGCACGTTTCGGATATATCTGCGGCAACCAGTCAGCTAAAACGGAGTTAGCCAGATTCGAGCGAGCATAACCTCGGCAGGTTCCCTCTCCCTTCGGGAGAGGGCTAGGGTGAGGGGATACGACATCTTTTTATTCATCTATTTCGAGGACATCCATGTCATCACGCAGCATCATGGGCTTTGACTACGGCACCAAGAGCATAGGCGTCGCCATCGGCCAGGAGCTCACGGGCACGGCCCAACCCCTTCGTTCCCTCAAGGCCAACGACGGCATTCCCAACTGGGACGAGATTGAAAAGTTGCTCAAGGAGTGGCAGCCGGATCTGCTTATTGTCGGCCTGCCGCTGAACATGGATGGCACCGATCAGGAGATCACTGTGCGGGCCCGCAAGTTCGGCAACCGCCTCCATGGCCGCTTCGGCAAGCCGGTGGAGTTCAAGGACGAGCGGCTCACCACCACGGATGCCCGCGCCCGCCTGTTCGAGCGCGGCGGCTACAAGGCGCTCGACAAGGGCAGCGTGGATGGGGTCTCCGCCCAGCTAATCGTCGAAGCCTGGATGGAAGAGCAATACGGTTGAGCCCGATGGGCCCGTCATCAGCACCATCAACAATCAGCCAGGCAGAAGAAGAATGGGAACCCAATATAACCAGCAGCAGCCGCCATTGGCCTTGCGGCAGGCAAAGAAGGTAAGCAGCGCATCAGGCATCTCCCATTACGCTTGGATTGCCCGGATTGGCCGAACCAGCCCTCAGCGCCCCGCCCCATGGGAACAGGGCAGTCCCCTCCGCCGCCAGGCCATAGAGCCGCTTCGATTTATTTTTATTAATCTCATTGCGCAGCCACATCACCTTGGCATCCTGGTTATGGCGTTTGTGCCACAGCAGGATGAAGGCTATCTCAAGTTGCTTGTAGAGTGATTCGGGGAGCGGCAGAGGCATGGCGATCAGGTTGTCGTGGTGTCTGGCGGCATAACCAGCGCAATAGGACGGCGCCACCGCGATCAGCTCATGGCTCGACTGGGAGGCGATGTGCAGGGCCTGCTCGAAACTCGCCACCATGATGGGCACCTCCCGCCTCTGCCCCTCGTCCTCCAGCAGATCGTCCAGCGCCCAGCTGTCGCTGGCCTCCCACACCACGCTTACCTGGGGACAGGCCAGGAAGTTCTCCAGGGACCAGGTTTGCTGGAGCAGGGGGTGATCTTTACGCAGGAACACCACGGGCCTGTCGCTGAACAACACCTCGTGATCGATGTAATAGGGCAGCCGGTTGACCCTGGCCTGGGAGCGACCGTGGGTCTCCCGGGCGCAGAAGCCGAGATCCGCATCCCCGTTGACTATGTCGTTGAGGGAGTGGTGATCCCACCCCAGCATCCTGACCACAGAGTGGGGATACTTCTGGTAGATGGTCATGGGCAGCTCGCTCAGGAAGCTGGTGCTGAAGGGGGACTCCATCACCAGGCTGAAGCGGGCCCCCTCGGGGATCGCCTCGCTGTTAAGGGAAGTGATGCTGTCTGTCAGCAGGAACCAGGCCTTGAGCTCCTCTTCCAGGGTCAGGGAGAGCTGGGTCGGCTGCAGCCCCTGACGTACCCGCACCAGGAGGGGATCGTCAAACCAGTCCCGCAGCTTGGCGAGCGCCTTGCTCACCGCCGAGGGGGTGACGCAGAGCTTCTTGGCCGCCCCTGTCACGCTGCGCTCCTGCATCAGGTGCTTGAAGACCACCAGCAGGTTCAAATCCAGTTCACCCAGGTTGCGCATCTTTCCTCTCCCCTTATCCCCGCGACCGCGCTTCGCGCAGCGCGAGCCATGGTAGCAGCCCTTTGACGGCCAGGTAACTGAGCAGGGTCAACAGCAGGGCAGAGATCAGCATCAAGGATGGGGCCACGCCAAGCTGGCCCAGCAGCCAGATATAGAAGCCGGAGAGGCTGATCTGCATGATGCAGAGCAGGGCGCTGGCAAATGCCGCCTGGTGCTGACACTCCGCCAGCGCCTCCCCCATCGCCACCCCGAAGCCGCAGGAGAAGCCGATGCAGACCAGGGCAAAGCCCGGCAGCAGCAAGGGGATGTCGCCACCCAGCTGCCAGCTGCCGAGCAGGAGGCAGGCCGCCAGCAGGTAGGCCAGATGGGAGAGCGCCAGCACCCTCTGCTTGCACAGCCAGCGCAGCAGCAGCGGGGTCAGGAAGGAAGTGGACATGCTCACCCCGGCCATCACCATCATCACCAGGGAGTACTGCTCAGTGGTGAAGCCAAGCCCCTGCATCAGGATCAGCGGCGAGACGCTGACATAGACCAGAATGGCGGTCACGCTGGTGCTGGTCAGCAGCGAGTGCAGCATGAAGCGCGGGGAGCCCAGCAGGGCAAGGGGCCGGGGTGCGCCACTCTGCTGGCGGGCCGGGCGAGTCTCCCTGAGCAGCAGCAGGTTGACCAGGCCGCTGACGGCGGCCACCAGCGCCATCGCCACGAAGATCCCGCGCCAATCAAAATGCGACAGGATGAGATAACCCAGCACGGGTGCCAGCACCGGAATGACGCAGATCACCCCGTTGATCATGGAGAGCGCCATCGCCAGCCGCGCCTGGCTCAGCACATCCCGCAGCACGGTAAAGGTCATGATATAGAGCGCCCCCGCCCCGACCCCCTGCCAGAAGCGGCCGAGATAGAATTGGCGGATCCCCGCCGCATTGGCCGCCACCAGGGAGGCGATGACAAAGATGATGGCGCCCCCCAGCACCACCCAACGCCGGCCATGGCGATCCGCAATCATCCCCCCCAGCAGCACAGTGGCCGCCATGCCGAACAGGTAGATGGAGAAGGCGGTGTGGATCTGCGCCTCGCTCGCCTGCAGGGCATCGGCAATCTGGGGCACGGCCACCAGATAGAGATCGATCCCGACCGGGTAGAGGATGATCATCAGGAAAGTGCACAGCAGGAAAATGCCCATGGATGCTCCATTGCGAAAGGTCCGCCCACGCAGACCATGCCAACCAGCGTCGGTGGCGGGAGCAGGGGGGACAGGTTGAATATGGGCAGCACTATAGGAGGGGCGCCCGCTCGCACCTAGTGACGAGATGGCGAACGGTAGATTCCAGTTTGGAAATTTGGTGGCGGGGGGCAAGCCATTGGGGCCATCAGGTGAGGCCTGACTGTGCCGGGCAGCACCGAAGAGTACGCCGGGCTATCCCGGCGTACTCATGTCAATCAACGGGGCCGAGCTGTCACTCCGCCAGCTTGCTCAGGATGGCGTGGGCCGCCTTGACGCGGGCTTCGTTCGGATAGTTGCGATTGGCCAGCATGACGATGCCGACGCCCTTGGCGGGCACGAAGGCCACATAGGCGCCGAAGCCGTTGGTCGCGCCTGTCTTGTTGTAGAGCCGCGCCGCCCCCGTTTCCCGGGACCCGGCAACGGGGCTGACCGGATTGGCATTGTAAGTCACCGCCGGGGAGTTGCCCGCCAGCAGCGCCGCTTCGCTGACGGGATAGGGGTAGCTCTCCCAGCCGAGCCCCTGGGTCATGGTTCCCACCGAGTAGAAACCGGTGTGGGTCATGGCGATCGCCTGTTGAATCGCCTTGTCCTCAGCGCCAGTCATATTGGCGCCGACGAAGGTCAGCAGATCCGCCGAGCTGGTCTTGATGCCATAGGCCTCGTCCGCCAGGACACCCGGGTTGACCCGGATGGGTTTGTCCTCTTTCGAGTAGCCATAGGCGTAGTTCCCCATGGCAGCCGCGGGCACTTTGAGATAGGTGTGGGCCAGGCCGAGCCCGGGCAGCAGGGTCTGGCTCATCAGCTGCTCAAAGGGTTGCCCCAGGCTATGAGCCGCCAGATGGCCGAACAGGCCGATACTGGGGTTGGAGTACTGGCGATGGGTGCCCGCCGGGTAGGCTGGCGTCCACTGGCGATAGTAGGCACGCATCTTGTCGGTGGAGTCCACCTCGTCGGGGAATTGCAGCGGCAGGCCCCCGGCGCTGTAGGTGGCGAGTTCGGCCATGGTGATGCCGTCGAAGGCGGTGCCTTTGAGCCAGGGGGCGTGCTGACTCACCTTGTCATCGGGCTGGAAGCCGCCCTTGACCACGGCGTAGGCCCCAATCGTTGCCGTAAGAGTCTTGCTGACCGAGCCAATCTCGAACAGGGTCTGCTCGCTCACGGGGGCTCCGCTCTCCCGGTTTGCCACCCCGTAGTTGAAGTAGTGGGCCTTGCCATCTTTCAGCACAGCCACCGCCATGCCCGGGATCCTGTACTCCTTGAGCACGGGCCGGATGCTGGCATCCACCAGGGGGCGCAGGGGATCGCCCTGGTTGTCCGCAGTGGCCTGAGTCAGGCCGGCCCACAGCAGGGTGCCCGCCGTCAGCAATGTCATCCGCACCTGTTGTTGCATGGTCATTCTATCCTCTCGGTTGCTTGGGATCGCCGCACCAGCGACGAGCTATGGGGCCAGCATAACGGGCCAAGGTGTGCTGGATGTGAAGTGGCGTGAAGCATAGTCACTTTGCCAAGGAGGCCTTCAGCCCGCCCCTGGGAGTCCAGTCATCCCATGCCACAGCCCCGGGCGGGCATGGGCCCATATAGAAGAGGGGAGCCCATGGCTCCCCTCTTTCATTACCCAACCGGATCAACCCAGGACTCAGGCCTGCTTGCTCTTGGGCGGGTTGTCCCAGATCCCCGCTTCCAGCTGGCTGCGGATCTCCGGGTACTTGTTGGCATCGAAGGTGGGGACGCGACCCAGCTTGAGCTGATCGTTGTAGTCCTTGGCCAGCTTGATGGCGACCCCCGAGAGCAGCAGTATGGCGATCAGGTTGACGATGGCCATCATCCCCATGGAGACATCCGCCAGGGCCCACACGGTCGGCAGCTCACCCACGGAACCAAACATCACCATGCCCAGCACGAACATCCGGAACAGCATCAGGCCGCCCTTGTGGTTGTGCTCGAGGAACACCAGGTTGGTCTCGGCGTAGGAGTAGTTCGCCACTATGGAGGTGAAGGCGAAGAAGAAGATGGCCGCCGCGATGAAGATGTTGCCACCACCACCGACCTGGGAGGAGAGCGCACGCTGGGTCAGCTCGACCCCGGTGACGCCGGAGCCCGGCTCGAACTGGCCGGACATCAGTATGATGGCGGCAGTACAGGTACAGATGACTATGGTGTCGAGGAAGACCCCCAGCATCTGCACATAGCCCTGGGACGCCGGGTGCGGCGGATAGGGGGTCGCGGTCGCGGCGGCGTTCGGGGCAGAGCCCATACCGGCTTCGTTGGAGAAGAGGCCGCGCTTGATGCCGTTGATCATCGCCTGGGAGATGGCGTAACCCATGGCACCGGAACCCGCCTGCTCGATGCCGAAGGCCGACTTGATGATGAGAACAAAGACCCCGGGCAGCTCGCTGATGTTCATGGCTACCACGAACAGCGCCATCAAGATGTAGGCCAGTGCCATGAAGGGCACCACCAGCTCGGCGAAGCGGGCTATGCCGCGGATGCCGCCGAAGATGATGAGACCGGACAGCACCACAAGGGCCAGACCGCTGACCCAGTCAGGGATGCCGAAGGCGACGTTCATGGCCAGGCTGATGGAGTTTGCCTGCACCGCATTGAACACCAGACCGAATGCCAGCAGCAGGCAGAGGGAGAAGACCACCCCCATCCAGCGCATGCCGAGACCACGCTCCATGTAGTAGGCGGGACCACCACGGTAGTTGCCGTCTTCGTCCTTGACCTTGTAGAGCTGGGCCAGGGTACTCTCGACGAAGGCGGTGGCCATGCCGATGAAGGCGATCAGCCACATCCAGAAGATGGCGCCAGGGCCCCCCAGATAGATGGCGACGGCCACGCCGGCCAGGTTGCCGGTACCCACACGGGCGGCCAGGCTGGTACACAGGGCCTGGAAGGAGGAGATGCCGGCACTGTCGGATTTGCGGCTATTGCGCAGTACCGAGAACATGTGGCCGAAGTGACGGATCTGGATAAACCCCAGGCGGAAGGTAAAGAAGAGTCCGACCCCGATCAGCAGGTAAATGAGCACGGCTCCCCACATCAGGTCGTTAATCATTGCAATCAAGGTGTCCATAATTCTCTCGTTGTTATCACATCCATGGTCAGTCTGCGCTGACCGCTCTCTGTCAATTTCCGAATTAGCATTGCGCCGAAGGGGCGGAATCTAGCATAGGGAGGGAATTCAGAATAGTGATTAGGCTCACTGGAAAGACAAAAAACGAGCGATTTGATGCAAAAAAGCTTCATTTAGCACGCAAATAATCAACAAAACTTGATGTGCGATTCTACAGTTGATAAATAAGACCCGAAGGGGGCTCATTTGTCGATATTCCCATGACGGTAAAAACAGATGCCTTGACCGGCGGCGGTAAGGCAAGCGTTTGCCTCTGATGTCGCCCAGCCAGGGGCTTGTCACGCCAAACGTTTTACACGTAATTAAATTTCAAGTAGCTGACAAGAGTATTTGTGTGACCCACTGCACAAAATGAAGAATCAACTAAAAAAGTTGCTTTTGTGCCGGTCGCAGGGCGTTGCCAAAAAATCAGTAAAAGTCGTTTTTTATCAGATACTTTCCTCCTGTCGCGCCCCCCTCTCCCACCACCTGGGTGATTCACGTACAAGGCTCCCTATTGCAGGAAGCGCCACATCCGTATTAATTAGGCAGGCAGTGGCGATGGGCCACCCCCATCGTGCTTTTCTGAGCCTGAGTCGCCGGGATTTTGTAATTTTATTTCAGAACGGCCGTCTCACGCCCGCAACCCCTGGGATTGCTCCCTCATATAGAGATGATATTTGCTATGGCCGATAAATTAACCCAGCTGAAAGCCCTGACCACGGTAGTTGCCGACACCGGCGACATCGAAGCCATCAAGCGCTACCAGCCCATCGATGCCACCACCAACCCCTCCCTGGTGTTGAAGGCATCCGAGATCCCCGAGTACGCGGCGCTGATCGAAGACGCCATCAACTGGGCCAAGTCCCAGAGCCAGGACAAGGCACAGCAAATCATCGACGCGGGCGACAAGCTGGCGGTCAACATAGGTCTGGAAGTACTGAAAATCGTCCCGGGCCGCATCTCCACCGAGGTGGATGCACGTCTCTCCTTCGACACCGACGCCAGCATCGCCAAGGCCCGCAAGCTGATCCGCCTCTACAACGAAGCCGGCATCACCAACGATCGCATCCTGATCAAGCTGGCCTCCACCTGGGAAGGCATCCGTGCCGCCGAAGTCCTGGAGAAAGAGGGCATCCAGTGCAACCTGACCCTGCTGTTCTCCTTCGCCCAGGCCCGTGCCTGTGCCGAAGCCGGCGCCTTCCTGATCTCCCCGTTCGTGGGCCGCATCCTCGACTGGTACAAGGCCAAGCACAACCGTGACTACACCGCGAGCGAAGATCCGGGCGTGGTCTCAGTCACCGCCATCTACGACTACTACAAGCAGCACGACTACCAGACAGTGGTGATGGGTGCGAGCTTCCGCAACACCGGCGAGATCCTGGAGCTGGCCGGTTGCGATCGCCTGACCATAGGCCCTGCCCTGCTGGAAGAGCTGAGCAAGACCGAAGGCGCCGTGGTGCGCAAGCTGAACTACACCGGTGAGCGCAAGGCAAAGCCGACCCCCATGACAGAAGCACAGTTCCGCTGGGAGCTGAACCAGGACGCCATGGCGGTCGAGAAGCTGGCCGAAGGCATCCGCATGTTCGCCGTCGATCAGGGCAAGCTGGAAACCATGCTGGCCAGCCGTCTGTAAAAGACGGGCCGAGGCCATCTCGGCCAGCCCCCTTCACAGGAGGTGTTGCGCCGATAAAACCGGGCTCCCGAAAGGGCAGCCCGGTTTTTTTTATCCACCTTCCCGATTGTCACAACTTGGTCATAAAAACGTTTTATTTTCAAATGCGTCGTGTTATACGAATGGTGAAAACCATAAAACCAAGGAGGGAGCCATGGACATGTTCAACTTCGATTTTGACGAGGTCGTTGAGCTGGGTTCACGTAGCCGCGGGACAACGGGAAAGAAACGTAAATGGCGTGAGATAGAGGCGCTTAAAGACAAGCACCGCCTGCAAAAGGAGCTGCAAGCCATCGACATCGCCTACGAAGGTTCGGACGAACTGGAACTGTAAAAACAAGGCCCCGGTTAACCGGGGCCTTGTTTTTTAAGAGAGTGTTACCCCTCAGGAAGAGGGGGGCAACGAGAGCTGCTTGGCCAGCGCCTGAAAGTGCTGGCTCACCTCGGCCCCGAACAGGGGATCATTGATGGCCCTGTTCTGCCAGAGCTGCTCGAGCTGACGCCAGTCATCCTCGGTCAGGGAGTCACGCAGATGGGGGAAGATCACCCCCTCCTCGTAGTTCATGTGGGCCTCCTGCTGCTCGATGAACTGCTCCAGCTTGGCGGTGAACTGCTCAAGCGGAATGACGGCGTCCATCAGTATCATCTCCACCATATCCTTGAGCTCGGTGCCGGCCACCAGCAGGCGGGCGTGCTCCTCATGCAGCCGGTTGGCGACCTCCCCCTCCACCACCCTGTATTTCAGGTAGTAGTCATAGATCATGTCTTCCTTGGGGTGATGGAACTTGTCGGAGACCTCCCGCAAGTAGTCCACCACGTCCCGGAGCAGGAAATAGCTCACCGGCTGCTCATTGCGGATGGCTGCCAGCTTGTGCTTGAGCAGCGTCAGCAGCCTGGCGATGTTGAGGTGGTCCTTATGGAGACTGGATAACATGAGCACTCCTTGCGCTGAATTGAAAAAGAGACTGTCTCGAGTATACGGTCATTTATCACCCGAACTTTGCACTCAATCAAGTCAGTTGCAGACAATCCCCACCCCGGCGATGCAGACAAGCGAGCAAGCCTGCTCGCCCTTGCCTGCCCAGAGGCGGGAAGAGGGTCAGGCCGGCACCGGCTGGTGATGGCAGACCGAGAGCCAGTGATGGGGTTCATCCCCTGCTGCACCAGCAGGCGGTTTGCCTCCGAGAAGTGGCCACAGCCGATGAAGCCGCGGTGAGCGGACAATGGGCTGGGATGGGGAGCCGTCAGCACATGGTGACGCGCCCGGTCGATGAAGCGTCCCTTCTTCTGGGCATGGGCTCCCCACAGCAGGAAGACCACCCCCTGGCAGTGTGAGTTGATCCGCTCTATGACCCTGTCGGTGAAGGTTTCCCAGCCCAGATGGGCATGGGAGTGGGCCATGCCCGCCTGCACCGTCAGCACCGTATTGAGCAGCAGCACCCCCTGGGTGGCCCAGGACTCCAGGAAGCCGTGACCGGGTGTGACAAAACCCGGCAGATCCCGCAGCATCTCCTTGTAGATGTTGACCAGGGAGGGAGGCGTGCGTACCCCGGGCAGCACGGAGAAGCAGAGGCCGTGGGCCTGATCCGGCCCGTGATAGGGGTCTTGCCCCAGGATCACCACCTTGACACTGTCCAGCTCGGTCAACTTGAAGGCATTGAACACCTCGGTGGCCGGGGGGTAAATCACCTTGCCCGCTTCCCGCTCCTCCCTGACGGTCGCCAGGGTTGCCTTGAAATAGTCCTGCTCTTTCTCAGAACCGATCACATCCTTCCAGGTCAGCACGCCAGTCTCCTCTCTCTGTGAATCCGCTACCTCTGGCACCCCGATATCCTCGATGAATGCCGCAAGGGGCTCAGGATAGGGGGCCGGGCAGCAAGACGCAACCGCGACTCGGCTCTGAGGGATGGCCACCCCTGCACCCCTGCGCCCGCCAAAACCCCTGGCACCCTGCCTATCGAGATGATGGTCGATGACCGCAGCCACCAGCGCCTTGACGGCCGCGCACCTGGCCACCCAGCGAGGTCCTGCCCGGATCTTGTAAGACGCCCGACCCTGACCTTATAAAGAGAATAACGGCTAAAGATGTAGTTAAATTACTAGATATACCCAATAAAAAATGCATAATTCATATATCTTACAAAATCATAAAAATGATCTATTTTTGATTAATCTCAATAAATTAATCCCTTTCCTCGCGCGCAAAATGCGCTTTTATTGATTTAGATCAATTTTCGTATTATTACCATCGTGGTATATATGACCCCAACGAAGTAAAGGTGTAAGGCAAGGCCCCGTTAAATCATCCCGTCATCAAGGTGGTTTAAAAACATCAGGGTAATGTGCTTACCGTTGAATCCGCTTTCCTATGAGGAGTCATACCATGATCAAGGGCATCCAAATCACCCAGTCCGCCAACGCCGCACTGCTGAACTCTTTCTGGCTGCTGGATGAAGAGAAGCAGCAAGCTCGCTGCATCTGCGCCAAGGGCGACAGCTTCGTCGCCGATCAGGAAGTCGCACTGTCCGACCTGGGCCAGTTCGAATACCGTGAACTGCCGGTCCAGACCGAACCCGTGGTCGAGGGTGGTCAACACCTGAACGTCAACGTGCTGCGCCGCGAGACCCTGGAAGACGCCATCGCCAATCCGGAAAAGTACCCGCAGCTGACCATCCGCGTGTCTGGCTACGCAGTGCGTTTCAACGCCCTGACCCCGGAACAGCAGCGTGATGTGGTCACCCGCACCTTCACCCAGAGCCTGTAATTCCCTCTGCGGTCATCTGCACCATGAAAAACGGCCCACTCGGGCCGTTTTTTTATGGGCAAGCCACAGTGCCTGCCCATCTCTCCTTGCAGACCGCGCCTGCCGGCTATCCGTGCTGGTCGACCTTCTGCACGGCGACCGGGTTGGCAAGCACCTCGTTCATCTTCTGCTCGTCTAGCTGATCGCAATAACGCGCCACCACCAGAGTCGCCACGCCGTTGCCGATGAGGTTGGTCAGGGCCCGCGCCTCCGACATGAAACGATCTATCCCCAGGATCAGCGCCAGCCCGGCGAGTGGCAGGTGCCCCACAGCCGAGATGGTGGCCGCCAGCACGATGAAGCCGCTACCGGTGACCCCGGCCGCCCCCTTGGAGGAGATGAGCAACACCACCAGCAGGGTGAGCTGCTGGAACAGATCCAGCGGCGTATTGGTCGCCTGGGCGATGAAGACGGCCGCCATGGTCAGGTAGATGGAGGTGCCATCCAGGTTGAAGGAGTAACCGGTCGGGATCACCAGGCCCACCACCGACTTCTTGCAGCCGAGCGCCTCCATCTTCACCAGCATGCGCGGCAATACGGATTCGGAAGAGGAGGTCCCCAGCACGATCAGCAGTTCTTCCTTGATATAGGAAATAAAGCGCAAGATGCTGAAACCATTTGCCTTGGCAATACTACCCAGCACCATGAAGATAAACAGCAGACAGGTCACGTAGAAGCAGGCGATTAATTGTCCCAGCTGCACCAGCGAGCCAATACCGTATTTTCCAATGGTAAAGGCCATCGCCCCGAATGCGCCAACCGGTGCCAATTTCATGATCATGTTGATAATGCCGAAAATAACCTGGGAGAAGCTGTCGATCATATTGAAGACTAATTTCCCCTTCTCGCCGATATGGTGCAGGGAGAAGCCAAACAGCACCGCAAACAGCAACACCTGAAGAATGTTGCCGCTGGCAAAGGCGCCGATCACGCTGCCCGGGATCACGTCAAGCAGGAAGGCGATGATGCCCTGCGACTTGGCTTGCTCGGCATAGGCCGAGATGGAGCTGGCATCCAGGGTGGTCGGGTCCACGTTCATGCCGACCCCGGGTTGCAGCAGGTTGACCACGCACAGCCCGATGACCAGGGCTATGGTGCTCACCACTTCAAAGTAGAGCAGCGCTATGGCACCGGTTTTCCCCACCGCCTTCATGCTCTCCATGCCGGCGATGCCGGTCACTACGGTGCAGAAAATAACGGGGGCAATGATCATCTTGATTAATTTCACGAAGCCATCACCCAATGGCTTCATATCAGCCCCGAGGTCGGGATAGACATGTCCCAGAAATACCCCCAGGGTGATCGCAAGCAGCACCTGGAAATAAAGGCTGCTGAATACTTTCTTGTGCATGATTAACGTCCTGTTAATTAATTGACATCTCATATGGCAGAAATAGGCATGCAGGGAGCCGTCACGAGAAAATATCCTTCTCTCGTTGGCGTCATGCTATTTCATCATCGCAACGGCGCCACTTTCACACGTTATAAGAAGCAATTAAGAGACATTAATCACACAACATATTTAACATCATTAACACCACGGCAACTGCGATATAGTTGGTCGACGATGCATTTGAGACCCCATTGAAAACTCTCTGGATAAAAAAATGCCCCGCATGGCGGGGCAGCTGGCATCACTAAAGCGGCGTGCTGGATCAGGCGGAGGTATCCAGTGGCTCGAAGCCCTTGATGAGATCGTCGATGGCCTTCATCTGCTTGAGGAAGCCTTCCAACTTGTCCAGCGGCAGGGCACTCGGGCCGTCGCAGCGGGCCACTTTCGGGTCCGGGTGGGATTCGATAAACAGACCCGCCAAGCCGACCGCCATGCCGGCACGGGCCAGCTCGGTCACCTGATCCCGACGACCACCGGAGGCGGCCCCCAGGGGATCGCGACACTGTAATGAATGGGTCACGTCGAAGATGACGGGGTAGCCGCCGGTGCTCTTCTTCATCACCCCCAGGCCCAGCATGTCCACCACCAGGTTGTCGTAACCGAAGTTGGCACCGCGCTCGCACAGGATCAGGCGATCGTTGCCGCACTCCTCGAACTTGTCGGTGATGTTCTTCATCTGGCTCGGGCTCAGGAACTGCGGCTTCTTGATGTTGATGACGTTGCCGGTGCGGGCCATGGCCTCCACCAGATCGGTCTGGCGCGCCAGGAAGGCGGGCAGCTGGATGACATCCACTACCTCGGCAACCGGCTTGGCCTGATGCACTTCATGCAGATCTGAGATGACCGGCATGCCGAAGGTCGCCTTGAGCTCCTGGAAGATCTTCATCCCCTCTTCCAGGCCCGGGCCGCGGTAGGAGTGGATGGAGGAGCGGTTCGCCTTGTCCCAGCTCGCCTTGAACACGAATGGTATGCCCAGCTTGCTGGTCACTTCCACGTACTTCTCGCACACCGCCATCGCCATGTCGCGGGATTCCAGCACGTTCATGCCGCCAAACAGCACGAAGGGCTTGTCGTTGGCGACGTCGATCGCGTTGATCTTGATATTCTTCTGTTCCATCTCAGCATCCTTAAGTGAAGAGGCTTCCCCAGACCCCCTCAATGGAGGGGCTTGGGGCTAAGATCCAGACTGGCCAGCTGGGTTTTCAGCACATCGGCCACAGGATCGTCCGGGCATTGTTCAATAAAGTATTCAAAATCGTCGGCGGCGAAACGGGGGCAGTCGAGCTGCTCGTAGATGAAGCCCCTATCCCGCGTCTCCAGCGGATCTCCGGGCTTCATGCGCAGCAGCAGCTCGCTGCAGCGCAATGCTTCTGTCATGCGCTCCTCCCTCAGCAGGGCCCCCTTGCTGACGTTGAGCAGGCGTTCGATGATCTCCCACTGCCCGCAGGGCTGCAGATAAGCCGGGGTCAGGGTGGCCAATTGCCGAGCGCACCGCGCAGCAGCAGTTCGATACGGGCCAGGCTCAGCTCGTCGCCGGTAAAGGGGTCCACATAGACCTCTCCTTCACCACCAGCAAAGCTCACCAGGAAGTGGCCGGGAAGCAGATCCCCTCCACATCGAGCCCGAGCTTGCGCCCCAGCTGGATGATGAAAATGCCGAGGCTGACCGGGATCCCCTTGCGCTGCAGCAGAACCTGATTGAGGTCGCAGTTGGCGCAGAGAAGTAATCCTGCCAGTCGCCATGAAAACCGAGCTGCTGGTAGAAGCCTTGCAGCAGTTGCTCACGCACCTCGTCGCAGGAACCCTCTTCGATCTGTTCGTCCAGCCACTCGTCCAGCAGATTCAACTCACGCCCTCCCTCGGACGCGAGCCATAAATCTCATCGCTGACAGACAACGCCAGCTCGGTAATGTCATGGGCTTCGAAATCGGTCCATTCGTCTATGTGTAACATTCGTCATCATGCCTTAGCCGAATACACTCGCCTGTTTGAGCACTGCCAACTTGGCAATGAAGAAGACCCAGCCGAGGGCCCCCAACGCAAACCAGCGGACCAGATTGCTTTTGGCCAGCCGCAGCGCCATCGCCGCCAGAAATACCAGCACCAGAATGGCCATCAGCTTCTCGCTAAGCCATGGCGTTCCGTTATTGAGCGGGTTGAGATCCAGCACCATGCAGAGCAGCACGCCGGAGAGCACCACCAATCCGTTGAGCCAGCCGCTGACCTTCATCACCGGCGCGCTGTAGGCACGGCCAGTGGCGGTCTGCACCCAGTAGAAGCGAAGCATAAACATCAGCACGGCCCCGCCAATCAGCAGTGAGGTGCAGATGTTTGAGCACAAAAACATATTCAATCCTTGCATGGGGGCGCCCGGCCTGCCCGTAACAGTGAGGGAGGGACGTCAGCGCAGCGGGCAGAGGCCCAGCGTCACCCGTCGTTATCCCGTAATCGCGCACGGTGTCTACCTCACGGTAGCCGCCATCACGCAGCAACTGACGCACCACCTCCCCCTGATCCCAGCCATGCTCCAGTAACAACCAGCCATCGGTCAGCAGATAAGCGGGGCATGGGCCACGATGTGACGGATATCGGCCAGTCCGGCATCATCGGCAACCAGCGCTGAGCGGGGTTCAAAGCGCACGTCACCCAGCTCGAGATGGGGATCGGCGCCATCAATATAGGCGGATTGGAGACGATCACCGCAAAACGTGGCGTGTTGCAGCAATCCGGCTCGCCAAGGGGCTCGAACCAGCTGCCATCGCGCACCTCGATGGGCATCCCAACGCTGCGCTGTTCTCACGCGCCAGTGCGGCCGCGTCCGCCATCCTATCCACCGCCCATACATCGAGCTCGGGTCGCTCGGACTTGAGCGCCAGCGCGATGGCGCCGGTGCCGGTCCCCAGATCCAGCAGGGCGCAGGGGCCGGCAGGCAGGCGCGCCAGCGCCTGCTCCACCAGCACCTCGGTGTCGGGGCGCGGGATCAGGGTGGCCGGGCTCACCTTGAGGGGCAGCGACCAGAACTCCCGCTCGCCGATGAGGTGGGCTATGGGCTCACCGGCCAGGCGGCGGTCAAGCCAGGCTTGCAGGGTGGCCTGCTGGTCGGCATCGAGCTCGCGCTCCGGCCAGGTCATCAGGTAGCTGCGCCGGCAAGCCAGCAGATGGCAGAGCAGCGCATCGGCGTCGGCGCGGGGGGACTCCCCCCCGGCCAACGTCGCCATGATATGAGTTCGAGCCTGCTGGATCTGCATCAAGCGCACTCCATTAAGGTCGCCATGATGTGGGCACGAGCCTGCTGGATTTGCATTAATTGCTCTCGGCCAGGGAGGCCAGCTGATCCGCCTGATACTCCTGCACCAGCGGGGTAATGACGCAATCCAGATCCCCTTCGAGGATCTCCCCCAGACGATAGAGGGTGAGGTTGATGCGGTGCTCGGAGAGGCGCCCCTGGGGGTAGTTGTAGGTACGGATACGCTCGGAGCGATCCCCTGAGCCCACCAGGTTGCGGCGAGTGCTCTGCTCGGCGGCGCGGTGGCGCTCGTCCTCGGCCGCCTGCAGCCGGGCGGAGAGCACCGACATCGCCTTGGCACGGTTCTTGTGCTGAGAACGCTCATCCTGGCACTCCACCACCAGGCCGGTGGGCAGGTGGGTGATGCGGATGGCGGAGTCGGTCTTGTTGACGTGCTGACCACCGGCCCCGGAGGCGCGGAAGGTGTCGATCTTCAGCTCGGAGGGGTTGATCTCGATCTGTTCGGCTTCCGGCACTTCCGGCAGCACGGCCACGGTACAGGCGGAGGTGTGCACCCGCCCCTGGGATTCGGTCTCGGGTACCCGCTGCACCCTGTGGCCGCCGGACTCAAACTTGAGGCGGCCGTAGACGTGCTCGCCGTCCACCTTGGCGATCACCTCCTTGTAGCCGCCGTGCTCGCCGTCGTTGCAGCTGACGATGGAGACGCGCCAGCCCTGGCGCTCGGCATAACGGGAGTACATGCGGAACAGATCCCCTGCGAAGATCGCCGCCTCGTCGCCACCGGCACCGGCACGGATCTCGAGATAGCAGTTGTTGTCATCCTTGGGGTCGCGCGGCAGCAGCATCACCTGCAACGCCTGCTCCTGCTCCTCTAAGGTCGCCTTGGCGAGCGGCAGCTCCTCCTGCGCCATCTCGCGCAGGTCGGCGTCGTCCTCTTCCAGCATCATCCGGGTGGTCTCGAGGTTCTCCTCGGCCTGACGGAAGCGCTGGAAGGCGTGCACTATGTCTTCGAGCTGGGCATATTCCCGGGTCAGGGCACGGTATCTGTCCTGATCCGAGGCGACCCCGGGCTCGCCGAGCAGGGCCTGTACTTCTTCGTGGCGCTCGATGAGGCCTTCCAGCTTTCTGATCAATGACGGGTTCATAAATCTTGTGTTCTCGATGGAGGACGGAACAACCGGCAGGTTGCCCGAAAATTATGACTCTTGTGACAATCCCAGCACCTGACGCAGTTGGGACAGCTTGTGGGTGTCCCCCTGGGCTGCGGCCTGGCGCAGGGCCTGGGTCGGGGCGTGGATCAACTTGTTGGTGAGGCGGTGAGCCAGGGCCTTGAGGGCCTGCTCGGCATTCTCGCCCTGTTGCAGAGCCAGCAGGGCACGCTGCAACTCTTCATCCGCCACCTGTTGGGATTGGTGGCGATAATCGCGAATGAGATCCACAGAGTGCTGGCTGCGGTACCAGCCCATGAAGTCGCCCTGCTCTTCCTGCACTATGAGCTCGGCCTCGGCGGCCGCCCGCTTTCGGGTCTCGAGGTTCTGCTCGATGATGCCCTGCAGGTCATCCACAGTGTAGAGATAGGCGTCGGAGAGCTCGTCCACCTCGGCTTCGATGTCGCGGGGCACGGCGATGTCCACCAGGAACATGGGCCTGAAGCGGCGGGCCTTGAGGGCGCGCTCCACCATGCCCTTGCCGATGATGGGCAGGGGGCTGGCGGTGGAGCTGATGACGATGTCCGCCTCGTGCAGGTAGTCCGGGATCTCTTCGAGGGTCATCACCTGGGCGCCGAACTCCTCGGCCAGCAGCTGGGCCCGCTGCAGGGTGCGGTTCGCCACCATCATCTGGGTGACGTTCTGCTCGCGCAGGTGGCGGGCCACCAGTTCTATGGTCTCGCCAGCGCCGACCAGCAGCACCTTGGTCTGGGAGAGATCGGAGAAGATGCGGCGGGCCAGGCTCACGGCGGCGAAGGCCACCGACACGGCGCTGGCGCCGATCTCGGTGTCGGTACGCACCCGTTTCGCCACCGAGAAGGATTTCTGGAACAGCCGCTCCAGGGATCCCTTCACCGCTTCCGCCTGCTGGGCGTGGGCGTAGGACTGCTTGATCTGCCCCAGGATCTGCGGCTCTCCCAGCACCAGGGAGTCGAGCCCGCAGGCGACCCGCATCAGGTGGCGCACCGCCTCCTCGTCCTGGTGGCGGTAGATGGCGGAGACCACCTCGCTCGCCTCCAGCTGGTGGAACCGCTGTAGCCAGCTCAGCACCTGCTCCCCCTGCCCTTGCTCCAGGCTGCAGTACAGCTCGGTTCGATTGCAGGTGGAGACGATCACCGCCTCGCTGACACCGGGCTGCTCCACCAGCTCACGCAAGGCGCGATCGATGCAGTCCGGGCCAAATGCGACCCGTTCCCGCAAGGCGACACTGGCGGTGTTGTGGTTGATTCCGAGGGCAAGCAGACTCATGGGTGGGTGATGATCGTTTCGTGCACAGGGTATGAAGGCCGACAATTGTACGAGAAAGGGTAAGTCTTTAAAAGCGATACGGCCGCCCCTTATACTGTGGCAAATCTCTTATCCGGAGCACGACCTTGTTCTTGCGTATCTTCTCCCTCGCCTGCCTGCTGGTACTGGCCGGCTGTACCACCACTCAACCCCAGCGGGATCAGGTCAACTGGCAGCAGGAACGGGCCCGTCTCGAACAGCTGACCCACTGGGAGCTGTCGGGCAAGATGGCCATCATCACGGCCCGCCAGAAGGGCAGCGCCCGCCTCAACTGGCAGCAGAACGGCGACGACTATCGCCTCAACCTCACCAGCCTGATCGGCACCCATATCCTGGAGCTCTCCCGCAGCAAGGGGGAGATCACCCTGACCGACAACGAAGGCAAGGTGCACCAGAGCCAGGATGCAGAGGCCCTCGTCTATCAGCTCACCGGCTGGAATATTCCTGTCACCGGGCTGCCGGAGTGGATCAAGGGGCTGCCAGGTGAGGCCGAATTCGAGCTCAACCCCGACGCCAGCCTGGCCTCGGTGCGTGACGGCCAGTGGCAGATCGTCTATGGGGACTACCGGGATCAGGACAACTACCGGCTGCCGCACCTGCTGACCATGACGGGCCAGGGCAGCCGCCTCAAGTTGCAGATCAACCAATGGACCCTGGCGCCATGATGCAGGATACCATCCGGCAGGCGCTGATCCGCTGGCCGGCGCCGGCCAAGCTCAACCTCTTCCTGCACGTCAACGGCCGCCGCCCCGACGGCTATCACGAGTTGCAGACCCTGTTCATCTTCCTGGATCACGGCGACTGGCTGGAGTTTGACCCCCTGCCGGGCACCAGCCTGCTCACCCTGAGTCCTGCCATCCCCGGGGTGCCGGATGAACAGAATCTCATCATCCGTGCCGCCCGCCTGTTGCAGGGGAGGCTGCCAAGCCCGATGGGGGCCCATATCCGGTTGGAGAAGGTATTGCCCATGGGGGGCGGCATCGGCGGCGGCTCGTCTGACGCGGCCACCACCCTGGTGGCGCTGAATCATCTCTGGCAGGCAGGCTTGAGTGAAGACGAGCTGGCGGAACTCGGGGTGCAACTGGGGGCCGACGTGCCGGTGTTCGTGCGCGGCCGTGCCGCCTTTGCGGAAGGGGTTGGCGAGAAGCTGCAACCGGTCGAGGTGCCGAGCGCCTGGTATCTGGTGCTCAAACCCGATTGTCATGTGGCAACGGCGGCAGTTTTTCAGGATCCCGAGCTGCCTCGCAACACCCCCAGGATGACATTGCACACCCTGCTGGAAGGGGCGTGGAAAAACGATTGCGAATTGCTGGTGAAAAAGCGCCACCCCGAGGTTGCCAATGCGCTCGGCTGGTTGCTAGAATACGCGCCGTCAAGAATGACGGGCACTGGCGCCTGCGTCTTTGCTCAATTTGAAGACGAAGTGGCTGCTCGGAAGGTGTTGGCAAGGGTGCCGGAAGGCTGGGATGGGTTTGTCGCCAAGGGCGAGAACATATCACCACTCTTCGCCACTTTGCAACAAGTCAGTGATTGGGGTATCGCCAAGCGGTAAGGCAGCGGGTTTTGATCTCGCCATTCCTAGGTTCGAATCCTAGTACCCCAGCCAACTGGACATTGTTACGGGTCACATCGGGAGGTTTTGATCTCGTCGATGTGCCTGGGTTCGAATCCAGGTACCCCAGCAAACAGTGTATTGCTGAGGGCCACATCGAGAGGGGTTGATCTCGTCGATGTGCCTGGGTGCGAATCCGAGTACTCTGGCCAGTCTGACGTGATGGCACTAAGGTGGACGTTCTGCTGTCCACCCGGGTAATCTGGCGCCACCATGAACTTCCAGAGACCTTGTCCGTTATCTTGATAAATCGTTTGCCCCCAAACGATATGGGTCTGAATCAGACTCCCCACATACTGGATGCAACCCCGAGGTTTCAAACCGTGCCTGACATGAAGCTGTTTGCTGGTAACGCAACGCCGGAACTAGCCCAGAAGATCGCAGATCGCCTGTTTATCAAACTCGGCAATGCTGCCGTAGGTCGCTTTAGCGACGGCGAGATCAGCGTACAGATCAATGAGAATGTACGCGGTGGCGATATCTTCATCATTCAATCCACCTGTGCCCCGACCAACGACAATTTGATGGAATTGATCGTCATGGTGGATGCACTGCGTCGTGCTTCAGCTGGCCGTATCACTGCCGTTATTCCCTACTTTGGTTATGCCCGTCAGGACCGCCGCGTCCGCTCCGCCCGTGTGCCCATCACCGCCAAGGTAGTCGCCGACTTCCTCTCCAGCGTGGGTGTGGATCGCGTGCTGACCGTTGACCTGCATGCCGAGCAAATCCAGGGCTTCTTCGATGTCCCCGTAGACAACGTGTTCGGCAGCCCTGTGTTGCTGGAAGACATGCTGTCCAAGAACCTCGAGTCTCCTGTTGTCGTATCGCCGGACATCGGCGGCGTGGTCCGTGCCCGTGCCATCGCCAAGCTGCTGGACGACACCGACATCGCCATCATCGACAAGCGTCGTCCCCGCCCGAACGTCTCCCAGGTCATGCACCTGATCGGCGACGTGGCCGGCCGTGACTGCGTCATCGTCGACGACATGATCGACACCGGTGGCACCCTGTGCAAGGCGGCCGAAGCGTTGAAAGAGCGTGGCGCCAAGCGTGTATTCGCCTATGCGACCCACCCGGTCTTCTCCGGCACCGCCGTGGAAAACATCAAGAACTCGGTCATCGACGAGCTGATCATCACCGACTCCATCCCGCTCACCGCGGAGATGAAGGCGATCGGCAAGGTCAAGCAGCTGACGCTCTCCTCCGTGCTGGCCGAAGCCATCCGTCGTATCAGCAACGAAGAGTCCATCTCTGCCATGTTTGAGCATTGATTGACCCCGTTGTGACAAAAACCGCCAACTGGCGGTTTTTGTTTTTTCAAGCCTGGCCAAAGTAATGCCCTGCCCCCGCAGGTTAAGGATGTCCCCATGAAGTGCTTGCGTCTCCTCACTCTCCTCCCGCTGTGCGCCCTGCTCTCTGCCTGCCTGACCGGCCAGCAGGATCCGCCCTTCACCCTGACCCTGGCACACATGAACGACACCCACTCCCAGTTCGATCCGGTCAACGCCGAGCTGAAGGGGCCTCTCTTCGGCAAGCAGGGGGAAACAGATACCCTCTACACCCGCCTCGGCGGCTATCCCCGCCTGCTCACCATGACGAAGGCCTACCAGGCCGAGGCGCTCGCCAAAAACCAGCCGCTGTTGCTGCTGCACGGGGGCGACGCCTGGCAGGGCAGCGGCTACTTCAAGCTCAACGAGGGGATGGCCAATGCCGAGCTGCTGAGCCAGTTCGGCTTCGATGCCATGGCCCTTGGCAACCACGAGTTCGATCTCGACAACCAGAAGCTGGCCCGCTTCATCCAGGGGGTGAACTTCCCGGTGCTGGCTGCCAACCTGGACAGCCGCGACGATCCGGATCTGAGCCAGGCCAGCAACCTCAAGCCCTTCGTGGTCTATGCCTTCGATGGCAACCAGAAGAGCCCGGTCACCGATCTCGCCCACCTGCCCGCAGACAAGCAGCTGGTCGCCGTCATCGGGCTGGTGCTGGAGGACATGGCCAACATCTCCCCCAACGTCGGCAAGCTGCGCTTTGCCAAGGAGGTGGCCTCGGCTCAGGCCACGGTCGACCTGCTGCAGGCCAGAGGGATCAACCGGATAGTCGCGCTCACCCACATCGGCAACGCCCGGGATCTGGCGCTGGCGGCCAAGGTGAACGGCCTCGATGCCATCGTCGGCGGCCACTCCCACAGCCTGCTCGGTGACTTTAGCAACGTAGGCTGGGGCAAGACGGGGGAATACGCAGCGCTGGTCACCAACCCGGACGGCGTGGGTCTGACCTGCGTGGTGCAGGCGGGATCCTATGCCCAGGCCATCGGTCTTGCCCGGGTCAGCTTCGACGCCCAGGGCCGGGTCATCGCCTGCAAGGGTCAGAACCAGCTGCTGGCCAGCCGCGACTTCTTCGCCGATCCGGCCCGCCAGCAGCCGCTGGACAAGGCTCGCAGCCAGCAGGCCGGCAAGTTCATCGACGCCCAGCCCAACCTGGTGACGGTGGATGAAGATCCGCGCCTGCGCGGCATCATCGACAGCCACTACAAACCGGCGCTGGATCAGGCCTACGGCCCCGTCATCGGCACCCTTCCCGCGCCGTTGCAAAATGCCCGCCGCCCAGGCGACAACGGCAGCGACAGCCACGGCTCCGACGTCGCGCCCCTGGTGGCGGAAGGCCAATATTTTTGGGCCAACACCCCGCAGGTGCAGGCCCTGACCGGCGGCCCGGTCGACTTCGCCCTGCTGGCGGTGGGGGGCGTGCGCGCCGACTTGCCCGCCGGTGAACTGCGACAGGGGGAGGCATCCCTCAGCCTGCTGCCGTTCAAGAACCCGCTCAGCGTACTGACCCTCTCCGGCGCCGAGGTGCGGGCCCTGCTGACCGAGACCATCACGGCCACCCTGCCCGCCAGCGCTCATGCGGGCAAGTTCCCCTATGGCGGCCACCTGCGTTACACCTTCAAGGAGACCGAAGCAGGCAAGGCGGGTCACCTGACCCGGCTGCAGTGGAGGACGGCCGAGGGTCAGTGGCAGGATCTGGCGAATGGGCGGCGCTACCGGGTGGTGACCAACGCCTACAGTGCCAACGGCAACGACGGCTGGCAGGCCCTGGCACGGGCGCAGGCCAGCAGAGTGCCGAGCGCGTGGATCTCGCCTGGCAGGATGGCAAGCTGACCGCCTTCCCGGTCGAGCGGCAGTGGAGCAAGCGGCGATCAGCTGAGCGCCCGTCTATGCCGCCGGGCCAGGCCCTCGACTGCAAGGCAGCGGCGTGGATTGCGGCACCGACGCCGCCTCCTTCGTGCAGTATGTGCGCTATGCCCGCCCCCTGGTGACCGCCCTGGATGAAGAGACGGTGACCCTGCTGCGTGCCGGTCAAGCCGACGCCCCTTGAGCCGCTGCGCCAAAACGGGCAGGACCAGGCTCGTTTTGGCGGCCGTTGGCACCCGGTTCCCGGGTTATTCCCCCCGGCTTGCCGAGCTTTGGTTGAGTGATCGCCAGTCGGCGGCTAGAATATTGCGTCCCATTGCCCTGGACCCTCTGTTTATGGCAACCAGTAGTGCAAGCAGCGAGTGAAGACATCAAGCGTGACGCATCAAATCAAACTGATTGTCGGGCTGGGTAATCCCGGCCCCGAATACGCCAAGACCCGCCACAACGCGGGGGCCTGGTATGTGGAGCAGCTGGCCCGCTGGCACAATGTCAGCCTGCGCGAAGAGCCCAAGTTCTTCGGCCACACCGCCCGCATCCTGGTGGAGGGGCAGGATGTGCGGCTGCTCATCCCGAACACCTATATGAACCTCTCCGGCAAGGCGGTGGCGGCACTGGCCCGCTTCTACCAGATAGTCCCCGAAGAGATACTGGTGGCCCACGACGAACTGGATCTGCCCCCCGGCATCGCCAAGTTCAAACAGGGCGGTGGCCACGGCGGCCACAACGGCCTCAAGGACATCATCGCCAGGATGGGCAACAACAATAACTTCTTCCGGCTGCGCCTCGGGATCGGCCATCCCGGTGCCAAGGAGCTGGTCGCCGGCTTCGTGCTGACCAAGGCGCCCAGCAGTGAACAGAGCCTGATCGAGGCCGCACTGGATGAGTCCTTGCGCGCCACCGACATCCTGTTCAAGCAGGACATGACCAAGGCCATGAACCGGCTGCACAGCTTCAAGGCTGAAAAAGTCTGAACAGGCTTTGATCGATGACGTACTGGATGAGTGCCCACGTACGCCACCGACACCGGTTCAAGCAGGACATGACCAAGGCCATGTACCGTCTGCACAGCGTACAGAAGCCTGGCTAACTGCCAGGCGCGCACAATATGACAGGGCTGCCCGCGTGGCCCCCTCACAGCATCCATCACGTAAGGTAACAATTCATGGGTTTTAAATGCGGTATCGTGGGCCTGCCCAATGTAGGCAAATCCACCCTGTTCAATGCGCTGACCAAGGCCGGCATCGAAGCCGCCAACTTCCCGTTCTGCACCATTGAGCCGAACACGGGTGTGGTCCCCATGCCGGATCCCCGCCTCGATCAGCTGGCGGCCATCATCAACCCCCAGCGCGTGGTGCCGACCACCATGGAGTTCGTGGACATCGCAGGCCTGGTAGCGGGCGCCTCCAAGGGTGAAGGCCTGGGCAACCAGTTCCTGGCCAACATCCGCGAGACCGAAGCCATAGGTCACGTGGTGCGCTGCTTCGAGGACGAGAACATCATCCACGTGGCGGGCAAGGTCTCCCCGGCCGATGACATCGAGGTGATCAATACCGAATTGGCCCTGTCGGATCTGGACGCCTGCGAGCGCGCCATCCACCGTCAGTCCAAGCGCGCCAAGGGCGGCGACAAGGATGCCAAGCTGGAAGTGGAAACCCTGGAAAAGATTCGGGTTGCCCTGGAAAACGGCCAGATGATCCGCGGCATGAAGCTGGACAAGGAAGAGCTGGCGGCCGTCAGCCACCTCAACTTCCTGACCTTGAAGCCCACCATGTACATCGCCAACGTGGCGGAAGATGGCTTCGACAACAACCCCTTCCTCGACAAGGTGCGTGAAATCGCCGCCGCCGAGAACGCCGTTGTGGTCGTGGTCTGCTGCGCCATCGAGGCGGACATCGCCGAGCTGGACGACGCCGACCGCGCCGAGTTCATGGCCGATCTGGGGATCGAAGAGCCGGGTCTGAACCGGGTGATCCGCTCAGGTTACGAGCTGCTGAACCTGCAGACCTACTTCACCGCCGGGGTGAAGGAAGTGCGCGCCTGGACCATTCCGGTCGGCGCCACCGCCCCGCAGGCGGCGGGCAAGATCCACACCGACTTTGAAAAAGGCTTTATTCGCGCCCAGACCATCGCCTTCGACGACTTTATCACCTACAAGGGTGAGCAAGGCGCCAAGGAAGCGGGCAAGATGCGCGCCGAAGGGAAAGACTACATCGTCAAGGATGGCGATATCATGAACTTCCTGTTCAACGTCTAACCCCATGAGAGGCCAGCATTTGCTGGCCTCTTTGTTATGGGCACAGGTTGCGGATCTGCTGCCAAATGTCGCAAAAAAAACCAGATTGTTGGGCTTTTGCGCGACAGCGTCCAATAACTCGCCAAACGCACCCAAATTCGGTTTTTCTGGCAAAAAAAGGGTTGACGCCCCAGAGCCAGATACGCATAATTCCGGCCGCACAGTGACGAGGCAACGACTCACTGGAAGCACGGTTGGCTATGTAGCTCAGTTGGTTAGAGCATCGCACTCATAATGCGAGGGTCACAGGTTCGAATCCCGTCATAGCCACCATTAATCATTCAGTTGGGGTATCGCCAAGCGGTAAGGCAGCGGGTTTTGATCTCGCCATCCCTAGGTTCGAATCCTAGTACCCCAGCCATTTTTAAAGTTCTTTGCCCGCCATTCGTGACGGTTGAGGAGCACTGTTGGGGTATCGCCAAGCGGTAAGGCAGCGGGTTTTGATCTCGCCATCCCTAGGTTCGAATCCTAGTACCCCAGCCATTTTTACTTGTACACGACAATGTCGGACACAAGACGGCTATGTAGCTCAGTTGGTTAGAGCATCGCACTCATAATGCGAGGGTCACAGGTTCGAATCCCGTCATAGCCACCATTTACAAGTTGTTCAGTTGGGGTATCGCCAAGCGGTAAGGCAGCGGGTTTTGATCTCGCCATCCCTAGGTTCGAATCCTAGTACCCCAGCCATTTTTAAAGGTTCTTTGCCAGTCTCACGACTGTTGAGGAGCGCTGTTGGGGTATCGCCAAGCGGTAAGGCAGCGGGTTTTGATCTCGCCATCCCTAGGTTCGAATCCTAGTACCCCAGCCATTATTGCCTTTCATCGACCTTGTCGGTGATCTGCTGTGGTAAACGTGAGAGGTCTTGATCTCGTCAACGTGCCTAGGTCCAAACCCTAGTACCCAGCCATTTTACTTGTACACGACAATGTCGGATACAAGACGGCTATGTAGCTCAGTTGGTTAGAGCATCGCACTCATAATGCGGGGGTCACAGGTTCGAATCCCGTCATAGCCACCATTAATATTGCGGAAGTGGCGAAATTGGTAGACGCACCAGATTTAGGTTCTGGCGCCCTAGGCGTGAGAGTTCGAGTCTCTCCTTCCGCACCATTAATAGCAGTACCAAACAGACCAGCTCACGCTGGTTTTTTTGTGCCTGAGTTTCAGCCTTTGTCCCCTCTCCTTCCCTGCCGTTCTCCCTGCTCACTGGCTTGTCGGCCCAATATTTCATCTCACAGCATCGGGATATATGGCCAATAAAAAGCGGCCCGCAGGCCGCTTGCACTCCTTGTCCCCCTCGAGCGCGCTCAGAACGGGAAGAACCAGGGAATGGCGATGACGCTCACCACCATCACCAGCAGGGTAAAAGGCACCCCCACGCGGATGAAGTCCATGAACTTGTAGTTGCCGGGCCCGAGCACCAGGGTGTTGACCGGTGAGGAGACGGGCGTCATGAAGGCCGCCGAGGCGGCGATGGCGATGGTCATGGCGAAGGGATAGGGAGAGACCCCCATCTGCTGGGCCGTACCGAGCGCAATGGGCGCCATCAGCACGGCGGTGGCGGTGTTGGAGATAAAGAGTCCGATGGCCGCGCAGAGCACGAACAGGCTGGCCAGCATGACACGGGGCCCCATCTCCCCCACCGCCGAGATCAGCCCGCCAACGATGAGATCCACCCCGCCGGTCTTCTGCAACGCCAGGGCAAAGGGCAGCATGCCGACGATCAGGATCAGGGTCGGCCAGTGGATGGATTTGTAGGCGCTCTCCATGTCGATGCAGCGGAACTTGCCCATCAGCAGGCAGGCGATGAGCGCCGCTATGACGTTGGGCACGGGCTCCGTCACCATCAGCCCTATCATGACTGCGAGGGCGATCAGGGCGTGGATGGCCTGGCTGCGAGCCGGCGCCATCTCGTCCACCTCGGCGGGCAGGCCGAGCAGCAGGAAGTCCCTGTGGTGGGTCTGCAACTGGCGAATGAGGCTCCAGTTGCCCACCACCAGCAGGCTGTCTCCCATCAGCAGCGGCTCATCCACCAGCTTGCCGGTGAGCGCCTCACCGCTGCGGCGGATCCCGACCACGCTCAGGCCGTAGCGGGAACGAAACGCCACCTCGCGGATGCTCTTGCCGAGCAGGCGGGATCCTGGAATGAGGGACACCTCGGCCATGCCCACCTCCCGCGCCTGATCCGAGAAGTACTCCCCGCGCAATATCATGGGTTCGAGCCGCGCCTCGCTGCAGAACTCACGCACATCCACCTCGGGGTCGGACATGTCGATGAGCAGCACGTCTTTCGCCTGGAACTCGGTGACGCCGGAGACGGTGACCATCACCCGCCGAAACTTGCGCCAACGCTCCAGCCCGATGACGTTGGCCCCAAAGCGGGCACGCAGTTGCAGCTCGTCCAGGGTCTGGCCTATCAGGGGAGAATCGGGACGGATCGCCAGGCGGCGCGCCCGGCCGGCCAGGCGATAATCGCGGATGAGATCGCGCATTGTGCTGCGCCCCGCCTGCTTGCCCTTGCCCTCTTCCCCCTCGCGCACCAGACGGTGACGCATCAGCAGCATGTAGATCACTCCCAGCCCGAGGATAAGCACCCCCATGGGGGTGAAACCGAAGAAGCCGAAGCCCTGGATGCCGTGGCGCATCAGCTCGCTGTTGACCACCATGTTGGGCGGAGTGGCCACCAGCGTCATCATGCCGCTGATAAGACCGGCAAAGCCCAGCGGCATCATCAGCCGTCCCGCCGGTATCCCCATCCGGTTCGCCACGCTCAACACCACAGGGATGAAGATGGCCACCACCCCTGTGCTGCTCATCACGGCCCCCAGGGTCGCCACCGCCACCATCAGCAGCACCAGCAGCCGGGTCTCACTGCTGCCACCTTCACCAGGGCATCCCCCACCTGATAGGCGATGCCGGTGCGCACCAGCCCCTCCCCCACCACGAACAGGGCGGCGATCAGGATGACGTTGGGATCGCTGAACCCCGCCAGCGCCTCCGGCAAGGTCAGGGTGCCGCTCAACACGAACAGGATGATGATCAACAAGGCCACCACATCCATGCGCACCCTGTTGGTAATAAACAGGAAGATGGCGCCCACCAGCATGCTGAGCACCCAGATCAACTCGGAATTCACACTCGCTCCTTTCGTTCATGTCCGCCGGGCGGGGAACCGCGCCAGACGCCATCAGACCACAACCAGTCCCCCTCCATTTTGTTACATATCAAGAAAGGGGAGCCCACATCATCGCACATTCGGGTTCACTTGCGGCCACTTTGCAGGGCAGAGCAAGTGCACCAACCCACTCCACCCGCACGTCCGGGCGAAAAGTGCTGCGCGCCCTCCCCGGCACTCCTAGAATGGGCCAGCTGCGGCGTGATCCGCCCCCTGCCACCCCTTGTCCTTCGGAGAGAAAATGTCAGTTCACATCCCAACCTACCCGGAATTCACCTTCTTCGGCCGCTTCGTCGCCGACATCCAGTCCGGCCGCAAGACCATCACAATACGCGACGAGAGCGAGGCCAACTGGCAGCCCGGCCAGCGGCTCGCGCTCTTCACCAATCCGGAGCACCAGCCCTTTGGCGCCATGGAGGTGCTCTCGGTCACGCCCCTGGCCTTCGATGACCTGACCGACGAGCACGCCCGCCAGGAGAACATGACCCTGGCCGAGCTCCAGACCGTCATCCGGGACATCTACCCCGCGCTGCCGCCGCTCTATGTGATTGAATTCAAACTGATTGAAGCCTGATTTTGTGAGCTGCCTCAACTAACGCCGGTTGCGCTCTCGGGCCAGAAGCGCACAATGCATGTTTTTATATACAGTCAATGGTGCAGCATGAACACAGGACTCGAACCCGCAATCGCCGCCATGGTGGCGGAATTTGTTGCCGCTGGCAGACCCAGGGCGAGCGAGATGAGCTGGCAGGCGCGGCGGGAGGGCTACCTTGCCTCTGCCGTCTTGGGCGGGGAACGGGAAGAGGTGGGCGCCATCGAAGAGTGGCAGGCCGATCACTACGCCATCCGCCGCTACCAACCCGTGGGTATGCCGGATCCCGCTTATCCGGCGCTGATCTATTTCCACGGCGGCTGTTTCGTCAGCGGGGATTTCGAGACCCACGATCGCCAAATGCGGATGCTGTGCAACAGTGCCAATGCCCTGGTGTTTGCCGTGCACACCCGCCTCGCCCCCGAGCATATCTATCCTGCCGCCCATGACGATGCGCTGGCAGCGACCCTCGCCATCATGGCCGCGCTGCCGCAGTGGCGCGGCGATCCCGAACGGGTTGCACTCGCAGGCGACAGTGCCGGTGGCCACCTTGCCCTGATCACCACCTTGCGGCTCAAGGAGGCGGGAGCGGCACTGCCCGCCGCCCAGATCCTCATCTATCCCATGCTCGATGCCCTGGGAGAGAGCCAGAGCTATGGCGACCTTGGCGACGACTACCTCATCACCCGCGACATGCTGCTCAGCGGGTTTCAGGCCTATCTGGGCAGGCTGCCCGCCAGCCATCCCGAGGCGAGCCCGCTGCACCATCCTGAACTTGCTGGACTGCCGCCCACCCATATCCTCACGGCCGAGTACGATCCCCTGCGTGACGAGGGAGAGGCCCTCTATGGCAAACTGCTGCAAGCCGGTGTTGCCGCCAGCTGTCAGCGGCAGCTCGGGGTGATCCACGGCTTCTTCCAGCTTGCGGGCATAAGCCCTGCGGCCCGTCATGCCATCGTGCAGGTCGCCATGCTGATCAAGGGGCTCTGAGTTGGCTCCAACCCCCATGCCGTGTTAAAAGTGTCTCTTTTGAATCAGGGAGGTGACCCTAGTGTTTGAGATAGCGAGCCTGAAAGAGGGTATGATGCACGGGGTCGAGCTGTTCCAGCTGCTGCTGGAGATCATCTCCATCGCCTGCGTGGTGATAGGGCTTGGCAAGACCCTCTGGCTGGCGGCGCGGGTGCGGGATCACGAGCCCGGTTTTCCGCGCATTCGCCTCTGCTTCGGCAGCTGGCTCATCCTGGCGCTGGAGTTCCAGCTCGCCGCCGATATCCTGGCCACCACGGTCGCGCCGAGCAAGGAGGAGCTGATCCGCCTCGCCATCATCGCGGTGATCCGCACCTTCCTGAACTACTTCCTCGGCAAGGAGCTGGACGCCCAGGCCGAACGCCAGCAGGCACCCGGCGCCGAACAGCCCGAGACGACCCGATAAGGGCCCATGCTGGCGACCATATGAGTACGCCGCCATCCCGACCGCCCCTGGTTCGGGATAGCGCCTTTGTGACCCTGCCCGCAGTTTTGGCTATCAGCCAACAATGGAACCCTTTTCAAGGCCCACCTCACCCTGTCGACCCTGGCGCCCTCTGCGTAACATGGCAGGACCACTTCGCCACCGGCCACGCTGATGCATCCTCACCCCGTTCTTACTCTCGATCAGTGCGTTATCTACCAGATCTACCCCATGAGCTTTCAGGACAGCGACGGCGATGGCATGGGGGACATCAATGGCATCCGCCAGCGCCTGGACCACCTGGCGACCCTCGGAGTGGACCTGCTCTGGCTCACCCCCGTCTACCCTTCCCCCAGACGGGACAACGGCTACGACGTGGCGGACTACAGCGCCATAGATCCCGCCTTCGGCACCCTGGCCGAGATGGACCTGCTGATAGCAGAGGCGGCCGCTCACGGCATGGGCATCATGATGGACATAGTCGCCAACCACACCTCCACCGAACATGCGTGGTTCAGGCAGGCGCTGGCCGGGGATCCCCGCTACCAGGCCTATTACGTCTTTCGGGACCAGGCCTTCGTCGATGCCCACCCGCTGGACTCCATCTTCGGCGGCAGCGCCTGGGAATACGTGCCGACGCTTGATCGCTACTACCTGCACAACTTCGATGCAAGTCAGGCCGATCTCGACTGGGACAACCCGGCGGTGCGGGCCGAGATGGCGGAGGCGATCAACTTCTGGCTGGCCAGGGGCATCAAGGGGTTTCGCTTCGATGTGATCGACATGGTGAGCAAGGAGTGGTCGCCCCTTGCCATGAGCAACGGCCCCCGCCTGCACGACTATATCCGCGAGCTCAATGGCGCCAGCTTCGGCGGCAAGGGGATCATCACTGTCGGTGAGACCTGGGGGGCAGATCTGGCCCAGATGCGGCACTATTCGAACCCGGATGACAGCGAGTTCAGCATGGTGTTCAACTTCGAGCACCTGGGGCTGGGGCGCGATAAATGGACCTCCCGCTTTGACCCCCTCAGCTTCAAAGGCGCCATGGCCCGCCACCAGAGCGGACTGCACCGCCAGGGCTGGAACAGCCTGTTTCTGGGTAACCACGACCTGCCCCGCGCCGTCTCCCGCTTCGGCGACGACAGCCCCGAATGGCGCGAGCTGAGTGCCAAGCAGTGGGCCCTGGTGCTGCACATGATGCAGGGCACTCCCTTCATCTATCAGGGAGAGGAGCTTGGCATGACCAACCGCCGCTGGCAGCCAGAGGAGCTGCGCGATGTGGAGGCCATCAACTACAGCGCCAGCCAGCCGGGACTGGACCCCGCCGAGCTCGCCTGCCGCCTCGATGCCATCGGCCGCGACAACGCCCGCACGCCTATGCAGTGGGACTCGGGCCCCCGGGCCGGTTTCAGCACGGCAGAGCCCTGGATCGCGCTCAATGACAACTATATGGAGATCAACGCCGCCGAGCAGCTGGCCCGCCCCGACTCCCTGTTTCACTGCTATCGCCAGCTCATCGCCCTGCGCAAGGCCCACCCCGTCATTCGCCATGGCGACTTCGAACTGCTGGATGAGAACGATCCCCTGCGCATCAGCTACCGCCGCCGCTGGCGGGATCCGGCCACCGGCCAGACGCAGACTCTGCTGCTGCTCGCCAATCTCACCGCAGCCCCCTTGCCCATGCCCCATTTCGACAAGCTAGCCAGCGACGCCAGCTTGCTGATGGGCAACTACCCCGACCAGCCAGAGCCCTGCTTTGCCCCCTACCAGACGGCGGTCTGGCTTCTTGTGGAGCCCGCCATGGCGCTCGCGCCAGACACGCATAGAACCGACCGGAGCAGGCCAGTTCAGGGGCGAGCGGGTTGACTGTCCCCCGGAATCTGCGTATTTTGCGTCCAGATTTCATGTTGGACTGCTCTGCAATGTTGTACATCCTGTTCAAATGTTCTGTCAGGAGGCTGTGCTCCGTGCACTAACACGATGAAGTGTTGCCCGGAGCCACATCTCTTCTGAATCTTCATCAGATAGCGCTGGCGCCCTCCATAGAGGGAGGCGACTCCGCATCTGATGAGAACAGGAAAAAAGGCCGGCGAGATGCTTCATCGCCGGCCTTTTTGTTTCTGATCTTCAGGACAAAGTTTCAATATTGCGTGAAACGGGGGCCGGTACGCCAAGTACCGCCCCCGTTTTTTTATGGATAAAGCACCATGAGTCTGCTCAACATTCACCATCTGACCTGTCACCTCGGTGACAAGACACTGTACCAGGACGCCAGCTTCACCCTGCTTCCCCGCGAACATATCTGCATCACCGGCAGGAACGGCGTCGGCAAAAGCACCCTGCTCAAGCTGCTCCAGGGGGAGCGCCAGCCTGACGCCGGGGATATCCTCTGGCAGCCCGGTCTTGACCGGGGTTACCTCGACCAGCATGCCGAGCTGGACGGGCAACTGACGATACGGACATATCTGCAAACGGCCTTTGCCCCCCTCTATCGGGCCGAGGCGGAGATGATGGCCATCTATGCCAGCCCGGCGCGCTGTGCCCAGCCCCATCAGCTGGCACTGGCCGCCAGTCTCCAGACCACCTTGGAGAGCCAGTCGTTCTACCAGATAGAGAGCCGGATCGACGAGGTGGCCGCCGGCCTTGGCCTCACCCAGCTTGGCATGCAGACCCGGCTGGCCAATCTGAGCGGCGGTCAGCGCCACAAGGTGATGCTGGCTGGCTTGCTGCTGCGCTCGCCGGATCTGCTGCTGCTCGATGAGCCGACCAACTACCTGGACAGCGTCCACGTGGCCTGGCTGGCAGCCTACCTGGACGGCTTCGCGGGCGCCTTCCTGGTGGTCTCCCACGACAGGGATTTCGTGAACCGCATCGCCACCGGCATCTGCGATATCGATCGCCTGCAGCTTCGCAAATACCAGGGCAACCTCGACAATGCCATGGCCCAGAAGGCCGCGAATGATGTCGCTCACGCCCGGCAATACCAGGCGCAGCAGAGGCAGATCGACAAGCTGGAGCTGTTCATCGCCAAGAACGGCGCCGGGGTCAACGCCAGCATAGCCAACGGCCGCAAGAAGCAGCTGGCGCGCATCGAGCGCCTGGCCAACCCGGAGCGGGACAAAGGGGTCTCCCTCACGTTTCGCAGCGCCGGGGGCGGCGGCCAGCAGGTACTCGCCGCCTCTGAACTGGTCATCGGCCATGATAGCGCGCTGCTGGCACCCCTGACCCTGACCCTGAGCCGGGGGGAGAAGGTGGTGATCGCCGGTTTCAACGGCGTCGGCAAGTCCACCCTGCTCAAGACACTGGCGGGCGAGCTGGCCCCCCTGCGCGGTCGGCTCAGCCTCTCCCCCGGGGTCAAGGCGGGCTACTTCGAACAGGCGCTGCACTGGCCCCATCCGGATGCCACCCCACTGGCCCTGGTGAAGGCCGCCTGCCCCGCCCTCGATGACAGGGGCGCCAGGCTGCATCTGGCCCGGATCGGCATCAGGGGCAAGCTGGCACTGCAACCGATCGCCGCCCTGAGTGGCGGGGAGCAGACCAAGGTGAAACTGTGCCGACTGGCCCTGCAACCCAGCAACCTGCTGATCCTGGACGAACCGACCACCCACCTGGATGCCGCCGTCAAGGCGGCCCTGCAACAGGCCTTGCAGGACTATGCCGGGACTGTGGTGGTGGTCTGCCACGAGCAGTCCTTCGTGGCCGACTGGCCGGATCGGGTGCTGGACATTCACTCCCTCGCGGCCACAGGCTCGGTATCACATGCGTAAGGTGAACATCATGCTATTGAAAGTATTGCTCTTTTTTATTGCGTTTCTGGTGGGTGCCGATGAGCTGATGCTGGGCCCCCTGCTGACCCCCATAGGCCGGGAGCTAGGGGTCCAGCCCGAGCGGGTCACGCTGTTTATCACCGCCTACAGCCTGGCGCTGGCGCTGATCGCCCCCCTGCTCGGCAGCCTCTCGGATCGCCTCGGCAGGGTGAGGATCATGCTGCCCGCCGCCTTGCTGTTCGGTGCCGCCTCCATCGCCACCGGCCTGGTCGATAGCTTCGAGTGGGGGCTGGCAAGCCGGGTGCTCACCGGTCTCGCCAGTGCCGGCATGCTGCCCATCGCCTTTGCCATGGCGGCAGACGGCACGGGGAAAGATGCCATGAAGCGCATTGCCTGGGTGCAGTCCGGCCTGACGCTGGGCATGATAGCGAGCCCGGCGCTGGGGGCGCTGCTCGCTCAGTGGCTCTCCTGGCGCGCCGCCTTTATCCTGCTCGGCCTCTGTGCCTGGGGGGTGGCGGCGGCCCTGGCCCTGCTGCCCGCCGGCAGGTCTTTGGCAGATACATCGGCGGCGCAGCAGGAGGAGAAGGGTGTCCGCCTGCTGGCCATCCCGGGTGCGGCCGGCGCCCTGCTGGCCATGTGCCTGGGCCTGGGGGGCGGCATTGGCCTCTTCAACCTGGTCGGCCAGCACCTGCGCGACACCCAGGGCCTGTCGATGGGCTCTGTGGGGCTACTCTATGGGGCCCTCGGCATCATCAGCGTCATCGGCAACCTGCTGATGCCCCGCTTGTCTGGCCGGGTCGAGAGCGGGCGCGTCCTGATGCGCCTGGCCCTGGTGGTCTGCGTGCCGGCCAGCGTCGGCTTCTATCTCTCTCCCGCCTCACTGCCTGCCCTGCTGCTGCCGCTCGGGCTGTGGGCGCTGGCGGGCGGCATAGGATCCCCCGCCCTGCAGGGCCACATTGCCGGGCTCTCGTCGGCCCACAGGGGCATGTTGATGTCGCTGGCGATGACCATGATGCACCTCGGGGTGGCGCTCTGGTCCGCTGTCGCCGGGTTTGCCTACAGCGCGGGGCCTGTGGCCCTGGCGCTGCTGGCCATGGCGCTCTTTGGCGGGGCTATCGCCGCCCTGCGCCCCGTCAGCCTCCGGATCTGATGGGCAGCTCCCCACGCTCACACGCAACAAGGGCTCCCTCGGGAGCCCTTTTTTGTGTCAAGGAAGCGCATCAAGCCGGGATGCTGGCCAGCTCGTGGCGCTTCAATGCCAGCAGCGTGATGAGGAAGGAGGCGCTCGCGATCATTGCCATGCCCACATAGGTGGCGCTGAACCCCGGGGCCAGCTCGGCGGGGCTCAGGCTGGCCAGGTTGTGGCTGGTCCCGGCCGGCAGGGCCCCGTGGAACAACACGGCGCAGATAGCCACCCCGACCGCGCCCCCCAGCTCGCGACCGAAGTTGAACAGGGACATGCCGATGCCGCGATCTTCCCGCGGCAGGGCGTTTTGCACCACCACCGAGAGGGCCGGCAGCACCAGCCCCAACCCCAGACCGGCGAAGCCCAGCCCCAGATTGGCAAAGAGATCGAAGTGAATTTGCCACAGGGCCAGCGCCGCCAGAGCGAAGCCCGCCACCACGAAGCGCTTGTAGTGACCGGTGCGACCAATGAGCTTGCCGCCGACGAAGGCCCCCGCCGTGATGCAGACCATGAAGATCACCATGTAGAGGCCGCTCTCGCTGGCCCCCATCCCCTTCTGCCACTGCATCTGCAGCGGCAGGTAGACCAGCACGGCGAACATCAGCAACTGCGAGGCCAGCGCCAGCAGCACGCTCACCAGATAACCGGGCAAGCGGGCCAGATGGGCGGGCAGTATGGGATCCTGGGCGCGTCGCTCCACCAGGATGAGCAGCAGCAGGGCAATCGCCAGTCCTGCCGCCAGCCAGATGGCAGGCAGGGCTGTCTCGGGCGAGAGCAGCAGCAAGCTCAGCGTGGTGACGGTAATCAGCAGCCCCGCCCCCTTCCAGTCGAAGCGACTGTGGCGGCGCACATTGAGGTGGCCCAGGTTGCGGTTCACCAGCCAGAGCGCGAGCGCCCCGAGGGGCAGGTTGATCCAGAAGATCCAGCGCCAGCTCAGCTGCTCGGTGAAGTAGCCCCCGAGCAGGGGCCCGGCGATGCTGGAAACCGCATAGACGGCGGAGATGTAACCTTGATACTTGCCCACCTCCCGCGGGGGAATGCAGTCGGCGATGACGGTGAAGGCCAGCGCGATCAGCCCCCCGCCACCCAGCCCCTGCAACACGCGGGCCGCCAGCAGGGTGGGCAGATCCTGAGCCAGGGCGCAGGCCACGGATCCCGCCAGAAACAGGCCTATGCCGATGTTGAGCATCCGCACCCGGCCGAACATGTCGCTCAGCTTGCCGTAGATGGGCAGGGCCGCGGTGGCCGCCAGCAGGTAGGCGGTGACCACCCAGGTGAGGGCGGCGCCGGCGTTCAGCTCGGCCCCTATGATGGGCAAGGGGGTGGTGACTATGCTCTTTTCCAACGAGCCCAGGGCGATCACCAGGGCCACGCTTGAGAAAACGGTTTTTGGGGACATAAAGAGGCTCGCTACTGTGAGATGCCGGCACCCGAGGCGCAGAGCGCATTATTGTCTCATAAATCAGCAGCCCATGGTCAAACCCGCTGCCTGCCCCCTACCATGACGGCGGTCGCGGCATAGGGGGAGCGGATCTGGTAGTGTGCTCTTTTAGCCGAGGAGGAAGCACCCCATGTCCGAGCAGTTCCAGTTTGAGCAATACGACGCCCTGATCTTCGATATGGACGGCACCCTGGTGGACTCCATGCCCCTGCACCTGGATGCCTGGGAGATCACCAGCGCCGAATTCGGCCTGCCGTTCGATCGGGTGCGGCTCAATGAGTACGGCGGCATTCCCACCCGCAAGATAGTGGCCATGCTGGCCGAGCAGCACGGGCTGGAGATCGATGTGGAGGCCTTCGCCCGCCGCAAGATAGCCCTCTATCTGGAGCGGATCGACAGCGTCAGCGTCTTCCCCGCCATGTGGGAGCTGGTCAAGCGTTGCCACGGCAAGGTGCCCATGGGCATAGGCACGGGCTCAACCCGGGATCATGCGACGCACATACTGAGAAATACCGGCCTCGATGCCTTCATCCCCGTGCTGGTGAGCGCCGACGACGTGACCAACCACAAGCCCCATCCCGACACCTTCCTCAAAGTGGCCGAGCTGCTCGGCGCCAACCCGGCCAACTGCCTGGTGTTCGAAGACACCCCCATCGGCATAGAGGCAGGCAAGGCCGGCGGCATGGCGACTGTGCTCGCCACCGAGGGCGAACTGCAGCGGGTGTGATACTAGGCCAAGGCGCCGGGCCTACTACGCTTCACCCTGCTCCCTTAAAAAAAAACGCCCCATCTGGGGCGTTTTTGGCGTTCGGAGCCATCACATGGCGTTGGTGGATTCGAAGATCTTGTCCGCCGACGCCTCGACGAAGCCCGGGTAGAGCACACCGTCCGGCTGCGGGTAGCGCAGGGCGAACTCGTAGAAGCAGCTCGGGATGGCGCGCACGCCGTCGCTGAAGGCAACCTCGGCCTTGTCCGCCATGGTGGAGGACTGCTCCAGCATCACCAGGGGATCCCCCTTCACCTCGCCGCCGACGGTATTGAGCACAAAGCCCGCCGCCTTGAGCGCGGCATTGACCTGCTCTATGGTCTCAAAATCGGCAAGGCGGTTGATATTGACGGTGAAGTGGTTGGCACGATAGCCCCAGGCCGCCATCCAGGCCGCATACTCGCTCTCCGCCAGCAGGGTCTGGTATTCGCTCCAGGAGACCTGCCAGGGCGCCCCTGTGTAGAGGAAGGCCGGGGTATCGGTCAGGTGATCGGGCACCTGATCCACCAGCTTGTGGATAATGGCCTGGGCGCCTGCGGAGAGCTCTTCCACCTTCAGCTCGCTGATGAACACCTTGGGGGCGTCCGGGTCTGAGTGCTCGAAGTGTTTGGCATAGAGCTTCTTGGCCTTGAACACATACTCGCCCTTCTCCTCGTACCCCAGGGCACGGAAGTGGGCCGCCAGTTTCTCGAGACCGAGCTTGGGCAGGTTGTAGGTCCGAAACGCCACGTGATCGTTGATGATGGGGGCGCCGCCCCCCAGCAGTTGGTGAACCTTGTGGGCGCTGGGGGTGACCTGAATGTAGTTGTCCCACAGATGGCCAAACAGGGTCTCGATATCCTTTTGCATCTCTCTTTCCTTTGATTGCGGGTACAGACAAGGGCACCTCTGAGTGCCCCTCTTTTATTTTCTTGTTATCAGAAGGTCAGACCGGGAGACAGCTGATCCGGCATGGCGGCTTTGCTGTCTTCCACCGAGGCGACCGGGTACGCACAGTAGTCGGCGGCGTAGTAGGCGCTCGCCCTGTGGTTGCCGGAGGCACCTATGCCGCCGAAGGGCGCTGCACTGGAGGCACCGGTGATGGGCTTGTTCCAGTTGACTATGCCGGCGCGGATCCGCTTGAAGAAGTGCTGCCAGTCCGCCTCGCTGTCACCGAGCAGGCCGGCGGACAGGCCGAAGCTGGTGGCATTGCCCTGATCGATGGCGGCATCGAAGTCGTCATAACGGATCAGTTGCAGCAGCGGGCCGAAGTACTCTTCATCAGGCAGCGCTGCAACAGCGGTCACATCTATGATGCCGGGGGAGACGAAGCCGGTGCCGGCTTCCAGATGCTTGAGGGAGAGCAGACTCTCGCCCCCCAGCCCTTGCAGGTTGGCCTGCGCCTCGACCATGCCAAGCGCCGCACGCTCGCTGATCATGGCGCCCATGAACGGCTGTTCGGCGGCGTCATAGAGGCCGACCCTGATCTGGCCGACCACCTCCACCAGGCGCTTCACCAGGGCATCGCCACGCTCGCCACGCTCCACGAACAGGCGGCGCGAGCAGGTGCAGCGCTGGCCGGAGGTGATAAAGGCGGATTGCACTATCGCGTGCACCGCGCCATCGATGTCGCTCACGTCTTTCACGATCAGCGGGTTGTTGCCACCCATCTCCAGGGCCAGGATCTTGCCGGGCTGACCGGCAAACTGCTGGTGCAGGAAGTGGCCGGTGCGCGACGATCCGGTGAAGAAGAGGCCGTCGATGTCCGGATTGCCGGCCAGCGCCTTGCCGGTCTCCACTTCGCCTTGAACCAGGTTGAGCACCCCCTTGGGCAGCCCCGCCTCCTGCCAGATCTTCAGCATGGCCTCGGCCACCATGGGGGTCAGCTCTGAGGGCTTGAACACCACTGCGTTACCCGCGATAAGCGCAGGCACTATGTGACCGTTGGGCAGATGGCCCGGGAAGTTGTAGGGGCCGAACACGGCGACCACGCCGTGGGGCTTGTGGCGCACGAACGCCTTGGCGCCCGGCATGGGGTTCTCGACCGTGCCGGTGCGCTCGTCATGGGCGCGGATGGAGATGGCGATCTTGCCCTGCATGGCCGCCACTTCGGTGCGGGTCTCCCACAGCGGCTTGCCGGTCTCCCGGGCTATGGTCAGGGCCAGCGCCTCCTTGTGCTCGCCGAGCAGATCGGCATAGCGGCGCACTATGGCCAGACGATCCTCGAGGGCCAGATCGGACCAATGGTAGAAGGCCGCGCGGGCCGCCTTGACGGCGGCATCCACCTGGGCTGCGCTCGCCGCCTCCCCCTGCCAGATCACTTCGTTCCTGGCCGGATCTTTTGATTCGAACGGCTTGCCTTCACCGGCCAGCCACTGCCCATCGATAAACTGGACTAAAGACATCATCAATTCACTCCCTGTGGTGCACAGGCCGCCTCGGCAGCCTGTTTCAATGCGGTGATATGGACCCGTTATTCCAGATCGACGACCCGAACCATGTCGCCACTCTCCACCTTGAGGGCGGCCGCCATCTTGGGCGGAATGATGGCTTCGTGCTTGTCCAGATCGACCCGGATGTTGCCGTAGCAGGCGCGGTATTGCTCGAACCTGGCGTTGCAGACGAGGTAGGTGTGACCGCCGATGGGCTCACCCACCAGCACCGCCAGCTTCTGGCTGCGGCGCACGCTGCGGATGTGCTTCACGTCGCACTCGACTGTGGGGCCGGCATCGAAGATGTCGACATAGCCACGGTTCACGAAGCCCTCGTCCTGCAGCATCTTGATGGCAGGGCGGGTCTTCTCGTGGGTCTGGCCGATGACGGCCCGCGCCTCGTTGCTCAGCAGATTGACGTAAATCGGGTACTTGGGCATCAGCTCGGCGATGAAGCGCTTCTTGCCAATGCCGGTGAGGTAATCGACGGTGGGAAAGTCCATCGAGAAGAAATGCTTTTGCAACCACTCGTAGAAGGGGCTGTGACCGTTCTCATCGGAGACGCCGCGCATCTCGGCGAAGACGGTCTTGTCAAACAGCTCGGGGTGCTCGGCCATGAACAGGAAGCGGTGCTTGGAGAGCAGACGGCCATTGAGCCCCTCGCGGGCACATTCGCGCAGAAACAGGGTGCAGAGCTCGGAGTTGCCAGTGTAGTCGTTGGAGAGCGTGAGCGTCTCGACCACGTTGTAGATGCCGAGCTTGGGGGAAGAGTGCACCACCTTGCCGATGTGGTAGTTGTAAAACGGCTGGGACAGGCCGACCGCCGCGTCTATGGCGCAGGTACCGACCATCTCGCCGGTCTCCAGGTCTTCGGCCACGAAGAAGTAGAGGCAATCGCCTTTGCCGGCGGGCTTGTCCAGGAAGGTCTGGGTCGAGGCATCGATCTTGCGTTGCAGCAGTTCATCGTTGACCGGCAACGAGGTCATGCCGGTGCCGGATTCGATGGCACAGGTCTTGAGGCCGGCGAAGTCGCGCTGCTCGATAGGACGGATAACCAACATAAATGACAACTCCCTTTCATTGACGACAGGTGGGGTCCCGGCTCCTGCCGGGAGGGCTCCCCACCTCAACTTGGATCAGGCGTTAACCACCTGAGCGACCGCTTTTTCGAACCGTGCCAACCCTTCCTTGATGTCCGCTTCCGGAATAACCAGCGAGGGTGCGAAGCGCACCACGTTGGTGCCTGCCACCAGTGCCATCAGCCCCTGATCGATGGAGGCCAGCAGGAAGTCGCGGGAGCGTCCCTTGAAGTCATCGTTCAGCACGGCGCCGAGCAGCAGGCCCTGACCACGCACTTCGCTGAAGCAGTGGTACTTGGCGTTGATGGCGGCGAGACCGTCGCGGAACAGCTGCTCGCGCTGCTTGATACCGCTCAGCACTTCCGGGGTATTGACCACGTCAAGCACGGCTTCGGCCACGGCGCACGCCAGCGGGTTGCCGCCGTAGGTGGAGCCGTGAGTGCCCACTTTCAGGTGAGAAGCTATCTCGGTGGTGGTCAGCATGGCGCCGATGGGGAAGCCGCCGCCGAGCGCCTTGGCGCTGGTGAGGATGTCCGGCGTGACGCCAAGGCCCATGTAGGCGAACAGCTCGCCGGTACGACCGACCCCGGATTGCACCTCGTCATAGACCAGCAGGGCATTGTGCTTGTCGCACAGCTCGCGCACCCCTTTGGCAAACTCGTCGGTGGGGCTGATGATGCCACCCTCACCTTGCAACGGCTCCATCACCACGGCGCAGGTATTGTCGGAGATGACGGAGGCCAGCTCGGCCAGATCGTTGTAGGTCACGTGAGTGATGTCGGCGGGCTTGGGACCGAAACCATCGGAGTAGGCAGCCTGGCCGCCGACGCTCACGGTGAAGAAGGTGCGGCCATGGAAGCCCTGGTGGAAGGCGATGATCTGGGTCTTGTGGGCACCGAACTTGTCGATGGCGTAACGACGGGCCAGCTTGAGGGCGGCTTCGTTCGCTTCGGCGCCGGAGTTGCAGAAATAGACCTTCTCGGCAAAGGTGGCGGCGACCAGCTTCTTGGCCAGGCGCAGGGCCGGCTCGTTGGTCATCACGTTGGAGAGGTGCCACAGCTTCTCGCCCTGGGTTTTCAGGGCTTCGACCAGCTTGGGATGGCAATGGCCCAGACCATTGACCGCGATCCCGCCCGCGAAGTCGACATACTCGCGGCCTTCCTGATCCCAGACACGTGATCCCTCACCGCGCACCGGAATGATCTTGGCCGGCGCATAGTTGGGAACCATCACTTCATCAAACACTTCACGTGTCACTGCCAACAACTCTGACATATTGCTCTCCTGCTATATCGCGGCAGAATAATCCACCGCCCAAAAGTTAAATCCGTGTAAACGTGGCGGAATTATCACAGAAAAAAAGTAAAAAGTCTGTAACTTAACCGCCAATGAGGAACAATGTTCGATTGCCTGTGAGATTTTAGGCAACCGCATTGCATAACGGCTCAGGGGGTGTTGGCAAGAGATAATTTGGGCAGGAAGCAGGGTGAATAAAGTGTCAGGGAAAATTTTTTTGGCCTCATTTCGATTATGAGACGAGGATCACGATTTTTTCAGGAAACGGCCAAAAAGTTGGCCAGCAACTGGTGCCCCTGCTCGCTCAAGATGCTTTCCGGGTGGAACTGAACACCCTCCAGCGCCAGTGTTTTATGCCGCAGCCCCATGATCTCGTCCATGGTGCCATCGGCGTGCTCGCTCCAGGCGGTGATCTCGAAGCAGTCGGGCAGGGTCTCGCGCTCCACGATGAGCGAATGGTAGCGGGTGACCCGCAGCGGATCCTTGAGCCCCTTGAACACCCCCTCCCCCCGATGGCGGATGAGGGTGGTCTTGCCGTGCATCACCTGACGGGCAGGGACCACACGGGCACCAAACGCCTGGGCCAGGGACTGATGGCCGAGGCAGACGCCGAGGATGGGGATCTCGCCGGCAAAACGGGAGATGGCAGCCAGCGAGATGCCCGCTTCATTGGGCGTGCAGGGGCCGGGGGAGATCACCAGATGGCGGGGGGCAAGCCTGACTATCTCGTCCAGGCTCAGCTCGTCGTTGCGCCTGACCTGCACCTCCTGACCCAGGGCGCCAAAATATTGCACCAGGTTCCAGGTAAAGGAGTCGTAGTTGTCGATGAGTAGCAGCATGAGAAAGCCCTGGGAATAGAACAGAGACGGTGATCGGACTGCCCATGCCGGCCGTCCACGGACAAACGCCGCGCATTCTGGCATGTCTGCCCCCGTTAATAAACGCCTTCGACCCAATGCCAGTGGGCGGGTTATGCCTCAATCAGGGATGAGATGCGCGTTCACCCACACAAACCGCACCCGAGTACCGCAGGAGTGCCAGTCCGGCGCCATAGACCACGACTGACCCTCCCCTCTTTATTATGTCCACCAGATTGCACCGAAATCAGGTCATCTTTGACCCTATCTCCCGGCCATAACGGTTGAAGGCGCTCCTTCAGACGCGTCGCGATCGCCCCCTCACCAGCGTCTGCCCAGCCACGCCATGATAAAATATGCAACCTGACACACAAAACACAAAACGCAGTTTCATTTTAATTTGATCAAGGTTTTTCATTTTGCTATCGTGCCTTCAACGACAGGATTTCCCGACACATCGCCATCCATGCCGCCTGCGGCCCGGAATTGAGGTTCACAATGCAAACTCGTCAAAGCATCCACAGCGATCACGCCAAACAACTCGACACCCAGGGCCTGCGCCGTGAGTTTCTGGTGGAAGAGATCTTCAGCCCGAACCGGCTGACCATGACTTACAGCCACATCGACCGCATCGTTTTTGGCGGAATAATGCCTGTTACATCAGAGTTGGGTTTTGCCAATGATTCTGGCAAGGCATTTGGTGTGACCTTTTTCCTGGAGCGTCGTGAGCTGGGGCTTATTAATATCGGTGGCCCGGGCGTTGTGGTGGTTGATGGTGCTACCTACGAAATTGGTAGTGCCGAGGCATTATATGTTGGCAAGGGTACCGAACCCTGAGTTTTGCCAGTGTTAGCAGCGATAGACCTGCAAAATTCTTCTACAATAGCGCCCCGGCACATACTGCTTTCCCGACCCGCACCGTACTCAGGATGAAGCTGCTCCGACTACCTTGGGTGATGCTGCTACCAGCAACCGCCGTACTATTTACAAGTACCTGGTTCCTGATGTATTGCCAACCTGCCAGTTGCTGATGGGGATGACCCAACTTGAGGATGGTAGTTTGTGGAACACCATGCCGTGCCACACCCACGAGCGCCGCATGGAGGTCTACTTCTACTTCAACATGAAAGAAGATGCTGCCGTATTCCATATGATGGGTAAGCCAGCTGAAACTCGCCATATTGTGGTACAAAATGAGCAAGCCGTCATTTCTCCCGAGTTGGTCCATCCATTCTGGTGTGGGTACACAGGCGTATACGTTCATCTGGGGTATGGTCGGTGAAAACCAGGTATTTGGTGACATGGACCATGTTGCTATCAAGGATCTGCGCTAAAACATCGTATATCCATATTGCCGGTCGATTCGTTTCGACTGTGCATCTTACTTTAAATCTGGTGCACGTAATCTCGTGCCATAGGAAATAGCATGATTCTTAACGCATTCGATCTGAAAGGTAAAGTCGCCGTCGTAACCGGTTGTGATACTGGCCTTGGACAAGGAATGGCATTGGGCCTGGCACAAGCTGGTTGTGATATTGTTGGTATCAATATTGTTGAGCCAACGGACACAATGATCAAAGTTGTAATGATTGGCCAAAAGTTTTTGAGTCTCAAGGCTGATGTCAGTAAAGTTAGCGAGCTACCACTGCTGATTGAACAGGCCGTATCGCATTTTGGTCACATTGATATATTGGTTAACAATGCTGGTATTATTCGCCGTGATGATGCGATCAATTTCAGTGAAAAAGACTGGGATGAGGTGATGGACATCAATATCAGAAACCTTTATGTCGCAAGCGGTTGCCAAGCAGTTTATGGCACAGGGAAATGGTGGCAAAATCATCAATATCGCATCCATGCTTTCATATCAAGGCGGATCGCGTTCCCTCTTATACGGCTTCAAAAAGCGGCGTCATGGGCATCACCCGTTTGCTGGCCAATGAATGGGCCAGTCATGGGATCAATGTCAATGCTATTGCTCCCGGTTATATGGCAACCAACAACACCGCTGCACTGCGTGCTGATGATGATCGTAATGCTGCCATCCTGGAGCGTATTCCTGCTGGTCGATGGGGGATTCCGGATGACATGATGGGCCCTGTGGTGTTCCTGGCCTCCCCCGCCTCGGACTACATCAATGGCTACACCATCGCCGTCGATGGCGGCTGGCTGGCCCGTTGATCCCGTCCTGATAGAGAAGGCGCTGCGAGGCGCCTTTTGTCGTTGCCCCTGACAGGAGGGCCCTATGTTGCTCGACAGTCTCTGGTTTGCCCAGTCAATCGGCCTGTTGGCCTGCCTCGTGGGTGCCACGGCGTTCATGCAGCGCGAGGACAGCAAGCTCAGAGCCCACCTCACCCTCAATGGCACCCTGATGGGGCTGCACTTCCTGCTGCTGGGATCCTCGGTTGCCGCCATCAATTGCCTGTTGTGTGCGGTACGCAACTGGGTATCCGGTTACTACCGCGGACTAGGGGCCATGCTGCTGTTCCTGGTCCTGGCCTGGTCGCTGGTCATCCCTCAGGTAAGTCACCCGGTGCAACTGCTGACCCTGCTGGGCACCACCCTCAGCACCTTTGCGCTGTTTCGCCTCAACGGCATTGCACTGCGTCTGTGCATGTTGAGCAGTACCATCTGCTGGCTGACACACAATATCTGGGCAGGCTCCATTGGTGGCATCTTGCAGGAGAGTATCTTCTTCATTCTCAACAGCCACACCATCTTCAGGCTCTACAAGGCTGCCCCGCAAGACATCCGGGAATGAGCGCCCAGAGATCGGGGCAGGCCATTCATCAGGTACCACAATGCAAAAAGCAGGCCAAGGCCTGCTCTTTTTGATACTGGGTGGATAGCGCCAGTCTTATCCGTGGTTGCCGAAGGGATAGTCGTGGAAACCGAGCCCCTCGGAGATCCTGGCCGCCGCCTCGTGCAGCTGAGCCACCAGAGAAGCCTTGTCTTCCTCGTGGAAGCGCACCAGGGGCAGCGACAGGGAGAGCCCTGCGATGATCCGCCCCATGCGGCTGTAGATAGGCACAGCGAAGCAGCGCAGGCCGTGCTCCATCTCTTCTCTGTCTTCCGCATAACCTTGCTCGCGCACCTGGGCCAGCTCCACCAGCAGGGCATCGACATCCGCCAGGGTGTGCTCAGTAAAGCGCTCGAAGGTCACCCCGGCCAGCATGGCACGCACCTCTGTCTCCGGCAGCCAGGCCATCATCACCTTGCCAAGACCTGTGCTGTAGAGCGGGCGGCGGCGACCGATGCGGGAATACATCCGCAGGTTGTATTCGGAATCGATCTTGTGCAGGTAGACGATGCTGTCTTCATCCAGCATCCCCAGGTGCAGGGTCTCCTTGGTCTGCTTGCCGAGGCGATACATCTGTTCGTCGGCGATCTGCACCAGATCCTGATGCTCCAGCGCCTTGGCGCCCAGTTCAAACAGCTTGAGACTGAGGGCATACTTGTCGGTTTCCCCCTCCTGGGAGACATAACCCAGCGTCTTCATGGTTTGCAGAAAGCGGTAGACTGTGCTCTTGGACATCATGATCCGCTGGGACAGCTCGGTCACCCCGATCTCTTTCTGCTCCCCCAGCGCCTGCAGTATGCCGAACACCTTGAGTACCGATGACACCGATTCTGGCGAGTTGTCTATCGTCGACATGCGTCACTTCCAAAAAAAATGATTGATTGTTTCATTGTATTTGAAATGAACTGACCATCATAGTGACGGAGACGATTTTCCAGTCAAATCATCCGCTAATAGATGGATATGTGGCCTCGCTCACGCAGGCACTGGCTCGAATGCCACCGAAAAATGAGCACGCACGCCCTGATAATCCCTCTGCAACTTGCCTGCTTCCCATGCCTCCCCACCCTCCTTTATCAGGACAAGACCATTGTCACACTTTTAATGAAATGATGTTTCAATAGTTTTTTCTATTTCATTAATTAAATAGAATGGCGTCATCACCAACGCGGAAGACGCGGGAGGAGTTATGTCTATCAAGGTCGCCGTCATTGGCGAATGCATGATCGAGCTGTCAGAGCACCAGACCAACATAGTGCGCCACTTTGGAGGGGACACCCTCAACACCGCCGTCTACCTGACGCGGGCCAACCCGGACGTCTCGGTGCACTACGTGAGCGCCCTGGGCACGGACCCCATGAGCGCTGCCATGCTGTCGCAGTGGCAGCAGGAGGGAGTACACACCGAGCTGGTGCAACGCCTCGACCACAAACTGCCCGGCCTCTACCTCATCGAGACCGATCATCAGGGGGAGCGCACCTTCCACTACTGGCGTAGCGATGCGGCGGCCCGTTACTGGTTGCAGACCCCGGAGGCCGCCCGGATCGGCGAGCGGCTGCGGGAGTTTGACTGCCTCTATTTGAGCGGCATCAGCCTCGCCATCTTGTCTGCGGATGACAGGTTGACCCTGCTGCGACGGCTGGCCGAATGCCGGGCAGCCGGTGCCAGGATAGCCTTTGACAACAACTACCGCCCCCGCCTGTGGGAGAGTCAGGAGGCGGCCCGCCAGACCTATGCAGCCATCCTGGCTCTGACCGATCTCGCCTTCCTGACCCTGGATGACGAGGTTGCCCTCTGGGGAGATGCCGACGAGGCCCAGTGCCTGGCCCGAACCAGCGCCCTCGGCGTGAGCGAGATCGTCATCAAGCGCGGCGCCGGGCCCTGCCTCGTCGTGCAGCCCGATGACCACTGCGAGGTGATGGCCGTGACCCTCGCCAGGGAGCAGATCGTCGACACCACGGCGGCGGGTGACTCCTTCAGCGCGGGTTACCTCGCCACCCGGCTGGCGGGGCAATCCGTCATCGACTCGGCCCGCTATGCCCATCGGCTGGCGAGCACCGTCATTCAACACCGTGGCGCCATCATCCCCCTGACGGCCATGCCAGATCCCATCACCCCTGACCACCCATACAATGAGGCTTCCCATGTCAGCATTGCTTGAACGACTCTGCGTCCTGAAGATCATCCCCGTCATCGCCATCAAAGATGCCGACGATGCCGTCGCCCTCGGCCGCACCCTGATGGAAAACGGCATGCCCAGTGCCGAGATCACCTTCCGCACCCCGGCGGCGGCTGAGGCTATCCGCCAACTGCGGAGCACCTTCCCCGAGATGATCATTGGCGCCGGTACCGTCCTGACCACGGCCCAGGTCGATCAGGCCATCGAGGCCGGTGCGGACTTCATCGTGAGTCCCGGGCTCAACCCTCGCATCGTGCAATACTGCCAGGCTCGCGGGGTTCCCATCATCCCCGGCGTCAACAACCCCAGTCTGGTCGAGCAGGCCATGGAGCTGGGTCTGAAGACCCTCAAGTTCTTCCCGGCCGAACCGTCAGGCGGCCTGGGGATGCTCAAGGCCATGAGCGCCGTCTATCCGGTCTCCTTCATGCCCACCGGCGGCATCAGCCCGAGCAATGTGAAGGACTACCTGGCCCTGCCCTCCGTGTTCGCCTGCGGCGGCACCTGGATGGTGCCTGCCAATCTCGTCGACAACCGCGAGTGGGACAAGATCGGCGCCCTTGCCAAAGAGGCCATGGCCGCACTCTAAGTCAGTACGGGCCCGTCACTCGGGCCCTCATCCAACCACCACCGGGGCGCCATAGCGCTACCACAGGTGCAATCAAAGGACCTACCCATGATCGTTGGCAATCTGCAGCAACTCGACATTGCCCTGCTGCCGGCTCCGCTGATGCGGCTGCTGAGCCAGCCTGAACTTTCTTTGCACAGGCTGCAGCAACAGGCAGAGGGAAGACATGATCTTATCGACGACACCGTCTTCTATCTCGTCTCCTGTCCCACCACGGCAGAGGAAGCGAGTCTCAAGAGTGAATTTCACGACCGCTACCTGGATATCCAGATAGTGTTGAGCGGGCAGGAGGTGATCGCCCTCAGCGCCGCCATCTCCTCCCCTCATGATCATCAGGAGAGCAAGCCGGACCTCCTCTTCCTGGACAACCCGACGATCACCACCCGGCTGTTGCTCAATACCGGCGACTTCGCCATCTTCTATCCCGGCGAGGTGCACAGACCCACCTGCCAGGTCGGCACCCCCGCCCGGATCAAAAAAGTCGTCTTCAAGATCTGCAAGAACTGGTTGGCTGCTCAGTAAGGGCTCCCTTCCACCGCGAGCCCTCGCAGCACTCGGCTTCCCTCTCACCTCATCCGCCCGGAGGCGAGAGAGCATGCGTTCATAGCCCCCCCGTTTTTTACTGCTGTTCTCGTGGCCATTTGGGAGCTCAGCTCCCTTTTTTCCCCCCGAAAGATCCCGTTCCAAGCCCCATTTCATCGCCATCGGCACAGTACAACAAACCGCCTTCATAAAATTTGATTTTTGATTCCCACAAATACGGAACGCCATTTCATTAACTTGAGTTTGATCACTGAAAAGCCGCCGGATTCGCGTAGCATGAGCATCATCAAAATAACCAAACCCATAGAGGGGTGACACATGCGTACAATGAATCCTCTGCCCAAGCTGTCTCTGATTGGCACAGTGGTCGTCGCTGGTCTGTTTCTGACTGGATGTGGTGAAGACAGCAAGGCTGCTGGTCCCGTGATCCTGAAGACGGCGTTCAATCAATCCGAGCACAATCCCCAGTTCAAGGCGCTGCAAGACTTCAGCCAGAAGCTGGAAGCCGCCACTGGCGGCAAGTACAAGCTGGAAATTCACCCTAATGAGCTGCTCGGGGATCAGCGCGCGGCGCTGGAGCTGGTGCAGTCCGGCGCCATCCAGCTGGCCGTGGTTGCCAATCCCCTGGTCGAGAATTTCAACAAGAATTTCTCCGTGCTGGCCATGCCCTACATCTATGACAACCCGGAACACCAGCGCAAGGTGTTCACCAGCGGTACCCTGGATGCCCTGTTTAGTTCCACCAAGGGCAATGGCTTTGAGGTGCTGACCGCCTATACCGCCGGGGCGCGCAGCATGTACGTCAAGGGGGCACCCATCAAAACCCCGGAAGACATCAAAGGGAAGAAGATCCGCGTGATGCAGTCCGACACCATGGTCAAGATGCTGACCTGCATGGGGGGAACCGGCGTGCCCATGGGCCAGGGAGAGGTCTACTCCGCCATCCAGCAAGGGGTGCTTGATGGCGCCGAGAACAACGAGATCACCTACGCAGATCTGAAGCAGTATGAAGTGGCGCCGCATTTCTCCTACACCCGCCACGTGATGGTGGCCGACTTGCTGGTGGCCAACGAGTCCTTCCTAGAGAAGATGGATGCCGCCGATCAGGCGACCTTCCGCAAACTGGCCAAGGAGAGCACGGCGACCGAATTCGATCTCTTCTCCCAGGCGCTGGAAACCGCCAAGCAGACGGCCACCAGCCAGGGAGCCACCTTCACCGAAGTGGATATAACCCCCTTCCAGGCGCGCTGCAAGCCGCTGCAAGAGACGCTGCTGGTCACCCCGGAGCAGAGAGAGATCTTCACCAAGATCCGTGCATTGGCCAACTAACGTCTGCGGTTGTCAGGGGCTGCCATGGTGGCCCCTCTTAAAAGGATCCGTCATGAAATCCGTTCAACAATTGGCGCCTCACCCCGCTCAGCACGAGCCCCCGATCCAGGCCGGTTTCTATGCTTCCCTGACAGGGTTCAAGCAGAAAGTGGATGTCGCCGTTTCATTTTTATGTATTGCCATCGTCGCCTTGATGACGCTGTTGGTCACCTACCAGGTGGCGACCCGCTATCTGCTCAACAGCCCGAGTGCCGTGAGTGAGGTGCTCTCCCGCTACCTCTTCATCTGGCTGGTGTTGATCGGTAGTGCCTATGTCTTTGGTCTGCGCGAGCACATGGCGATCACCTTCATGCGCGATCGCATGTCGCACAACGTGCGCATCATGATGGAGATGCTCGGCGAACTGGCCACCACCACCTTTGCTCTGCTGGTGTTGACCGTCGGTGGTTACATCGGGATGAGCCGTCAGATGGGGCAGCTCGACTCGGCGCTGCAGATCCCCATCGGGGTCATTTATGCCGCCATCCCCCTGTGTGGCGTGCTGACCGTCTTCTATTGCCTGTACAACCAGTACGGGTTGGCCAGACAACTCTCCTTCAAGCAAAAGGTATAACCATGGATATTGCGATTGTTGTCGCACTGGTGATGTTCATCGGTGCCTTTTTCCTGCTGTTTATCGGCACCCCTATCAGTATCAGTATCGGGCTCTCCTCCTTCCTGGCCATGGCGCTGATCCTGCCGTTTGATGGCGCCATCCTGACCTCGGCCCAACGGGTCTTTGTCGGTCTGGACTCCTTCGCCCTGCTGGCCATTCCCTTCTTCATCCTGGCCGGCAACCTGATGAACAATGGTGGCATCGCCATCCGTCTGATCAACTGCGCCAAGATCATCAGCAACTTCCTGCCGGGCCCCCTGGCCCAGACCAACGTGGTGGCCAACATGTTGTTTGGCTCCATCAGCGGCTCAGGAGTCGCCTCGGCGGCGGCCATCGGCGGCATCATGTCCCCCATCCAGAAGAAGGACAATTACGATCCCGCCTTCAGCGCCGCGGTCAATATCGCCTCGGCCCCGACCGGAATGCTGATCCCGCCGAGCAATTCCCTGATCGTCTACGCCACGGTAGCGGGCAGCGTCTCTATCACTGCACTGTTCATGGGCGGCTACGTTCCCGGCATCCTTTGGGGGCTGGGGGTCATGCTGGTGGCCGGTTTCATCGCCAAGCGCCGTGGTTATGTGGCCGAGCACGACTCTCTCAAGGGTCTACGCCTCAAGCTGCTGCTGGATGCCATTCCCAGCCTGATGATGATCGTCGTGGTCATCGGCGGCATCCTGGGCGGTATCTTCACCGCGACCGAAGCCTCCGCCATCGCCGTGGTCTATTCGCTGATCCTCGGTGTCTGCTACCGGAACATCAAGGCTGCCGATCTGCCCGCGATCTTCCTGGCCACCGCCAAGATGACCGCCATCGTGATCCTGATGCTGGCCGCCTCCTCCATCATGTCCTGGGTGATGGCGTTCACCAAGATCCCGGCCCTGATCGCCTCGGGTCTACTCTCCTTCACCGACAGCTTCCTGCTCATCCTTCTGATCATGAACTTGGTGCTGTTGCTAGTGGGCACCTTTATGGATCCCACCCCGGCGGTGCTGATCTTCACCCCCATCTTCCTGCCTATCTGCACCCAGTTCGGCATGGATCCTGTGCAGTTCGGCATCATGATGATCTTCAACCTATCTCTCGGCACCATCACACCGCCGGTAGGGCCGATCCTGTTCACCGGCTGCAAGATAGGAGAGATCAAGATTGAGGGGGTCATCAAGCCGCTGCTGCCCTTCTTTGCGGTCATCGCCCTGGTGCTGCTGCTGGTCACCTATGTGCCGGCTATCTCGATGGCGTTGCCCCAGGCGATGGGCCTGGTCAACTGATCCCGCCCCTCCAAACGCGACAGCGAATGTGCACAGAAAACTGATAACGAATCAGCCCCGGGTGATCCAGACACCTGGGGTTATTTCATGGCGGCGCCGATGGGAGGGAAAACGGGCAGGCGGGGCTTGCTGCCGGGCGGCTTATGAACAAGACGCACCCAAGCTCAATCAGGCAGGAGATACAAACAACACTCACCGACGTATGCGGACAAGTGCAACACGGTAGCCGGTATCAGCGATCTAGATAACGCCCCTGCTCCAGCTCGCGCTCGCGCTGGCATTCGGCCAGATAGATGGCGGCGGCAATGGCCGGGGTCTTGTGGTGCTTGTCGATGGCATTGGAGACCATCAGCTGTAGGGTGTTGAGGTTCTTGGCCTTGCGGAACTTGCGCAGCCAGTGGCCCTTGTCACTCAGTTCTTCAATCACTGTATTTGATTCGACAGACATGCTTTCTCTTGGGGCAAGCGCCCGCGTTTGACATTGGAAGAGGAGATGACGAACCAGGGGTTGGGTAAAACAAAGAAAGCCAGGCAAATACCCAGCTCTCTACAACTACACCTTCCCAGTATGTCAGGCTCGAGGAACGAAGCCGACGACATCATATACGCTGATCAGGGTTTTTTCAGCCCTTTCCCGCGCCTTTTGTGCGCCAGCCGCCAAAATTGCCTGCAGATGAGTCTCATCCTGACGCAACTCGCGGAAGCGGGCCTGGATGGGCTCCAGCAGGGCGACCACGGCATCGGCCGTCTCGCTCTTGAGGTGGCCGTACATCTTGCCCTCGAAGTGCTGCTCGAGCTCGGGGATGGAGCGACCTGTCACACCGGACATCAGGGTCAGCAGGTTGGAGACCCCCGGCTTGTTCTCGGGATCGAAGCGCACCACGGCTGGCTCGTCGGAGTCGGTCATCGCCCGCTTGATCTTCTTGACGATCTGCTTGGGATCTTCCAGCAGGCCGATGAAGTTCGCCTCGTTGTCGTCGGACTTGGACATCTTCTTGGTGGGATCCTGCAGACTCATCACCCGGGCACCGTCGGTCGGGATGAAGGGCTCAGGCAGGGTGAACACCTCGCCGTAGAGGTTGTTGAACCGGGTACAGATGTCGCGGGTCAGCTCCAGATGCTGCTTCTGGTCGTTGCCGACCGGCACCTGGTTGGCCTGATAGAGCAGGATGTCCGCCGCCATCAGCACCGGATACCCGAACAGGCCGACGTTGACGTTGTTCTCGAAGCGGGCGGACTTGTCCTTGAACTGGGTCATGCGCGACAGCTCGCCCATCTGGGTGTAGCAGTTCAGGATCCAGCCGAGCTCGGCGTGCTGGGGTACGTGGGACTGGATGAAAACGGTGCTCTTGGCCGGATCTATGCCGACCGCCAGATAGAGGGCGGCGGCATCCAGGCAGGCCTTGCGCAAGGCGGCAGGCTCCTGGCGGGTGGTGATGGCATGCAGATCGACGATGCAGTAGAGGCAGTCGAAGTCATCCTGCATGTTGACCCACTGACGCAAGGCGCCCATGTAGTTGCCTATGGTCAGCTGGCCCGAGGGTTGGGCCCCGCTCAATACGATTGGTTTAGCCATGAATGTGTTGATCCTTGTTATTCAGCCAAGAGGGCATCGAGCTCTGCAAACTGCTCGCATACCCAGTCAGGGCGGGAATCTGCGATGGGACGGCCATAGTTGTAGCCGTAGGTGAGCCCCACCACCTTCATGCCGGCAGCCTGGGCGGCCAGCACATCATTTTCGGAGTCCCCCACCATCAGGGTGCGGGACGGGCTGACCCCCAGCTCGTGACAGGCGTGCAGCAGCGGATCCGGGCTCGGCTTCTTGAGGGGCACGCAGTTGCCCCCCAGCCAGAGCGCGAAGCAGTCGCCGATGCCGAGGGCATCCAGAATGGGCTGCACGAAGTGACTCGGCTTGTTGGTCACCACGGCCTGCCGGTAACCGAGCGCCTGCAGGCGGCGCAGGCTCTGCTCCACCCCGTCATACATGGCCAGCCCTTGCAGCAGACAGGCCTGATAGTGCTGGTCAAACAGGGGGCGGGCCTTGGCAAACAGCTCGGGCGCCTCGCGATAGTCCAGCGCGCGTTGGATCAGCTTGTCGGCGCCATTGCCGACCCAGGTGCGTACCACGGCCTCGTCGGCCTCGGGCAGCCCCAGATCGGTCAGGGTGCGGTTGACCGCCAGCGCCAGTTGGGAGGCGCTGTCAATCAGGGTGCCATCCAGATCGAACAGCACCAGATCGAAGGGACGTTCAACGGACATGAGCCAGCTCCGCCCGCATCTGATCGATCACCGCCTTGTAATCCGGCTTGCCGAAGATGGCGGAGCCCGCCACGAACATGTCAGCCCCGGCGGCGGCGATCTCGCGGATGTTCTCCACCTTGACGCCACCGTCGATCTCGAGGCGAATGTCACGACCGCTCTCATCGATCAGACGACGCACCTGACGCAGCTTGTCGAGGGTGCCAGGGATGAAGCTCTGACCACCAAAGCCCGGGTTGACCGACATCAGCAGGATCACGTCCAGCTTGTCCATCACGTACTCGAGGCAGGTGAGCGGCGTGGCCGGGTTCAGCACCAGACCGGCCTGGCAACCCTGCTCCTTTTGATGAGACCCAGGGTACGGTCCACGTGATCGGAAGCTTCCGGGTGGAAGGTGATCAGGTTGGCACCCGCCTTGGCGAAATCGGGGACGATGCGATCCACCGGCTTGACCATCAGGTGCACATCGATGAGCGCCTCGATGCCGTAGTCGCGCAGAGCCTGACAGACCATGGGGCCTATGGTCAGGTTGGGGACATAGTGGTTGTCCATCACGTCGAAGTGCACCACGTCGGCCCCGGCGGCCAGCACCTTGGCGACATCCTCACCCAGGCGGGCAAAGTCGGCGGAGAGGATAGAGGGGGCAATCAGAAAGTCTTTCATCAGCGTCATCCATTGGCAGCGTGGCAGAAAAAGCGGCGCAATTTTATCGCAAATGGGCGATGAAAACGACCCGCACGTACAGGGAATGCGGACCGCAGGTGCAGAAGACGCGGGCCGCGAGTCTCGCCGCAAAGGCGGGATGAAAACGAACCGCACCTGCAGAAGACGCGGGCCTTGCGCTTGCCCGACCAGACAGGTGACCTGCCCGGGCAGAAACGACAACGGTCCCCGCAGGGACCGTTCATGACTCAACCGACAGAGACCAGCTCGGCCTCGCCAGGGTAATGGCCCTGCTCGGGGGCTATGCCAGGCGGGTAGAGCGCCAGCAGCTCGGCCACCTTGTTGCGGCTGCCACCGTTGCGACTGATGGTGCGCTTGACCAGGATCTCGTCCAGCCGGGCACCGCGGTAGAGATCACGGGTCAACTTCATGTCGTGATTACTGATAAGCACAGGAACCATTTTCTCGGCAGCCGTGCGGCGAGCCAGCTGCGACAGCACCACCTGATCGTCCAGAGTAAAACCGCTGGCGGCATAACTGGTAAAGCTAGCAGTGGTGGAGAGGGGGACATAAGGCGGGTCGCAATAGATCACCCAGTCCTCCTCTGCACGGGCCATGGCATCGACATAACTCTCGCAGATGAAGGTGGCCTTCTGGGCCTTCTCGGCGAAGGCCCACAGCTCTTTCTCCGGGAAATAGGGCTTCTTGTACGAACCGAACGGCACGTTGAAGCCGCCCTTCTTGTTGTAGCGGCACAGACCGTTGAACCCGTGGCGATTCAGGAACAGGAACAGCTGGGCCCGCTCAAAGCCAGCCTCGGTCTGGTTGAACTGGGTGCGCAGCCGGTAATAGGCAGTCTTGTGGTTGTGCTCGGCCACAAACAGCTTGCGCGCCTCGTGGATGAAGTTGTCCGGCTGCCGCTTGAGGTGATTGTAGAGACCGATCAGATCCGGATTGATGTCGTTGAGCACATAGGCATCGTAATCCGTGTTGAGAAACACTGAGCCCGCTCCGACGAAGGGCTCCAGCAACACACGCCCGGCCGGCAAGCGCTCGGCAATCTCTTCGACCAGGGAGTATTTTCCCCCGGCCCATTTTAAAAACGCGCGTGTTTTTTTCATGGAAGTCCGGTGTTAAGAAGGCAATGCCCAAAAAAGGGGGACGATTCTACCCCCTTCCCCGGGCGACTGGCTATTGCTTCAATTCTTTTTGTATCTGGGCAAACGACTTGGGCCAGGGTTGTCCCTTGAGCAAGGCGGGGGAGAGCTTGCGGATCGCCGCCTTGGCCTGGGTGCTGTTGGCATAGTCGCCCTGCACCACTACGTACCAGGGGCTGCCACGGAAGCGGGTCTTGTAGACCCAGACCTTGCCCGCCAGCCCATGCTCGGCCACGAAGCTGTCGACCGCCTGGGTGTTGCTCGCCCCCATCAGCTGGATGCTGTAGTGGTTCCTCGCCTTCTTGTTGAGGGTCGCCACCGGCGTCAGGGCCACCTTGGGTGCCGGTGCCGCGGCGGGCGCAGTCGCGGCAGGAGTGGGCGTCGCCTTGGCAACAGGCGCCGTGCTCTGTGCCTGTGCCGCCGCCCCGGTCGGGGCCGCACGGGAACTCCCGCCGACCAGCTCGTCCACCACAGCCGTCGGCAGGGCACCGCTGACGTTGGGCTGTGTCATCAGTTTCTCAACCACTTCATCGGAGATGACGACCCGGCGCCCCTCGTAGTTGCTCGACTCAGTGGTGACCGTCTCGCTCTCGACCTTCTTGGGCAAGGTCTTGGCATCGGGTTGCCAATCCCGGGCAACCTGGTTGCTTGAAGAGCTGGCATCGGCGCCATTGCTCGCCTGGCTCCCCTGAGCCCCGCTCGCCACACCGACGCTCAGCGGATCGGTGGCGACGGGGTCGGGCAATGCCATCCCCTGGGACGAGGCCGGGGCCTGCTCCTTGCCTGCCTCCTCGAACAGAGGGAGATAGCTCAGGGCCAGCAAACCGGCGGCCGCCAGGGCCAGCACGGTCGCAATCTTCTTGACGGGCAACTCGGCCTGACGTTTCTTGGGCCTTCTGTCGGTCATGACATCCTCCAATGACTGCATGATGGCGGACGGGTGTCCCCCCGCCCCCTTCAGGATCTCTTCCACTTTCGGCTTGGGCAAGAGGGCCGCCGGGATCTTCAGCTCCTTGGCCTTCTCATACAGGAAGATGCGTTGCTCAGGCGCGCTCAGTGGCGCGACTTCCAGCTCGAGCGCGGGCATGGCCCGCCCCTTGAGGGCACTCTTCTGATCGCGACACCAGATGTCACTGCCCGAGAGCAGGATGGCCAGTTTATGGGGAGAGGCCAGGGTATCGTTGTGGCGACAGAGCGCCCACAGCTCCCCCACCAGTTCGGCGGGCAGGGTGTCGGCGCGCTCGATCATGAGCAGCAGGGTGGAAGGCTTGCCCTCCAGCATGCGAAAGAAGCTGTCGGCCAGTGCATCTTGCGCATTGAACAGGGGGCGTGCCACCACCTGCTGAAGCAGCAACTGGCGCACGTCCGCCATCTTCATGGCCGGGCTGCCGATGAGGCTCACCACCCGAACAGTGTCAGGCAGTTGGGCAAGCAGGGATTCACACAGGGTGCCACGGCCGCTGCCGGGCTTGCCTGAGAGAAAAATATAGGGGTGATTGAACTCAATCAGGTGCAGCAGCCGGTCAACCAGCTGCCGCTGGGAAGGCAATTTCAGCAATTTGTTATTGGTCACGACCAGACTCGATCACCGCCATCAGCTGCGCATCCGTCACATCGGCCACCACCTGGGCCTGCCCGATCCCGACTGGCAACACCAGCCGCAACTTGCCTTCCAGCACCTTCTTGTCACGGCGCATATGGCGAATGAAGGCGGCAAAGTCCATCTCGGGCGGCGCCAGCACCGGCAGGTCCGCCGCCAGCAGCAGGTCGCGGACTCGTGCAACCTCTTGCGCCGTCATGTCACCACGGGCCAGGGCCGTTTCGGCCGCCAGCATCATGCCTGCCGCCACCGCTTCCCCATGGAGCCAGTTGCCATAGCCCTTCTCGGCCTCGATGGCATGGCCGAAGGTGTGACCCAGGTTCAGCAGGGCGCGCACGCCATGCTCGGTCTCATCCTGACCGACCACGTCGGCCTTGATTTCACAGCAACGGCGAATGGCGTAAGAAAGGGCTTCGGCGTCAAGGCGTTGCAGCCGTGCCATGTTGACTTCGAGCCAGGAGAAGAAGGCCGCATCCCAGATGATGCCGTACTTGATCACCTCTGCCATGCCGGCGGCAAATTCCCGCGCAGGCAGGGTCTTGAGGCAGTCGGTGTCGATGATCACATGCTTGGGCTGATAGAAGGCACCCACCATGTTTTTGCCAAGAGGGTGGTTGACGGCGGTCTTGCCGCCGACGGAGGAGTCAACCTGGGAAAGCAGTGTGGTAGGCACCTGAATGAACGGAATGCCTCGTTGATAGCTTGCCGCAGCAAAGCCTACAACGTCGCCTATCACGCCGCCCCCCAGGGCGATGAGGGTGGTGTCACGACCATGACTGGTTTCCAGCAGAGCAGACATGATCCGCTCGAAGGTAGCCAGGGTTTTGTAGGCCTCGCCATCCGGCAGTATCAGGTGTTCAACCTGAAAACCGGGCAGCAACTGAATGATCTGCTCAAGATACAAGGGGGCGACGACTGTGTTGGTCACTATCATGACCCGCTTGCCCTTGATCGTCTGCGCCAGCACCTCGGGGTGTTGCAACAGACCAGCAGCTATCTCAATCGGGTAGCTGCGCTCACCCAGTTCGACCTTCAACCTTTCCATGGACGTCCTCTATTGATTACATACCAATCAACTTAACGATTTGATTAGCTACAACTTTTGCACTTTGATCATCCGTCTGGATGACAAAGTCTGCGACTTCTTCATACAGGGCGTTGCGCTCTTGGGCCAGACGCTCCAGCACTTCGCGGGGCGGCTCTTCGGTTTGCAACAAGGGGCGACGCTTGTCTCTCTGGGTACGCGCCAGTTGCTTTTCAATGGTGGTTTCGAGGTAGACCACGATGCCGCGCGCAGAGAGTTTGTTGCGGGTTTCACGGCTCTTGATGGCGCCGCCGCCCGTTGCCAGCACGATACCCTGCTGCTCGGCGAGTTCACCGATCACCTTCTCTTCGCGGATCCGGAAACCCTCTTCGCCTTCAACATCGAACACCCAGCCGATATCGGCACCACTGCGGCGCTCAATCTCATGATCTGAGTCGAAAAACTCCATGTGCAGTTGTTCTGCCAGATGTCTACCTATGGTGCTCTTGCCCGCACCCATGGGACCTATCAGGAAAATATTGCGTTTCTCAGCCATGTCTTTTCGTTAGTAATTACAAACTGTATGGCCCCGGTAACTACTCGACCGGGGTACCTATGAACCTTATCTTGCGATGGATCAGGAGGGGGATTATCTCAATAGAAACCAGGACTGGCAACCGCAGCCCTTACGCCCCAGCCTCATCGGGGCGTAAGGTTATATGTGTTTTACCCTCACATGTAAAGTTTTCAGAGGGCGTCGGTGACTATCCTCGGGGTCACGAAGATCAGCAGTTCACGCTTCTTGTTCTCGCTGGTGGTTTTCTTGAACAGGTAACCCAGACCGGGAATATCCCCCAGCAGCGGCACCTTGCTGACGTCGCTCTTGATGGTCTGCTGATAGATGCCGCCCAGCACCAGGGTCTCGCCGTTGTTGACCAGCACCTGGGTGGTGATGGACTGGGCGTTGATGGAGACCGCATCCCCGGTACCGGTCGGGACGGTCTCCCCCTTGGTATCCTGGGTCACGGTCAAATCCAGGATGACCCTGTTGTCCGGGGTGATCTGTGGCGTGACCTTGAGACTCAGCACCGCCTTCTTGAAGGTGACCGAGGTCGCCCCGCTGGATGAAGACTCCACATAGGGGATCTCTGTCCCCTGCTCGATCAGGGCCGGCTTCTGGTTCGCCGTGGTGACGCGAGGACTCGCGATGATCTCGGCCTTGCTCTCCTTCTCCAGGGCGGAGAGTTCGAGATCCAGTAGAGTGCCATTGGCCAGACGAGCTACCTGGAAGGCCAGGGTGCCGGCGGCATTGGTCACAGGCAGGTTGACGTTGAGACGATCTGCCACATCTGGACGAGTCATGTTGGTGTTGATTCGACTACTTCCATCTGGATTCTGGATCAGATTGCCATTTCCCGAACCATCATTGCCCTCTATGGTGCCCGAGGTGCCATTGCCATGGCCATCCGTCTTGGTCACCCCCCAACGCACCCCCAGGGCCTCGTCGAAGCCGTCGTCTATGGTCACCATGCGCGCCTCGATCACCACCTGCTTGACCGGGATATCGAGGATGTCCAGCATCCGCTTGACGTTGCTGATGACATCCGCCGTGTCCTTGACCACCAGCACGTTGGTGCGTTCATCCACGCTCACCGCCCCTCTGGGAGAGAGCAGCTTGGTGCTATCGGAGGAGAGCAGGGCCGCCACTTCGGATGCCTTGGCATAGTTGATCTGCAGGTACTCGGTATAGAGCGGCGCGAGGTCGGCTACCTGATTGCGGCTCTCCAGCTGCTGTTTCTCTCGTGCGGCAATCTCCTCCGCCGGGGCCACCAGCAGGATGTTGTTGTCCAGTCGCTTGTCGAGCCCTCTGACCTTGAGGATGATGTCGAGCGCCTGCTCCCAGGGCACACCATCGAGACGCAGCGTGATATTGCCGGAGACGGAATCCGTGGTCACCAGATTGAGATTATTGAAGTCGGCGATGATCTGCAGCACTGTCCGAACAGGAATATCCTGGAAGTTCAACGAGATTGGTTTGCCCTGATATTGTTTCGCTGTCGTGGTCGCGACCCGCTTCTTCACCTCTATGATGAACATCTTGTCGGCCTGATCGTAGCGATAATCAAACTGGCCATTGACCGAGAGCTCAAACAAGGTGTCATTGCCCTGGCGGAACACCTCCACCTGGGAGACAGGGGTCGCAAAATCCTGCACATTGATGAGATTCAGCTGATCATCCGGGATCCGGGTACCGTGAAACTTGGCGAGCACCTTCTGGCCGCGGCTGCTCACATCCACCGCCGCCGAACTGTTGTCCAGGGTCACCAGAAACTCCCCCTGCCCCTCCTTGCCACGACGAAAATCCACACCGGTAACCGAGTTGAAATAGGCGCCACTGCCGCTCGCCTGGTAGACGGACAACCGGCTTGCTGGCAGGAAGTGCGGCAGGGGCGATGGGAGAGGAGACAGGCATCGACTTGGCAACGACCCGCTGGGTATTAATAAGGCAGACTGGGTGCCACAACTGGCATCGCTGACAAGTCACGGCCGAGGGTGGCAGCAGGGGACTCTCGTTGTTGATGAGCCCGGCTGGCCCCTTCTCACCCAATGACACCAGCAATTTATTGCCTTGTTGCTGAACCTGATAAGGGGCCAGTTGATCGAGGGCTATCTTGATATCCAGACCCCCCCCTTCCCTCCACCTTGATATTATCTACCCCCTGCGCTGGATCGGCAGCGGGTTCACCGTCAGCGCCCCTATGGCACCGGGAACATGCAACAACAGCTGATTGGGTTGATAAGAGAGACGATCGGTAAAGCCGTGACTGGCTCACTGAAACTGAGCTCCAGCTGCAACTGATCAGCCAGCAAGCGGATTGACCTTGATCTCCTGCAGGGTTGCCACTGCCCACGCCTGACTGAAGGCGCTGGCGCAAAACAGCAAAGCCACTTTGGATACACTCTCTATTGTTGTTCTCATTGCTGTTCGTCCCTGATTATTGTTTTTCTTGCACATTGGCCATGGCCAACTGGGTTTCTCTTGTGACCCAGCACCCCTTCCCGTCCGGGATGGTTTCCAGCAAATCCACGGCAGTGTCGGTGATCTTGATAACCCTGCCCTGATCCAGCCCCATGTATTGATTAAGCCCAACCCGCATCGACTGGCCATCCGGCGTACGGACCAATGCCCACAACTGACCTTTTTTGCCGAGCGAACCTTGCATGCGACAAACTGGCCAGCGAGTAGCGCTCCAGCACCTCCTTCTCCCGACTGGCCACTATCTGGGCACAGTCCGGCTTGGTCTTGGCATCCACCCTGGAGCTGGTCTCTGGTTGCGGTTCAATGAAGGGGCTACGTTGATCACTGCGCTGATAGGCCATGGGGGAGAATGGTTTTATCTCCGGCAAGGGCTCGATCGGGATGGGTTTCCTCGCCTTGGTTTGTTGTACGTACGCATCCATATCCTCCTGGCCACCACAGGCCGTCAACAACAGCACCGGCAACAGCAGCTCCGATCACTCTCATGCTCATGGCTTCTGCTCCAGGGTTTTACCGTTGTACTTGTAGGTCTTGGCCTGCATGGACATGCCTATCAACTCGTCCTGACCCCGGCCTTGATTGAGCTGAAACGAATCCAGGATCACGATGCGCGGCAACGCGGCCATGTCTGCCGTGAACTTGCCGAGCTCGTGATAGGTGCCCACCACCTCGATGCGCATGGGCAATTCGGTCGAGAATTCGTGTTTGACCTCTGCCTCCCAGTTGATCCTGTTCAATTTGAGCCCATTATCGGTGGCGATGAAGCTGATGTCATCCAGCAGCCCTGCCACTTCATGGGTATTGGGCAACTGCTTGAGCTGGGTATCCACCAAATGTTCAAGCTGCACCATCTGCTTCCTGTACGCCTCCAGGTTGGCGGCCAGCATGGCCTTGCTCTCGAATTGGGTCTTCAGCTCCTGTTCTTTAGCGGTCCTTCCTGAGCAAGGCCTGGTCAGCGAATTGGCAATCACATAGTGATAAATGGCCCCTCCGCTCAGCACAGCAAAACAGAATGAAGATCCCCTTTGCCCATTTTGGCCAGCTGCGTTATGTCATTGAAATCCAGCTCGTTGAGTTGCTGAAGGTTCATTGGTTCTCCTTGGCCACATCCGCTGAAGCCGCAGCGTTGTTAGCGATCTGGAACATCATGGAGAACTGGCTAAGGGCCACGGGTGCAACATCGGCTGCGTGAAGATGGTGCTGATCTTCGACTGTCCCAACCAGCCAGACCCATCGATGCGCCGCATCATGCTGGCCACCCGGCCATAGGCTTCGGCCTTGCCGTTGACATCAATGGTATTGCTCTGCATGGCCAGGGTATTGAGATAAACCCCATTGGGCACCAGCTCAGGAAGCTGATTAAAGAGGCGGACGGGACATTACGGCGCATCTGCAACTGCTCGATAAGCTCCATCCTATCAATAAGCTCCTTACGGCGCTCTTTTAGCAGGCGAATTTCACCCAGTTGGGCATCCAGAATAGCCATCTCCTGCACCAGTCGCTGATTACGCTGTTGCTGGGTACCCGATCTGGCGCTCAACCAACCAGTCGGCGAAAAAACCCAACGCCACCGTCACCAGAACAAACACCCCCAGCAAGGCACCAAACTGTTTCTTCTGCCGCTGCGCCCTGGCTTCACGCCAAGGTAATAGGTTTATATTTGACATGGTGTGAAACTCCTCAGTGCCAACCCGAATGCCGTCATGTACCTGGCGCCATGGCTCAGCTCGGCCTCACCTTTCGGTTTGCCAAATAACGCGAACAGATCCGGATGCAGCACCTCACAGTTCACCTCTTCCTTGACCTGCACCACCAAGCCGGGCAGCAAACTGCCACCACCGGTCAGTACCAGTGTCGATAGTTCGCGATAACCGGACGAACTGCAAAAAAGCTGGATATTACGGCGTACTTGCTGCAGCAATAAATTGATATGGGGCATCAGCACATCCAGCTCATGGTCGACCGGCAAGGTGCCCTTGAACCTTAGCCTGTTCAGCATCGTCCAGGGTCATGCCGTAAAAGGAGGAGAGCGCCTGACTATATTGATCGCCACCAAAATTCTGCAGGCGGGAGTAGATCGACCTTCCCCTTTGAGCAGGGCGGCAAAGGTCATGGCGCTGGCGCCGATATCGATCACCCCGACAGGCCGCTCACTGGTCTGCAATTCTGGCAAACAAGTGACCACGGCACGACCCAGCGCATGGGCCCCCACATCCACCACCATGGTATTCATGCCCGCCTCCGTCAGCGCACTGACCCGCCGTTGACGCTCTCGGTGCGCGCCGCGCTCAGCAGCACATCCTGACGGTCATCGTTATTGGCCGTGGGGCCAAGTACCTCAAAATCGAGGCTGACCTCATCGAGGGGGAAGGGAATGAGCTGTTCTGCCTCCAACTGCACCTGATTCTCCAGCTCCTTGTCGCCAAGACGAGCATCGGTCTGGATAACTTTGGTGATCACGTTGGAACCCGTCACCGCAGTGGCGGCATATTCACTGTTGCCAGCGATCAAGCGTTTGAGGGTTTTGAGAGATTGGCTGACTCGCTCGATATCTTGCAATTGATAATCGACCAGCGTCCCTTTGGGTGTAGGGATATCGGCAACCGATTCGAGATGTAGTTTGCCGGGGCGACCACTGAGAGTGACGGCCTTGATGGTCTGACTGCCAAAATCAATTCCCACCAGCGGCAAAAGAGAACCCTTATTGAATAGCCCAAACATATACACATCCATGCGTTATTGGGTTTTTTTACTCATACTGAGTGTAGGACACACAATCACGAGGAGTCCTTCACTCATCCTAAATGCTCTATCTATCAATGTCATAAAGTTTATACCGAAAAGTGACCTGGTTCGCTTTCTTGGTGCCGGGTGGCCATCCTTGGTTATTGCGGCCCGTAGTGCTAACCTCCCGCCTCTTCTCGAGGTCGATGTCCCCGGACAGGAAAACCTCGAATCCGCGAGGGTAAAAAGGCTATACTCTGCGCCCGTTGGCTAATTTTAAGACGATTGGTAGTTCTTCCATGCTGAAATGGCTCGTTCGCCTGTTTATTGTCATGATGCTGGGTGCAGTGCTGGGTGTTGCCAGCCTCATCGGCATCTACTTCTACATCAAGCCCCAGTTGCCGGATGTGAGCGCCCTGCGCGATGTCAAACTGGCCACCCCGATGAAGGTGTACAGCCGGGATGGGGAGTTGATCTCCCAGTTTGGCGAAATTCGTCGTATCCCGTTGCGGCTGGATGAAATTCCCCAGTCCATGATAGATGCCGTGCTTGCCACCGAAGATGCTCGCTTCTATGAGCACCCGGGCATAGACCCCATCGGCATCATCCGGGCCGCCACCGTCTGGGCCGTCTCCGGCCAGGCCCGCCAGGGCGCCAGTACCATCACCCAGCAGGTTGCGCGCAACTTCTTCCTGAGCAACGAGAAGACCCTGGTGCGCAAGATAAAGGAAGTCTTCCTGGCGTGGCGCATAGAGCAAAACCTCACCAAAAACGAGATCCTTGAGCTGTACCTCAACAAAATCCCCCTCGGTTACCGCTCCTTTCGGTATCGGTGCTGCGGCTCAGGTTTACTTCGGTAAAGAGGTCAAGGATCTGGGGCTGGATGAGATCGCCATTATCGCCGGTCTGCCTAAAGCGCCATCCATGCTCAACCCGATCCGCTCTCCCGAGCGCGCCTTTGCGCGCCGCAACGTGGTGCTGGGCCGGATGCTGGAAACCGGCAAGATCACCCAGGCCCAGTTTGACGAAGCCTCAAAAATGCCTATCAAGGCCCGTTTCCACGGCGCTGAAGTGACCCTCCACGCCCCTATCCTGGCGAGATGGTGCGCCAGAAGATGCTGGAGCAGTTTGGAGAAGATGCCTACACCATGGGGCTGCACATCTACACCACTGTGAGTGCCAAGCGTCAGCGGGCCGCCAGACAGGCACTGCTGGATGGCGTCTTTGCCTATGACATGCGCCACGGCTATCGCGGCCCGACTGCCCTGCTGTGGAAAGCGGGGAAACAGCCTGGGACTACGAGCAGATCGTGGCTCACCTTGGCAAGCAACCCACTTATGATCCGCTGATGGCGGCGGTGGTCACCAAACTCGGTGACGCAGCGCCACGCTGGTGCTGAAGAATGGCAAGAAGCGGACTCGGCTGGAACGGCATCAAATGGGCCGCTCCTTTATCACCGACGACCGCCAGAGCTATGCGCCCAAATCGGCGCGCGATGTGCTGAAAGTCGGTGCCCAGATTTGGGTGCGGGAGCAGAGGGTGAAGAGCTGCTGCTGGCCAAATGCCCGACGTTAACGCCGCGCTGGTTGCCATGAACCCGAAAAATGGCGCGCTGGAAGCACTGGTCGGTGGTTTCAGCTTCGAGCTCTCCAAATTCAACCGGGTCGATCAGGCGCGTCGCCAGATCGGTTCCAACATCAACCCTTTCCTCTATGCCACCGCGCTGGAGCATGGCTATACCCTGGCGTCGCTCATCAACGATGCGCCCATCAACCAGTGGGACCCGTCAAAGGGCCCCGATGTGGCAGCCCAAGAACTCACCGGCCGTTCTATGATGGTCCCACTCCGCTGCGCCTGGGACTGGCCAAGTCCAAGAACGTGATGTCGGTACGACTGATGCGCGCCATCGGTCTGGATACCTATATCGATGGCCTGACCCGCTTTGGCTTCCCCCGCGACTTTCATCTCGCCCCATGAGTCGCTGGCGCTGGGTGCTGCCGAGTTCACCCCGCTGGAGGTGGTGCGTGGTTACTCGGTACTGGCCAACGGTGGCTTCCTGGTGACCCCTTACTTCATCGACAAAGTGACCGACAGCCTGGAGAACACCCTCTATCAGGCCAATCCTGCTATTGCTTGCACCACCTGCGAACAGCAGGTGTGCCCGAGCAGGCTCGACAGCGCCGATGCCTACGCCAATACCGTCCCTGACTGGAAGGCTCAGTGCCCGATTGACCCTGTGGTGCCCAACAACATGGCGCCGCAGACCATCAGTGCCCAGAGCGCCTTCCTGATCACCGACACCCTGACCACCGCCATCTGGGGTGGCAATGGCTGGCGTGGTACCGGCTGGCGCGCGGCCCGTGACCTCAAGCGTCACGATATCTCGGGCAAGACGGGGACCACCAACGAATCGAGGGATGCCTGGTTCTCCGGTTACACCCCGAATCTGGTGGCCACCTCCTGGATAGGGTTTGACAACCACCAGCGCGGTCTCGGCCGGGCCGAATTCGGTGGCGGCGCCGCCCAGCCCATCTGGATCGACTTCATGAAGACGGCCCTGCAGCAAGTGCCCGAGCGCAAGATGCCGGTCCCCGAAGGGATCATGCAGGTACGCATCGATCGCGAAACCGGCCTGCTGGCGACCGCCGTGGCGCCAGCGAGGAATACTTCAAGGAAGGGACCGAGCCGACCCGCTATGCGAGCAGCCGAGCTCGGATGGCAATCAGGTCTACGGCGGTGACAACCCCGATGTGGAAGGGCCCGTCTCCACCGACGATATCTTCTAAGCTGCTCTCGCGGCAGAAGCAAAACCGGCAGCCCTGGCTGCCGGTTTTTTTATTGGCCAACTGCTTGCTCATCAGCGTGGATGCGGGAGGCCAGTTCATTGAAGCAGGGGCGGCGCACCGAGTAGTGGCGATAGAGCAGGGAGATGGTGCGCCCCGGCACAGGGTCTACCACAGGGCGATAGCTGACGCCCCCCTCCTCGGCGTTGGCGGGCACCGCCAGCCTGGGCACCAGCGTCATGCCGCTGCCGGCCGCCACCATGTTGCGCAGGGTCTCGAGACTGGTGCCCTTGAAGCGCTGATCCTCGCCTATGCCGGCGGCAAAACAGAAGCCCATCGCCTGATCCCGCAGGCAGTGACCATCGGCCAGCATCAGCAACTTCTTGCCCTTGAGATTGCCAAGCGGCACCGCCCTGGCACTGGCTTCCGGATGATGCTGGGGCACCGCCAGCCACATAGGCTCCTGATAGAGAGGGATGGAGCCAAAGCCCTCCATGCCCTCCAGCTCGGCGAGCACCAGGCAATCCAGCTCCCCCTCCTCCAGCCGCTTGAGCAGCACCTGGGTCTGCTCCTCGTAGAGATAGAACTCCAGCTTGGGGAAGTGCTCCCGCAGATCCTGAATGATGTGGGGCAAGAGATAGGGGCCCACGGTGGGAATGAAGCCGATGTGGATCTCGCCGGACATGGGCTCGGCGAAGTGCTGGCCTATGCTCTTGAGCTCGCGCACCTCTTTGAGCACCTTGCGGGCCTGCAGGGCCATGGCATCGCCGGCCGGGGTAAACAACACCTTGCGGGAGGTGCGCTCGATCAGGATCACCCCCAGCTCATCTTCCAGCTTGCGCAGCTGGCCGCTCAGGGTCGGCTGGCTGACGAAGCAGCGCTCCGCCGCCTTGCGAAAATGTTTCTCCTCTTCCAGCGCTACCAGGTACTCGAGATCGCGAAGGTTCATAGGTACTGCATCCTGCCAATCTAAAGAGGCCGTTAGCATGCCCAAGAACGGTGCGGGGGACAAGGGAAGCCCGAAACGAGGAGTGACCTCCCCCACCCCGCTAACCCGGTCTGCCCCGCTGCCCTGACCCCAGGGGCCGATGCGGCAAACCCGGGCATGGCCAGGGTCAGGCCGCCATCAGGGCGGCGAGATGGCTCGCGAATGCTTGCGGCTCCCCCAAGAATGAGGAGACGGGTAGCGGGATGAGGCTCCCCCCCCGCATCAGTCCGAGGGTCGGGAATCCCTGTCCGCCGAGCCGGCGCAGCCAGCCCTGGCTTTGGGCCAGATGCCCGGCGAGATCCACCTTCTGGCAGGTCTTGGCGAACGCCTCCGCCGTGATGCCCTGCTCCTGCGCCAGCAGCGCGAGACGGGCCTGATCGCCTACCCACTGACCGTCAAGGTAATGGGACTGCTGAATGCGATGCAGCAGGCTCAAACCATCGCCACCCAGTTCGGTGACCGCCAAGATGGCCCGGATGGGGGGCTCGGAGTCGAGGAAGAGACCGTCGCTGAGCAAGAGCTCGTTGAAGTAGCGCTCACCGAAAGGCTGGCCGGTCAGGGCCTGGATCCGCTCGTCATGGGGGCGGACATGGTCCCGCAGGGCCTGGCCCATCTGCTGGCGGCGTGGACCCAGCCAGAGGCCGCCCGCATGCAGCGCTACCTGCAAACCCGGGATCCCGGCCGCGGCCTCGAGCAGGGGGGCGGCGCCATAGCACCAGCCACAGAGGGGGTCATAGACATAGTGCAGTGTGGTGTCGTTCATCTGTGTGCTCCTCGGCAATTGATCAAAAAACCGGGCAATGAATGCCCGGCAAAAAAACACAGGGAAAAGGACTCAGGCCATTACCACTTCATCTCGCCCATGTTGACCTTGGCACCTATGGCCAGGCCATCGTCCACCGGCAGGGACGGGAAGGCCTTCTTAAGGCCGTCGATCAGCTGGCCTGCATCCTTGGCGGTGGCCAACTCCTGCTCGAAGCGCTGGACGTAGTCACGGGTAAAGGTCACGGCCTGGGTGCCCTTGGGCTCGGTCCCCAGGAAATGCCCCGGAATGACCCGCTCAGGCTGGAGGGCCAGCATGCCGTCGAGGGCCTGCATCCACTGTGCCCGCGCCGCCTTGGTCTGGCTGTCCGCCATCCAGACGTGCACCCCGCTGTATACCGGCACGCCGCCAAACGCCGTCTTGATGGAAGGAGCCCAGAGATAGGCACTCGGCGTGTTCATCTCCTTGATCTCGATCTTCTCGCCATCCAGGGTCAGGTGGGAGGCCGTCATCACCTGCGGCACTATCAGGGTCTTGGGTGCCTGCTCGGCGAGGATGGGGCCCCAGTAGGCCAGCTTGGCATCCTTGGTCTGCTTGATGTGATCGACCACATGCTGGCTGGCCAGGATCTTGACGTCGGGGAAGGCCGCCTTGATGGGTTCCAGCCCGAAGTAGAAGTCGGGATCCCCGCCGCTGATGTAGACGGTGGTCAGTCGCTTGCCGCTCTGCTTGATCAGATCCACCAGCGCCTTGCCGTCATTGACCCCGAACTGGGCGTCGATGAGGATGGCCTCCTTGTCGCCGGTCACCAGCTCGGAGGAGACGGGGAAGATGGCCTTGTCGCCGGGGTTGTAGACGGTCACTGTCAGGGGGCTTGCCAGGGCGGCGCCACCGAGCAGGGTGGTGGCCAGGGTCAAGGTGCGAAGTACTGTGTTCATGGGTATGCCTCGTGGGTAAGTGGTCATCGAATGGACACAGTTTATTGCAAACTTTTCAGCGCAAATACCGCATAATAAGCGCATCACTGTTGCACAAATCGAGCATATAGAGGTGCTGAGCATGGATCGACTGACCGCATTGCGGGTCTTCGTCTGCGTGGTCGAACAGGGCAGCCTGAGCGGCGCCGGAGAGAAACTGGAGATGTCCCGCGCCATGGTTTCGCGCTATCTGGCCGAACTGGAGCGCTGGATGGGGGCCAGATTGCTGCACCGCACCACCCGTCGGCTGAGCCTGACCGGGCCTGGGGAAGAGGCACTGAATCGGGCCAGGGCCATGCTGGCGCTGGGAGAAGAGATGGAGCACCTGGCCATTCGCAGTGACGAGGCCCCCAAGGGGCAACTGCGCATCACCAGCAGCTACTCCCTCTCCGAAGCCCTGCTGGTCCAGGCCGCGGACGACTACCTGGCTCGCTACCCCGGTACGGCCATCGACATCCTGCTGCTGGACAGAACCGTCAACCTGGTGGAGGAGCGCATCGATCTCGCGGTGCGCATCACCAACGATCTGGATCCCAACCTGGTGGCGCGCCGCCTCGGCACCTGTCACTCCGTAGTCTGTGCCAGCCCCGCCTATCTGGCCCGCCATGCGCCTTTGCAGCAAGTGCAGGATCTGGCCCTGCACAACTGCCTCACCTACACCTATTTCGGCAAGAGCCTGTGGGAATTTCAGGGGCCCGATGGCCCCGAATCCGTGCCGGTGAGCGGCAACCTCAGCGCCAACATCTCCAACCTGCTGCTGGCGGCGACCCTGGATGGGGCGGGGATAAGCCTGCAGCCAGCCTACTCGGTGCAGGCCCACCTGGAGAGTGGCGCCCTGGTGCCTCTGCTGACCCAATGGCAGCCCAAGCAGCTCGGCGTCTATGCCGTCTATGGCACCCGCAAGCAGATGTCCCCCCTGCTGCGCAGCTTCCTCGACTTCCTGATCGCGCGCATGGCGGGCGATCCCCTGTGGCAGGCCCGCTGAAGACCCATGAAAAAGGGGCCTGTCGGCCCCTGTCATCCCTGTGTCGGCTTATGCCTCGAAGCCAAACGCCTTGACCGGCGACTCGCCGTCGTCGGCAGTCTCCTCGTCCACATAGATGTCGCGATAGGCGGCGTAGATGGAGTAGTTGATGGCTGGCAGCACCACCAGCAGACCCACCAGCATCAAAAGCGCACCAAAGAAAATCAGCACTGCCCCCAGCAGCCCCCACCAGAGGAAGGGCCACATGTTGCACATACAGCCCTTGAAACTGAGCCGGGCCGCCTGCCAGGCTCCCACGCCATGGAAGAAGATGAGGGCGGGGGCGAAGGTGATGGCCATCAGCACGGGCACCAGCAAGGCCAGCCCAAGCAACAGGCAGAGCAGGAACCCCTGCGCCTGTTCGGGCGTCAGGGTCAGGGTTTCCGGATCCTGGGAGAGCAGGCCGGTCAGGCCCCACTGATGCAGCATGAAGGCGCAGATGAGCAGTATCCCCATGAACAGGGCGAGCACCATCAGCCCCCCCAGCATCAGCGGGGTCAGCCGGTGACGGAAACCGGCGAAGAAGTCGGCAAACTGCAGGGGATGACCCTCATAGCCCCGGCGGGCCACCGCCACCCAGCCGGCCCCCCACACCATGTAGAGCAGCTGGGAGATGAAGCCCCCCGCCGGCAGCTGTTCCAGCAACATGCCCACCAGGAACCAGATCACTATCATGGCCACGCTGGCGCCCATGCCCTTGTTGAAGATGTCGAACCCGGTGCGGATCCAGATCCAGCCCTGCCCTATGGTGTGGCGTCTGGGTTCGCGGCGCAGGGCGCTGTCACTGTTCATCATTGACCTCGTCGAAAATAGGGGCAGAAAACCCTGTCATCAGGGCACGCTCACCGTGACCATGATGGTGCCCGTGTAAGCACCGGGGCGCACCACCTGACCCGGCAACCGGGTCGGATACAGCCTCACCTGATATTGGGTGTTGTGGCTGGCCGCCGAGTAGGGTACCGCGATGGCAGTATCAAATGGAATAGGGGTCAGCGTATCCTGCTCGACCATGCCCACCCCGACCCCGGCCAGGCTGGTGGTGACGAAGCGATTCTGGCTGCTGAGCGCCCCACCGAAGCTGTATTGCAGCGGCACTAGGTAGTCACTCGGGATCTGGCTGCAGGTCACGCTCACATTGACGCTGCGCGGGGCATAGCCCCTGGGGATCTCCCCCTCGACGAAGGCACTCTGCGCCACGGCGCCGAGATCGATAGGGATGCTGGTGCCGGCGGGGAACTGGCAGGTCGGCGTCGAGGTGACGCTGATGTTCATCGCCAGGGTGCTGAAGGCATTGACCGGACTGGTGTCCGGTGCATTGGCTCGGCGCACGAAGAGGTGGGCGACGGTGCCACTGAAGGTCTGGGTACCCGTGACCCCCTTGAGCAGCTTCAGGGTATAACGGCCGCCATTAACATCAATCCCGCCCAAGGCCAGATTCAACAGGTTACCGATGCAGACGGCCAGCAACCCGCTGCTGGTCGCGTTGAAGGGGATAGTCCGATAATTTCCTGCCGCATTGAACTCCACCTTGAGGCCGAAATAGGGGTTGAGCTTGATGAGGGTCCCCAGAGGATCGGAGAGGGTCGGCAGGCTGGTGGTTCCCTGGTAATAGACGGTCACAAGCAGCCCCACCGAGATCCCGGTGCAATCACAGGTGGCCGTGCCCGTGGTCGAGAAGGGGGTGGGACCGCTGGTCCCCCCGGGCTGATAGAGACCGTTATCGGCGGTGATGGCGCCGGTCGCCACGAAGGGACTGGTACACTGGCCATTGACGGCCTGCACCTCGCCTGGCCATGAAGCCGCCACCAGCAGGAGTGCCGCCAACAGCAAGGAAGACAGGCCCAGGTTTCCGACGCCGTCACTCATCCCGCTCTCCTCCATGCCTGCCCAGAACAAATTCCTGCTCATGATAATTGCCATCGTCGTCTATCCAGCGCAGCCGCCCGCGGGCCCCCGCCGGTACGGCGCCCGCCATGGGAAGAGAGAGGGAACCGTAAGGCGGCAGCACCCCGCCCTTGCGCCAGGCGAGATGCTGCCCGCTCAGCAACACCTCGCTCAGGCTGATGTGAAAGGGGCCCGGATTGCTGACCCTGAGTCCGCCCCCCGCCTGCCCCTGCCAGCCAAGCCGGCTAACCGCCTCGGCCGGGGAACCCGCCAATCCGGCCGGCCGGTAGAACAGCTTGATGCGGGTGCGATAAGCCAGTTGTACGCTCGCCTGCGAGGCTTGCGTCTTGGGGGGCAGTCCAAGGACATTGAGCCAGAACAGGGACTCCCTGTCCCGGGGGAGCCGGCTCAGATCCGCGCCCAGGATGCGCAGCACCTGCCCCCTCTGCGGCCCCAGCCGCATCATGGGCGGCACCACCAGAAAGGGGGTCGAGACATCGGCCGGTCCCTGCTGCTCATTGCCGCCATCGACCCAGGCCTGCAGCAGACTGGGCTCGCTGCCGTCGTTGCGTACCATCAGCCTGGCCTCGGTACCCCCCTCATAGATCACCCGGGTACGCATCAGGTTCAGGGCGGCCTCGCTGCTTGAGCACCACAACAGGGAGCCCAGCGCCAGCCATGACAGCACGGCGTACCCTTCCAGGGCCCGGCACCAGCCATGCCAACCAATGGGGTCTCTCATGAACTTGCTCCCGGAGTGAGGCAGCGGGCGGCGACCTGCTGATAGGGCATGGCAGGATCCGGCCGAGGAACCCGATAATCGAGCCGGCACCGCTCATCCCCCTCATTGCCCCACTGGACATGGAGGGTTCCCTGCTCGCCACGCACGAAGATGAGCCCCCCCTGGCCGACCACGGCCACGGCGTCGCCGCGGCCATCGACCACCTCGGCACCAAAGGGCGGCGCACTGCCATCCTGACGCACGGCCTTGAGCAGCAAGGGCTGGCCGACGTGGGTCTCATACGCCAGCTTGACGATGGCCCCCCGGCGCGGGGCCACCATCTGGGCGCTGCCATCTATCTCCACATCCAGCGGCAAGCCGCCGGGATCCAGGCCTATGATGTTGGTGCGATAGGGGTTGAGCCCGGCCAGCACGGCATAGCCATCCCCATCCACCTCGCTGCCGATCCCGTGACTGACCCTGGCCCCCTGGGCGCCCTTGGCTTCCACCAGCGCCATCGTTTCCCCTTGCGTCTGCCCCAGCACCCAGCCCTCCTCATGGACCAGCAGGGTTCCCTTGGCCGAGGCCACATACTGGGCGTAACCCTCCCCCTGGCTGGTGCTCAACCCCAGCTGGGTGGCCGCCGTCTGATACTGCAGGTTGGCACCATAGCTCAGGGCCGAGTTGCCACTTCCCCGGCTCTGATTGCCATAGACGCCGTAATAGAAGCGCCCATCCCGGGAGCCCCCGTTGAGATCCAGCCTGGCGCTGGCCCCCTGCCCCTCCTGATAGGAGAGGGTACTGCCAAGACGCGGCGCCCCCAGTTTGTCCCCTATGGGGATGCTGAGGCTCAGCACGTATTGATCCCCCACACCCTCCTCCAGGGAGTGGCTGGCCGACAGGGTCAGGCTGCCCCAGTCAAACCCCCGGTTGTAACCGAGCTGGAAGCTGCTGCTCTCCCCCTGGCCCCCCCAGAAGTCGCGGCGAATGCCGTTGAAGTAGAGATCCCCCCACTCCCCCACCGGCTGATTGATGTTGAGCTGGAAGCGATTGCGCTCCCGCTGCAACCTGTCCAGCGCCTGGGTCTGTATCGCCGCCACGTCGTTGAGGTCGAGATAGCCTTCGCTGGAGAAGCGATAGGCGGCCAGGGTGAAGTAGGTCTGGGTCCTCTCCATCTGCTTGCTGTAAGTGAGGCGATAACTCTGGCCGGCGAGGGAATCCGGTACGTTCGCACTGGCGGGCAACGCCCGCGCCCAGGAGCCGGTCACATCCAGGGCCAGGGCGCCGTAGTCCGAGCCCATGGCCGCGCCTCCCAGCAGGGCGCCGTAATCCTCGGCGGCTATGGTTCCACCATAGAGGGTCAGGGCATCCGAGAAGCCACGCCTGTAGGTGCCTTGCAGAAAATCCGGGCCATCGGGCCCCGCATCATTGCGATAGCGTCCCAGGGTCAGGCTGAAGCGGGAAGTGTCGTCTCGCAACATCTGCACCACGGAGGAGAACGGCAGGGTGAAGCTGCGCTCGCTGCCATCCGCCTCCGTGATGGTCACATCCAGATCACCGGCAAAGCTGGTGGCATAGAGATCGTCGATGGCAAAGGCGCCGGGGGCGACCTGGGTCTCATAGATGAGGGCGCTGCCCTGCCGTATGGTGACCCTGGCATTGCTCTGGGCCACCCCGCGCACCACGGGGGCAAAGCCCCGCTCGAAATCCGGCAGCATGGCGTCATCGCTGGCGAGCTGCACGCCGGTGAAGGGCACGCTGTCGAAGCTATCGCCCGGGGTGAAGTACTCCCCCAGGGTCAGTTGGGCTTTGCGGGAGGTGACATCTCGCTGCGCATAGCTGTTGAGGGGCTGATAGCCGCCCCCCTGGTTGCCCTGCCAGGAGCCGTTGTGGCGCAGGCGCCAGGCACCTAGGTTGATGCCGGTGTTGAGGTTGATGCTGCTGCTCAATGGCTCCCCTATGCTCTCCTGTTCGCTGTAATAGAGGTTGGCGTTATAGCCGACGAAGGCCGCATTGATCCCCTGCACCCACTGCTCAGGCCCCACATAGTCACGTCTGATCTGACCGAGATAAGCCTGGGGCAGGCTGAGTGCGCCGCTCAGGCTGGCCAGATCGAAGGTGAAGCTGGCCCCCGGCACCAGGGCTCCCACCTCTATGCAGTCGCCCTGGAGTTGCTGCTGCACCAACGCTTGATCGGGCAGCTTGTCGACCAAGAGCCCCCACTGCGTCAGCTGATCCGGATGAAAGCAGAACAGGGGCGTCCCGGGCTCCAGCCCCGCTCTCACCTCCACCTGCTGGCTTATTCTCTCCTTGCCATTGATGGTGATGTCGAGCTGGTAGCGCCCGGGGGGGATGAAGTCGGCACGGGAGAAGCGGGCCAGGTCGATGTTGACCCCCAGGCTGTCGAGCAGGCGGCTGTCAAACTCGATGTCGGCGGGTGGACTGACCGCTTGTCCGGCCACCTCGTCCCCCATGGCAAGAGGGCACCAGAGCAACAGGGAGAGACAGCAACCGGCGTGCCAGAGGGCGGTGGCATGAAGGCAGCAAGAGAGGGGCATTCTGGCTGTCACGGCATAGCTCCCCCTCAGCGCCGGCCTGTGCACCGGGAGCGACGAACCCTGGGTCCCACTCCGGCATCTTCCGGAATCAATTGAAGACGAATTGGCCCACCTCGCGGGCACCATAGTCATTGAGCCAATAGAAGGTCACGGCCTTGGCATGGACGGCCCCGGACAGTTGCTCAAGGGGAAAATCGAAGCTGCCCCCCGGCGCCACCATGCCGCCACTTGAGTTGCTGTAGCGCTTCGATGACGCCGTCGCCTGCAGCTCCAGATTGCTGATGCTGACGTGATAGAGGCTGGGGTTGCTGGCGCGCAGTGCGTAACCGTCACCCAGCCGGATCAGGCGCCAGCTCAACTGCCGGGCGGAGCGCTCGACATTGCCAGGCAGCCCGGATGGCCGGTAGAACATCTTGATCCGGGAGCGGAAGGCAAGCTGCACCAGATTCTGACCCTCCTGGGTCGACTTCACGCTCGGCGGCACCTCCAGCACGTTCAGCCAGAACACAGATTCGCGATCCTGGGGCAACCCCTGCCCCACGTAGGCCAGACGCAGGGACTGGCCACGCTGGGCCTCGATGCGGGTGATGGGAGGCGTTACCAGGAAGGGGAGCGCCTCGGCGCCGGGCCGGATGCGGCGATCACCCGCATCTATCCACACCTGTACCAGCGAGGGGCTGCTCCCCTTGTTGGTCAGCTCCAGGGTGACCTCACGGGCGTTGGCCGGGTAGATGACCCGGGTACCCGAGATCTGGACATGACCCCAGGCCAGCCAGGGCAGGAGCAACGCGCACCAGAGCATGAGGCTCAGCCCCACCCTGCGGGGCCTATGGATACGAAGCGCCTTCATGACTGAGCGCTCAGTGGTAGTCCAGGGAGTAGATGAGATCCGCCGAGACCAGACCGGCGCCGACGGCACCTGTGGCTATGTACTGGGCGCTGTAGTAGAGGGTGGCCCCCCCGGTGGCACTGAAGTTGACCAGCACGTTGTTGCCTGTGTTGGTTCTCAGATCGATGGGGGTGCTGTTGGCCGAGAGGATCTGCACCTCCACGTTCTGGGCCGGGTTCTTACCGCCCGAGGCGACGGCCTTGTTGCTGAGGTTGCCCGTGGTCTGCTCCACCCCGATGTTTTCGAAGTAGGCCCGCACCGACCCCGTGGTCGGGCAGCTGGTGAGGGCGAGGTTGAAGCCTGTCGCCCCCGCGGTCTGGCCTATGCTGCCGAGCGCATTGGTGCTGACGGTCGGCAGGGTCACGGTCGCCGACGCCGTACCGCCATTGACCGCGATGGCACAGGTCCCGGCGGTCACCTCACCATTGATGGTAATGACCCCGTTGAAGGCGGCAACGGGTGCCGACATCCCCATGGTGAGTCCGAGTATCAAGAGAGCCTTCGTCTTCATCACAACCTCCACCTGTCCCTGGATGTCGCTGGCGACTGCTTTTCTCCTGCCAGTGCCTTACTGCCTGCCGCCATAGGTGCCATTCAAAGACACCTTTAGTGATATATTAGTAAATAGCACAGGATTCTCAATCCCGCCGCCGTACGACTCCCTTTCCGGCGCCATGGCCCGAGGTGACGGACAGCCGGGCAAGAATGTGGCATCATTTTCCCCCTTTTGATCTCACCGCCTTATTCGATGGAGCCACCATGCGCCGCCTGTTCTTCCTCCTTCTGCTGCTCGGCAGCGCCTCCCTTCATGCCGAACCCGGCTTCATCAGCCGCCTGCTCAACCACCCGGTGCCGGGGGGCGTGGCCGTGGTGCCGCTGGGGGATGGGCCCAAGGCGCCCGCCGCTCGCTATCTGGACAAACCTGTGCTGGTGGTGCACGAAGAGGGACGGCACTGGATTGCCATCGTCGGCATTCCGCTCAAGAGTCAGGCGGGCCCCCATCAGCTGCAGGTGAGCGATGGCCGCACCTTGAATTTCACCGTCGGCAGCAAGCACTATCGCGAGCAGCACATCAAGTTGAAAAACAGCCGCCAGGTCAATCCGCTGGCCGAGGACATGGCGCGCATCAACCGTGAGCTGGCCGAACAAAACAAGGCCTACCAGACCTTCAGTCCTATTCAGCCCAGCAACCTGCTGTTCGACAAGCCGGTCAACGGCCCCCTCTCCAGCCCCTTCGGGCTGCGCCGCTTCTTCAACGGCGAGGAGCGCAACCCCCACTCCGGCCTCGACTTCGCGGTCGGTGCCGGCACCCCCATCAAGGCACCGGCCGCCGGCAAGGTGATCCTGATCGGCAACTACTTCTTCAACGGCAATACTGTGTTTGTCGATCATGGCCAGGGACTCATCAGCATGTTCTGCCACATGTCGAAAATCGATGTGACCCTGGGCCAGAGCCTGCCAAGGGGCGGCATCGTCGGCCGGGTCGGCGCCACCGGCCGCGCCACAGGTCCCCACATGCACTGGAACGTCAGCCTCAACGATGCCCGCGTCGACCCCGCCATCTTCATCGGCGCCTTCAAGCCCTGAACCGGGCAGCACGAAACGACAAAGGCAGCCTGGGCTGCCTTTGTCGTTCATGGAGAGAGGGCGTCAATCACGGGGCTGCGGCATGCTGCCCCGCCTCCTTGCCCATGGCCCGCCACATCACCAGCACCAGCAAGGTGCTGCAGGTAGGCAGCGCCAGCCAGACCCCGGCCACCCCCCACAGGGAGGAGAAGCCCCACAGGAAGCCGCCTATCAGCACCAGCTTGCCCCCGGTGAGCAGGGAGGCGATGCGGGCCCGGTTGATGGCCTGGAAGTAGGTCGCCCCCACCAGCAACAGCCCCTCCATGGGCAGACCCCAGAAGTAGAGCCAGATGCCGAGGCTGGCCACCGGCAAGAGGGCCGCGTTGTCACCGGCGAACAGATAGACCACCCCTTCCGGCCAGAGGTAGAGCGGTATCATGCCGCACAGCGCCACCACCAGGGTCACCCCCAACGCCAGGTTGCGCACCCGCAGCACCCGCTGCCAGTTGCCCGCCCCGGCGTTGAAGCTGGCGATGGGCTGGATGCCCATGGCGATCCCCTCGAAGATGAGATAGAAGAAGGCCTCGCTGTAGCTGATGACCCCGTAGGCGGCCACGTGCAGGGAGCTGCCGACCGACAGCAGCGCCTTGTTGTGCAGCGCCAGCACCACAGACAGATAGAGGTACATCAGGAAGCTCGACACCCCGAGTCGCAGGGTCTCCCGCATCAGCCGCCAGTCCGGCACCAGGGTATCCAGGCGGATGCGCAGCTGGCTGCGCGGGGTGAAGAAGTGCCACAGGCACAGGCCCCCGGTCACCGCCTGGGAGAGCATGGTGGCGATGGCCGCCCCCGCCAGCCCCCAGGGGATCACCGCCATCAGCAGGTAGTCGAGCAGCACGTTGAGCACGCCGCCCCCCACCAGGATCCAGGTGGTGAGGCCGGGTCGCCCGTCGTTGCGCAGCAGGGCGGTGAACGCCATGGAGAGCACGGCAAAGACCCCGAGCCAGGCGTACCACTGCAGGTAGGCGAAACCGGCGTCGAAGATGACCCCCTCGGCTCCCATCCAGGTCAGCATCTCCTTGCCGTACCGGATGCCGATGAAGGCGAGCACGGCGGAGGCGATGAGCACCATCACCAGCGCATTGCCGACTATGTGGCGCGCCTTTGCCTGCTCCCCCTTGCCCAGATAAAACGAAGCGAGCGACGAGGAGCCCATGCCGATCAGCGCCCCCACCGCATAGAGCACGGCGCAGATGGGGTAGGCCAGCATCATGCCCGCCAGGCCGTCCTGGCCCAGGATATGGCCGACGAAGATGCCGTCTATGGTGACATAGACGCCGGTGACCAGCATGGCGGCCACCGTCGGGGTGACGTAACGCAGGAAGAGGCGAGAGAGGGGGGCCGTGCCCAGATCGACAGTGGACATAAATTGCTCAAGGGAGGGGAACGGCCAGAATAATAGCCAAACAAGACCCGGATCACCCGTTATTTATGTTGCAGATCATTAATGTGGAAGGCTTTACCCACCCCTGCCCCTGCTTTAGGCTAAGGCGACTTCTCATGAACGGAAACGTGCGCCATGTTGCAACGCCTGCTCTGCCTGATGCTCTGTCTCAGCCTGCTCCCCTTCTCCGCTGCCCAGGCCGATGATGCCGTCACTCAGGTGGAAGAGTTGCTGCAAAGCGTCCCCAAGACCGACAGCCCCGAGAACCAGCAACTGCGGGAGAGCTATCAGCAGGCGCTGCAGTATGCCAGGGATGCCCAGCGCTATCGGGAGCAGGGCAAGGCCTATCAGCAGATCCTCATCGACTACCCCAAGGAGTCGGCCCGTCTCAAGGAGAGCCTGCACAACTATCAACCCCAGTCCCGCCCGCCCCTCTCCTCCCTCAAAGAAGAGGCACTGCGCCAGGCCATTGGCCTGAGCAGCAACCGCCAGATCAACCTGCGCAAGGAGCGCCAGGCGGTGACCGACAGCCTCAACCAGCTGGAGAGCACGGGCCAGGAGTACCATGTGCGGGTCGATGAGCTGCGCAAGCAGTTGCTGCAGACCCGCTCCCAGCTCGATCGCTTGAGCTTCAGCAACGAGTCGGATCGCCTGCAGGAGGCCCAGCAACTGGCCACCCGCCTCAAGGAGCAGAGCCTCTCTGACCGGATCCAGATGCTGGAGCTGGAGCAGCTCTCCGCCCAGCAGCGCAACGATCTCGGCAAACTCAAGCTGCAGGAGCTCAATCTCGCCATCACAGACGAAGATGAGTGGCAGAACAGCCTGCTCAACCAGCAAAACCAGCTGCGGCGGGAAAAAACGGAGCAGGCGCTGGCGGAAAGCGAGCGGCTGCGCCGGCAGCTCACCTCGGACCTGCCCCTGCTGCAGGAGCAGCAACAGCAGAACCAGGCGCTCTCCCTGCAACTCGGCGCCCTGGAAGATCAGATAGAGCGGGTACAGGACGAGCAGCGCGGCATCGACACCTCCCTGTCAGGACTGAACGATCTGGTCAACTCGGTGCGCGAGCAACTGGAATGGCTGCAGATAAGCAACGCCTACGGCGAAAACCTGCGCAGCAAGCTGGCCGATCTGCCCAACTACTTCCCCCTGGAGAAGCTGGAGTCCGACATCGTCAAGGCGCGCATGGCGAAGTACCAGTACGAGACAGAGCAAGATGCCTTGAAGGATACAGTGCAGATCCGCAACAACCTGCTCAGCGGGGATGAGATCACCCTGGACAGGGCCCAGCAGGCCGTGCTCGACAACCTGCTCAAGGCCAGACGGCAACTGCTGACCCGGCTCAACGACGCCTCAGATACCCTCATTCAGGAGCAGACCCGGCTCAAGCTGCTCTACAGCCGCCAGAACAGCAAGATCGACGAGATCCGCGAGATCAGTGCCAGCCACCTGTTCTGGATGCCGGATGTTCGCCCGCTCACCCCGGCCGTCCTGCTCGGCGTGCCCACCGCGCTGAGCCTGCTGCTCGATCCCGTCAACTGGCTGCAACTGCCCAGGGCCATAGTGGAGAACAACCCCATGACCCTGACCCTGGCGGGGCTCGGTCTGCTGGTGCTGGCCTGGTGCTGGGCCAAGCTGGGGCGCCACCTGGTGCAGTACAGCCACTACATAGCCCCGCGCATCGGCAAGGTGACCCAGGACAAGTTCAGCCTCACCAGCCGACTGCTGGTGCGCTCCCTGCTCGCGGCCCTGCCGCTGCCCGCCATGGTGCTGATGATGCGCGGCCTGCTGGACGGCGCCTGGCAATACCCCTTCGCGGTGGCCGTGGCCCGGGGCCTTGGCGAGATCTGGTTCCTGCTGCTGGCGCTGCTGGTCGCCCGCCATCTGACCCTGGAGAAGGGGATCCTCATCCTCCATTTCCGCTGGCCGAAGGAGCCGGTGCAGCGGGTCTGGGGCCAGTTCCGCACCCTGCTGCTGGTGCTGATCCCCAGCTTCTTCGTGCAGGGCATGGCCAACAGCTATCAGGAGCACGCCTTCTACGACTCCCTGGGTCGCCTCGCCTTCATCGTCGGCGCCCTCTGGCTACTGCTGTTCTTCGCCCGCCTCAACCGGGAGAAGCTGCCGCTCACCTGGGGCCAGGCGGACATGACCAAGCCCCACCTGCTGCACCACTTCATCTGGAACAGCCTGATGCTGGCCCCCCTGCTGGCGGTGCTGGGTTCCCTGTTTGGCTACTTCTATACCTCCCGCATCCTGCTGCGCCAGCTGGAGCTGAGCCTGCTAGCGGGGCTCGGTTGCCTGCTGGTCTACTACCTGGCCCATCGCTGGATGCTGATCCAGCGCCGCCGCCTCGCCTTCGATCGCGCCAAGAGCAAACGGGCCGAGATCCTGGCCCAGCGGGAGCGTGACGAGGACGATCTCAGCTCCGAGATCCCGGACGTGGTGGAGGAGCCCGAGCTGGATCTGGACACCATCAGCGCCCAGTCGCTGGGCCTGGTGCGCACCCTGCTGATGCTGGGCTTCACCATGCTGGTGGTGGTGCAATGGTCGGATCTCAACTCGGCCTTCAGCTTCCTCAGCAGCATCGAGGTGTGGCAGGTGAGCAGCAAGGTGGCCGGCATAGAGCAGCTCTCCGCCATCACCTTGCAGGATCTGATGCTGACCGCCTTCGCCTTCATCCTGACGGTGGTCACAGCCCGCAACCTGCCGGGGCTGATGGAGCTCACCCTGCTCCAGCACCTGAGCCTCTCCCCCGGCACCGGCTTCGCCCTGACCACGGTCAGCAAGTATCTGGTGATCCTCATCGGCGCCCTCACCGGCTTCTCCATGCTCGGCATCGACTGGTCCAAGACCCAGTGGCTGGTGGCGGCGCTCTCGGTGGGCCTGGGCTTCGGTCTGCAGGAGATCTTCGCGAACTTCGTCTCCGGCCTCATCATCCTGTTCGAGAAGCCGATCCGGCTCGGCGATACCGTCACCATTCGCGATCTGACCGGCACAGTCACCAAGATCAAGACCCGTGCCACCACTATCGTGGACTGGGACAGGAAGGAGATCATCGTCCCCAACAAGGCCTTCATCACCGAGCAGTTCATCAACTGGTCCCTGTCCGATGCCATCACCCGGGTCAAGCTGCGCATCCGCATCGGCCTGACTCAGGAGCCCAAGCGGGTGCAGCAGCTGCTGGAGCAGTGTGTGCAGGAGTCCACCCTGGTGCTGGATACCCCCACCCCCGAGGTGTTCCTGATCGAGTTCACCGACTCGGCCCTCATCTACGAGATCCGGCTCTATGTGAACAACATGGATCACCGGATGCCCATCACTCACGAGGTTCACTCGCTGGTGCTGGAGAAATGCAGCAGCAGGGACTTACCCTGCCCCATCAACAGATCGACATTCACCTGAGCCGCGGCTGATCCGCGACGACGACAACAGGAGCAGAACATGCAGATCATTGCCCATCGCGGCGCCAGCGGTCTGGCGCCGGAGAACACCCTCAAGGCGATGGCCAAAGCGCTGGAGCTGGGAGTCAGCGCCATCGAGCTCGACGTGCAGGCGGCCGATGGCGAGTTGTGGGTCTTCCACGACCGGCGGCTGGAGCGTTGCACCGACGGCCACGGGGTGCTGACCGAGCAATCCCGGGACTATCTGGCGAGCCTGGATGCCGGTGAGGGAGAGCGGATCCCGACCCTGTGGCAGGTGATGAGCCTGATTGCCGGGCGCTGCGAGCTGCATATCGAGCTCAAGGGGGCGCATACCGCCGAGCGGTGGCGGCCCTGACCCGGCGGGCAGAGCCGAGCTGGGCTTTACTCCCGGGCAGTGGGTCGTCTCCTCCTTCCACCACCCGGAGCTGGCCCGATTTGCCGCCTTGCGGCCGATATCCGGCTCGGTGCCCTGACCGCCAACCTGCCGCTGCACGGTGCCCGCTTCGCCGAAGAGCTGGGTGCCTGGTCGCTCAATTGCGATGTGGACTTTGTCGATGCCGGGCTGGTGGCGGATGCCCATAGCCGTGGGCTCAAGATCCTGGTCTACACGGTCGACGAGTTGAGTGATGGGGCTGCATTGGCGGCCATGGGTGTCGATGGCATCTTTACCAACCGACCAGATCGATTCAGCTGAGTATCGGCGCGGCCTGGCGGCCCATCGGAGGTGAAAAAAGATCGAAAATTTCCTGTGCACCGGGATACATAAAGTCCACTTTCAGCCGATACAGAGTTGGCTCATAACAATAACAAACACCACACGGATCTCAGACTGACGCTCACAAGGATGTAAACATGAATCTATCCATCAAGAACAAGCTGGTCCTCGCCATCGGGGCCATTATCCTGGTCATCTCCAGCCTGCAGGTCTGGTACAACACCACCCAGCTGCGCAGCGAAACCCAGCGGCTGATCTGGAGCTTCATCGACGACAGCTCCATCGCCAACGTCAAGGGCATCTCCCGCTGGCTCGATGCGCGCATCGGCCTGGTCACCGCCACCAAGGAAGCCTTCACCAAGGAGGAGGAACCCCTCAGCCACCTGGCCCAGTCCATGAACGCAGGCAACTTCGACCTCGTCTATGTGGGCACCAAGGATGGCCGGATGATCCAGAGCAAGCAGACCAACCTGCCCGCTGGCTATGATCCGCGCCAGCGTCCCTGGTACAAGGACGCCATGGCGGCCGGCAAGCTCGCCATCACGGCCCCCTATGCCGATGCCTCGTCTGGCAACCTCATCATCACCATCGCCGAGCCCTTCAGCCGTGGCAACACCGACGGCGTCATCGCAGGTGACGTCTCCATCGATGGCCTGGTGCGCGATGTGCTGGCCATCAACTCGGAAGGCACCTACGCCATCCTGGTGGACAGCAACGGCACCATCATAGCCCACCCGGACAAGGCACTGACCCTCAAGCCCGCCACCGCCCTCTCCCCCGAGTTGACGGCGGCCAAGGTCAACGAACTGGCCCATGACAACACCATCTCCGAGATGGATATCAGCGGCAAGGCCAGCGTGTTCGACCTCACCGAGATCCCCAACACCAACTGGTATTTCGGCATAGTGGTGGACAAGGCTGTCGCCTACCAGTCCGTCTCCCGCATGGTCACCTCAGCCCTGCTGCAAGGTCTGCTGACCATCCTCATAGTCGCGGGCTTCTCCTACGTGGCCATCAACAGCTCCCTGGCCCCGCTGAAGACCCTCGGCGAGGCGATTGCGGATCTCTCCCGCGGCAACGGTGACCTGACCCGCCGCATCAAGATCGAGCGGGAAGACGAGGTCGGCACAGTCGCCAAGCACGTCAACACCTTCATCGAACGCATCCACGTCATGGTACAGGACATCTCCAACTCCTCCGGGCAGCTCAACCAGCAGGCAAGGTCCTCCCACGACATGGCGGAGAAATCCAACCAGGGTCTGGCGCGCCAGCAGAACGAGATCTCCCAGATAGCCACAGCGGTGCACGAGATGTCCGCCACCGCCGTCGAGGTCGCCAGCAATGCCGAGCAGACCGCGGAGGCAGCCCGCAGCTCCTCCAGCAGTTGCGAGCACGGCAAGCAGGTGATCGCCCGCAACCAGCGCTCCATCACGGATCTCGCCACCCAGGTCAAGCAGGCCTCCGGCATCATCCAGGAGCTGGAAAAGAACGCCCAGGAGATCAACACCATACTCTCCACCATCCAGGGCATCGCCGAGCAGACCAACCTGCTGGCGCTCAACGCCGCCATCGAGGCCGCCCGGGCCGGTGAGCAGGGTCGCGGCTTCGCCGTGGTCGCCGACGAGGTGCGGGTGCTGTCACAACGCACCCACAGCTCCACCGTCGAGATCCGCAGCATGATAGAGACGCTGCAGCGCAACACCCAGGGGGCCGTCAGCACCATGCACGAGGGCCAGCTGCTGGCCCAGAACAGCGTGGAAGACGCGAACGATGCCACCCAGGCCCTGGAGCAGATCACCACCTCCATCAACCAGATCTCCGACATGGCGACCCAGATCTCCAGTGCCGCCGAGGAGCAGCGGGCGGTGACCGACGAGGTCAGCCGCAATATCCAGGCGGTCAAGGACGTCTCGGACGAGCTGGCGGTGGATGCGGACAGCTCCCGCAATCTCTCGGCTCAACTTAAAAATATTTCAGGTGAGCTCAACAATCAGGTCGGCATGTTCCGCATCTGATCGACTCAATGAAAAGGGGCCGTCCAGGCCCCTTTTTTTATATAAACCCTTTTCGTTTCAATGGTTATAATTCCCCTTCGACACCGGACACTCTGTGATCTGCCTCTCCATTCGAGTATCCTTCTGACGCAGCTGATGCCTGCCCTGACTATATTCGCATTACTTTTTTCGATGTTTTTTCAGCAGCCACCAAGGTGATAATAGTTATCACTAAACATTTCTGATAAAAAACTTAAAAACTTTAGGGGTAATACCTAAAAAGAGAGGCATTTCTCATTTTTTTGAAAGAAAACTACGTACAATCTTGGGGTTAAAATCACCAGAGTAGCGAGTACGGCTGATCCAGATCACTGATGGATGGCGATAATGACGGCATTTTCATCCAAGGAATGGGGTGGGTTGTAATAAAAACCACCGTTGCCAAGCACTAAAACAAAGCAGTTTGACTTGCATCAAGCCTGAATTTTTTTCATAGAGCAAAATCGTGCCCAGCAAATCTATCCCTAAGGAGGCAGATGTGGATATTATCAAGACCGATGTTGCCATCATCGGTGCCGGTGGCGGTGGCCTGCGTGCCGCAATCGCCATTGCAGAAGCCCACCCGGAGCTGGAAATCGCCCTGATTTCCAAGGTCTATCCGATGCGCAGCCACACAGTGGCCGCCGAAGGTGGCGCCGCAGGCGTCGTCCGTGATGACGACTCCCTCGAAAACCACTTCAACGACACCGTCTCCGGTGGCGACTGGTTGTGTGAGCAGGACGTAGTCGAGTACTTCGTCAACAACGCCACCAACGAGATGATCCAGCTGGAGCACTGGGGCTGCCCCTGGAGCCGCAAGCCGGATGGCAAGGCCAACGTCCGCCGTTTCGGCGGGATGAAGATCCCGCGTACCTGGTTCGCCGCAGACAAGTCCGGTTTCCACATTCTGCACACCCTGTTCCAGACCTCCATCAAGTACCCGACCATCAAGCGCTATGACGAGCACTTCTGTCTGGATCTGATCGTGGAAGATGGCCGCGTCCAGGGCGTACTGACCTTCGACATCCAGAACGGCATCACCCGTTTCATCCAGGCCAAGTCAGTGGTGCTGGCCACCGGCGGTGCCGGTCGCGTTTACCGCTACAACACCAATGGCGGCATAGTCACCGGCGACGGCATGGCGTTGGCCTACCGTCACGGCGTGCCCCTGCGTGACATGGAGTTCGTCCAGTATCACCCGACCGGTCTGCCGGGCACCGGCATACTGATGACCGAAGGTTGTCGTGGCGAGGGTGGCATCCTGCTCAACAAGGATGGCTACCGCTACCTGCAAGACTACGGTCTGGGCCCGGAAACCCCGGTCGGCCAGCCGAAGAACAAGCACATGGAGCTGGGTCCCCGTGACCGTCTCTCCCAGGCATTCTGGCAAGAGCAGCAGAAAGGCCGCGTGATCCAGGGCCCCATGGGCGACGTGGTTCACCTCGACCTGCGTCACCTCGGCGAGAAGTACCTGAAAGAGCGTCTGCCCTTCATCTGCGAACTGGCCAAGGCCTACGTGGGTGTGGATCCGGTGAAAGAGCCGATCCCGGTCCGTCCGACTGCCCACTACACCATGGGCGGCATCGAGACTGACGGCAAGTGCGCCACCCGCATGCCAGGCCTCTACGCCGCTGGCGAGTGTGCCTCCGTCGGTCTGCACGGCGCCAACCGTCTGGGTTCCAACTCCCTGTCCGAGATAGTGGTCTTCGGCAAGGTGGCCGGTGAGCAGGCAGCCGAATTCGCGGCGACCCAGCAGCACGGCAACACCGAAGCACTGGCCGCCAAGGCCGAGGCGCTCATCAAGCAGCACCTCTCCCTGCTCGACATCGACGGGACCGAAAACCCGGCGGATATCCGCAACGAACTGGGCATGTCCATGGAAGCCGGCGTCGGTATCTACCGTACCGAAGAGCTGATGCAGGGCACCATCGACAAGATCAACGAGCTGAAGGCCCGTTACAAGAAGGTCAAGATCAACGACAAGTCCTCTGTCTTCAACACCGACCTGCTGTACGCCATCGAACTGGGCTACATGCTGGACGTGGCCGAAGCCATGGCCCATTCCGCCATCAACCGCAAAGAGTCTCGTGGTTCCCACCAGCGTCTGGACGGTTACGAAGAGCGGGATGACGTGAACTACCTCAAGCACTCCCTCTCCTTCTACAACCAGGAAGGCGCCCCGACCATCGATTACTCCGATGTGAAGATCACTAAATCCCAACCGGCAAAACGTGTGTACGGTTCCGAGGGTGAGAAACAAGACGAGGCTAAGAAGAATGGCTGAGATGATCGAAATTGAAATCCTGCGCTACCGTCCCGAGCAGGATAACGAGCCCTGGATGCAGACCTTCCAGGTGCCTTACCTGAAAGAGATGTCCCTGCTGGATGCCCTGCAATACATCAAGGATCAGCTCGACTCCACCCTGAGCTTCCGCTGGTCCTGCCGGATGGCGATCTGCGGCTCCTGCGGCATGATGGTCAACGGCATTCCGAAGCTGGGTTGCAAGACCTTCCTGCGGGACTACCTGCCGGGCAAGATGACCATAGAGCCCCTCAACAACTTCCCGATCGAACGCGACCTGGTGGTCGACATGTCCGATTTCATCGAGAAGCTGGAGAGCATCAAGCCCTACATCATCCCGTCCGAGCCGCGCAACCTGTGCGACGGCGAGTACACCCAGACCCCGGCTGACATGGCGAAGTATCACCAGTTCTCCATGTGCATCAACTGTGGCCTCTGCTACGCCGCCTGCCCGCAGTACGGCATCAACAAGAAGTTCACCGGTCCCGCGGCCCTGGCGCTGGCTTATCGCTACAACGCCGACAACCGCGACAGCGCGTCCAAGGAGCGGATGAAGATCATCAGCCAGGACGAAGGCGTCTGGGGCTGTACCTTCGTGGGTTACTGCTCTGACGTGTGCCCGAAAGGCGTAGACCCGGCCGCAGCCATCCAGCTTGGCAAGGTCGAGAGCGCCAAGGACTACATGATCGCCATGTTCAAGCCGGATTGAGACCAGGAGTGAGACCATGAACAACACCCAAAGCAAACGTAAGCCCTACGTGCGCGAGATGAAGAAAGACTGGTGGCTGAAGAATGCCTTCTACACCGGTTACATGATCCGCGAAGGCACCAGCATCTTCGTCTCCATCTATGCCGTGGTGCTGATGTGGGGTCTGCTGCGTCTGGTGCAGGGTCAGGAGGCGTTCAACGGCTGGCTGGAATCCCTGCAGAGCCCGGTTGCCATCCTGTTCCACGTCATCGCGCTGGCAGCCTGCCTGTTCCACGCCAAGACCTGGTTTGCCCTGGCCCCCAAGGCCATGCGCATCTTCCGTGGCGAAGACCTGGTGCCGGAGAAGCCGATCGTCATCGCTCAATATGTGGCGCTGGCGGCGGTATCCCTGCTGATCCTGATCATCGTGGCTTGAGGAGATTAATGATGAGACGTTCTGACGAACCCATTTACTGGGGACTCTTTGGTGCCGGTGGCATGGTGGTTGCCATGCTGCTGCCGGTGATTGTCCTCATTACCGGTCTGCTGGTGCCCATGGGCATCATGGACGTGGAGACCATGAGCTTTGAGCGCGTGCACGCCTTCGCCAGCTCCTGGTGGGGTGCCTGCATACTGCTGGTCATCATAGCCCTGCCGATCTGGCACGGCATGCACCGCATCTATCACGGCCTGCATGACCTTGGGATCCACACCACCAAGCTGCACCACTATGTGTTCTATGGCTTCGCCTTCCTGGTGTCCGCCATCACGGTCGGTCTGCTGATGGTGCTGGTACTCCAGTAATTCTTAGGTTGCCAGCAACAGATAATAAAACCGGGCCCAGTGCCCGGTTTTTGTTTGGCTGATATGCAACGGGCGGGCTAAGGACGCAGCGCTGGCTCCGGCCACAGGGCCCGCAGGGGCGCCGGCATGGCGCCGAGGCGAAGCAGCGGGGTCTGGTGCCAGTCGGCCAGTTTTTGCAGCGCCTTCTCCAGATCCTGCGCCAGGCTGGCGCTCACCCTGACCCCCTGCTCCAGATAGAGACTCTTGACCTCGAACACCCCCTCCTTGCGATGAGCCTTGGCGTCCATCCTGCCCACCAGCTGGCCCCGGCGCAGCAACGGCAGCACGAAGTAGCCGTACTGGCGCTTGGGAGCCGGGGTGTAGCACTCGATGCGGTAGTCAAAGCCAAAGAGCTCGCTGGCCCGCTTGCGATCCCACACCAGGGGATCGAAGGGCGAGAGCACGGCTGTGTGGGTCGCCTTGAGACTGCCAGCCTGGGCCCGGGCCAGCTCATCGCAGAGCGATGCGTGCACGAAGGCGCCGTGCTGCCAGCCCTCCACCCGCACCGGCAACAGCTCCCCCTCGTCCGCCAGCTGATGGAGCAGGGCGTCGTATTTGCCGCGCCGCAGGCGGTAGTAATCCGCCACCCAGCCGGTCTTGACCAGCCCCAGCGCCCGGCAGCTGGCCCGCACCATGTCTCGTTGGGCGAGCTCAGGGCTCGGCAGATCCCGCTCGTCGTTCCACTCGGGCATGACCCGTTCGGCGAGATCGTAGACCCGCTGGAAGTTGCGCCGCTCTCGCACCATCAGGCGCCCTGCGGTGAACAGCACCTCCAGGTGGCGCTTCTCGGGCTTCCAGTCCCACCAGCCGTTGCCCTTGCCCTCCTTGCGTTCAAAGTCGGCGGCCCGCACCGGGCCATCCCGGCGAATCCGCTCGACTATCTGCTCTATCTCGCCGCCGTGGGTCTTGAGCCACTGGGCGGAGAACTTCCAGCCCATGGCGGCGGGATCCAGCATCCGATGGCGCAGCAACCGGTAATCCTCGCGAGGGACGAAGCAGGCCTCGTGGGCCCAGTATTCGAAGAGATCCCCCTCGGCCAGCAACTGCTCCAGCCAGCGCGGATCGTAGTGGCCGAGCCGGCTGAACAGCACCAGATAGGGGCTGCGGGCCACCACAGAGATGGTGTCTATCTGCAGCAGCGCCATGCGCCTTATGCAGGCCAGCAGATCGGAGGGAGCAGCCTTGGCGCGGCGCGGGGTCAGCAGCCCCTGGGCTGCGAGTTGCAGGTGGCGGGCGTCTTGCAATGACAAATGGGGGATCGACATGAAGATAGGGGCATCCGTTCCTGGGTGTCAGGCCACCAGCATGCCCAAGCCGCCGCCAAATGAAAACGCCCCGTTCAGGGTTTGGTGAACACGGCTACATCGGCGTGGGGGAAGCAGAGCTCCGCCTGCCAGCGGGTCGCCAGGGCGCGAAACGAGGCCTCGGCGAAGAAGACGATATGGGTCGGATCGTGGCGGTAGCGCCACGTCTTGAAGCGCTCGTCTCCCAGCACCCGCTGGGTCTGCAACACCAGCACCCCGCCGGGGTTGAGGCAGCCCCAGAGCATGTCCAGCACGGCGCGGGGAGCGACCAGGTGCTCTATCACCTCGGTGCTGGTGATGAAATCGTAGCGACGGGTGAGCAGCTCGGGCTGGTCGGCGTAGAACTTGTCGTAACCCGCCATCTCGAAGCCCGCCTCCCGTCCCATGGCGATGAGTGCAGGCCCGGGGCCGCAGCCAAAATCGAGGCCGCTGGCAGGAGGGCTCACCCGGGAGAGCACCTCGCCGAAGGCCCGCATCAGGAAACCGCGGTAGCGGGGATCGTTCACCTGGTTGTCGTGCCCGTCATAGACCGCCTTCTCCGCCACCTCATCCAGATGATCCGCCGCATCCAGCCAGACCAGCTCGCACGCGAGGCAGCGATGATAGCGCTTGCCCGCCACCGGCAGGGGATAGGCTGCGGCTGGCACGGGCAAGGGGGCAGCAGGCGGTGGATGACATGAGCTCGCCTGCCCGTCTGGCGGCTCCTCCTGTCCGGCTAACAGCGGCGCAGATTGCCTGCCCGCCGCCTTGCTGACAACTTTTTTTACTCCTTAAGGGTTTCTTAAGTTTGCCCTTTTACTCTCAAGCCATCCCAAGAGAAGGAGCCAACCATGACCATAGAGATCCAAGCCCCCTACAGATTGCTGCTGGCACAGTCCCCGCAGCAGGTCATGGCGCTGCAAGCTTATATCCAGGCCGCCTACACCCTCGAATTCAACGCCCGCATTCCCCATTTTCTGCCCTGCCTGCTCGGGCTCTACCGAGCCGATGGGGTGCTGGTCGGAGCCTGTGGTCTCAAGCATGCCAGTGAGGGCCTCTCTATCTGGAACAGTATCTGGAGCAGCCCATCGAGGCCGCCATCGAAACCCGCCTCGGGGTACGTCCGGCCCGCAGCCGCATCATCGAAGTGGGCAACCTCGCCTGCAGCGAGCCGGGCAATGCCCGCCTGATGTTTGCCGCCCTGTGCCGGTTGCTGTGTGACAACGCCCTCGACTACGTGGTGTTCACCGGCACCGCCAAGCTGCGTAACAGCTTTGCCCGGCTGCGCCTCAACCCGGTGGAGCTGGCCCCTGCCCAGGCCCATCAGGTGGGGGAAGACGCCAGTGCCTGGGGGGAATACTACCGCTGCCAGCCCAAGGTGATGGCCGGGGACATCAATCAGGGGCGCGAGGTGCTGGCCCAGAGCAGCCTGCTGCTCAACCTGCTGGCCCCCATGCCGCCCCTGTTTGACGAGACCAGCAAGAGCAGTGACAACCAACCCCATCAAAAAAGGTGCGCCCTATGAGCCTGTTCGACGCCATCGCCAAACATGCCCGCGAGAATCCGCAATCCCCTGCGCTGCTGAGCAGCCAGCAGCGTCTCGACTACCACAACCTGTGGCAGCAGATCCAGCATCTGGCCGGCAAGCTGCAGCAAGCGGGCATTCAGCCGTCTGGCGCTGCAACTCGACAACGGCCTGCCCTGGGCGCTGCTATGATCTCGCCTGCACCCGTGCCGGTATCGTGGTGATCCCGGTGCCCCACTTCTTCAGTCAGGCCCAGCAGGAGTGGTTGCTGGAGAGCAGCGGCGCCGATGCGCTGGTCGGGCCCCATCATCAGGGGTGGCATGCCGCCGAGCCGCTGCAACTGATCACCGGCGAGCTGCCGCTCTGGCGCCACTCCTGCCCGGCCAATCTCGGCGCGCCCAAGGGCACCGCCAAGATCACCTACACCTCCGGCACAACGGGCCAGCCCAAGGGCGTCTGCCTGTCACTGACCCAGATGATGGCGGTGAGCATGCGCTGGCCGAGCGGGTCGCGCCAGCCAAGGTGGAAAAACACCTGACCCTGCTGCCGCTGGCCACCCTGCTTGAGAACATCACCGGCCTCTATGTGCCGCTGCTGACCGGCGCCTGCAGCCGCATTCCGTCCCTCGGCGAGCTCGGCTTCACCGGCTCCAGCTCGCTCAATCCAGCCATGCTGGGGGAGGCCCTGCTGCGCTGGCCGACCCACAGTCTGGTGCTGGTGCCCGAACTGCTGCGCCTGCTGCTGGCGCTCTGCACCAGCACCCCGACGCTGGCCCAGCAGCTCAAGAGCCTGCGCTTTATTGCCGTCGGTGGCGGCAAGGTGGCTCCTGACCTTATCGCTCATGCCCGCCAGCTCGGCCTGCCGGTGTATGAAGGGTATGGCCTCTCGGAGTGCGGCTCTGTGGTGGCGCTCAACGGCCCGGACGCCGACAAGATGGGCAGCGTGGGCCGCCCCCTGCCCCACTGTCAGGTCACCATCGCCAGCGATGGCGAAATTATGGTGAGCGGCAGCGCCATGCTGGGCTATCTCGGCAGCGAAGACTCCCGAACAGAGCGACTGGCGAGCCTTCTGACACAGATCGCCACTGGCGATCTGGGTCATCTGGATGATGAGGGCTACCTGCATATCACCGGGCGCAAGAAGAACGTCCAGATCACCGCCTTTGGCCGCAACTTTTCGCCGGAATGGGTGGAAGCTCAGGCCCAGCTTTGTCCGGCCATCGCCCGCATAGTGGTCTTTGGCGATGGTCAGCCCGCCAACGTGGCGCTGATCCAGCCCCTGCCGGGCAGAGGCAGAACTGCCCAGCAGATCGAAGGCTCAACCAGCGTCTGCCCGATTATGCCCGGCTCCATCACTGGCTGCCGGTGGCGCTGGATCAGCACCCCGGCCTGCTGACGGCCAACGGCCGCCCCCGTCGCAACGAGATTTATCACCACTTTTCCCGGCAGATCACCCAAGGCCTCACAGGAGAGACCTCATGAGCTTCTACCAGACCCTGCAACACGCCACCGCCTCCGAGCGCGAGCACCTGTTCAATGCCCCCATCATCGAGGCCTGCCGCCGCGGCGACATCAGCCGGGAGACCTACCTCGCCTTCCTGGCAGAGGCTTACTACCACGTGCGCCACACTGTGCCGCTGCTGATGGCCACCGGCGGCAAGCTGGGACAGGAGTATGAGTGGGTGCGCGGCGCCATCCGGGAGTACATAGACGAGGAGTACGGTCATCAGGAGTGGATCTTAAGCGACATCCGCGCCTGCGGCGGTGACGCCGAGGCGGTGCGCCACGGCCAGCCGGGTCTGCCCATAGAGCTGATGGTGGCCTTCCTCTACGACCAGATCCAGCGCGGCAACCCCATGGGCTTCTTCGGCATGGTGCAGGTGCTGGAAGGCACCAGCGTCGCCATCGCCCTGACGGTGGCTGACCAGCTCAAGAGCGGTCTGGGCCTGCCGCCCCAGGCGATGAGCTACCTGAGCTCCCACGGCGCCCTGGATCAGGAGCACCTCAAGTTCTTCGAGTCCCTGATGAACCGGGTGGAAGACCCGGCGGATCAGGCCGCCATCGTTCACTCGGCCAAGGTGGTCTACCGCCTCTATGGCGACATGCTCCATCAGCTCACGGGATCCTGCCAATGAAGCTTGAAGGGAAACGCATACTGCTCACCGGCGCCAGCGGCGGCATAGGGGAAGCCCTGGCCATGGAGCTGGCGGCCCAGGGGGCGCACCTGCTGCTGCACGGACGCCGGGCCAGCGCCCTGGAGCGCCTGCGCAAGGAGCTGCCTCATTCCGAACGCCATCAGACGGTGACCGCCGATCTGGGCTCGCCCCAGGAGCGGGCCAGGCTGTTGCAGCACCCGGCGCTGGAGCAGGGGCTGGATGTGCTCATCAACAGCGCGGGCTGCAACCAGTTTGCCTGGCTGGAGGATCAGAGCGGCGAGCAGGTGACGCGCCAGCTGCTGCTCAACATAGAGGCGCCCATCCAGCTCACCCGCGCCCTGCTGCCCCGGCTGCGCAAGCCCGCCGTCATCATGAACATAGGCTCCAGCCTCGGGGCCATCGGCTATGCCGGTTACAGCGTCTATTGCGCCAGCAAGTTCGCCCTGCGGGGCTTTAGCGAGTCTCTGGGGCGAGAGCTGGAGGGCACCGGCATCAAGGTGCTGCACTTTGCCCCCCGCGCCACCCGCACTCACCTCAACTCCCAGGCGGCCTACGCCATGAATGCCGAGCTCGGGACCCGGACCGACAGCCCCCAGGACGTGGCAGAGGAGGCCGTCATCGCCCTGTGCAACGAGACGCGCCGCAGCTGGCTCGGCTGGCCGGAGAAGCTGTTCGTGCGGCTCAATGCCCTGCTGCCCGCCCTGGTCGACAAGGCGCTGGCCAGACAACTGCCCATCATAGAACGCCATGCCCGCCACCCTGTCCCCCTGGCCACAGATCACGGGGACAACCCCGCCTGTGCCACACACGAGAAGGAACATTGAGATGAAACACGCCACTTTCCGCCCCCGATTTGGTCACAGTCTCCTGCTGCTCGCCCTAGGAGGCACGTTGACAAGCAGCCTGGTTCAGGCCGCCGATGCCCTGCCCACCATTCAGCAGCAGTGGGCCCACTGCCAGTATCAAGAGACTGGCAAGGCCAAGGAGAGCTGTCTTGAGACCCTGAGCGCCCAGGCGGAGCAGGCCAGTGCCAAGGAGGCCTTTCGCACCGATCTGCTGATCTGGTCCGCCATCGTCAAGAGCACCTGGGCCGGCGCCAAGGGCGGCCTCGGGGCCCTCAGCCTGGTGAAGGAGGCCAAGGCCAAGCTGGAGATCGCCATCAAGCAGGATCCCAAGGCGCTGGAGGGCTCCGCCTACACCAGCCTGGGCTCCCTCTACTACCAGGTGCCAGGCTGGCCGGTCGGCTTCGGGGATGACGACAAGGCCGAGCAGTTGCTCAAGCAGGCGCTCGCCATCAACCCCACCGGCATAGATCCCAATTTCTTCTACGGCGACTTCCTGCTGGATCAGGGGGACAAGGCCCAGGCGAAGATCTATCTGGACAAGGCCCTGGCCGCCCCGGCCAGACCGGGCCGCGAGGCGGCGGACGAAGGACGCAGGACGGAAATCCGCGAGCGTCTCGCCAAGCTATAAACACAAGCAGATCAGTGCGCTATTTAAACTCTGCCCACCAACTTGCATACTGGTGGGCAGCGTCATTTGAGGGAGAGAACAATGCGAGTCCTGTTGGTAGAAGATGACATCATGCTGGGGGATGGCATGGTGGATGCCCTGCGCAGCAGCGGTTACACAGTGGACTGGCTGCAGCAGGGGTTGCCCGCCCTGTCGGCGCTCAAGAGCGAGGAGTTCGCCGCCCTCATCCTGGATCTCAATCTGCCGGACATCGACGGCATCAGCCTGCTGCGCAAGCTGCGCCGGGAGGGACAGACGCTGCCGGTGCTCATCCTCACCGCCCGGGATGCCCTGGACGATCGGGTGCTGGGGCTGGATGCGGGCTCCGATGACTACATGGTCAAGCCCTTCGCCCTGCAGGAGCTCAACGCCCGCCTGCGCGCCCTGGTGCGCCGCAGCAAGGGCCAGGCCCAGGCGGTGCTGGAGTATGGCGACATCCTCATCTACCCCGAGTCCCAGCAGGTCACCTATCAGGGAGAGGCGGTCAAGCTGACCCCCCACGAGTACAAGCTGCTGCAGGAGCTCATCAGCCAGAGCGGCCGGGTGCTGAGCCGCGATCAGCTGCAGCAGAGCCTCTACGGCTGGGACGAGGGGGCCGAGAGCAATGCGGTGGAGGTGCACATTCACCACCTGCGCAAGAAGTTCTTCCCCGAGCTCATCCGCAACATCCGCGGCGTCGGCTACATAGTGCCGCAGCCAGATACCCCGGGCAGCAGAGGGATGCCCGCCCGATGAGTCGCGTCCGCTCCATTCGCCGCTTCCTGCTCTCCGGCATCCTTGCCCTGGTCAGCCTCAGCCTGGCCGTCAGCGGCCTCATCGGCTACCTGGAAGCCAACCACGAGATGGAAGAACTGTTCGATGCCCGTCTCGCCCAGTCCGCCCGCATCACCAACCAGCTGCTCAGCCGTTATCTGAAGCAGCGCGGCGAACTGCCCAGCAACGGGGCCGTCTACCAGGAGTGGGAGCAGGCCGTGCCCGCCGACCCCCATCAGGAGAAGCGCAGCTTCAGCCAGCTGGGGCGGGACAACGAGTTCACCCCCTATGGCCACGAGTTCGAGCACAACCTCTACTTCCAGCTGCTCAACGAGCAAGGCACCATACTGCTGCGCTCACCCAATGCGCCGGAGCAGCCCCTGACCACCCTGGAGCGCGGCTTCAACAGCGAGACCAAGGATCACCACGAGTGGCGCACCTTCACCCTCTACAACGAAGATGAGCAGACCTGGCTCATAGTCGCGGAGCGGGATGACGAGCGGGGGGAGCTGGCCAGCAAGATGGCCACCCTGACCATGCTGCCGCTCTTCATCACCCTGCCCTTCCTGCTCGGCCTGCTGTGGTGGCTGGTCACCCGGGGGCTGGCTCCACTGAATCAACTCACCCAGGCCATCGGCGAGCGCCATCCCGCCAACCTGAGCCCGCTCAACCTGGCCATCAAGGCCGAGGAGCTGACGCCGCTGGTGTCGGAGATCAACCGCCTGATGCACACCCTGGCGGACACCATAGAGCGGGAGAAGCAGTTCACCAACGAGGCAGCCCACGAACTGCGCACCCCGCTGGCGGTGCTGCGCATCCACAGTGAAAATGCCCTGGCCGCCGAGGATGACGCCAGCCGCGAGCAGGCCCTGCGCAAGATGCTGCTGGCTCTCGATCGCAGCGACCGGCTGATCCGCCAGCTGCTGACCCAGGCCCGCATCGACAACCAGCAGGCCCCGGCGCTCGGCAAGCTGGATCTGAGCCTGCTGCTGCAGGGCACCCTGGCTACCCTGGCCCCCATAGCCCTGAGGAAGGATCTGCAGCTCTCCCTGGAGGGGGACGAGCATCTGCAGGTGATGGGGCAGGCCATGTTGCTGGATCTGATGTTTGGCAACCTCATCGACAACGCGCTGCGCTACACCCAGGTGGGCGGCGAGGTCGCCGTGGTGATCACCCAGGAGGGCAACAGGGTCAGGGTGGATGTGCGGGACAACGGCCCCGGCATCCCCACCGCCGCCCTGTCGCGCCTGTGCGAGCGCTTCTTCCGGGTCAATCCCCAGCAAGGGGACGGGGTGGGCCTTGGCATGGCCATAGTGCAGCGCATAGTGCAGCTGCACGGCGCGGATCTCGACATCCACAACAGGCCAGAGGGGGGCCTGGAGGTGAGCGTGCTGCTGCCCGCCCCGCCGCGCCCGGCATAGACGGTGCAAGCCTGAGGGGAAAAAAAGCGCGGGGGCCCAAGCCCCCGCGCACCATTTGTGATCCCAAAGAGGCCTTCCTAGCCACAGCTCGGCTGCACAGTGAAGGTGCGGGAAGAGTCCACCGGCCCCAGCTCCGCCAGCAGGCGACGGCCGAGCAGCACGGGATAGATCATGTCGCTGCGATCCCGCAGGGTGAACCACTCCTTGTAGAGCTTGTCACCGACACAGACAGACATGGTCACAGTGGGGCGCTCCTCCATGCCACCGGCGCCGCGCACCGTCACGCTGCGCTCCACCGGGCGCTCCAGGGTCTGGCGCACCTCCTTGTCGGTGTTGGCATCGGTCAGCACCAGGGTGAAGCGCACCCAGGGCTTGCCGTCACGCTTGAAGTGGTGCAGCTCTCGCGCATCGAGCGAGGACGTGAGGGCGCCGGTATCCAGCTTCATCTTGACCGCCACCCCACCCGGCATGAGCACGCCCTTCTCGATCCAGCCATAGACGGTGGGGGCGGCCCAGGCGCCCGATGAGAGGCAGAGGCTGGCCAGCAACAACCAGCCTGCTTTGTGTGATACGGACAATGTGTTCTCCTCGTCGAAGCGGGCCCACGCTGGCCCTCTGCGCCAGAGTGGGCAGCACACAGGCCACTGTCAACTGGCAAAAGGGGCGCAGGGGCCCCAAACCCCGGCCTATGGCGTTCACGGCATGGGGGATCCGACAGCAGTTGACCGTGATGCAAGGGGCAAAAAGAGGGAAGAGAGGGGCCGTGGCGAAGGTGCTGGATGAAGCTGGTGGCCAACCTCAGGTTGTGACGCCAAAGGCTAACACAATGATGAGCGAATTATCAGTCTTGTTCTGGCGGGATTTTTGCCTAGACTGTTGTAAACCGGAGGCCTTGAAAACCTGCGGTTTTTTTGTGCCTGCCGAAAATTTTGCCCACTGCAACAGTGACTTTCACAAGGCTCAATAAGGAATTTGCAATGCGTATCGAAGAAGACTTGAAGCTCGGTTTCAAGGATGTACTGTTTCGTCCCAAGCGCTCTACCCTCAAGAGCCGCTCCCAAGTCAGCCTGACCCGTCAGTTCACCTTCAAGCACACCCAGACCCAGTGGCAGGGGGTGCCCGTCATCGCCGCCAACATGGACACCGTCGGCACCTTCGCCATGGCGCGTACCCTGGCGGGCTTCGAGATGATGACGGCGGTACACAAGCACTACAGCCTGGCCCAGTGGCAAACCTTCGTCAGCAAAACCGATCCGGCCCTGCTCGGCCATGTGATGGTCTCCACCGGCACCTCCGAAGAGGACTTCATCAAGACCCGCCAGATCCTCGCCATGTCCGAGGCGCTGCGCTTCATCTGCGTGGACGTGGCCAACGGCTACTCCCAACACTTCGTCGAGTTCCTGCGCAAGACTCGTGAAGCCTGCCCCAACCACGTCATCCTGGCGGGCAACGTGGTCACTGGCGAGATGGTGGAGGAGCTGATCCTCTCCGGCGCCGACATCGTCAAGGTGGGCATAGGCCCGGGCTCGGTCTGCACCACAAGGGTCAAGACAGGGGTGGGCTATCCCCAGCTCTCCGCCATCATAGAGTGCGCCGATGCGGCCCACGGCCTCGGCGGCCAGATCGTCGGTGACGGCGGCTGCACCTGCCCGGGCGACGTGGCCAAGGCGTTCGGCGGCGGCGCCGACTTCGTGATGCTGGGGGGCATGCTGGCGGCCCACGAGGAGTGTGGCGGCGAGGTGGTGGATATCGATGGCGCCCCCTTCATGAAGTTCTACGGCATGAGCTCGTCGAGCGCCATGGACAAGCACGCCGGCGGTGTCGCCGAGTACCGTGCCTCCGAGGGCAAGACGGTGCTGCTGCCCTACCGCGGCCCGGTCGAGAACGCAGTGCGCGACATCCTGGGCGGCGTGCGCTCCACCTGCACCTACGTCGGCGCCAGCCAGCTCAAGGAGCTCACCAAGCGCACCACCTTTATCCGGGTGCGCGAGCAGGAGAACAACGTCTACGGCAAGGTAAACCTGGTTCATCTGCTTTACCGCCAGCTTAAAGAACTGCACAAAGCGCACACCACCTTTATCCGGGTCGTGAGCAGGAGAACAACGTCTACGGCAAGGAGTAACCTGCCGCTCCCCTTAACCGTCACGCGTTGACGGTTCGAAGGGGGAGGCAGGGAGGGGGTTGGCAGCCCCCAGTTAGAAACCGGTGTGCTACCCTGCGCACCGGTTTTTTTGCATCTGGATGCCCTGCCATGACCAGCCCCCTCCCCCAATTTGACTGGGATATCTTCTGCTGCGTAGTGGACAACTTCGGCGACATCGGCGTCACCTGGCGGCTGGCCCGCCAGCTGAAACAGGAAGGCGCGCTCCCGACCCACGGCAACGAGGTGCAGGTGCGGCTCTGGGTGGACGATCTGGCCAGCTTCGCCCGCATCTGTCCGGGGCTCGACCCCGCGCTGGATAGCCAGTGGGTCGATGGCATCCATATCCAGCACTGGCACGATACCCTGCCGGCCGACACCATCCCGGCTACCGTGGTGATCGAGGCCTTTGCCTGCGCCAGCTGCCCGCCCCCTTCATTGAACGAATGGCCGAGCAGATGGCGAGCCAGCCCCCCCTGCTGGATCAATCTGGAGTACCTCTCGGCCGAAGCCTGGGTCGAGGATTGTCACGGCCTCGCCTCCCCCCAGCGGGTGGGCAAGCTGAGCCTCAATAAATACTTCTTCTTCCCGGGCTTCACCCCCAGAACCGGTGGCCTGCTGTGCGAGCAGGGGCTGGTGGCAGAGCGGGATCGCTGGCAGCAAGACGAGGCTGGCCTTGCCGCCTACTGGGCCAGCCTGGGGCTGCCGCCCAAGGCGCAAGACGAGCTGCGGGTCAGCCTCTTTACCTACGAGAGCGAGGCGCTGAAAAGCCTGGTCGCGAGCTGGAGCCAGGGCGCCACCCCGGTCACCCTGCTGCTGCCCATGGGGCGCGCCCTCCCCGACGTGCTCTGCGGCGCCCGGCCTTGAGAGTGCCATCGGCACGGCCCGGGCGGGGGATCTGCTGCAGGCGGGCAAGCTCGCCATCAAACTGCTGCCGATGACGAGCCAGGCGGGCTACGATCGGCTGCTGTGGAGCTGCGATCTCAACCTGGTGCGCGGCGAAGACTCCTTCGTGCGAGCCCAATGGGCGGCAAGGCCCTTCCTGTGGCACATCTATCAGCAGGAAGAGGAGGCCCACCTCGTCAAGCTGGCGCACTTCCTCGACCACTATCTGGAGGCCTTGCCCGCCGAGGACGGCCAGTGGCTGCGCGAGCTCAACCTGGCCCTCAACAGAGGGGAAGATTGCAGCGAACTCTGGGCCCAATGGCCGATCCACGGCACACTTTGGCAACAACATGCGCGAAGCTGGTCACAGAAGTTGCTGCGGGAAGGGGATCTCGTCACTCGGCTGGTGAAATTTTTAGAAAGCCGTATATAATCTGGCAGTTTTTATCTGCCCGTATACGAACAGGAATTTTTACATGAAAACCGCACAGGAAATCCGCGCTGGTAACGTCGTCATGATCGGTACCGAGCCGATGGTGGTCCAGAAAGCCGAATTCAACAAATCCGGCCGTAACTCCGCCGTGGTCAAGATGAAGCTGAAAGGCCTGCTGAACGGCAGCGCCACCGAGACCGTATTCAAGGCCGACGACAAGCTGGAAGTCGTTCAGCTGGAGCGTAAAGAGTGCACCTACTCTTACTTCTCCGACCCCCTGTATGTCTTCATGGACACCGAGTACAACCAGTACGACGTCGAGAAAGACAACCTGGGTGACGCCCTGAACTACATGGTTGACGGCATGGAAGACATCTGCGAAGTGACTTTCTACAACGAGAAAGCCATCTCCGTAGAACTGCCGACCACCATAGTTCGCGAAGTCGAGTACACCGAGCCGGCCGCCCGTGGCGACACCTCCGGTAAAGTGACCAAGCCGGCCCGCCTGAAGGGCACCACCTACGAGCTGGCCGTTGCCGCCTTCGTAGAGATCGGCGACAAGATCGAAATCGACACCCGCACCGGCGAGTTCAAGCGTCGCGTCAACTGATTTGACGGCTTCACGCCCGTGTTGAAAAAAGCGAGCCCCAGGCTCGCTTTTTCTTTATGGGGATCCGCCCTGCGATCATTCAGCCCCGGTCAGTGACAGCAGGGCCGATTTCCAGTTGGAGCATTGAGGGAGAATTCCCCTGCCGTCCTGTGCCCTTTGCGTCTCGCGCCGGGAGATGGGGGGCTACACCATGAAGTCAGGTTCCTCCTCCCTCATGAGGCGCTGGGGCGCCCCATGCCCGTAATGACATAGCCTTTTTTATGGGTGCACATCAAAAACTCCTGCTGTTGCTGCTCTGTTGACCCTGGTACTGCTGGTCCTCTCCGGCTGGCAACCCTATGACAGGGCGACCTGGCTGCTGGAAGTCGCCCCCGTGCTCATCGCCATGCCGCTGCTTATCCTGACACACCGCCGTTTTCCCCTCACCAGCCTGCTCTATCTGTGCATCGCCCTGCACGCCATGGTGCTGATGCTGGGGGGCGCCTACACCTATGCCCGGGTGCCGCTGGTTTTTCGAGCTGCAGCAGTGGCTCGAGCTCAGCCGCAACCCCTATGACAAGATTGGCCACTTCTTCCAGGGCTTCGTGCCCGCCCTGGCCTGCCGGGAGATACTGCTGCGCGGAGGTTATGTGCAGGGCAAGCGCATGCTGGCGTTTCTGGTGGTCTGCGTGGTGCTCGCCATCAGCGCCACCTACGAGTTCATCGAGTGGGGGGCCGCCCTCGCGCTCGGTCAGGGGGCGGATCGAGTTTCTCGGCACCCAGGGCGACCCCTGGGATACCCAGTCCGACATGTTCTTCGCCCTGATTGGCGCCGTCAGCTGCCCTGCTGCTGCTCTCCCCCCTGCACGACCGCCAGCTGGCCAGGCTCGCCCAGCACCGACCGGCCATCACCCTAGCGCTGCCACTTCCCCCTTCAGAAATCCGGCCGCCGCCGCTAACCCGAATAACCGGGGGAGCGCATATGGCCAGATTGTTCTTATCACTGCTGTTACTGACCCTGCTGGCGAGCAACCCCTTGCAGGCCAGCGAGGGCACACCGCTGACACCGCTCGATCTACTGGCAGAACAACGACTGGCAGGGGCTGCCCAACAGCACCCAGATCGACAAGCAGACAGTGCTGTTCGCCAAGCACGACAGCGACAGCTATGTGGGGCTGGCCATCCTCTTGCCCGACTGGCAGCGCAGCGGCCAGCTGTGGCAGCTGACCCGGGCCCTTGGCCGGCTCGGCTTCGATACTTTGCTGCTGCTCCCCTCGCCCCAGCAGACCGAACTGGACCCTGCCGCCGAGAAGAAGCAGCAGGCCATCGACGTTTCGCCAGCAATTTGCCGAGCGCATCGTCAAGCTAGGTGACGCCAAGCTGCAGGAGGGCGGCTTCAAGCTGCTGCTGGCGCAAGGCACCAGCGCGGCCTGGGCCGCCAACCTCATCACCAGCGAGCAGTTGCCCGCCCCCGATGCCCTGGTGCTGCTCGACGGTTTCTTTCCCAACCAGCTGAGCAACCAGACCCTGGCCAAGCAGGTGGCCCAGGCCAGCATTCCCACCCTGGATCTCTATCAGGAAGACGGGGGGCGCTGGCCCCTGCTGGCCGCCGAGGCGCGCAAGAGCGAGAGCCGCCGCAGCCACAAGCTCAACTACCGCCCCTACGCCCTGATGGAGCTGGACGAAACGCCGGGGCGCATCCAGGGCTGGCTGACCCATCTGGGCTGGCTCTGACCCGAAAAATGCCGCCTGCCTCACATCCGGCGCGATTGCCAAGCCATTGATGCGCAGCAAACTGGCCCTCGGTCGCCGATGTTTGGCATCATGAACGCCTCAACGGCAGGAGGCTCCATGCAGCAAATTGTGTTTCTCGACAGCGATACCCTGGATACCGGCATCACCCTGCGCCACCCCGACTTTCCCCATCACTGGCAGAGCTACCCGAGCACGGCCCCCGAGCAGGTGGTGGAGCGACTGAAAGACGCCAGCATCGCCATCATCAACAAGGTACGCATCGGGCCGCCGAGCTGGCCCGGCTGCCGGACCTGCGCCTGATCGCCCTGGCGGCCACCGGCAGCGACAACCTGGATCTGGAGGCGTGCCGCGCCGCCAATGTCGCCGTGTGCAACATCCGCAACTATTCGGGCCCCTCGGTTCCCGAACACGCCATGGCTCTGATGCTGGCCCTGTCACGCAACCTGTTCGCCTGGCGCCAGTCCCTGCAGGAGGGGCGCTGGCAGCAGAGCGGCCAGTTCTGTTTCTTCGATCACCCCATCATGGATCTGCACGGCAAGCGGCTCGGCATCATAGGCAAGGGCACCCTGGGTCAGGCCCTGGGGCAGAGAGCCGGCGCCATCGGCATGGAGGTCTTCTATGCCCAGAGCCAGGTCGGCGCCCCCGGGGATGAAGACAGATTGCCCCTGGAGGCCCTGCTGCAGAGTTCGGATGTGATCAGCCTGCACTGCCCGCTCACCCCCTACACCCGCCACCTCATCGGGGAGCGGGAGCTGGCCATGATGAAACCGGGGGCCCTGCTGATCAACGTGGGCCGCGGCGGCCTGGTGGACGAGCAGGCCCTGCTGGAGGCGCTCGGCAACGGTCGCCTCGGCGGCGCCGGGTTCGATGTGGCAAGCGTCGAGCCACCGCCCCCCGACCACCCCCTGATGCAGGCGCTGCGTTACCCCAACTTCATCCTGACGCCCCATGTGGCCTGGGCCAGCGAGGAGTCGATGCAGCGTCTCGCGGATCAGCTTATCGACAACATCAACGCCTTCGCCCTCGGCAGGCGCCAGCACCGCCTGGTCTAAACGACGGAGACGAAAAAGGGGCCCCTGGCCCCTTTTTCATTATGCTCGGGATGACATCAGTCATCGTCGTGCCATCTGCGCTTCTTGTACTTCTTGTGATGCTTGTGGTGGCCATTGTGATAGCCGTTGTCACCCCGGTAGCGGTGCCCCCCCCGGTAGTCGTTGTTGGACTCGTGGCTATCGCCGGTTCTGGCACCGATGGCAGAGCCACCGGCCCCGCCTATGCCGGCGCCGATCAGGCGACCGGTATCGCCACCCACGCTCTTGCCGATGGCTGCACCACCCAGGGCACCGACGGCGCCACCCAGGGCAGCCTCATTCTTGTTGCCCCTGTCGGCCGTGGCCGCACCGCCTGCCGCACCGCCGACTGCGGCTCCCACCAGGGCGCCGGTGTCGCCCCCCAGCTGCTTGCCTATCATGGTGCCCGCGACGCCGCCGACGCCACCACCGAGTATGGTATTGAGGGTCTCGGACGCCTGCGCCTGACCATTGCCCAACAGCAGCGCGCCCAGCAGCGCCACTGCGCTCATGCCGTATTTGTTCATCTCCATGGGGTACTCCTGTCAAACCTGATGTCTGATTGATTATTTTTCCCTGCACTATACAAAGCGTCCCGGACTACGCTACCGGGATTACGGCGTCTTCGCCGACAGGCTGACTGTCTCTGCTTCGCGACATGGCTCAATCACATGGGCTAACCGACTGAAAATGAATTAAAAAAAAAGGTCACATGGGAAATTATCCCCACTGTGACCCCTTTCTCGGCCATTCAGGCCCTTTTTCTCCCGATGACGGTCAGACAGATACTGTCACTACAGCCCCTTTGGAGGGAGGCGAAGTGGCTGACAGATGCCAGCAGTCCCGTCCCTGCCGCTTGCTCTGGTACAGACACTCATCCGCCCGATCGAGCAGGGCATCGGCGTCATCCGGGTAGCGAGCCCCCCCCGCACTCAGGGTGATGCTCTCCTCAAACTCGCGCCACTTCAGCGCCCGCACCCGGGCCAGCAGATGGGTCAGGCGATCCTCGACCTCTTCCTGCTCCCAGGGCAGCAGGGCCGCAAACTCATCCCCCCCGATGCGGTAGACCTGAGCCTCTCCCAGGGTTCTTGCCATTATGGTGGCCACCCGGAACAGCACCCCATCCCCCACCCCGTGCCCCCAGCTGTCATTGACGCGCTTGAAGCTATCCACATCAAACAGCACCAGCCAGTGGGGCCTCTCCTCCTGCGCCAGCCTGGCCCTGTCCTGCTCGAAGGCCCGCCGGTTCATGATGCCGGTGAGGGGATCGTGCAGCAGGGCATCCTGCCCCTGCTGCAGGCTGTTTCTCACCTGATGGATCTCCCCCAGGCTGCCGTGCACGAACCAGGTGCGCTGGCGCAGCTGGATCTCCATCAGCGCCTCATCCTGAACGAGGCCACAGAGGGATCGCTGCACCAGGGTCTGCTCCTGGCGAAAGATGCGCACCAGAAACAGCAGGCTGCACAGCCAGATGGCAAGCAGCGCCAGCGCGGGCAGCACCACCATCAGCAGGGTATCTTGCAGGTTGCCGCGAAAGTGGGCGGGGGGCAGATAGATGTTGAGATCCCAGGCGATATCCGACAGCGGCAACCTCAGGTGACAGCCTTTGCGGATCACGCTCAGCCCGGCTCCCTGGCTAGAGGCACCGGAGACCGCCGGCAGCAGTGACAGGTTGTGTCCCACCACCAGCCGCCCATCCTTGCGCTCTGTGATGTAGAGGGCGGCCTGGTCGCTGCCCATCGCCCGTTGCAGCGCCGCCTGCAGCGAGTTGAACGACATGTCGACCATCAGCAGGCCCAGCAGTTGCCCCTCGTCATCCTTGACCCGCTTGATCAGGGTCAGGACCTCTGCGTCGCTGCCGAACTCCTGGTAGGGACCAAACCAGATGAGCTCGCCGCTGTCGCTGGCCAGGGCCTGATACCAGGGGCGCCTCTGCGCCTGATAGTCGGTCGGTACCGGCCAGTCGGGATAGCTGTCGAGACGGTCGAAGCGGGCGTTGTAGAAGTAGAGGAAGTGGGCGTCGTGCTTGAACTGGTGGGCTATGGCCCAGATCCCGTTGATGGCCGAGTCGCCCCTCGCGATGGCCTGCTTGTCCAGGGAGGCCTCCAGCACGCCGAGCTGGCGCCGATTGGCCAGCACCATCTCGTGGATCAGGGTGGCGTCTATGGAGGTGAGCATGTGGTCATAGCCGGCCAGGGTCTTGTCTATGCTGCGCAGGTAGCTGGCCGCCGCCAGCAACAGGGTGGCGATCAGCACCAGGGCACCGAGCAGGAACGACAGCGGCGTCAGTATGTAGTAGCGTTCCTTGATGATAGTTGCAGGCATGCCACCCTCTATAAAATGTCACGTAACATGAATTTTATAGTGGAAAACACCACCGTTATATTGATTGAAGTCATTAACACCCAAGGTTAATGACAATAAAGACATCAAGGGGCCATACCCGGTTTCGGCATCTGAATATCCATAAAAAGTAGAAACAGTCATCACCCAGCGTTGACGGTTTCTTGCACAGAAGGTGTTATAGTCCATGACTCGAGAAATCGGAGCCAGATGACCTTTGTCGGCAACGCTGGCAGCAACGATTCATCAACCAAGGAGATGTTATGAGCAGTCCGTTTATCGAACAGATCAAAGTACGTCGTACCATCTATGCCCTGGGTGACCAGGTGACCCATTCCGAGGCCCAGCTGACGGCCCTCATCAAGGATGCCATCAAGCACAGCCCCTCCTCCTTCAACTCCCAGAGCTCCCGTGCCGTCATCCTGTTTGGCGAGCAGCACCACAAGCTGTGGGACATCGTCAAAGCTGAATTGAAAAAGATTGTGCCGCCAGAGGCCTATCCCCAGAGCGAAGCCAAGGTAAACGGCAGCTTCCGCGCCGGTTTCGGGACTGTGCTGTTCTTCGAGGACACCGCCGTCATCAAGGATCTGCAGCAGAAATTCGCCCTCTATGCCGACAACTTCCCCATCTGGTCCGAACATGCCACCGGGATCGCCCAGTTTGCGGTCTGGACCACCCTGGCCCAGGAAGGCATAGGCGCCTCCTTGCAGCACTACAACCCGCTGATCGACGAAGCGGTTCGCAAGGAGTGGGATCTGCCCGCCAGCTGGCTGCTGCGTGCCCAGATGCCCTTTGGCAGCATAGAGCAACCGGCCGGTGACAAGACTTTCATGGACGACGAGGTCCGCTTCCGGGTCTTCAAATAGTCCCGGGGTCTCGCCCGCTCAAGCCCTCGCTCGCCGGGGGCTTTTTGTCGCCCGCCTCTCGGGTCGGCAGCGTCACCAACAAGGGGCCTGCTTCCTTCGCGACCACAGTCACCTGACTCCAATCGGGGATCACCGCCACGACCGCCGGGTCGAGCCGCCTGTCGCCCCCGATCTGCACCACGGGGCAACCGGCCTGCAGGGCGCTGAGTATCCCCGCCGGGGCATCCTCGAACACCAGGCAGTCGGCGGGAGCAAGACCCAGCCGGCGCGCGGCGAGCAGATAAGGCTCGGGATCCGGCTTGCCCCGCTCCACCTCCTCTGCCCCAATCAATAGTTTTGGCAACGGCAACCCGGCACTGGTCAGGCGGTGCCGCGCCACCCGCTGGCTGGCGGAGGTCACCAGCGCCCAGCGATCCGGCGCCAAGGCCGCCAGCAGGGTGCGGGCCCCGGCGACAGCCTCGGCCACCTCCGCATGCTGGATCTCCAGCTCGTCGAGCAGCGCCACCTCCCGGGCCAGATCCAGCTGTGGCGCCAGCGCGCGGATCACCTCCCGCGAGCGCACCCCGTGACACATGGCCAGCACAGGCGCGGGATCCAGCCGATGGCCCTGGCACCAGAGCCGCCAGACGGTCTCCACCTCGGTGGTGGAGTGCACCAGGGTGCCGTCCATGTCCAACAGCAGGGCCTCGGCCCTCAGGGTGAGCATGGTCATGCGGTTCTCCCCGCCAGCACGTCGACGAAGGCCTGCCGCTGGGCCGACTGCTCATAGCAGGCGAGCGCCTGCTCGGTATTGCTCGCCCACACCGACAGGGGCCCGACGGCAAATCCCTGCTGCAACAGGCTGGTCAACAGCTCACCCGTCTCAGGCGCCGCCAGTGGCTGGGCCATTACCAGGCTTCCCTTGATCAAGAACAGATAGCGTTCGCTCGACATGACATGACTCCTTGTGGCTGGTCAGAGGGCAAAAGGCCCGTTTCGAGACCATTAGAACAAGGCAGTTAGATAATTTATAATCAATAAATCGCCACATTGGATAACCAAATGGAATGAAATTCGACTTAAGGCAACTGCAGGCCTTCGTCATGCTGGCCGAGGCCGCCAACTACCGGGAGGCCGCCAGTCGGCTCTTCATCACGCAACCGGCGCTGACCAAGCAGATCCAGGGGCTGGAGCTGGCGCTCGGCAGCACCCTGTTCAACCGGGGCCGCCATGGTGCAGAGCTGACCGCCATCGGCACCCAGTTGCTGCCCCAGGCCCGCGCCCTGGTGGAACACGGCAAGGGATTCGAGCACCACGCCCTGGCGCTGGCGAGTGGCGCCGCCGGGCGCCTCAAGATTGGGTTCGGCCTGTCGAGTTTCGCGCTGGCCCCTGCGCTGGTGGCCAGCTTCAAGCAGCAGGTCACGGACGTGATGGTCCATCTGCAGGATATGACCTCCGCCATCCAGCAGGATCTGCTGCTGGCGGGCCAGCTGCAGCTTGGCTTTATGCGCAGGCCCAGAGGCGCCGCAGCTGCAGGAGCACAGACTGCTGATCGACCGGCTGGTGCTGGCGGTGCCGAGCCACGAATGACCGGGCCAGACCCGGCCGCATTCGACGTCCAGCAGGCACTGACCAGTCAACCCCTGTTGCAGATGGTGGGCCACCGCTGCCCCGGCCTCAGCCAGCAGATCGCCGGCTTTCTCGGCGCCAACCGGCTGACCGGCATGATCCAGGAGGCCGAGGATATCCAGACACTGGTGGCGCTGGTCGCGGCGGGCATAGGCAACGCCATCCTGCCACGCAGCGTCAGCTTTATCGCGGGCCCGATGTCACCCTCTATCCGCTCTCCGGCCCCTGCTCCGAGTGGGAAGTCAGCATGGTATGGAATCCGGACTTTGCCGATCCCATCCGGGATCACTTCATCGATGAGGCAGGTCGCATGCGATAGCCATCCCCTGCCGGTGTCGGCCACGCCTGAACGCTGAAACCAACCCTTGCTGGTGACTAACAAATGGCCAGCCAAAGGGATAAGCACGCTCTCTCGTGCCGACGCGAATGGCCTCCCCCAAGGGGGCGGTGTCGCCGAGGATCAAGTTTCTCGCTGCCGCCGAAGCGGCACGGCAGATCGGTGGCCCGCTCAGGTGTCAGCAGCTGACCCACCTGCGCAGTGACCTGATGGCCGAAGTGGTCGTTGCACAGCTTGAAGTTGTCCAGATCCAGCATGATGAAGGAGATGGGCGCAATAAATGCTGCGCCGCCACTCGTTGTGCAGAAAGCTGTTGAACAGCCGCCGGTTGGCCAGTCCGGTCAGCGGGTCGTGCAGGGAGAGGTAGGCCATGTCCAGCTCCTGCAGTTGCTCGGTGCCGTGTAGGTGGCGGAGGCATCATGAACCAGCGCTGGGTATCCGGGCTGTGACGCTAAGCTGATCCCCTCGGCCGCCATATTATTTGCACACCCTCGATGTGACGCCCAGCCAGTCGTTCGGGATGGCCTATTCCAGGCGGATGACGCCATCCTCTCCAATCCGCTGGGACCGCATCTGAAACAGTGATCGGTATTGCCCTCACCCAACAACGACGTACCGCAGGGCAAACTCGTCACCACCATGACGAAGGGGCATCGGCGGCCATGGCCCACCCCCGGCCTGCAAGATAAAGATGGCCCACCAGCTGGCAGCTAGCAGGACTGCAAGATGGTCATTGCAGGGACTTATCCACCCATCTGAGCGGGGTATGTTCACGCGTCCTCGCCAGGAGGTCATCTGCAAAAAGCTGTTGAACAGCCGCCGATTGGCCAGCCCGGTCAAGGGATCATGTTGGGAGAGGCTGTCCGCCTCCTGCTCTGAAAGAAGAGCTTGGCGCTCGGTAATATTGATATGGGCAATGAAATGAAGATCCCGGCCAGCACCAGCCCGGGATCAGCTTGCCGCGCCAATTGCTGCATCATAAACCAGCGCTGGGTGTCGGGGCTGTGGCAGGGGTATTCCAGATAGAACTTCTCCTGCTGATGACGGATAACCCTGCCAGGATCCCCCTACGGCAGCCAATCCCGAGGGCTCGGATTCAGCGTCACAAGCCTGCCAATATAGGATTGACCCCAATCCAGTTATATCCCTTTGGCATGCCGTTTTGCTCGGCAAACAGCTCGGCGAGATTGGTGTAATGGATCACGCCATCCCCGATCTATCACCGATATCTGGTCTTCCAGCGAATCCAGCAGCGCAGCCAGATAATGAGCCCGCTCGGAGAAGTGACTTCGCGGCCTCTGTATATCATCCACCATGATGGCCATCCTGTGGCAAAAGTGGCATACCGCCATCTATTAACAATTAAGTCAGCAGATAATAAAGCTGCGGCCCGACAGCGGGCTGCAGACAAAATGTCAAAACAGTGAACAAGCTCCGCCTGCCGCGGGGATCAAGCCAGCTGGGCCACCTTGATCACCTCGGCGATGCGACCGAGCTGGCGCAGGGAGGCATGGTGCTCATTGGCATCGGCGGCGGCGCAGGCATCTTCCAGTATGGTGATGGCGTAGTCCCGATCGTGGCCATCCCGGGCGGCGGCCTGAATGGCCCAGCCGGTGCTCACCCCGCACAGATAGAGGTGATCGATCCGATTGGCCCGCAGTGCGGGTTCCAGCGCCGTGCCGTAGAAGGGGCTGACCCTGGGCTTGGTCAGCACCAGATCCCCGGGCTGCACATCCAGCTCGGGGTGGAAGTCGGTGCCGCTATCGGCCAGGGAGAGGGTGCCCTGCTGGTGAGCCCGGCCAAACATGGGGGAGCCCTTGGGTTGCAGCAGATAGCCGCCGTCGAAGCCAACCTTGATGAGCACCACCAGCCAGCCCCTGGCACGGGCATGGGCCAGCGCCTGGTTGGCATGGAGGATGGCATCCTGCTCCTGCACATGGGCCGCCGAGGCGGCGATGCGCCCGTCCGGGTGGGCGATGTCGTTGATAAAGTCGATCACCAGCAATGCCTTGTTCATGCTTCTGCCTCCTCGTCGTCAATGTCCTGCTGCCTACACCAGCCCCAGAGCGTAGCGCAGCGCCATCTCCTTGAGCGGGCCCGCCTTGTCCGCCAGGGTCAGGGCCAGGTTGCGGGTCAGGCGCAGCGGCCCTATGTCGTTGCTGAACACCCCGTAGAAGAGATCCATCCCCGACTGCATCAGCAGGTTGTCGGGGCGGCGACGGCGCTCGTAGCGGCTGGCCAGGCTGATGTCGTGCCAGTCAGCCCCCGCCTTGCCGAGCAACTCAGCCCAGCAGGCCACGTCCTTGAAGCCGAGGTTGACCCCCTGCCCCGCCAGCGGATTGATGGTGTGGGCGGCATCGCCGAGCAGCACAACCCGGCCGGCGTGGTAATGGTTGGCGTGGCGGCGCACCAGGGGGAAGCTCCCCTTGCCGGTCACCTGGAAACCACCGAGCCGGGCCGGAAAGTGACGGCGCACCTCGGCGGCCAGGGCCTCATTGCCCATGGCGGCCAGCGCCCGGATGCGGGCCGGGCTGTCATACCACACCAGGGAGCCGTGCCGGCCCGGCAGGGGCAGGAAGGCGCGCGGGCCGCTCGGGGTGAACTGCTGCCAGGTGATGTCTTCCTGCTCGAACTCGGTATCTATGTTGATCAGCATGCAGTGCTGGCGGTACTCGAAGCGCGACACCCCTATCCCGGCGAGGCGGCGGGTGAGCGACTCGGCACCATCGCAGGCCAGCACCCAGCGCGCCTGCAGCTCGGTACCATCGTCGAGCAGCAGACTGGCGTGCTCGGCACTTTGCTGCAGCCGGACCACAGCCGCCGGGGTGTGGGTCTGGATATTGGGAAAATCTTCCATTCGCCTCAGCAGGGCGAGCTGCACCAGACGGTTCTCTATGATGTAGCCAAGCTGGGGCAGCCCCAGATCCGCCGAGTCGAAGCGGGTGGCGAAGCCGTCCAGCTCCCAGGTCTCCAGCCGGCGGTAGGGGCACAGCCGCATCTGCTGCAGGTGCGACCAGGCGCCGGCCTTGTCCAGCAGCGCCACCGAGGCCTGGCTGATGGCGGAGACCCGCAGATCCAGCGGCTGATCCGGGGCGTAATGTTCCGGCAACCGGGTCTCGATGACCCGCACGTTGAGACCCTCTGCCGCCAGCAGGCAGGCGGTGGCGGCGCCCACCATGCCGGCGCCGACGATGGCGATATCACACTGTTCCATAACTTGATTCCTGCAAGGGGTCGCCCCGAACAAGGAGAGAGGGGCGAACCGAATGGGGCATGATAACGCAAGGAGACCGGATAAACAGTGAGTCAGACGGGCAATTGCCGCGACGGGCCAGGCCATCTGGCGGCGGCGCGGCCCCAGACTGGTCAGCACCAGGATTGAAGAGTAAAATGGCCGGTCCTTTGACCCTGTCGATAGCAAAAATAGTCAAGAGTAGCGATGAGCAAGAAACTTCATATCAAGACCTGGGGCTGCCAGATGAACGAGTACGACTCGTCCAAGATGGCGGATCTGTTGGATGCCAGCAACGGCTACACCCTGACCGAAGAGCCCGAAGAGGCAGACGTCCTGCTGCTCAATACCTGCTCCATCCGTGAAAAGGCCCAGGAGAAGGTGTTCCACCAGCTCGGTCGCTGGAAGAAGCTCAAGCTGAAAAAACCGGGACTGGTGATAGGGGTGGGTGGCTGCGTCGCCTCCCAGGAAGGGGAAGCCCTGCGCCAACGTGCGCCCTATGTGGACATCGTCTTCGGCCCCCAGACCCTGCACCGCCTACCCGCCATGATCAAGCAGGTCCAGGAGGGGCGCGGTGCCCAGGTGGACATTGCCTTCCCCGAGATTGAGAAGTTCGACAACCTGCCGGAACCCCGTGCCGAGGGGGTCACCGCCTTCGTCTCCATCATGGAAGGCTGCTCCAAATACTGCTCCTTCTGCGTGGTGCCCTACACCCGCGGCGAGGAGGTGAGCCGCCCGCTCGACGACGTGCTCTACGAAATCGCCCAGCTCGCCCAGCAGGGGGTCCGCGAGGTGAACCTGCTCGGTCAGAACGTCAACGCCTACCGCGGCCCGACCTTCGATGGCAATGACTGCACCTTCGCCGAGCTGCTGCGCCTGGTGGCCGCCATCGACGGCATCGACCGCATTCGCTACACCACCAGCCATCCCATCGAGTTCACCGACGACATCATCGAGGTCTACAAGGACACGCCGGAAGTGGTCAGCTTCCTGCACCTGCCGGTGCAGAGCGGCTCGGATCGCATCCTGACCATGATGAAGCGCCCCCACACAGTGCTGGAGTACAAGTCCAAGATCCGCCGCCTGCGCGCCGCCCGTCCCGACATCACCATGAGTTCCGACTTCATCGTCGGCTTCCCGAACGAGACGGACGAGGATTTCGAGGCCACCATGAAGCTCATCGAGGAGATCAACTTCGACATGAGTTTCAGCTTCATCTACAGCCCGCGCCCCGGCACCCCGGCCGCCGATCTGCCGGACGACGTCGACATGGAGGTGAAGAAGGCCCGCCTCACCCGCCTGCAGAACCAGATCAATCACCAGTCCATGCTCATCGGCCGCGCCATGCTGGGCTCGGTGCAGCGCATCCTGGTGGAGGGGCCCTCCAAGATGGATCCCATGCAGCTCAGTGGCCGCACCGAGAACAACCGGGTGGTCAACTTCGAAGGCCCGCACCGCCTCATCGGCGGCTTCGCCGACGTGGAGATCACCGACGTGCGCCCCTACTCCCTGCGTGGTCGCTTCATCCGCGGCGAGGACGAAATGAATCTGCGCATCGCCACGGCGCCGAGCGAAATCCTGGCTCGCCGTCCGGACAACGTCCCCGATGATCTCGGGGTGGCGGCCTTCAGACCCCATTAATTTTCTCCCCCCTCCCGAGGGCGGGGGGAACAGCCGATACGAGGACACCTTGAGCCGACACATCTCGACCCTGAACCTGCACCTGGAACCCGCCGACAACCTGCGTCTCGCCAGCCTGTGCGGCCCCTTTGACGACAACCTCAAGCAGCTGGAGCGCCGTCTCGGCATCGAGATCAGCTACCGTGACAACCACTTTCAGTTGCTCGGCAAGCAGGCCCAGATAGATGCGGCGGCCGTCATCCTCAAGCACCTCTATGTGGAGACCCAGCCCCTCAAGGGGGGCAAGGTGACCGACATTACTCCCGAGATGGTGCACCTGACGGTGCAGGAGTCCCGGGTGTTGGAGCAGGACGATGACGAGGCGCCGAGCCAGCCCTATGGCAAGGAGGTGACGGTCAAGACCAAGCGCGGTCTCATCAAGCCCCGCAGCCCGAACCAGGCCCAGTACATCAGCAACATAGTGCGCCACGACATCAGCTTCGGCATTGGCCCGGCTGGCACCGGCAAGACCTATCTGGCGGTGGCCGCCGCCGTGGATGCCCTGGAGCGCCAGGAGATCCGCCGCATCCTGCTGACCCGCCCGGCGGTGGAAGCCGGTGAGAAGCTCGGCTTCCTGCCCGGGGATCTCTCCCAGAAGGTGGATCCCTACCTGCGCCCCCTCTACGACGCCCTGTTCGAGATGCTGGGCTTCGAGCGCGTCGAGAAGCTGATGGAGCGCAACATCATCGAGGTGGCGCCCCTCGCCTATATGCGCGGAAGAACCTTGAATGATGCCTTTATCATCCTGGATGAGGCCCAGAACACCACCACGGAGCAGATGAAGATGTTCCTGACCCGCATCGGCTTCAACTCCAAGGCGGTGGTCACCGGCGACATCACCCAGGTGGACTTGCCGCGCAGCACCAAATCCGGCCTGCGCCACGCCCTTGAAGTGCTGCAGGGGGTCGATGGCCTGTCGTTCAACTTCTTCGAATCCAAGGACGTGGTGCGCCATCCCGTGGTAGCCCGCATAGTGCAGGCCTACGAGGCGTTTGACGCCCGGCAGGCGGCCGAGAAGAGCGCCCCCAATACCCGCAACGAGAACACCAGCAAAGAGAGTGCCCAATGAGCGTGACCCTGGATCTGCAGCTGGCCTGCGCCAGCACCGACGGCCTGCCGACCGAAGCCCAGCTGCAAGGCTGGCTCGATGGCACCATTCTGGGTTTCCAGGAGGAGGCCGAGGTGACGGTACGCCTGGTGGACGAGGCGGAGAGCCGCGAGCTCAACCTCACCTACCGCGGCAAGGACAAGCCCACCAACGTGCTATCCTTCCCGTTCGAGGCTCCTCCCGGCATGGAACTCCCCCTGCTCGGGGATCTGGTGATCTGTCGCCAGGTGGTCGAGGCCGAGGCCCTCGAGCAGAACAAACCCCTCGAGGCCCACTGGGCTCACATGGTTGTGCACGGCAGTCTGCATCTGCTAGGTTATGACCATATCGATGACGAGGAGGCCGAGGAGATGGAGCAGCTCGAGCGCGACATCATGCAGGAGCTCGGCTTTGCGGATCCCTACCTCGACGACGTAGAAGAGTGACAGGCCGGTAAGGGGGTCACCGTCTTGAAACAGACAGCCGCCATCCTTATATCGGCAAGACAACATCCCGAATGTTCACACGAGTAACCAAGAGAGAAAATGACCGACGATCACCCTAGTACCGGCTCGCCGAAGAAAACCTGGCTCGACAAGCTCAGCCAACTCTTCCAGGGCGAGCCAAAAGACCGCAATGATCTGGTGGAAGTCATCGCCGATGCGGAAGAACGCGACCTCATCGATCAGGACACCAAGGACATGATCGAGGGCGTGCTCGAAATTGCCGAGCTGCGCGTGCGTGACATCATGATCCCCCGCTCCCAGATGGTGACCATAGAGAAGTCCCAGCCTGTGGACGACTTCCTGCCCGTCATCATCGAATCCGGACACTCCCGCTTCCCGGTGATCAACGAAGACAAGGATCACGTGGAGGGCATCTTGCTCGCCAAGGATCTGCTGCCGTTCGGCTTTGGCGGCCATCACGCCAGCGAGCCGCTGCAGCTCGAGAAGATCCTGCGCCCCACAGTGATAGTGCCGGAGAGCAAACGGGTCGACCGCCTGCTCAAGGAGTTCCGCGAAGAGCGCTACCACATGGCCATAGTGGTGGACGAGTTCGGCGGCGTCTCCGGTCTGGTGACCATAGAAGACATACTCGAACTGATTGTTGGCGAGATAGACGACGAGTTTGACGACATCGAGGATGAGCCGGAAGAGATCCGCCGCATCAGCAAACGGGTCTTCTCCGTCAGCGCGCTGACCGAGATCGAGGACTTCAACGACTTCTTCGGCACCCAGTTCAGCGATGAAGAGGTGGACACCGTGGGCGGCCTGGTGATGCATGCCTTCAGCCACCTGCCCAAGAAGGGCGAGGAGATAGAGCTGGACGGCTACCTGTTCAAGGTGATGCACGCGGACCGTCGCCGCCTGCAGCAACTGCAGGTGAAGATCCCGGAGAATCACGCGGCGGCCCAGCCGGAGTCCTGATCCCGCGCTCCTCGCGCCGTCAATCAACGCCCCTGCTTTCAGGGGCGTTTGTCATTCTGCCGCCCCCGCCCCTTCCCATTCCCCTGCTGCGCCCCCCTTCGACATCCGGCTGGCCGGGAGGCTCGCCGTTAGCGCTGTTTGCGGTTAAGATGTCGGCCATTCCACTTTTATTCAGCCCAATTCGAGCCCCGATCCCCCGTGAAATCGAAACTTCTGACAAGCCTGTTCGCCCTGGCCTCTGGCGCCATCGCCGTGCTGGCCTTCTCCCCTTTCGGCTACTGGCCTCTGGTGATCCTTTCCCTGCTCGGCCTCTATGCCCTGCTGGACAAGGCCAACCCCAAGCAGGCGGCCTGGCGCGGCTTCGGCTATGCCATGGGGCTGTTTTTGCCGGGACAGTGGTGGATCCATGTCAGCATGACGGAGTTTGGCGGCATTCCGCTGCCCGCCGCCTTCGTGCTGCTGGCCGGCCTCTGCGCCTATCTCTCCCTCTATCCGACCCTGGCCTGCTGGGCCTTCGCCCGCTTCTTTGGCGGCCGCCACTGGAGCCGCTGGCTGCTCGCCTTCCCGGCGCTCTGGCTGATGGCCGACTGGCTGCGGGGCTGGGTGATGACCGGTTATCCCTGGCTCTGGTTTGGCTACACCCAGATAGACGGCCCCCTCAAGGGCTTCGCTCCCATTCTCGGGGTGCAGGGCATCACCCTCGCCCTGCTGCTCACCACCTCCGCCCTCTGGCTCACCTGGCAGAGTCGCAAACCGGCCTGGCTGCTGCTGCCGGTCGTGCTGGTTGGCGCCGCCCAGGGGCTGATGCAGCTCAACTGGGTGACCCGGGGCGAGCCGGTCAAGGTGGCCCTGGTACAGGGCAACATAGCCCAGTCCCTCAAGTGGGATCCCGAGGCCCTGATCCCCACGGTGCGTACCTATCAGGATCTCAGCCGCGAGAACCAGGACGCCGACATCATCATCTGGCCGGAATCGGCGATCCCGGCCATCGAGAAGGAGATGGGCACCTATCTGGAGAGCCTGGACAAGGCGATGAAGGTGAACGACACCGGCCTGCTGGCGGGGATCATCCATTACGATCTGAAGCAGCAGCGCTTCTACAACACAGTGCTCGGCATGGGGGTGCAGGATCTGGACGGCAAGGAGTCCTATCACTACGAGCACAAGAACCGCTACTACAAGTACCACCTGCTGCCCATCGGCGAGTTCGTGCCCTTTGAAGATCTGTTGCGTCCCATAGCCCCCTTCTTCAACCTGCCCATGTCCTCCTTCAGCCGGGGCGACGAGGTGCAGCCGAATCTGATCGCCAAGGGGCTCAAGTTTGCCGCCGCCATCTGCTACGAGATCATCTTCCCGGACGAGGTGCGCCGCAACGTCCAGCCGGACACCGACTTCCTGCTGACGGTCTCCAACGACGCCTGGTTCGGCACCAGTATAGGCCCCTGGCAGCACATGGAAATTGCCCGGATGCGCGCCCTGGAGCTGGCTCGCCCGCTGCTGCGTGACACCAACACCGGCATCACCATAGTCACAGAGATCGACGGCAGCATCATAGGCCAGATCCCCCAGTTCGAGGCCGGGGTATTGCGTGCCGAGGTGCGCCCTGCCCACGGCTCGACCCCCTATCTGCGTTTTGGCAGCTGGCCCATGTACGCGCTGGCCGCCCTGCTGCTCGGACTGGCGCTGGTGCTGCGGCCCCGCGCCCATCCCTGGGCTCGCCAGCGTTAAGCCAGCCTGGCTCATATAAAAGAGCCGCCCCATGGGGCGCCTCTTCTCAATATAGCGATCTGACACTCTCTCCGAATCTGTTCACGAGCTGTGACGAGAGGTCGTCAGCAAGGTAAAGAGCAGCGCAGGAACCGGAGTGTATGTGAATACATGAGGATTCTGAGCAGCACATGAGCCTTGATCACGGCCTCGCAGTAAGATCGTGGGCAGGTTCTCAAGGGGAGAGCGGCTCCCGGTGATACTCGTCGGCCCCGCACTCCGGGCAGGTGCCAAGCTGCTGCGGGTGCAGCACAGTGTGGCGCCACTCGCAGTGATCGCACACCAGCACCCCCAGCCCCACCCAGTCGCCGGCCCGATAGACCCCCTTGTGTTCCAGCTCGTCCGCCAGCTCGCTCCACTCCACCTGGGCGCGGTCTGTCACGTCCGCCAGCCAGGACCACACTGTGTCTTTCAATGCCAGCATAAAGGCGGACTCGGGCACCTCGGCACGGCTCTCGTCGTAGTTGCCGAGATCCCGCTTCACGTATTCTGCGATCAGCGCCAGCTCGTCCTGGGTCAGATCGCCGGCCGCCTCCAGATAGGCCTGTACCTTGGCGATCATCCGGTTGAGGCGCTCCCCCTGAAACTCTTCGGTCTCCTCCCACTGCTTCTTGAGCTGGGCGATGAAGGCTTCATACCCTTGTCGACGTTTGTCCATGGCCATTACTCCTTTGCTGAACCCTGATCGTGCCCGGCCTGAGCCAGAGACTGAGCCGTGCTGGCGGTGGTTGCCGCCCTCTGTCACCCTTGCTGCTCCGCGAAACCTCGATGCTGCCCGGGTCGGCCTGAGACTGGGCGGATGCTGGCGGTTGTTGCCGCCGCAGGATATGGGTATTCTATCGGGATTTCCCAGCTGATTTATCTATTCATTTCACAGATCCGGATGTCACCAATGCAAGAGCAATACGTTCCCCAATCCATAGAACCAGCAGTGCAAAAGCACTGGGATGCCAAGAAAACCTTCAAGGCCGTGGAGAAAGTAGACAAGGAAAAGTTCTACTGCCTCTCCATGTTCCCTTATCCGTCTGGTCGTCTACACATGGGGCACGTGCGTAACTACACCATAGGTGATGTGATCTCCCGTTATCAACGGCTCAATGGCAAGAATGTGCTGCAACCCATCGGCTGGGATGCCTTCGGTCTGCCGGCGGAAAACGCCGCCATCAAGAACGCCACTGCACCGGCGCCCTGGACCTACGAAAACATCGAATACATGAAGAACCAGCTCAAGATGCTGGGTCTGGGTTATGACTGGGACAGAGAGCTGGCCACCTGCAAGCCGGACTACTACCGCTGGGAGCAGTGGTTCTTCACCAAGCTCTACGAGAAGGGTCTGGTCTACAAGAAGACCTCCTCCGTCAACTGGTGCCCGAACGACATGACGGTGCTGGCCAACGAGCAGGTGATCGACAACTGCTGCTGGCGCTGTGACACCCCGGTGGAGCAGAAAGAGATCCCCCAGTGGTTCATCAAGATCACCGACTATGCCGAAGAGCTGCTCAACGACATCGACAATCTGGAAGGCTGGCCGGAGATGGTCAAGACCATGCAGCGCAACTGGATTGGTCGCTCCGAAGGGGTCAACATCAGCTTCAATATCGACGGTCAGGATGAGCAGCTGGAGGTCTACACCACCCGTCCTGATACCTTCATGGGCGTGACCTATGTGGGCATTGCCGCCGGTCACCCGCTGGCCGCACAGGCTGCTGCCAGCAATCCGGAACTGGCTGCCTTTATCGAGGAGTGCAAGCACACCAAGGTCGCCGAGGCTGACATGGCGACCATGGAGAAGAAGGGCATGGCCACCGGCCTCTACGCCATTCACCCGCTCAATGGCCGCAAGGTACCGGTCTGGGTCGCCAACTTCGTGCTGATGAACTACGGCACCGGCGCCGTGATGGCGGTGCCGGGTCACGATCAGCGTGACTTCGAATTCGCCACCAAATATGGCCTCGACATCAAGGCGGTGATCAAGCCCGCCGATGGTGAAGTGGACGTGAGCGCCGCCGCCTACACCGAGAAGGGCGTACTCTTCAACTCCGGCGAGTTTGACGGTCTCGACTTCCAGGGCGCCTTCGACGCCATCGCCAACAAGCTGGAAGCCCTCGGCCACGGCAAGCGTACCGTCAACTTCCGTCTGCGTGACTGGGGCGTCTCCCGTCAGCGTTACTGGGGTGCCCCCATCCCCATGTTGACCCTGGCTGACGGCACTGTGGTGCCGACCCCGGAAGATCAACTGCCGGTGCTGCTGCCGGAAGATGTGGTGATGGACGGCATCCAGAGCCCGATCAAGGCCGACCCCGAGTGGGCCAAGACCACTTACAACGGCCAGGAAGCCTTCCGCGAGACCGATACCTTCGACACCTTCATGGAGTCCTCCTGGTACTACGCCCGCTACTGCTCCCCGGACTACGACAAGGGCATGCTGGACCCGGCTGCTGCCAACCACTGGCTGCCGGTAGATCAGTACATCGGCGGCATAGAGCACGCCTGTATGCACCTGCTCTACGCCCGCTTCTTCCACAAGCTGCTGCGTGACGCAGGGCTGGTCAACAGCGACGAGCCGTTCAAGCGCCTGCTCTGCCAGGGCATGGTGCTGGCCGACGCCTTCTACTACAAGGACGAGAAGGGCGGCAACGTCTGGGTCAGCCCGACCGACGTCAAGGTGGAGCGTGACGACAAGGGTCGCATCACCAAGGCCGTGGATCTTGAGGGCCGCGAGGTGATCCACTCCGGCATGACCAAGATGTCCAAGTCCAAGAACAATGGCATAGACCCGCAGCTGATGGTGGAGCGTTACGGCGCCGATACCGTCCGCCTGTTCATGATGTTCGCCTCCCCGGCCGACATGACCCTGGAGTGGTCCGACTCCGGCGTGGAGGGCGCCCAGCGCTTCCTGCGTCGCCTGTGGCGCACCACCTTCGAGCACGTCTCCGGTGGCGCCGTTGCCGCGCTGGATGTGGCGGCTCTCTCCAACGAGCAGAAGGCAGTGCGCCGCGAGCTGCACAAGACCATCGCCAAGGTGAGCGATGACGTGGGTCGCCGTCAGACCTTCAACACCGCCATCGCCGCCATCATGGAGCTGATGAACAACCTGGCCAAGCTGGGCTCTGACGAGCAGGACCGCGCCCTGATGCAGGAAGCGCTGGAAGCCGTCGTCGTCATGCTCTACCCCATCACCCCGCACATCGGCTTCGAGCTGTGGAAGATGCTGGGCAAGGAAGGGGACATAGACGTCGCGGCCTGGCCGGTGGCGGATGAAGCGGCCATGGTCGAGACCGAGAAGCTGGTGGTGGTACAGATCAACGGCAAGATGCGCGGCAAGCTGACAGTGCCGGCCGAGATCAGCCAGGCCGACGTCGAGAAGCTGGCCATGGCCGATGCCTCGGTGCAGAAGTTCACCGAAGGCCTGACAGTGCGCAAGGTGGTCTATGTACCGGGCAAGCTGCTCAACATAGTCGCAAACTGAGAATGACCAGCACTCCCGCCCTCCTCCCCCTGTCGGGGGAGGAGGGCGGCAGGGTCTGAATCTATATGTGACGGCGGGCAAGCGCCCGCCGTTCTTCACTTGATGCAAAGAGGAATTCACATGGGCATGTCCCTCACTCGCTGGATTGCCATCATGCTGACGGGCCTGCTGCTGCAGGCCTGCGGTTTTCAGATGCGGGGAACCGCCATTCCCCCCGAGCTGATGACCATGAAGGTGGTCGGTGACAACAAGAGCGACTTCTATCGTCTGGTCACCACCCGCCTCAAGGCCTCGGGGGTGACCCTGGCTGACAAGGAAGGCATTCCGGTGCTGACCCTGTCCGGGGTGAGCAGCAGCAGCCAGGTTGCCTCCGTCGACTCCATCGGCCAGGACCGCGAGTACCTGCTGGGTTACAGCACCCAGTTCACCGTCTCCATGCCGGGCAAGCCGACCCAGGTCTTCCCCATCACCTTCAACCGCAGCTTCCTGAACAAGCCGGATGCGGCGCTGGCCTCCTCCCGCGAGCAGGAACAGCTTGGCAAGGAGATGCAGGAGCAGGCCGCAAACCTGGTGATCCGCCAGCTGAGCCAGGTCAAGTTCTGATGCGGGTATCCTGATGAGAATCTACCCCGAGCAGGTCGCCGACCTGGTGATCCATCAACCTGAGCCAGGTCAAGTTCTGATGCGAGTCTGCCCAAAACAGTCTGCGGAATACCAACTCAACCAGGGCAAGTGCTGATGCGGATCTATCCCGAGCAGTTTGCGGACCATCTCAAGGCAGGGCTCAAGCCCTGCTATCTCGTTTTTGGTGACGAGCCGCTGCTCAAGCTCGAGGCCATAGACGCCGTGCGTCAGGTGGCCCGCAAACAGGGGTTCGATGAACGCCACACTTTCGTCGTGGAGCAGGGGCTGGACTGGAATCAGGTCTATGACGCCTGCCAGGCCATGAGTCTCTTCTCCGCCCGCCAGATCATCGAGCTGGAGCTGCCCGCCAAAGTGGACAAGGATCTGGCCGCCCGCATCACCGAAATCGGCAAGCAGCTTCATCCCGACCTGTTGCTGGTGCTCTCGGGGGGGCGTCTCAATCAGACCCAGATGAAGGCAGCCTGGTTCGACAAGCTGAGCCAGAACGGCACCTATGTGCCGGTCAATCACCCCGAGCCCCGCTTCTTCCCGCGCTGGATGAGTGCGAGGTTTCAACGCTTTGGCCTCAAGGCGCTGCCGGATGCGGTCAACTTCATGTGTCACGCCTTCGAGGGCAACCTGCTGGCCGCGAGCCAGGAGATAGAGAAGCTGACCCTGCTCGGCCCGCCCCAGCCCATCAGCGTCGCCTATCTGCAAGAGACCATCATACGCCACGCCCACTTCACCCCCTTCCAGCTCGTCGATACCCTGCTGGAGGGCAAGGTGAACCGGGCCCAGCGCATACTGCTGGCGCTGCGGGCAGAGGGCACCGAGCCCGGCATGCTGGCCTGGACCCTGTGCCGGGAGCTGGAGCAGCTCACCGAGCTGGCCCTGGCCGCCCGTGCCGGTCAGCCTCTGGTGGAACACTTCAGCCGGTTGCGCATCTGGCAGAGCCGCCAGCAGCTGATCCAGCAGGCCCTGACCCGGCTGCCCGTTGGCAAGATACAGCAGCTGTGGCAGCTGATGGCCCGGCTGGATGACGCCCAGCGCCGGTTCGACACCGAGCAGGCCTGGCTGATGTTGCAGACCATAGCCCTGGGTTTTCGCGATGGCACGCCGCTGCCCCTGCTGGAGGCGGATCCATGCTGAGCGCCCCCATCGAATGCCAGGCCGGCCCCTTGGCCCCCCTCCATGATCTGACAGGAAGAGCCTCATGCTGAAGGCCCCAATCGGTATCCTGGGCGGCACCTTCGACCCCATCCACATAGGTCATCTGAGGCCCGCCATCGAGGCGCGGGATGCCCTGGGCCTGGCCGAGGTGCGCCTGCTCCCGAACCATATCCCGCCCCATCGCGCCAATCCCTTCTGCTCCAGCGAGCAGCGGCTCGCCATGGTCGCGCTGGCGGCGGCGGAGAACCCGGGCTTCGTGGTGGATGAGCGGGAGCTGCAACGGGACACCCCCTCCTGGACCATAGACACCCTCATCGAGCTCAAGCAGGAGCTGCCGGATACCCCTGTCTGTTTCCTCATGGGCATGGACTCCCTGCTCGGCCTGCCGGGCTGGCATCGCTGGCAGGAGCTGCTCGAACATGCCCACCTGGTGGTGAGCAAGCGCCCGGGCTGGCAACCGGATTACCCTGCCGAGGTGGCCAACCTGCTGGCCCGCCACCAGACCCGGGATGTGCAGGATCTTCATCGACACCGTCAGGGTCATGTCTGGATCGCCGACAACCTGCCCATAGAGCTGTCGGCCACCCGGCTGCGGGCCCTGCTGGCGGCGGGGCAGGATCCCAGATACCTGCTGCCGGCCCCGGTCGCCGACTACATCCGGCGGCACCGGCTCTATCAGCCATCGCCAAGCCGGTGAGCGGCGCCACGCGGGTTTGTCAGCCGACACCCTGAGGCGCACCCGGCACGGGCTTGACTATTGTCCCGCCCGGTTGCGCACTATAGTGATCAACAGGGGCCTGCCTTGCCCATGGGTGGCGGCCCCGGATCCATTCCCCTTTGCCAGACTGGGAAACGGGAGTGACCATGATATAATCCGCCGCCCTCTGGCGCCGGAAGATAGGAGAAGACATTGCAAGGCCAAGAACTGCTCGCCTTTATCGTCGACAAGATCGATGACATGAAAGGCCGCGACATCATCACCCTGGATGTACGCGGCAAATCCAGCATCACGGACACCATGATCATCTGCTCCGGCAACTCCAATCGCCACGTCAGCGCCATTGCCCACAACCTGGCCAGTGAGGCCCGCCATGCGGGGCTCGACCTGCTCAGCGTGGAAGGCCAGCTCACAGGTGAATGGGTGCTGGTGGACATGGGTTCCGTCATCGTCCACGTGATGCAGGATGAGTACCGCGACTTCTACCAACTGGAGAAACTCTGGGGTGGCACCCAGGTGCAAGCGTAACGAACGATGAAGATCCAGTTGATTGCGGTGGGCACCAAGATGCCTGCCTGGGTAGAGCATGGCTTCGAAGAGTACCGTCGCCGTTTCCCGAAAGACATGCCGTTCGAACTCGTCGAGATAGGCGCGGGCAAACGGGGCAAGAATGCCGACATTCCCCGCATCCTGCAAAAGGAGGGGGAAGCCATGCTGGCCGCCGCCGGCCGCTCGCGCATCGTCACCCTGGACATTCCCGGCAAGCCCTGGACCACGGAGCAACTCGCCGTGTCGCTGGAGGCCTGGAAGCTCGATGGCCGGGATGTGGCGCTGCTGGTGGGCGGGCCTGAAGGCTTGTCCCCCGAGTGCAAGGCCGCCGCCGAACAGAGCTGGTCCCTGTCACCCCTGACCCTGCCCCATCCGCTGGTGCGGGTGCTGGTGGCCGAGAGCCTCTACCGCGCCTGGAGCATTACCACCAATCATCCGTATCACAGGGAATGAGCCATGACCCCTTGGAACATCACTCCCTCATACACCCAGTGCCACAGGGAATAGTCCATGTGGTACCCGCCCTTGCTCCCCGTCAGCCATAAGGTAACGGCATGCTGAAGAATCGCATCGAAATGCGCGATCACAGTGCCGAGGGACGTCTGTTCTTCCGGCGCACCCTGGTAGCCTACATCGGCATGGTCGTCCTCATGCTGGTGCTGCTGGGTAATCTCTACTATCTGCAGGTAGAGTCTTACGAAACCTATCAGACCCGTTCCAACGACAACCGGATCCGGGTCGTGCCGGTGGCACCGCCACGGGGCCTCATCTATGACGCCAACGGCGTGCTGCTGGCGGAGAACCGCCCCGTCTACAGCCTGGAGATAGTGCCGGAAGAGACCGAGGATCTGGAGAAGACCGCCGATGAGCTGATCACCCTGCTGGCCCTGCCGGAAGGGACCAAGGAGCGGTTCCTGGCCGAGGTGAAACGCCAGCGCCGCTTCAAGCCGGTGCCCCTGTTCGAGAAGCTGACCGAGTACCAGGTCGCCCTCTTCTCGGTCAACCAGCACAACTACCCGGGCGCCAGCATAGAGGCCTATCTCAAGCGCTACTATCCCTTTGGTGACACCCTGACCCATGCGCTGGGCTATGTGGCCAAGATCAACACCCGTGATGTGGAGCGCCTCGACAAGGAGGACAAGCTCGCCAACTATGCCGCCACCAAGGACATCGGCAAGCAGGGGGTGGAGAAGTTCTACGAGGATCAGCTGCACGGCGTGGCGGGCTACCAGGAGGTCGAGGTCAACAACCGCGGCCGGGTGGTGCGCACCCTCAAGTTCCAGCCGCCGGAGCCGGGCAAGGATATCTATCTCAACATCGACATCCGCCTGCAGTTGAAGGCGCAGGAGCTGCTGGCCGGCCGCCGGGGCGCCATCGTCATGATGGATCCCAATACCGGCGCCATCCTGGCCATGGAGTCGAGCCCGAGCTACGACCCCAACCTGTTCGTGACCGGCATCTCCAACACCAACTACTCGGCGCTGCTCAACGATCCGGCCCGCCCGCTGGTGAACCGCACCACCCAGGGCATCTATGCCCCCGCCTCCACCGTCAAGCCCATGATGGCGGTGATGGGGCTGAACGAGGGGGCCATCACCCCCAACTATCGCTACTTCGGCGGTCCCAGCTTCTCCATCCCGGGCACCACCAAGAAGTTTCGTGACTGGCGCCGCTGGGGCCATGGCTGGCTCGACGTCTATCGCGCCATCGAGGTGTCGGCGGACACCTACTTCTACGATCTCGCCTACCGGGTCGGCATCGACAAGATCCACGCCTACATGACCAAGTTCGGCTTCGGTCAGTACAGTGGCGTCGATCTCTATGAAGAGACCAAGGGGGTCATGCCGTCCCGCGACTGGAAATGGCGCGCTGGCGTCAGCCCTGGTATCAGGGGGACACCATCTCCATCGGCATCGGCCAGGGCTACTGGAGCTCCACCCCCATCCAGCTCGCCAAGGCGATCAGCATACTAACCCAGAACGGTCACGACGTGACGCCGCACCTGCTCAAGAGCACCGCCTCGGTGGACGGCGTGGTCAACGCCCCCATCAACCCGAACGTGGCCATCGCCGCCAAGAGCGACACCTACTGGCAGGTGGCCAAGGACGGCATGTGGCGCGTCATCAACGGCCATGAGGGGACGGGACGCCGCGCCTTTGCGGGCACTCCCTACAAGGCAGCGGGCAAATCAGGTACCGCCCAAGTAGTGGGTCTCAAGGAGAACCAGGTCTACAATGCGGCCACCACCAAGGTGGAGCACCGCGACAACGCCCTCTTCGTCGCCTTCGCCCCCTTCGAGGCCCCCAAGGCCGTGGTGGCCCTGGTGCTGGAAAACGCCGGTGGCGGCAGTGCCATGGGGGCGCCGGTCGCCCGCCACATGCTGGATGCCTACCTGCTGCCGCCAGAGCCCCAGCTGCCGCCGGCGCCCGACAAGCCGTCCACCCCAGGCCCGGATCAGCGCGAGGCCGTGACCAATGAATAACGCCGCACGCCTGCTGCGCACCTTGCCTCTCCTCCCGAGGCCATCCATGCAGAACGAGGTCTTCTCTCATGAGTAACTCCGCCCGTCAGCAGAGTATCTGGTACAAGCTGCACATCGACCTGCCGCTGCTGCTCGGCCTGCTGGCGCTGATGACCCTCTCCATGGTGGTGCTCTACTCCGCCTCGGGCCAGGACTTTGACTCCATAGTACGCCAGCTGGTGCGTGGCGGCCTCGCCTTCGGCCTGATGATAGGCCTAGCCCAGCTGCCCCCCTCCCTCTATGCGCGCTGGTCCGTGCCCCTGTTCACCCTGGTGGTGCTGCTGCTCATCGCGGTGGACGTGTTCGGCCATATCGGCAAGGGGGCCCAGCGCTGGCTGGACCTCGGCTTTATGAAGTTCCAGCCCTCCGAGGTGATGAAGCTCTCCATGCCCATCATGGTGGCCGCCTGGCTCAGTCGGCACTCCCTGCCCCCCAAGTTCAGCCATGTGCTGATCGCCCTGGTGATGGTGCTCTTGCCCACCCTGCTGATCGCCGCCCAGCCCGATCTCGGCACCTCCATCCTGGTGGCGGCCTCCGGCTTCTTCGTCATCTTCCTGGCGGGGATCAGCTGGTGGCTGATCGGACTGGCGGTCTTGCTGATCTGCGCCTTCATGCCGGTGCTCTGGTTCTTCCTGATGCACGACTACCAGCGCCAGCGGGTGCTGATGCTGCTCGACCCTGAGAAGGATCCCCTCGGACGCGGCTACCACATCATCCAGTCCAAGATAGCCATCGGCTCCGGTGGCGTCTTTGGCAAGGGTTGGCTGCAGGGCACCCAGTCCCAGCTGGAGTTCCTGCCGGAGCGCCACACCGACTTCATCTTCGCGGTGTTCAGCGAGGAGTTCGGTCTGGTGGGCGTGGCCCTGCTGCTGGTCATCTATCTCTACATCATCAGCCGCTGCCTGTTTATCTCCATGCAGGCCCAGAACAGCTTCGAGCGCCTGCTCGGCGGCGCCCTGACCCTCACCTTCTTCGTCTATGTGTTCGTCAACATGGGCATGGTGAGCGGCATATTGCCTGTGGTGGGGGTACCCCTGCCCCTGGTGAGCTATGGCGGCACCTCCATGGTGACCCTGATGGCGGGCTTCGGCATCCTGATGTCCATTCAGACCCACAGAAGGCTACTGGCCTGATGAGGTGGATATATTCTGCCTGTCGTGGAGGACCCCTGCTGCAGGTGAGCTATGGCGGCACCTCCATGGTGACCCTGATGGCAGGCTTCGGCATCCTGATGTCCATTCAGACCCACAGAAGGCTGCTGGCATGATGAGGTGGATATATTCTGCCGGTGCTGGGGTGCCCCTGCCGCTGGTGAGCTATGGCGGTACCTCCATGGTGACCCTGATGGCAGGCTTCGGAATACTGATGTCCATCCAGACTCGCAGACGACTGCTCGCCTGATGAGATGGGGGTTGCAAAGGCTGGCCTGCGGGATGCTGGCTGCCTGGTCGCTGACGGCGGTTGCGGCCCCGGAGCCACCCCAACTGGCGCAACTCGCCCTGCAGCACTCGGTGCCGCTGGCCGAGTTGCAGGCCGCCGCCGCCCAGGCGCGGCTACGTCAGGAGGTGCTCGACACCATCAGCCGTCCCTGGGAGGCCAAGCCCTGGCACAGCTACCGGCCGCTGTTCGTCACCCCGGAGCGGATCCGGGACGGGGTCGGCTTCTGGCAACGCCACGCCACCACCCTGACCAGAGCCGAGCAGCACTACCGGGTGCCCGCCGCCCTCATCGTCGCCATCATAGGCATAGAGACCTTCTATGGCCGCCAGATGGGGCGCCATCCGGTGCTCGACAGCCTCTACACCCTGGGGTTCCACTACCCCACCCGTGAGGAGTTCTTCGCCAAGGAGTTCGCCCAGCTGGTGCTGCTTGCCCGGGAGGAGAAGTGGCCACTCACCTCTCTCAAGGGCTCCTATGCCGGCGCCATGGGCATGGGCCAGTTCATGCCCTCCAGCTATCGCCACTACGCCGTCGATTTTGACGGGGATGGCAAGCGGGATCTGTTTGCCAACCCGGCGGACGCCATCGGCAGCGTGGCCAACTACTTTGCCGAGCACCGCTGGCGCTGGGGGGAGTCTGTGGTGGAACCCGCCTTGATCGGATTGGCGCCAGTAGGTACCCTGCTGGGGCCCGAGCCCGAGCTCAAGCAGCGCTGGGCCGAACTGGCCGCCGCCGGGATTGAACTCGCCACCCCGCTGGCACCGGACACGCCGGTGAAACTGCTGGCATTGGAGCAGGCCGATGGACCGGAATACTGGGTCGCGCGCCACAATTTTTATGTGATCACCCGCTACAACCGCAGCCCTCTCTATGCGATGGCGGTGCATCAACTCAGTCAAGCAATCCAGGACGCTTATGCATTACAGCCACAAACTTCTCCCCCTCACGCTGACCTTGTTGCTGGCCGCCTGTAGCAGCCAACCTGAGCAGGCGCCCCCGCCGCCGGTCCCGGTGCAGCCGGAAAAACCCCAGGTGATCGAAATCCCGCAGGCGACCGGTGCCATACCGCGCCCCGAGCCCATGAGCGAGAGCGGCAACCGGGACTACTGGATCGGCAAACAGAAGTACGAGGTGTGGCGCGACATCAAGCACTACAGCGAGGAGGGCACCGCCAGCTGGCTGTCCCAGGATCTCGATGGCAACAAGACAGCCAACGGCGACGTGCAGGACAGCACCCTGTTCAGCGCCGCCCACCGCAATCTGCCGCTGCCGAGCTATGTGCGGGTCACCAACCTGGACAACGGGCTTGAGACCATAGTGCGGATCAACGATCGCGGCCCCTTCGGCAGCGAGCGCCTGATCGATCTCTCCCATGCCGCGGCCAAACAGCTGGAGATGGTCGACGGGGGCGAGGCCAGGGTGCGGCTTGAGCTCATCACCGATCAGCCGGATCAGATGGTCGAGATGGTCCCCATGACGCCGATGGCGCCCATGCAGCCGGCTGCCCAAGAGGCCACCTTCCTGGGTGAGGCCCAGCCTGCGGCGGCTGCCACCGTCACCCCGGCCAAGGCCGCTCCCGCGGCGGCTGCCACGGCGACCAGCACCCTCTCCACCCCCAAGGCCGCCAGCGGCCAGGGCAAGATGATCCAGGTGCTGGCCAGCGGCTCCCAACCCCGGGCCGAGGCCATGGGCAAGGTGATGACCCAGCGCTACGGCGTGCCCTACCAGGTGGTGGCCCATGACGCCATCTTCCGGGTGCTGCTGGGACCGGTCGCCGCCGATCAACAGGCAAGCCTGCTGGAACAGATCCGGCAGGGGGGGCTGGAGCAGGCCTTCATCGTTCCCTGATGGCAGGGCTCACAGAGTGAATCGTCACTCTCCCCCGGCGTCACGTCGTTTCCCGGCGTAACGCCGACAACCGATGGATAAAAAACCAGACCAGATGGCACGCCGGACTATGACCGACCGGCACATCTGGTATAGTGGAGCCCGCTTTTTTTCAACTTGGGTAATCCCCATCCAGGCACCAGGAATTTCAAGATGTCCAAATTTGCCCGTTCCGTTATTCTGGCCTCCCTGCTAAGCGCGACCGCCCAGGCCAACCAGCCGGTACCGACGCCGGATTCGGCTCTGCCGACTGCCCAGCCGGTCCCCACCCTGAACAGCGCCCCCATGGTGGTGCCTGCCGCGCCGGAGATCTCCGCCAAGGCCCATATTCTGATCGACTACTTCTCCGGTCAGGTGCTGGCCGAGCAGAACGCCGACGAGCGCCTGCCCCCCGCCAGCCTGACCAAGATGATGACCTCCTACATAGTCGGCAACGAGCTGCTCAAGGGGAACATCAAGGGCACCGACATGGTGACCATCAGCCAGAACGCCTGGTCCAAGAACTACTCCGACTCCTCCAAGATGTTCATCGAGGTGGGCAAGCAAGTCTCCGTCGATGACCTCAACAAGGGCATCATCATCCAGTCCGGCAACGACGCCTGCGTCGCCATGGCCGAACACCTGGCGGGCAGCACCGACTCCTTCGCCAGCCTGATGAACGCCTGGGCCGCCAAGCTCGGCATGAAAGACTCCCAGTTCAAGAACCCCCACGGTCTGGATGCGGAAGGTCACTACAGTACCGCCCGCGACATGGCCCGCCTGGGTCAGGCCCTGATCCACGACCAGCCTGAGGAGTACAAGATCTACTCCCAGAAATCCTTCGTGTTCAACGGCATCACCCAGCACAACCGCAACCGCCTGCTGTGGGATCAGTCCCTGCAAGTGGATGGCATCAAGACAGGCCACGTCAGCCAGGTCGGCTACAACCTGGTCTCCTCCGCCACCAACAACGAGGGCATGCGCCTGATCGCCGTGGTGCTGGGCGCCAGCAGCGAAGGCTCCCGCGCCGCCGAGAGCAAGAAGCTGCTCACCTACGGTTTCCGCTTCTTCCAGAGCCTGACCCCCTACAAGGCGGGTACCGAGCTGGTGACCCAGAAGATCTGGATGGGCGACAAGTCTGAAGTGAAGCTCGGGGTCGATCAGGATGTCTCCGTGCTGGTCACCCGTGGCCAGGGCAACAACCTGAAGGCGGACTTCCAGCTCGAGAGCGAGCTGAAGGCCCCGCTGGCCAAGGGTCAGCGCGTCGGCACCGTGTTCCTCAAGCAGGGTGACAAGGAGATCAAGCAGGTTCCGCTGGTCGCCCTGGAAGAGGTGCAGGAAGGTGGCCTGATGAGCCGTCTGTGGGATTACCTGGTGATGCTGGTCGCCAGCTGGTTCAAGTAATCTACCGCACAATCCCGAGCAAGCAGCGGCGCCAACAGGCGCCGCTGCTGTCTTTGCCGCGCCGGGGCAGTGAATAACCCTGCAATCTGCAGGTTCCGCCGACGCTCCATTTGTGGTAAAAAGCAGCATTCCCACGTCCTGTCGACCTGGCGGGCCTTGATCCCGTGCCGGGCAATGCCCATATAAGATGGAGCCGTGCCCATGGTTGACGCGACTGGCGGCCCGAGTCCTTCGGCCAGACAAGATGCAAGATGAAGTCGTTTCGTGACGACGCTAAAGGTGAGTGAGATGAATACCAAGTTTGATGAGCTGCTGGAGTTCCCCTGCAAGTTCCCGTTCAAGGTGCTTGGGGTGGCCGATCCCGCCCTGCCGGATCAAGTGGTTGAAGTGCTGCAGCAACATGCCCCAGGTACTTACAGCCCGACCGTTCAGCCCAGCTCCAAGGGCAACTACCACTCGGTCCGCGTAACCGTGACTGCCCAGAGCAAAGAGCACATCGAAGCGATGTATCACGCCCTTGGCAAGATCGAGCTGGTGAAATACGTACTGTAATTTCTCTCTCGCCCCGCCATCGGGGCGAGCGATTATTTGCCATTCTGTTTTGCCGACGCAAGCGCCTGCCTGTGAGGAAAAGATGTCACCCCAGATCCCCGCCCAGCCACAACTGCTCGTCAGACACCTGGGTCGTCGCCCCTACCAGCCGGTATGGGACGCCATGAAGGCCTTCACCGACAGCCGCACCAGCGAGACGCCTGACGAGTTCTGGGTGGTGGAGCACGATCCCGTCTACACCCAGGGCCAGGCCGGCAAGGCCGAGCATCTGCTCGCCCCCGGTGACATCCCTGTGGTGCAAAGCGATCGCGGAGGCCAGGTGACCTATCACGGCCCCGGCCAGCTGGTGCTCTATGTGCTGGTGGACGTGCGCCGCAGCAAGCTCTCGGTGCGCGAGCTGGTGACCTGCCTGGAAACAGCCATCATCAACACCCTGGCCAGAAGCGACATCCAGGCCTATGCCAAGGCCGATGCCCCCGGCGTCTACGTGAAGAACGATCTCGGCATCGAGGCCAAGCTCGCCTCCCTGGGCCTGCGGATCCGCAAGGGCTGCTCCTTCCACGGACTCGCCCTCAATATCAACATGGACATGACCCCCTTCCTGCGCATCAATCCGTGCGGTTATGCGGGCATGGCCATGACCCAGACCAGCGCCCTGGGCGGCCCGCAGAGCGTGGCCGAGGCGCAATCCATCCTGGTGATGGAGCTGGCCAGCCTGATTGGCTATGAAAAGATCACGAATACCGAAGAGGCAGCATGAGCAAGCCCATGCCGCGTGGCCATGAGGGCCCCGAGAGGACCCTGATGGCTATCAATCAGACAATAACAAACACCGAGAGTGAATCATGAGCAAACCCGTTCGTATGGAGCCGGGCGTCAAGCTGCGCGATGGCGACAAGATGGCCCTGATCCCGGTGAAATTCATGCCGGATCCCAACGAGGAAGTGCTGCGCAAGCCGGACTGGATGCGGATCAAGCTGCCGCCGTCGAGCCAGAAGATCGAGCACATCAAGAGCACCCTGCGCAAGAACAAGCTGCACTCGGTCTGTGAAGAGGCCTCCTGCCCCAACCTGGCGGAGTGCTTCAACCACGGCACGGCCACCTTCATGATCATGGGCGCCATCTGCACCCGCCGTTGCCCCTTCTGCGACGTGGCCCACGGCCGCCCGCTGGCACTGGATCCCGAAGAGCCGAAGAAGCTGGCGCTCACCATCAAGGAGATGGGGCTGAAATACGTGGTCATCACCTCGGTGGACCGCGACGATCTGCGCGACGGCGGTGCCCAGCACTTCGCCGACTGCATCAAGCAGATCCGCGAGCACAGCCCCCAGACCCGCATCGAGATCCTGACCCCGGACTTCCGCGGCCGCATGGAGCAGGCGCTGGAGGTGTTCCGCGAGACGCCGCCGGATGTGTTCAACCACAACCTGGAAACCGCACCGCGCATGTACCGGGTCGCTCGCCCGGGTGCCGACTACAAGTGGTCCCTGGAGCTGCTGCGCCGCATCAAGGAAATGCACCCCCATGTGCCGACCAAGTCCGGCGTCATGATGGGCCTTGGCGAGACCAACGAAGAGATAGTCCAGGTGCTCACCGATCTGCGCGAGCACGGCGTCAACATGCTGACCCTGGGTCAATACCTGCAGCCGAGCCGTCACCACCTGCCGGTGAAGCGCTACGTGCCGCCCGCAGAGTTTGACGAGCTGAAAGACGTCGCCATGGGGCTGGGCTTCTCCCACGCCGCCTGCGGCCCCTTCGTGCGCTCCTCCTACCATGCGGATCTGCAGGCCAAGGGCGAAGAGGTCAAATAACCTCGCCCGAAAGAGGGGTCGAATAACCTCTCCTGCTAAAAGAAGAGCGCCCAAGGGCGCTCTTCTTGTTGAACATGTCGGACTCGACACTCCCGGCCAACCCCTTGGCTAATCCCCGGTTCCGGGGTTAAGGTGGCGACTCCCTTTCCTTGAGTGAAGCTCCGATGCCAACCCCTATCGTTCGTCTGATCCCCATGGATGAGGCGGCTTTCCCCGCCTATCGCGACTACTTCATCGACGACTACGCCCAGGATCTCGCCGGCAATCACGGGCTGACCCTGGCCTATGCCCGCCAACAAGCCGAGGCTTCCTTGCTGCAACACCTGCCTCAAGGAGCCGCCACTCCGGGCCAGAGCCTGCTCTGCATCATCCCTGTGAGTGACAATGTCGGGAGCGCAGTCGCACCGACGGCGGGCATTGCCGGCTATCTCTGGCACAGCATCGACAGCGCCGCCCACACCACCTTTATCTATGACTTCTACACACTCCCGACCCATCGCGGACTGGGATATGGCAAGGCCGCCATGGCGGTGCTGGAGGCCGACTTGAAGTGCCTTGGCGTCAGCCAGATCAAGCTGAGAGTCGCCTATGACAATCCGAGGGCCAGGGCGCTCTACGAAGAGATCGGCTTTCACATCACGGGCTACAACATGGCCAAGACGCTGGCTTGATGGCTCCCGCCATCAACCCTCTTCCGCCATGCCGTGGCGAGCCGACGCTCAGAGCGAGATGCCGGAGAAGGACATAAAGCCGAGCGACATCAGCCCCGCCACTATGAAGGTGATGCCGATGCCTCGCAGCCCTTCCGGCACGTCCGAATACTTCATCTTCTGGCGCAGACCGGCGATGGCGACTATGGCCAGCAGCCAGCCGAGTCCTGAGCCCGCCCCATAGACCACGGATTCGATGAAGTCGTAATCCCGCTGGGCCATGAACATGACGCCGCCGAAGATGGCGCAGTGCACAGTCAACAGCGGCAGGTAGATCCCCAGAGCCTGGTGGAGCGCCGGGAAATGCTTGTCCAGCACCATCTCCATCACCTGCACCAGGGCCGCCAGCACGCCTATGTAGATGATGAAATCGAGAAAGCTGAGGTCAAATTCCCCAAGGAAGGTGCTGTCCGGGCGCAGTATATGGCGGTAGATCAGGTTGTTGAGGGGAATGGCGATCACCATGACCACCAGCACCGTCATGCCAAGGCCGAAGGCGGTGTTGATGTTCTTCGACACCGCGAGGAAGGTACACATGCCGAGAAAGAAGGCCAGGGCCAGGTTTTCCACAAAGATCGACTGAATAAACAAATTGACGTAATAGTCCATGAAGGCTGCTCACCACTTGATTGTGCAAAGAGAGGGTCCGCCCCTGGCCAGGGGCCAGCGGCAGGAACGGGATGACAGTCAGCACGGGCGCGAACGCAGACGACAGGGGTCGGCGGATCAACAGACAGGGATCAGCGGCAGAGACGGCGTCGGCGTGTGCCCGGCGAGGTGAGCGACACTAGTCGCCCTGGCAGAAGCGAAATTGCAGGTGATGACAGAGCAGTTGCCGCTGGTGCAGATGACCGAGACAGTTTGGCCACTGCCTGAGGTAGATGAGGGGCAGGAAGAACAGCAGGCCGCAGAGCAGACCGAGGATCTCGTGCTGAAACCAGGCCAGCAGCATCTGGTAGAGATCCGGGTCCCTGGCCCCTTCCAGCCGCCGCCCCTGCTCGAAGCTGAGCCGCCACTGGGAGGCCGGGGGCAGGCTGAGGTTGTCGGCCAACCCAGGCGCGGGGGGCTCGTGCAACTGCATCGAGGATGTCGATGTCCCCTGGGCCGACAGCGCGGACGCACCGAGCCCTGCCGCGACAGAGGCGGCAAACCACAGCAGGCAGGCGACGGCGAGCGCCATCGGCCAGCACAATGGTCGGCCAAGGGGTGGCAAGGGGACAGGCTCCTTGAAAAGGCAAGGGGTTGAACGGGGCCGAATATATCACAATCCCTCCTTATATTGAATTTTGGCATCCAGTAACCGGAAAAATTCGATACAAACAACCTGTTTTCCCCACAAAGGGGACATTTAACACCCTCAATGAAAACAGCGGAGAACGACTCCCATCCCCACCCCTTGAGCCCCATTGAGTGAGGGCATAACCGCTCTTGCAACAAAAACGGCCACCCCAGGGTGGCCGTTGTCATTGCCTAGCATGGCTACTGCCCACTAGAGACCGGCGGCCTCCAGATGCTCCACCAGCAGCTGGACGCTGCGGTTGCCGCGCCACTCGTTGACATCGAGCCGATAGACCAGCCGCACCCGTTTCACCGAGGCATCAGGCCAGCGCTTGAGATCCACCCCGAAGGCGATGGCATCCACCGCATGACCCGAATCCGTGGTCAACATCATCTTGAGGTGCTTCTCCCCCACCAGCCGCTGCTGCACCAGCACGAATTCGCCGTCGAACAGCGGCTCGGGGAAGGCCTGACCCCAGGGGCCGGAGGCACGGATGAGCTCCGCCAGCTCCAGACTCAGCTCGTCCGGCAGCAGCTCGCCGTCGGTGAGCAGCACCCCGGTCAGCAGCTCCGGGGTCACCAGCTCGGCGATGACGGCTTCAAATGCCCGGCCGAACGCCTCTATGTTTGCCTTGGGCAGGGTCAGCCCCGCCGCCATGGCATGGCCACCGAACTTGCCCATCAGGCCCGGATGACGAGTATCGAGCAGTTCGAGGGCATCGCGCAGGTGCACGCCGGGGATGGAGCGCCCTGAGCCCTTGAGCTCGGTGTCGCTGCTCTGCGCAAACGCAATCACCGGTCTGTAGTACTTCTCCTTGATCTTGGAGGCCACCAAGCCCACCACCCCCTGATGCCACTCGTCCCTGTGCAGCACTATGCCGCTTGGCACCTCGCCGTCGCGAAACCGGATCTGCTCCAGGGTGGCGAGGGCCTCCTGCTGCATCCCCTGCTCTATCTCCTTGCGCTCCTGGTTAAGGCTGTCCATCTCCGCCGCAAGCTGGCGCGCCAGGTTGAGATCATCGCTCAGCAGACAGGCGACCCCGAGGGACATGTCATCGAGACGGCCCACCGCATTGAGACGGGGCCCCAGGGCAAAGCCGAGATCGGCGGCGCACAGGCGGCGGCCATCGCGGCCCGATACGTCCACCAGCGCCTGGATGCCGGGGCGGCAGCGACCGGCCCGGATCCGCTGCAGCCCCTGATGGACCAGGATGCGGTTGTTGCCATCCAGCGCCACCACGTCGGCGACTGTGCCGAGGGCCACCAGATCGAGATAGTCCGCCACATTGGGGGCGCGAATGCCCTGGCGCTCATACCAGCCGCTCTGGCGCAGATGGGTGTTGAGGGCCGCCATCAGATAGAAGGCCACCCCGACCCCGGCCAGGGACTTGGAGGGGAAGTCGCAGCCACGCTGGTTAGGGTTCACTATCGCATCGGCGTCTGGCAGCTCCTGGCCCGGCAAGTGGTGATCGGTAACCAGTACCCGCATTCCGGCCGCCTTGGCCGCCGCCACCCCGGCAATGCTGGAGATGCCGTTATCCACAGTGATGAGAAACTCGGCGCCCCGGGCCACCGCCAGCTCGACGATTTCGGGGGTGAGGCCGTAGCCGAACTCGAAGCGGTTGGGCACCAGAAAATCGACGTGATGGCCCCCCATGGCCCGCAGGGCCAGCACGCACAGGGCTGAGCTGGTGGCGCCGTCGCAGTCGAAGTCGCCGACGATGAGGATGCGCTGCTGCGCCGTCAGGGCATCCGCCAGCAGGGGCACCGCCTGCTCCATGCCAAACAGCCGCTGGGGCGGCAACAGCTGGCTGGCGCTGCGCTCCAGCAGGGCGGGATCCTCCACGCCGCGGCTGGCGAAGATTTGACGTAGCAGGGGATGCAGGGTGGCGGGCAGATGGGAATCATCAACTCGCGGACGACGACGGATTTGCAGGGGCATTGATGTGATCCAGTATCTTGAGCAGTTGTTCAGGGCTCTGATATCCCCGCACCAGATCCCCGTTTGGCAGGACCCAGCTCGGTGACGCCTTGATCCCGAGCCACTGGCTCAGGCCGATATGATGGGCAAGGATCTCATTACATCCGGCCGCAGGCAAACGATCACTGAGACTGAGTTCACCCAGCAGGGCGGGATCGCACCAGAGCGCCTGCGTTTCGGCCAGCTCGGCGAAGGGGGCCACCAGGGGCAGCAACTGCACGCTCACCCCCCTGGCCTGCAACTGGGGCAGATCGTCCAGCACGGCGTGACAGCGGCGACAGCCGAGATCGGTAAACAGGGTAACCCGGTAGCGCTCGTTCGGCGCCTTGAGCCAGAGTCGCGCCTCGCCTACCTGCGCCAGCGCCAGCCGACGTTGTTGCTGCTGGCTCAGGCGGGTGAGGTTTTGCATGTCGTGGGCCAGATCCAGCATGGAGCCCTGCAGCACATAGTTTCCCCTGGCATCGCTATAGAGCAGCCCCTGGGCTGTGCCCAGCAGATAGAGCCCGGGCACCGGGGTCTCGTCCACCAGGAAGACCTGCACCCCGAGGCGCTGCCCTATGGTCTGTTTCAACAGCTGGGGATCCATCCCCGCGCTGGCAGCAAAGGTGCACAGCAGCATCATTCCCAGCAGTAAATGTCGCACTTGATGACTCACCTGGCATGATTGAATGGATTCATAAGGTAACTCAGTGCACATCCTTGCCCCAACCTCTTAATTAGCGATTGATTAATAGCGTGGATCGCAAAAAAATCCCGATCTGACAGGTTGCCAATTGGGCTAAGGCCCAGCAAGCTAATCAGGACGACGGGAGACACCATGGTCATCCCTCTGTTTTATTGATGTTTTATCGTCCAAACAGCGATGTGGTCGCACCGCATCCTGTCCATTTTTTAGGGGGAAAAATGAGTCTGATTCAAGAGTTCAAGGCCTTTGCGGCCAGAGGCAACGTCATCGACATGGCGGTCGGTATCATCATAGGTGCCGCCTTCGGCAAGATAGTCTCCTCCTTCGTGGGCGACGTCATCATGCCGCCCATCGGCCTCATCCTGGGGGGGGTGGACTTCAGCGATCTGGCCGTCACCCTGAAGGCCGCCGAAGGTGACATCCCTGCCGTGGTCATCGCCTACGGCAAGTTCATCCAGACCATCATCGATTTTCTGATCATCGCCTTCGCCATCTTCATGGGGCTCAAGGCCGTCAACACCCTGCAGAAGAAGCAGGCAGAGGAAGCCCCTGCCCCGGCCGGCCCCACCAAGGATCAGGAGCTGCTGACCGAAATCCGCGATTTGCTGAAATCCCAGCAGGGGAAATAGACGCCATCTCCTGTCGTGCAGTGATGAAAAAACCGCCATTTGGCGGTTTTTTATTGACGGCGGCACGGGTCAGGCCCGGGGATGGTGCTCCCCATGGAGTGCCTTGAGACGCTCGTTAGCCACGTGGGTGTAGATCTGGGTGGTGGAGAGATCCGCGTGCCCCAGCAGCATCTGCACCACCCGCAGATCGGCGCCGTAGTTGAGCAGATGGGTGGCGAAGGCGTGGCGCAGGGTGTGGGGGGAGAGCTCTCCCCGGATCCCCGCCCGCTGGGCATAGAGCTTGATGCGATGCCAGAAGGTCTGACGGGTCATCATCCTGGCCTGCTTGGAGGGGAAGACCACATCCGAGCTGGTGCCCCCCAGCAGCAAGGTGCGGGCCTCCCGGTAGTAACGCTCCAGCCAGTGGACAGCCTCCTCCCCCATGGGCACCAGCCGCTCCTTGTTGCCCTTGCCCACCACCCGCACCAACCCCTGGCGCAGGCTGACATGCTCGGCGGTGAGCCCCACCAGCTCGGAGACCCGCAGCCCGGTGGCATAGAGCAGCTCGAGCATCGCCTTGTCCCTCAGCTCCAGCGGGTCGTCCACCAGGGGCGCCGTCAGCAGCGCATCCACCTCGGCCTCGCTGAGATCCGAGGGCAGCTTCTTGGGCAGCTTGGGGCCCTCCAGCAGCACTGTCGGATCGTCGCCGCGCAATTTTTCCCGATTGAGATACTGATAGAAGCGGCGCAGGGCCGAGAGGAAGCGGGCCGTGCTGCTCGCCGCAAACTGGTTGTCCACCCGCCAGGCGAGGTAGTGCTGGATGTCGTCCATCCCCGCCAGCAGCAGGGAGCCACCCTGGCCGTCGAGCCAGAGGGCAAACTTTTCCAGATCCGTGCGATAGGAGCTGACCGTATTGTCGGACAATCCCCGCTCCAGCCAGAGGGCGTCGAGAAAGGGTTCGATCAGGGGATGGGGGTCGGGTTTGCTCATGGTGCGCTGCAATCAGGGGATCGATGGCCCATTGTAACGCGCCAACTCATTGGAAAGACAAGGCACTTTCATTGCGAAAGATAAGGGCCTTTGCCACGCCCCTTGCCGGGCGGTGAAGGTCGAATGGCAATCTGCTAGACTGGCGCCCTCCCCTTACGTTACCCATCGTGTTGCCCACATGGCGCGCCCACACGAGCATGCGAGAAGGCGCCAAAAGCAAGCGAGAAAGCGCCAACAGAGAGAAGAGCGATGAAGATTGGTCTGTTTTACGGTTCCACCACCTGTTACACCGAGATGGCCGCCGAGAAGATCCGCGCCCTCATCGGCCCCGAGCTGGTGGATATCCACAATATCAAGGATGTCCCCTGCGCCGCATGGAGGATTACGAGATCCTGATCCTTGGCATCTCCACCTGGGATTTCGGCGAGCTGCAGGAGGACTGGGAGTCCCGCTGGGAAGATATCGCAGATCTCCATCTGGAGGGACGCATCATCGCCCTGTTTGGCCTCGGTGATCAGCTGGGTTATGGCGAATGGTTCCAGGATGCCCTCGGCCTGCTGCACGATCAGCTGGTGCCCAAAGGGGTCAAGCTGGTGGGTTAACTCCGCCCAACGAAGGGTACGAATTCGATGCCTCCAAGGCGCTGATCGACGACGGTCATCACTTTGTCGGGCTGGCGCTGGACGATGCCGATCAATATGACCAGACCGATCCGCGCATCGAACAGTGGGTCGAGCAGATCCTGACGAAATCCACGCCCTGCTCTGATCCTGACGATGGCCGTCCTCGTTGGCCCTCTCAAGGCGGCCACAGTTGCCCTGTGCTATGGCCGCCCGGGCGCAGTTATGGCTGCCGGGCGCAGTTATCGCACCGATTTTCTCGTTCGGTATCATCGCCTGACGCTATAGCGACTTTTTGCTGCTGGTCTGCAACAATGCAACCGACACCCCATAACACAATCAGAACGGGTGTCGGAAGCAAACAGGAAACAGACCAGAAAAGGAAATTCTATGACCTCATTCTCCCTGTTGGCCCCCACCATAGCCCGCGACGTGCTCGATCACGCCCTGCGGCTGGGTGCCGATTTCGCCGAGCTGTTTGTGGAGCGCAAGCGCCGCAGCCAGCTCAGCCTGCTCTCCAGCCAGATAGAAAACATCAGCGGCGGCCTCGATTTTGGCATAGGCGTTCGCCTGTGCTACGGCCACAAGGTGCTCTACGGCTACACCAACCTGGCCAGCCGCGACGAGCTGCTGCGCATCGTCAGCCTGCTGGCGGCCAAGGACAGGCGTGACCCCGTGGTCACCGCCACCGCCTTCGATTTCACCCCCATCACAGACCGCAATCCGGTGGCTCTGCCGCTCTCGGCCGACAAGCAGCTGGAGCAGAAGATTGCCTACCTGCACGCCATGGATGCGGTGGCCCGCGCCGAGAGCGGCAAGGTGAGCCAGTTCTCCGGCAACGTGCTGGGCTGGGAGCAGGAGGTGGAGATCTTCAACAGCGAAGGGCTGCAGGTGAGCGATCGCCGCCACTACAACCGCATCATGGCCCAGACCATAGCGGTGGAAGGGAGCGAGCAGAGCGTGGGCTACGAGGCTCCCGGCGCCCTGATGGGCTGGGAACATGCCGAGCGCATAGACCCGCGGGAGCTGGCCCTCACCGCCACCCGTCAGGCGCTGGTGAAGCTGGGCGCCGCCCCCTGCCCGAGCGGCACCCTGCCGGTCATCATGGAGAGCGGCTTTGGCGGCGTCATCTTCCACGAGGCCTGCGGCCACCTGCTGGAGACCACCTCGGTGGCCAAGAAGGCCTCGGTGTTCCACGACAAGATGGGCCAGCTCATCGCCAATCCGGCGGTCAGCGCCGTGGATGAAGGCTTGCAGAGCAACGCCTGGGGCTCCATCAACGTCGATGACGAAGGGATGGCGACCCAGCACACCCAGCTCATCAAGGATGGGGTGCTGACCGGCTTCCTGGTGGACAGAATGGGCGCCATCAAGACCGGCCATGCCCGCACCGGCTCAGGAAGGCGCGAGTCCTACAAGTTCGCCCCCACCTCCCGCATGCGCAACACCTACATAGAGCCGGGCAGCCACAGTCTGGACGATATGCTGGCCACGGTCGAGCACGGCATCTACGCCAAGAAGATGGGGGGCGGCTCGGTGCAGCCGGGCACAGGCGAGTTCAACTTCAACGTGCAGGAGGCCTACCTCATCGAGCACGGCAAGATAACCCGGCCGCTCAAGTCGGCGACCCTGATCGGCACAGGCCCGCAAGTGCTCAAAGAGATCTCCATGGTGGGGCGCAATCTGGCGCTGGCCGCCGGAATGTGCGGCTCCGTCTCCGGCTCGGTGCCCACCTCTGTCGGCCAACCCGCCTTGAAAGTTGACAAGATCCTGGTAGGAGGGAACGCCTGATGAGCGCACTCGATATGAATCAACTGCTCAGCCGCCTGCTGGAGAAGGTCGCCGACCTCGATGCCGAGGCGGACATCATCGCCAATCAGGACAAGGCCTTCTCCCTCAAGGCCGACAAGGGGGAACTCGGCGAATACAAGGTCACCAGCAGCCAGCAGCTCGGCATTCGCCTGATCAAGGAGGGTCGGGTCGGCATCGCCTACTCGGAGTCCCTCGATGAGCTGGCGCTGGATGCCATGCTGCAGGATGCGCTCGATGCCAGCCGCTTTGCCAAGGTGGACCCGGATCAGCGCATCTCGGTGGCGGGCAGCCGGATCAGCACCGACTGCGCCGAGATAAGCCAGCCCGATACCACGGCGGTGGAGGAGAAGATAGCCCTGGCCCTGCGCCTCGAGGCGGGTATGCTGGCGCAACCTGATGTGACAGGCGCCCCCTACAACAGCTTCTTCGAGGGGGAGAGCCGCCTCTGGCTCGCCAACAGCCTGGGCAGCCTCTGCCAGCACAGTGAATTCAGCGTCGGCTGCTATACCTCGGCGCTGGTGGAGCGGGATGGCCGCCAGTCGATGCACTCGCAAGGGCAGTATGGCCGCCGCTTCGATGAGCTGGATAGCCAGACCCTTATCGAACAGATCCATGCCGTGGCCCATGACCTGCTGCCGGGGGAAGCGGTGCCAAGCGGTCGCTACAGCGTCCTCTTCAGCACCAACTGCTTCGCCAGCCTGTTTGGCTGCTTCCAGGGGGCGCTGTCCGGCAAGTGGGCCCAGCAGGGGATCAACCCCTGGCGAGACAAGGTGGGTCAGTCTGTGGCCTCCCGCTGGCTCACCCTGGAGAGCCGGGCCTATATGCCGGGGGGCATGAACATCAAGGCGTTTGATGGCGAAGGGGCCCCCACCTCGGATCTGTTGCTGATTGGCGAGGGAGAGCTCAAGACCCTGCTCCACAACAGCGCCACCGCCCGCCATTTTGGGGGGGTGAGCAATGGCTCGGCGGCCCGCAGCGCCCGCAGCGCCCTCGATGTGACCGCCCGCCACCTGGTGTTCGGCACAGGTCCTCACAGCGAGGGCGAGGTGCAGAGCGGCGACTATCTGGAGCTGGTCAAGCTCGACGGCCTGCACTCCGGGGCCGATGCGGTGAGCGGTGACTTCTCCTTTGGCGCCTCGGGTTTCCTCTGCCGCGATGGGGTGCGGCTCCAGCCGGTGCGCGGCATCACGGTGGCGGGCAACTTCTACCGCCTGCTCGGCGAGCTGGAGGCTGTCGGCAATGTGCTGCACCACAACGATGGCAAGGGCTTCTATGCCCCCCTGATCCGTTTCGGTGGCTTGAATGTCGCAGGCAAGTGACTGTATCTAGTGGGAAAAGCGGTTATCTTCCCCAAGCAAAAGCGGCGCCATCAGGCGCCGTTTTTTCATTGATGGCGCCCCTGTTCGGCCACTCCTACCCTCAAAGAGCCACCGACCGCATCGGCCGGATATTGCTGGAGAATACGAAGATGGACAACACCCTGGTCTGGGCCGACATTCCGACACGGGATCTGGATCGCGCCATGGACTTCTACTCGGCCCTGCTCGATGTGCAGGTCACCCCCATACAGGAGGAGGAGATGCGCTTTGCCATGCTGCGCTACGATGGCAGCAACGCGGCGGCCTGTCTCGGCCCCATGGACAAATACCACCAGCCCGGTGGCGCCGGCCCCCTCATCTATCTCTCCCTGGGCGACAGGTTGCAGGAGGCGGAGCAGCTGGTTCCCCGGCTCGGCGGGCGGGTGCTCGAACCCCTGCACTCCATCGGCAGCGGTCACGGCTCCCGGGTCATCATAGAGGATACCGAAGGCAACTGGCTGGCCCTCTATGCCCCGCCCGCCCCTTGAGCCGCATAAACAATAACGGCGACCCTGGGGTCGCCGTTATTGTTACCTGACACCTATCAGAAGCGATCAGGCTTCAGGATTGAGGCGAGTCGGCATGCCGGTACGCTGTTCCAGCACCTGCTTGACCACATTGGAGTCGCTGTCCATGTGGGCGATGAAGCGGGTGGTGGCCGGGGTCATGGGGAGCGGCACAGAGGCGGTGGAGTTGAACTCCTCCTCGGTGCGCGACAGCGGCTCGTGCACTTCCATGTAACGACCGCCATCCGGCTCGACCGTGGTCTTGACCGGCTGGTTGACGAACTGGACGCGGGTACCGACCGGCACGTTGTCGAACAGGTACTTGATGTCATCGGCGCGCAGACGCACGCAACCGCTGCTCACCCGCAGACCTATGCCGAAGGTGGCGTTGGTGCCGTGGATGGCATAGAGGTTGCCGATATAGAGGGCGTGCAGGCCCATGGGGTTGTCCGGACCAGCCGGCCAGACCGCAGGCAGAGTCTTGCCCTGGGCGGCGTAGCGGCGACGGATGTTCTCGGTCGGGGTCCAGGTCGGGTTGGCGCGCTTGCGCTCCACCTTGGTGATCCAGTTCTCCGGGGTGTTGACCCCCAGCTGGCCGATGCCGATGGGCAGTACCTGCACCACGTTCTTGCCTTTCGGGTAGTAGTAGAGACGCATCTCGGCCACGTTGATGACGATCCCCTCGCGCGGTGCATTCGGCAGGATCAGCTGATGCGGAATGGTCAGCTTGCTACCCGGCGTTGGCAGATAGGGGTCGACGCCCGGGTTCGCTTCCATGATGTTGGTCAGGCCCAGCTGGAAGTCGGCGGCGATCTGCTCCAGCGGACGGTTGTCTGCGGGCACCACGTATTCCTGGTTCTCACCGATCAGACGGCTGTTGGCGGCTGGCAGCGCGTATTCAACGGCGGCGGCCTGCTGGCTGACCAGGGTCAGAGTGCAAAAAAGGGCCGAAGCGGCAATGCGAAGGGGATTCATAAAATTCCTGTATGGTTTCCTGTACCTGTTGGCCTGAAGCCGGTTCATCCTCGGTCTGTCCCTTGTCGCGAGTAGCGCTCGCCCGAGGCCAATACCGAGCGCGCATTCTTTCCCGAGTCGGACAAAATTTCAACTTGAAGAGGGGGCTTTTTCGCGGAAAAGATCCATTCTCCCCTCAACAATCGACCGTATCGGGTGCCTGTCAGCCTAACATCGCCAATCTGAGCGCAAAATGAACATGCATCCGGCCCGCCACCCTAGCCCCAAATTGCATGATGGCGCCGTCACGAGTACAATCTCGCACCCCTTTTATCAGGAGTATCGAGTCATCTCGTGCTCTGGGTGTACCTCATCGGGTGGCCGTGCGTCGAGTACGGTCGCATCATGCCGATGACCCTATACGGCGCCATCAGGTGGCGCCGTCCTGATTTGCAATCAGACAGAAAGAGTCCAACATGTTCAGACCAGAATTGCTCTCCCCCGCCGGGACCCTCAAGAATATGCGTTATGCCTATGCCTATGGCGCCGACGCCGTCTATGCGGGCCAGCCGCGCTACAGCCTGCGGGTGCGCAACAACGAATTCGATCACGAGAATCTGCAGCTCGGCATCAACGAGGCCCATGCCCTGGGCAAGCAGTTCTATGTGGTGGCCAACATCCAGCCCCACAACTCCAAGCTCAAGACCTTCATCCGCGACATGCGCCCCGTGGTGGACATGAAGCCGGATGCGCTCATCATGTCAGACCCCGGTCTCATCATGATGATGCGCGAAGCCTTCCCGGACATGCCCATTCACCTCTCGGTGCAGGCCAACGCGGTCAACTGGGCCACGGTGAAGTTCTGGCATCAGATGGGCCTGACCCGCGCCATCCTCTCCCGCGAACTGTCCCTGGACGAGATCGAAGAGATCCGCATGCAGGTGCCGGAGATGGAGCTGGAAGTCTTCGTCCACGGGGCGCTGTGCATGGCCTATTCCGGCCGCTGCCTGCTCTCCGGTTACATCAACAAACGTGACCCCAATCAGGGTACCTGCACCAACTCCTGCCGCTGGGAGTACAAGGTGCACGAGGGCAAGGAAGATGACGTGGGCCAGATTGTGCACCGTCAGGAGCCCATTGCCGTGCGCCCGGACAACACCCTTGGGCTCGGCAAGCCGAGCGATGCCCTGGTGCTGCTGGAAGAGTCCAACCGTCCCGGTGAATACATGACGGCGTTCGAGGACGAGCACGGCACCTACATCATGAACTCCAAGGATCTGCGCGCCGTCGAGCACGTGGAGCGCCTGACCAAGATGGGCGTGCACTCCCTGAAAATCGAAGGCCGTACCAAGTCCTTCTACTACTGCGCCCGCACCGCCCAGGTCTATCGCAAAGCCATCGACGATGCGGTCGCCGGTCGCCCGTTCGATCCGACCCTGATGGGCACCCTCGAGAACCTGGCTCACCGTGGCTACACCGAGGGCTTCCTGCGTCGTCACAACCACAGCGAGTACCAGAACTACGACTACGGCTACTCCGTCTCCGACACCCAGCAGTTCGTCGGCGAGATCACCGGTCGCCAGGGCGATATGGTGGAAGTGGAAGTGAAGAACAAGTTCCTGGTGGGCAACAGCCTGGAGCTGATGACACCCCAGGGCAATGTCAGCTTCAACCTGGAGCAGATGCAGAACCGCAAAGGGGAGCTTATCGACACGGCGCCGGGCAACGGCCACGTGGTCTATGTGCCGGTCCCCAAAGAGATCGACATCAACTACGGCATACTGCTGCGCAACCTGGGCGATCGGCAGGACACCCGTCAGCCGCACTCGGCGGCCTGAGATGGCGCTGCTCATCACCGACAAGTGCATCAACTGTGACATGTGCGATCCCGAGTGTCCGAACCAGGCCATCAGCCTGGGGGACAAGATCTACGAGATAGATCCCAGTCGCTGCACCGAGTGCGTCGGCCACTATGAGAAGCCCACCTGCATCAGCGTCTGCCCCATCGATTGCATCATCTGGGATCCCGCCCACGTGGAGACCGAAGAGCAGCTGATGGAGAAGTTTGTGAAGCTGCATCGCAGCTGACTTGCCAGAGATGGTCAAACAATGAGGCCGGGCTTATGCCCGGCTCATTGCTATCCGCAGCCAAGCTGGTCTGCCTCGCGGCAACCCCAGCCAATACGGCATCGCCATGCCGACGTGAACGGAGCGACCAGGGCCTCGACTCGAAACAGGGTGCCAGCGAATACAGGGGCCGGATAAGGTTAGCGTTTACTTACTCCTGTCATCAACCAGGGCGCGCAAGGCTCCCGCTGGGCCTCCTGCAGTTTGGCCTGCGCCTCATCAAGCTTGGCCTGCTTCTTGGCAATATTCTCCGGTTTGCCCTCCACCCGGGCACTCTGCAACTCGCAGGCGTTCATCCACCTCGCCGGGTTTTTGTTAACCCGCTCTTTCTGCTCTCTTTGAGCAAAGACCGCCATCGTCACAATAAGCCTCAACATTATTGAGTGCCTGCTGCAAACCAGCGACTTGGCTGTGTCATGGGCCCGGCAATCTGCCCGGCAGGGCGTCACGCTTGGCAGCGCAACCCACCGCAGGAGCCGCCATCACAGGCAAACAATGCCAGCACGGCTATGCTCTTGTTCATTTTCAACCTCTCGTTCACCGTTGTTCCGTGAATGATGCTCATCCAACTTCAAGCACACTGCTCATTCACCACCGTGGCCAAGGTCACCTCGCAGGTCAACGAAAGTGGTGCGACATGGTTTGCGCAACTCATGGGGGCCATTGCCTAAAGGCTTTGTCTCAGGAGACCCGCCAACAGATACTGATCAGCAGCAAGTCCCTGTTCAATGCCTTGCGCCTCGGCTTGGCACTGCAGGAAGAGCAGGGCGGGGATCGCACTTTGTTAATGAAATTTACTTTCATGCAGGACACTCTATGACCTTGATTGAACATCTTACCCTTGTCGAAGAAACTCGCTCTGACATCAATCGTAAACATGACCTTGTTGATGTCATGATCAGCGCCATCATGAGTGGTGCCGAGGGCATAAAACCTATGGCAATTTAAAGGCCGATTGGCTGCGCCAGTATCGCCCCTTCGTCAATGGCATCCCGCGTCGTCACACCATTGCCCGCATTCTGCGCTGCATTGTCATCGATTCCCTGCTTGAAAGCAAGGTGCGATCAGAATTGCCTTTGTGCAACATCGGGGAAATGCAATCGTCACGGCCTACGATTGGTTCTCAAAGAGACTGGACATTCTTGAACTCAAAGGTGCTTGTCACGCTCGATGCCCTGCATTGTCGAGAGAGAAACACTCGAGAAAATCAGGAAGGCTCATGTGGTGGTACATGAATCAAGTACCAAGATTGTCATCCAGGCACATCAGAAAGAGAAGCCAACGGCGCCCCCTATGGCAGCGAATCCCTGTTCATCATTGCCGTTGAGCGCCACCGTAGTGCCAACGGGAAAGGAACGGTAGATACCTCCTACTATGTCAGCTCGTTATCCCCCAAGCACAAGTTGCTCGGGCACTATATTCGTCAGAGCAGGGTGGAACGTCAGCATTACATTCTTGATGTGGTGTTCAACGAGGATGCATCAAGGATTGCGATGGAGGATGCGGTCGAGAATATGGCGCTATTCCGATGTTCTGAACATCGTAAAACAGAGTGATTGCGGCGCGCCGAGCCAGAGAAACAAGCTAAAAAAAGCAAGTTGGGATGACAATTATCGGGCACAGTTATTCTTTGGTTAAAAATTCAGCAAAGTGTGCTCCCGCCCTGGCAGGAAGAGGGGGCCAGCAGGTTGTTTCTCTTATCCGATGGCCATTGCCACGTTATCACCTGCGCCAGATGCTGGACATCTTGCTGGTACAGGGGGCGGAGGTGCGCCTGTGCCAGAGCTGCTGCGATGCCCGTGGCATTGGTGCCCTGCCTCTGATCGAAGGGATCCGCATCGACCACCTGCCGACCCTGGCTCAATGGACACTCGCTGCCGACAAGGTGCTGACCTTCTAGATCGCGTCATCACTTACCCCAGATGCCTCCTTGGTATTGCCCGTCCAAAAAACAATTCAACAATGACTAATCCATAATTATTTCGCTATGTGGCGTACATAAAGGCGTCACCATTCGCCAAGCAGAATGACTTCCTGGCCCTCGGTATCCGTCATTGATGCCAGGGCTGACCGTTTGGCTATTTCGGGATGAATAAGCAAAACAGCACTCCCTGCACGTCGATGTTCCGGAACACTTATGTCATTGATGAACATGAATATCGGTAAGAAACTGAGCGTCGCCCTGATGATGGTCGCCGTATCAACAGCCGCTCCCTGGAGCTGACCCGCCATCATTGCATCAATCGCGTCAATAACATGGGCCAGACGGTAGCCAACTTGCGTCGCTTCGAACTAAGCTACCTGCTGGTCGATGAGAAGGTCGGCACCAGCTCACGGGACCGATGCTGTTCGGCCCACGCCGCTATGGACCCTGGCAGGCTGCACTGCACGATGCCGTCATGGCACAACTGGCGCGAGGGGAACACGCCGCTGGTACGGAGCAGTTCCTGGCAGGCGCCCCAACCTATGTCGCGCTCCATGAAGGAACCAATACTATGCCAAGCTCGGACGCGAGGAGTCCCAAAGCGCCTATGAGAGCGCCCGCACCAGCATCTTCATCACCCTCACCATCGGCATACTGCTGGTCATCGCCTTTGCCACTCTGCTGACCCGGCTACTATCGTGTTGCTGGCCAAGCAGACCAAGCTGATTGCCGGTGGGTATCTGGGCCGCCGGACTCGATGCGGCAAACTCAACCGGGCACTTGGCGAGCTGGCCCTGTCCGACCATGTGCCTCGGTGGATGAAGTGAGCGCCATCATAAAGCATGCGCCAGCATCAGAATCGCCAGGCAGAGCAGAGCCATGAGGGCATAGAGCCAGCTGCCCCCCCAGTTGGCCAGGATCCAGCCTCCCAGCAGGGCACCGATGGCGATCCCGAGCCCGGACATGGAGGCCGCCCCGAAGTAGCTGCCCTTGAGGTGCTCCGGCGCCATCTGATCGACCAGCACGTTGAGCAAGGGGAACAGGATGCACTCGCCGACGCTCAGCAGGATCACCGCCACTATCCAGTGCCACCAGATGGCGGTATCCCCGAGCGCGAACTGCAGCTGGGCGCTGAGGAAGAAGGCGACCCCGAGCTGCAGTCGGCGCTTGATAGACCAGTTGGCGGTCAGGTGCAGCAGCGGGAACTGCAGGATCACTATGGTCAACGCATTGGTGCTCACCAGCCAGCCGATGAGCCGCTCCACCTCAGGGGTCCCCGCCCGGGTCAGGTACTGGATGAGCGGTGACTCGAACTGGGCATAGACCAGCATCAGCAGCAAGTTGGCCATCGTCAGCAGCAGGAAGCCCCTGTCTTGCCAGAGCACCCGCAGCACGGCGCGCATGCCGGGGCCGGCGGCATGGCTTGGCTGACAGGCGGCCAGCCGAAAGCCGACGAAGAAGATGAAGCCCAGCAGCAGATAGCTGACACTGAGCAGCAGGAAGGTCTCCTGGCGGGCGCTCAGGCCGTAGCTGACCCCGAGCAGGGGGCCTATGGCTGCCCCCAGGTTGAGCAGAAAATAGCGCAGGTGCAGCGCCAACTCGCGGGCTTTGGGCTCGGCCAGGCTATCGGCCATCAGCGCCTTGCCCGGCGAATCGATGAGCCCGTAGGAGAGCCCGCTGCCGATCACCCCCATCGCCAGCCAGATCACCTGATGGGAGAGGCCGAGCAGGGCGACGCTCAGGGCGGACACCAGGCAGCCAAACAGCAGTATGTTGCGCCTCCCCCACTTGTCCGACAGCCAGCCGCCGTAGAAGCTGACCAGGGTGGAGAGGGCCGCCGTGGCCCCCAGGATGAGGCCGATCAGGGTCGCCGAAAGCCCATAGTCGCGGTAGAGCAGGATGGAGAGAAAGGGCCAGACCATGAAGAAGGTGGTGCGCACCATGAAGGTGCCCAGGATGACGATCCAGACCAGCGGGGGAAACTGCCTGAGATAGGCCCATGACATGCTGCACTTCCTTTTGACAACGTGACGGCGAGTCGTCCCTTATAGCAACTGGCGCCAAAAGGAACAAGGCATCTTCTCCCTGGTCCCCTCAGGCAGACAGGCACAAAAAAGCCGACCCTGAGGTCGGCTTTTCACAGAGCGGATGCCTTATTCGGCAGCCGGCTCTTCGGCAACGGCCACGTCGGCAACCGGGGCGGCGGCTTCGGTCGGTGCATTCGCTTCCTTGATGGAGAGACGCACACGGCCTTGACGGTCCACTTCCAGTACCTTCACCTTCACAACGTCACCGATCTTCAGGAAGTCGGCCACGTTCTGCACGCGGGCATCGGTGATCTGGGAGATGTGTACCAGACCGTCTTTACCCGGCAGGATATTGACGAAGGCGCCGAAATCGGCCAGACGCACAACCTTGCCTTCATAGATGCGGTTCACTTCGATCTCGGCGGTGATGGCCTCGATGCGACGGATGGCTTCCATGGCGGCTTCGTTGGCAACGGCGGAGATGCGGACTGTACCGTCATCATCCAGCTCGATGTTGGTGCCTGTCTCTTCGGTCAGGGCACGGATCACGGAACCGCCCTTGCCGATGACATCCTTGATCTTCTCAGGATTGATCTTGATGGTGTGGATGCGCGGGGCGAAATCGGAGATCTCGGCACGCGGCGCCTGGATGGCTTCGTCCATCACTTTCAGGATGTGCAGGCGAGCACCACGGGCTTGCTTGAGGGCAATCTCCATGATCTCTTTGGTGATGCCTTCGATCTTGATGTCCATCTGCAGCGCGGTGATACCTTGAGTAGTACCGGCCACCTTGAAGTCCATGTCGCCCAGGTGATCTTCATCACCCAGGATGTCGGACAGCACGACGAAACCTTCTTCTTCCTTCACCAGACCCATGGCGATACCGGCAACGGAGGCCTTGATCGGCACACCCGCGTCCATCAGCGCCAGGGAGGAACCACAGACGGAGGCCATGGAGGAGGAACCGTTGGATTCGGTGATTTCAGACACCACGCGTACCACGTACGGGAACTCGGCGGCGCTCGGCATCACGGCAGCAACGCCGCGCTTGGCCAGACGACCATGACCGATTTCACGACGCTTGGGGCTGCCCATCATGCCGGTCTCGCCGACGCAGTACGGCGGGAAGTTGTAGTGCAGCATGAAGCGGTCGGCACGGTGGCCAGCCAGCTCGTCGATGTTCTGGGCGTCACGCTCGGTACCCAGAGTCGCAACCACGATGGCCTGAGTCTCACCACGAGTGAACAGGGCGGAGCCGTGAGCACGGGGCAGGATGCCGGTGCCGACAGACAGGGCGCGGATCATTTCCGGATCGCGACCATCGATGCGCGGCTCGCCACGGACCACACGGCCACGGACGATGCGGCTTTCCAGGCTGTGGAACTCTTCGCCGATCTTCTTGGCATCTTCTTCCACGCCGGAGGCGATGACTTGCTCAACCACACGGGACTTGATGGCACCGATGGCGGCGTAACGCACTGCCTTCTCGGTGATGCGGTAGGCTTCACCCAGTTCGGCGGTGGCCAGCTCGGCAACCTTGGCTTTCAGCGCTTCGTTGACGGCAGGCGGGGTCCAGTCCCACGGCTGGGTACCCACATCGGCGGCGAATTCGTTGATGGCGTTGATCACCACCTGCATCTGCTCGTGGCCATAGACCACGGCGCCCAGCATCACCTCTTCGGAGAGGATGGCCGCTTCGGATTCCACCATCAGCACGGCGTTGGCGGTACCGGCAACCACCAGATCCAGATCGCTCTGGGGCAGTTCGGTGGTGGTCGGGTTCAGCACGTACTGACCGTTCATGTAACCCACGCGGGCAGCAGCAATCGGGCCGCCGAACGGGATACCAGAGATGGCCAGGGCAGCAGAGGCACCGATCATGGCTACGATGTCGGGGGACACGGCCGGGTTCACGGACATGACGGTGGCAACCACCTGAACCTCATTGAGGAAGCCTTCCGGGAACAGCGGACGAATAGGACGGTCGATCAGGCGGGAGATGAGGGTCTCACCTTCGCTCGGACGGCCTTCACGACGGAAGAAACCACCCGGGATACGACCAGCAGCATAGGTACGCTCCTGGTAGTTGACGGTCAGCGGGAAGAAATCACGGCCGTGATCGGCCTCTTTCTTGCCGACGACGGTCACAAATACGCAGGTATCGTCCATGCTGACCATGACGGCCGCAGTGGCTTGACGGGCCATCACACCGGTTTCCAGGGTGACGGTGTGTTGACCGTACTGGAATGACTTTACAATAGGATTCACGTGAATTTCCTTTTTACAATTTGGCGCTTTAAATTCGCGTGCAAGTATACTTGATTCGCATCAAAAGGTAAGCGGTGGCGCGCATTCTGTGAGGCAGGCAACGGTTTGCCGCGCGATAAAAATGATCCATAAAAAAGGGGAACCTCACGGTTCCCCTTTTTCGCAAAATCTGATGGTCGATTAACGACGCAGACCCAGCTTGGCGATCAGAGCAGCGTAACGCTGGACGTCTTTACGCTTCAGGTAGTCCAGCAGCTTACGACGCTGGGAAACCATGCGCAGCAGACCGCGACGACCGTGGTGATCCTTGGAGTGCTCCTTGAAGTGACCTTGCAGATGGTTGATCTGGGCAGTCAGCAGGGCAACCTGCACTTCGGGGGAACCGGTGTCGTTGGCGCAACGAGCGTTGTCAGCAACGATGGAAGCTTTGATCTCAGCATTTAGAGACATGGTATTACTCCAGTAGAGTGTTTAAAGGTTCACAGCCAATCTCTAATTCAGCCGTGAAATGAGGGCGGTATCATAATCGCAGCCGCCCCTTTTCGCAACGATAAAGAGGAGCGAGCTGCACGCACCCTGACCGGTAAGCCAGAGCGATGCCGCCAGAGGATCACTCCTCGTTGTTATCGTCGTGATAACGCACCAGTCGCTTGGGGGCGACCCGCCCTTCGTCGTCGATTTCGCCGACGCCGATGAACTCGCGCTCAGGACCGACCGTCATGCGGACCTGGCCGCTTTGCGGCGCACCTGCCACCTGCACGGCCTGGCCCTGGTTCACATAGGCGGCCACGGCCGTCAGCATGTTCACCTCGGGCAGAGACGCCACTGCGGTATCCATCGGCAGCAACAGGGGATCCAGCTGCTCCCGCGGCGGAATGCTCTCGGCCTTGGCCTGCTCGAAGATGCACTCGAGCTGATCCAGGGTCAGCATCCTGTCATAGGGATAGCTGGCCACCTGGGTGCGACGCAGCTGGGTGACGTGGGCGCCACAGCCCAGCACTTCGCCGAGATCGTCCACCAGGGAGCGGATGTAGGTGCCCTTGCTGCAATGCACCTCGAGGCGCACCTCATCCCCTTCGAAACTCAGCAGTTTGAGCTCGAATACGGTGATGGGGCGGGCTTCCCGCTCGATCTCTATGCCTTCACGGGCGTACTCGTAGAGCGGACGACCGTTGTGCTTGAGGGCGGAGTACATGGACGGCACCTGCATGATGGGGCCGCGGAACTGGTCCAGCGCCTCGATCAGGGTACCCACGGCCACGTTCACCGGACGGATGGAGACCACCTCGCCGTCGGAGTCGCTGGTGTTGGTGCGCTCGCCCAGCTTGGCGGTCACCTCATAGCGCTTGTCCGCCTCCAGCAGATACTGGGAGAACTTGGTGGCCTCACCGAGGCAGATCGGCAACATGCCGGTCGCCAGGGGATCCAGGGCGCCGGTGTGGCCGGCCTTGGCCGCGTTGTAGATCCGTTTGACCCTCTGCAACACATCGTTGGAAGTCAGACCGGTCGGCTTGTCCAGCAGCAGGATACCGTGTACGTCACGGCCCTTGAAACGACGTCTTCGAGACATCTCAGGCTTTGTCCTCAGTAGTATCATCCGGTGCGGCTTCGTCTTCTTCACGACCGGCTTCGGTCATGCGACGCTTGTCTTCACGCACAGTGTTGGTCACCAGGTTGGAGAGGCGCATCCCCTCGACCAGGGTCTGGTCGTAGTAGAAACGCAGCTCAGGCACCACCCGCAGACGCATGGCGCTGCCAAGCAGGCTGCGAATGTAACCGGCCGCCTCGGTCAGGCCCTTGAGCCCTTCCGCGATGCGCTCGGCGTCATTCTCCAGCTGCAGGAAGGTGACGTAAATCTTGGCATAGTTGAGGTCCTTGGAGACTTCCACGTCGGAGACGGTCACCATGCCGATGCGCGGGTCTTTCACCTCGCGCTGCAGGATCAGCGCGATTTCGCGCTGGATCTGCTGCCCGACCCGACGGGTCCGGCTGAATTCTCTGGCCATATTCTATCCTGCGATAAAAGGGGGCCGCAGCCCCCTATTTTGTCTAACTGTCGGCTTACAGAGTCCGTTGAATTTCAATGGTCTCGTAAACTTCGATCTGGTCGCCTTCGCGTACGTCGTTGTAGTTCTTGACCGCGATACCACACTCGTAACCGTTGCGGACCTCGTTGACGTCATCCTTGAAGCGGCGCAGGGATTCCAGCTCGCCTTCATAGATAACCACGTTGTCACGCAGAACGCGAATACGGTTGGAACGCTTGACCACACCTTCGGTAACCATACAGCCGGCAACGGCGCCGAACTTCGGTGACTTGAAGACGCTACGGACTTCAGCCAGACCGATGATCTCCTGACGATACTCAGGAGCCAGCTTGCCGCTCATGGCCTGCTTCACTTCGTCGATCAAATCATAGATGACGGAGTAGTAACGCAGATCCAGGCTCTCGGACTCGATGACCTTGCGCGCAGAAGCGTCGGCACGGACGTTGAAGCCCACCAGGATGGCGCTGGAAGCAGCCGCCAGGGTAGCGTCGGTTTCGGTGATGCCACCGACCCCTGAACCCACGATCTTGACCTTGACTTCGTCGGTAGAGAGCTGAACCAGCGCATCGCAGATAGCTTGCACCGAACCCTGTACGTCGGCTTTGATCACCACGTTCACTTCGGACACTTCGCCCTCGGTCATGTTGGCGAACATGTTTTCCAGCTTGGCCTTCTGCTGGCGAGCCAGCTTGACGTCGCGGAACTTGCCCTGACGATAGAGTGCCACTTCACGGGCCTTCTTCTCGTCACGTACAACGGTGGCTTCGTCACCAGCAGACGGCACCCCGGACAGACCCAGGATTTCCACCGGCAGGGACGGGCCCGCTTCCTTGATCTCGCGACCCAGTTCGTCACGCATGGCACGGATACGACCGTATTCCAGACCGCACAGCACGATGTCGCCCTGGCGCAAGGTACCTTCTTGTACCAGCACGGTAGCAACCGGACCACGACCCTTGTCCAGGAAGGATTCGATCACGACGCCGCTGGCCATGCCATCGACAACCGCTTTCAACTCCAGCACTTCGGACTGGATCAGGATGGCTTCCAGCAGATCGTCGATGCCTTCGCCGGATTTGGCGGAGACGTGCACGAACTGGCTGTCGCCACCCCAGTCTTCGGACATGACGTTGTAACGGGCCAGCTCGGTTTTGACGCGATCCGGATCCGCTTCGGGCTTGTCGATCTTGTTGACCGCAACCACGATGGGCACTTCTGCCGCCTTGGCGTGCTGGATGGCTTCGATGGTCTGCGGCATGACGCCGTCATCGGCAGCAACAACCAGAACGACGATATCGGTCGACTTGGCACCACGGGCACGCATGGAGGTAAACGCAGCGTGACCCGGAGTATCCAAGAAGGTGATCATGCCACTGTCGGTCTCGACGTGGTAGGCACCGATGTGCTGGGTAATACCACCGGCTTCGCCAGCGGCAACCTTGGCTTTACGGATGTAATCCAGCAGCGAGGTCTTGCCGTGGTCGACGTGACCCATGATGGTCACGACTGGCGCGCGTGGCTTGGCTTCGGAGGTCTCGTCACGATCGGACAGTACCGCCTCTTCCAGCTCGTTCTCGCGACGCAGCAATACCTTGTGACCCATCTCCTCGGCGACCAGCTGAGCGGTCTCCTGATCGATCACCTGGTTGATGGTCGCCATGGCGCCCATCTTCATCATCGCCTTGATGACTTCGACACCCTTGACGGCCATCTTGTTGGCCAGCTCGGCCACTGTGATGGTCTCGCCGATGACGACGTCACGGTTCACCACGGCGGCCGGCTTGTTGAAGCCGTGCTTCATGGCGTTGGGCATGGCGACCTTGCCGCGCTTGCCTTTGCGAGCACGAGGGTTGCGGGAGTCACGGTCGTCTTCGCGGCGAGTGGCCTTTTTCGGGGCCTTGACAGCTGCAGCAGCAGTGCGACGACTGGTCTCTTCCTTCCGGTCCAACTCGTCTTCTGCGGCTTGCGCATGCTTGTTGGTGGTCAGATGGTAATCACTGCTCTCTTTGGCGCGAGCAGCTTCTTCTTCAGCCCAGCGAGGGCCGTTCTGTTCCGCCATGACGCGAGCCTCTTCGGCTTTCTTCGCGGCGAGTTCTTCTGCTTTTTGCAAAGCGGTTTGTTCCTGTTGGCGCTTCAGTTCTTCTGCTTCGCGCTTGGCCATCTTTTCTGCCTCTTGCTGAGCTGTGCTAGCGGCTACTTTGGCGGGCTGTGGAGCCTGTCGAGCCTTTGATTGTGCCTCGATCCGCGCCTTTTCCTCAGCTTCACGACGAGCCTGCTCAGCCTCACGGCGAGCCTTCTCTTCAGCATCGAGACGGGCCTTGTTTTCGGCCTCGTGACGAGCTTTTTCTTCTGCTTCCAAACGCGCTTTTTCCTCGGCTTCCGCCTGACGCTGTTCATCTTCCAGCGCCGAACGTTTTACATAGGTGCGAGTCTTGCGCACTTCAACCTGCACTTCCTTGTTCTTGCCGCCAGTCCCTTGAACACTCAAGGTGCTCTTGGTCTTGCGCTGCAAAGTCATGCGGGCTGGTGCGGTGATCTCGTCACCTCCATGCTGTTTTTTCAAGTGAGCCAGCAGAGTCTGTTTCTCAGACTCGCTGACGAGGTCGTCGGCCTTGCTCTTGCTGATACCGGCATCGACAAACTGCTGGAGAAGACGATCAACCGGCGTGTCGATGTCAGTGGCAAGTTGTTTGACTGATACTTCTGCCATTCATTTTCCTCCGTTTGATCTTATTCAGACTGCTCTTCTCCGAACCAACAGATATTGCGAGCAGCCATAATCAGCTCACCGGCTTTCTCAGCGGTCAGCTCTTCAATGTCGGCAAGGTCGTCGATACCTTGCTCTGCCAAATCTTCCAGGGTGCCGACGCCGCGAGCGGCCAGGGCATACGCCATTTCACGGCCAAGGCCGTTGAGATTGAGCAGTTCTTCGGAAGGCTCTACGCCGTCGAAGGATTCTTCTTTGGCCAGGGCCTTGGTGGTCAGGACATCCTTGGCACGCTTGCGCAGCTCTTCCACCATGTCTTCGTCCAGACCGTCGATGGCCAGCAGCTCATTGACGGGTACGAAGGCGATCTCTTCCAGGGTGGAGAAACCTTCTTCCATCAGCAGACCGGCGAAATCGTCGTCGATGTCCAGGGCGCTGGTGAACAGGGTCAGGATGCGATCGTTCTCGGCCTGGTGCTTGGCACGCATGTCCTCGACGGTCATGACGTTCAGCTCCCAGCCGGTCAGCTGGGAGGCCAGACGCACGTTCTGACCGTTGCGACCGATGGCCTGGGCCAGGTTGGCGGCTTCCACGGCGATGTCCATGGTGTGGTTGTCTTCATCAACGATGATGGAGGCCACATCGGCAGGCGCCATGGCATTGATCACGTATTGGGCCGGGTTGTCATCGTACAGCACGATGTCGGCACGCTCACCACTCAGCTCGGCGGAGACGGCCTGAACGCGGGCACCGCGCATGCCGATACAGGCACCGATCGGGTCGATACGACGATCGTTGGTCTTGACCGCGATCTTGGCGCGGGAACCCGGATCACGGGCGGCGCCCATGATTTCGATCATCTCTTCGCCGATTTCCGGCACTTCGATGCGGAACAGCTCTTTCAGGAAGTCCGGGCTGGAGCGGCTGACGAACAGCTGGGAACCACGGGCTTCCGGGCGGACGGCATAGAGCAGGCCACGGATGCGGTCACCGGGACGGAAGGTCTCACGGGGCAGCATGTCGTCGCGGAAGATCACGGCCTCGGCATTGCTGCCCAGATCCAGGATCACGTTGTCGCGGTTGCTCTTCTTGACCACGCCGCTGATGATGGTGCCTTCCTTGTCCTTGAACTGGTCAACGACTTGGGAACGCTCGGCCTCGCGCACTTTCTGCACGATGACCTGCTTGGCGGTCTGGGTGGTGATGCGGTCGAAGGTCACAGAGTCAATCTGGTCTTCAACATAGTCGCCGATCTGGATATCCGGCTGCTCGATCTGAGCGGCTTCGAGGGTGATTTCCCCGTACGGGTTCTCCATGGAAGCCTGATCGGCCACCACGACCCAACGGCGATAGGTGTCGTAGTCACCGGTCTTGCGATCGATCTCGACCCGAACTTCAATCTCGCCTTCGTATTTTTTCTTGGTCGCAGTCGCCAGCGCAGTCTCCAGAGCCTGGAAAATCTTCTCGCGGGGGACAGCCTTCTCGTTGGACACAGCGTCAACGACCAGCAAAATCTCTTTATTCATATCCGATAGCCTCGTTAACCAAAGTTCGGCACTATGTTCGCTTTTTGGATATTGGTGAAAGCCAACACCTCGTCCTTACCATCTACTGTCAAGGTGACCATGTCCCCCTGCACAGCTTTGATTACGCCTTTGAACTTGCGGCGGTTGTTTGTTGCCATCCGAAGCGAAACCGCCGCCTCTTGGCCAACGTATTTTTCGAACTGGGCAACCTTGAACAGCGGACGATCCAGGCCCGGGGAGGAAACCTCGAGGTAATACTCCTCGGTGATGGGATCTTCAACGTCCATGATGGCGCCAACCTGGCGGCTCACCTCGGCACAGTCTTCCACCGTCACGCCTTGCTCTGAGTCGATGAAGACGCGCAAGGTCGAGTGCTTACCCGCACGGATAAACTCGACACCCCAAAGTTCAAAACCCAAGGCAACGACCGGAGCCTCGAGCAGATCGGTCAAACGTTGTTCCAACGTAGCCAAAGTCACCCTCCGAAAAACAAAAAAAGGGCATATAGCCCAGATAGAGATCGATTCAGAGTAAATCGCACATAACAAAAAGCCCCGATGTCAAATCGGGGCTTGGCGCTTTACCCTGATTGTCGCCTCGCAGCGACCGCCTTCCTGAGCGTAGGAAATGCGTGAAATTTGGTTGCGGGGGCCGGATTTGAACCGACGACCTTCGGGTTATGAGCCCGACGAGCTACCATGCTGCTCCACCCCGCGTCCGAAATCGTGCGAGATTATAGCCAGTTCACTCTCTTCATACAAGACTGAGTGACTATAATACACCCGGTTACCCGGGCTCACTGCTTAATTGGTGCCGTGGGCGGGACTCGAACCCGCACACCCTAGAGCACTACCCCCTCAAGATAGCGTGTCTACCAATTCCACCACCACGGCAAAAACTCTTTACTCGGGAACGTCAGTGTCTTTCTTCACTGGCGCTTTGGTCTGCTCAACTTGCTGAGTCTGTTGCAGATTTTCCCATTCGCTACCCTGTTTTACCTTGTTGCTTGACATGGAGCCAAGCACCAGGCTGATCAAAAAGAACAGAGTGGCCAAAATTGCAGTTGTGCGGGTCAGGAAACTGCCTGAACCACCGGAGCCGAATACAGTATTCGATGCCCCTGCGCCGAAGGAGGCGCCCATATCAGCCCCTTTACCTTGCTGAATCATCACCAGACCGATCAGAGCCAGTGACACCAGCAGATAAACGACTAAAAGAATCTCGTACATTTAACTTGCACCCTTTGCCGCTTCAACAATTCCTAAAAACGCATCGCTGTCGAGGCTTGCTCCACCTATCAGTCCGCCATCAATATCGGGCTGGGCAAACAAATCTCTCGCGTTGGTCGGCGTCACGCTCCCACCATAGATGATTCTGATTTTCTCACCTATTACCGGAGTATCCTCCGCCAAGCGACCACGAATAAAGGAATGAACCTCTTGTGCCTGCTCGGGTGTGGCGCATTTACCTGTACCTACAGCCCAAATCGGCTCGTAGGCGATGATAGCATTATCGAAAGCCATCGCGCCATTTTTCTCTATGACGATATCCAGCTCTTCGGCGATCACCTCGAAGGTTCTTCTCGCCTGCCTCGCCGCACCTGACTCCCCCAGACAAAGGATGGGAATCAAACCTGCCGCTCTGACTGCCGCAAACTTCTCTGCGACGATAAAGCTGGTCTCACCAAAGAGACGCCTGCGCTCGGAGTGCCCAACCAGTACGTATCGGCACCCTGCCTCGACCAGCATCTCACACGAGACTTCACCCGTATAAGCGCCTTGTCGGTGCTGGCTCACATTCTGAGCCCCCAACCTTATCGCCTTCTGCTCATCGAGCAGTCGTGCGGTAAAGTCGAGATGCACATGGGAAGGACAGAGAACAACATCTACATCATCACCAACACCCTTCAGGCATTGACTCGTAAACTGCTCTAACTGCGACCTACTACCGTGTAACTTCCAGTTGGCTGCTACAAACGGCTTGCGATGTCCCATCGGCAACTCCCTTGCGAAAGCGGGGCTGATAATATCCAGAGGATGATCAGCTGACAAGTGCTATTTTCAAATTTTCGAATCGTTTGAACAAGATACAACCAGAGCGGTTAAAAAACCGCCCTGGTTGCTCATTAAAACGCCGATTCGACCTGTTGGGCGATGCGTTGTGCCATGTCACGCACCTGTTGCTCATGCTCCCCTTCCACCATCACCCGGATCAGGGGCTCGGTGCCGGATTTGCGCAGCAGGACACGGCCACGGCCACCCAGTTCCTGTTCCACCTTGGCCACTTCCTGCTGCACGGCTTCGGCCGCCAGCGGATCCTTGCCCTCGGCAAAACGTACGTTCACCAGTACCTGGGGGAACTTGCTCATACCGGAGCGCAGCTTGGCCAGCGGCATCTCTGCAGAGCACACCGCCGTCAGCACCTGCAGGGCGGCGACTATGCCATCCCCTGTAGTGGTCTGATCCAGGCAGATGATGTGACCCGAGTTCTCGCCACCGATGCGCCAGCCCTTCTCGTTCATCATCTCGAGCACGTAGCGGTCACCCACCTTGGCACGGGCAAACGGAATACCGAGCGTCTGCAATGCCAGCTCCAGGCCCATGTTGGCCATCAGGGTACCGACCACGCCGCCCTTGAGGCGACCGTTGCGCAGGGCATCGCGGGCGATGATGTAGAGGATCTCGTCCCCGTCGATGATGTAGCCAGTGCTGTCAACCATCACCAGGCGATCGCCGTCGCCGTCGAAGGCGACACCGAGATCGGCCTTGCACTCCAGCACCTTGGCGGCCAGCGCCTCAGGTGCGGTGGAGCCCACCCCATCATTGATGTTGAGGCCATCCGGGCTGCAGCCTATGGCAATCACCTCGGCGCCCAGCTCGCGGAACACTGAGGGTGCTATGTGATATGTGGCGCCATGGCCGCAATCCACCACCATCTTCACCCCTTCCAGGCTCAGATGGGTGGGGAAGGTGCTCTTGCAGAACTCGATGTAACGGCCGGCGGCATCGTCGATGCGCTGGGCCTTGCCAAGTTCGGCGGACTCCACGCACTTGAGCTCGTGATCCAGCTCGGCTTCGATGGCCAGCTCCACCTCATCGGGCAGCTTGGTGCCGTCGGCGGAGAAGAACTTGATGCCGTTGTCGTAATAGGGGTTGTGGGAGGCGCTGATGACGATGCCAGCCTCGGCACGGAAGGTGCGAGTCAGGTAGGCCACCGCCGGCGTCGGCATGGGGCCCATCAATATGGCCTTGAGGCCCGCAGCGGAGAGGCCCGCTTCCAGCGCCGATTCCAGCATGTAGCCGGAGATCCGGGTGTCCTTGCCGATCAGCACCTTCTTGGTGCCCTTCTTGGAGAGCACCTTGCCGGCGGCCCAGCCCAGCTTCATCACGAAATCCGGAGTGATCGGGTATTCACCCACCTTGCCGCGCACACCGTCTGTGCCGAAGTACTTTCTGGTCATTGTCTGTTCTCGTTATTTTATCTGGATACGAAATCTTGTCCCGTCATGGTCATCCAGCCTACGCGCAGCGCGTCCATGGTGGCTCGCACGTCGTGCACCCGAATGATCCTGGCGCCATGTTGCAACCCGATCAGGGCGCAGGCCAGACTGCCGGCCAGCCGCTCATCAACGGGGCGGCCAAGCAGATTGCCTATCATAGACTTTCGCGACATCCCCACCAAGAGCGGCAGACCGTAATCCAGCAACTTCTGCTGCTCGGCCAGCAACTGATAGTTGTGTGCCACCGTCTTGCCAAAGCCATAACCCGGATCCAGCAGCAGGTGCTGGCGCGGGATCCCGGCATCCAGGCAAGCGGCTATCCGCTCGTCGAAGAAGGCCCTCACCTCCCCCAGCAAGTCGTCGTAATGGGGTTCGGACTGCATGGTTCTTGGCTGTCCCTGCATGTGCATCAGGCACACGGGCACGTCAGCCTCTGCCGCGGCAGCCAGAGCATCGGGCTCGAGCAGGGCCCTCACGTCATTGATGAGGTGGGCGCCTGCCGCGCAGCCCGCCCTCATCACGGCAGCCTTGGAAGTATCGAGGGAGATCATCACATCCAGCTCCTGCACCATCCGCTCGACCACGGGGATGACCCTGTCCAGCTCCTCCTGCTCGCTCACGTCGGGGGCGCCAGGGCGGGTCGACTCGCCGCCGATGTCGATGAGGGTGGCCCCCTCCTCCATCATCTGGCGGGCATGGGCCAGGGCCAGTTCAAGCGGCTTGAAGCGGCCGCCATCGGAGAAGGAGTCCGGCGTCACGTTGAGGATCCCCATGACGTGGGGACGATCCAGGGAGAGGCTGCGCCCCTTGCTGATTAGTTGCATCTTTACATCTACCTGTCACAAGAAAATCTGGGTATCGCATAAAGAAAAACCCCGGGCAAGCCCGGGGTCTGGATCATGAAAGCTTATTTGGCCGGCACATCGTTCGCCTTGTCGATGTCATTGCGCGGTGCGCTGTTGTCATCGGCCTGCGCCTTGACCTCGGGCTCGCTGCTCACGCTGGCGCCGCCTTGCGGGGTGTCACCGTGCTCATCGTGCCAGTTGCTGGGAGCACGGACCTCACGACGGGCCATCAGATCGTCGATCTGCTTGGCATCTATGGTCTCGTACTTCATCAAGGCATCCTTCATGGTGTGCAGCACATCCATGTTGTCCTGCAGGATCTGCTTGGCACGAGCATAGTTGCGATCGATGACCTGCTTGACCTCGGCATCGATGACGCGCGCAGTGTCGTCGGACATGTGCTTGGCCTTGGCCATGCTGCGACCAAGGAAGACTTCACCGTCTTCTTCGGCATAGAGCATGGGGCCCAGACGCTCGGACATACCCCACTGGGTCACCATCTTGCGGGCGATGTCGGTGGCACGCTCAATGTCGTTGGAAGCACCGGTCGATACCTTCTCGGCACCGTAGATCAGCTCTTCCGCCAGACGACCGCCGTACAGGCTGGAGATCATGGACTCCAGATGCTGCTTGGAGTGGCTCCAGCGATCCTGCTCCGGCAGGTACATGGTCACCCCAAGGGCACGGCCACGGGGGATGATGGATACCTTGTAGACGGGATCATGATCCGGCACTACACGGCCGATGATGGCATGACCGGCTTCATGATAAGCGGTCATCTCCTTCTCGGAGTCTCTCATCACCATGGAGCGACGCTCCGCACCCATCATGATCTTGTCCTTGGCCTTCTCGAATTCCAGCATGGAGACCACACGACGGCTCTCACGGGCGGAGAACAGGGCGGCTTCGTTGACCAGGTTGGCGAGATCGGCGCCGGAGAAGCCCGGGGTGCCACGTGCAATCACAGCGGCATTGACGTCATCCGCCAACGGAACCTTGCGCATGTGCACCTTCAGGATCTGCTCACGACCGCGGACATCCGGCAGACCGACCACGACCTGACGGTCGAAACGACCCGGACGCAGCAGCGCGGGATCCAGCACGTCTGGACGGTTGGTCGCGGCGATGACGATGACGCCTTCATTGCCTTCAAAACCATCCATCTCGACCAGCATCTGGTTCAGGGTCTGCTCACGCTCATCGTGGCCACCACCCAGACCGGCGCCACGCTGACGACCGACCGCATCGATTTCATCGATGAAGATGATGCAGGGGGAAGACTTCTTGGCCTGCTCGAACATGTCGCGCACCCGGGAGGCACCGACACCCACGAACATCTCGACGAAGTCGGAACCCGAGATGGTGAAGAAGGGCACCTTGGCCTCACCCGCGATGGCCTTAGCCAGCAGGGTCTTACCTGTACCGGGCGGGCCGACCAGCAGCACGCCGGTGGGGATCTTGCCGCCCAGTTTCTGGAACTTGGTCGGATCACGCAGATAGTCGACCAGCTCTTTGACCTCTTCCTTTGCCTCGTCACAACCCGCCACGTCGACGAAGGTGGTCTTGATCTGATCTTCACTCATCAGGCGAGCCTTGCTCTTGCCGAACGACATGGCACCCTTGCCACCGCCGCCCTGCATCTGACGCATGAAGAAGACCCAGACACCGATCAGCAACAGCATCGGGAACCAGGAGATGAAGATGGACGTGATCAGAGACGGCTCTTCCGGCTTCTCACCCATCACCTTCACGTTGTGGTTGAGCATGTCGTTGAGCAGTTGGGGATCCGGCGCAGGGATGATGGTAGTGAAACGTTCACCGGTGCGCTTGACGCCATTAATGACCTTGCCATCCATCCGCACTTCACGGATCTGCTCTTGGGTCACTTCTTTCACGAAGCTGGAATAGTCCAGCTGGCGACTGGTGGTATCGCTGGGGCTGAAGCTATTGAATACCGACATCAGCACGACGGCGATGACCAGCCACAGGATTAGGTTTTTCGCCATGTCACTCAAATCAATGACCTCGCAGACTGACAGTTAACGATGAGGGTTAGGGTACTACAGTTTAAAACCGGTAGCCACAATGTAGACTTCTCGTGAACGGGCACGGGAGGAGTCTGGTTTACGAATCTTGACGACAGAGAAAAGTCTACGAATTTCATTGAGATAGGCATCAAACCCCTCCCCCTGGAATACCTTGACCACGAAACTGCCATTACTGCGCAGGACCTGATTGCACATGTCCAGCGCCAGCTCGATCAGATACATGGAGCGAGCCTGATCCACCTGCTGGGTCCCGCTCATGTTGGGCGCCATGTCAGACATGACCACATCAACCTTGTCCGGGCCCACTCGTGCCAGCAAGGCGGCAAGCACAGTTTCCTCCCGAAAGTCCCCTTGCAGGAAATCGACACCGGCAATGGAATCCATCGGCAGAATATCGCAAGCAATCACTCGCCCCTTGTCACCCACCTGATCGATGGCAAACTGGGACCAGCCACCGGGGGCCGCCCCCAGATCCACCACCGTCATGCCCGGCTTGAGCAGTTTGTCCTTGCCCTGGATCTCATCGATCTTGAACACGGCACGGGAACGCAGTCCCAACTTCTGGGCTTTTTTGACGTAATGATCGTCAAAATGTTCTTTTAACCAGCGGGTTGAACTGGGGGAATGTTTTTTCTGGGTCATGATTGTCGACTTTAAAAAACCACAAGGGTTATTAGTATTAAGGGCTAAGTGGGGGTAGAATACGCCCCTTTCAACCCTGACTTATGAAGAAATTGCCATGATTCTCAACAATAAACAGAAACAGTACCTCAAGGGCCTAGCCCACAGCCTCAAGCCGGTCGTCCTGCTGGGACAACACGGCCTGACCGAAGGGGTGCTGGCCGAGATCGATCTGGCGCTGAACCACCACGAGCTGATCAAGGTTAAGGTGTCGTCTGAAGATCGTGAGATGAAACAGCTGGTGATGGAAGCCATCGTCCGTGAGACAGGCGCCATCAAGGTACAGAGCATGGGCCATGTGCTGACCATTTATCGTCAAGCCAACGAACCCAAAATCCAGCTGCCCCGCAAGTAAAAGGAAAGAGCATCGCTCTTTCCTTATTCCACTTCTTCCCGAGTCGCTTGCCAAAGTAGTCGCAAAGCCCTTAACCTGCGATGAATACTTCCGGACACGCATTATGGCTCACCGTCCTATTCTGACCGACGATGAGCTGGCCATGCTGCGGGACTTGGGGAGCAATCAGGACACCCATGTCCTGAGTGGTCACCTGGATGCCCCCATGCTTGGCTTGCTGCACAAAGCCGAACACCTGGTACTCGAAGCCCGCTTCGCAGGCCATCAGCTACGCTTTCCTCTGATTTACCCAAGGGGAAGACGGCTTCGTCGAGCCCCGGTATCTGCAGCCCCCGTCATCAGGGGAGCTGGGGTTTGCGCGTCCGCGCGCCTGGCGTCTCACCCAAAAAGCCAAGCTTTGCAGCTGAGCTGAGGCCTGTTTCAGGTCACCAGCCTCTCCCTCAACGGCCTCATCGTGAGAAAACTGCCAGCCACCTAACATGGTGGCCGATACCCAGCATCAACGGCGAACTCTGCATCGAGAAGAGGACCCTCTTCCACTACAGGGACGACTGGTAAGGCGCATCAAAGCCCATGCCGACCATGCTACTGGGCGCTGAGCTTTCAAATGAGCGAGAGCATCAGGAACGGCTGCGTCACTGGTTGTTTCAGCACCATCAGGACGCCTTTACCGAGGCGTATCGCCGTCCCATTTTTATCAATAATCACATAGATAAAGACAAGAGGGGAGCGCCAGCCCCCCTGTTTCATGCGCTATAGCATTCGCTTAGATATAAGCGACTTCCAGCACTTCGTATTCCACATCACCGCCCGGCGTCTTGACGATTGCGACATCGTCCACTTCCTTGCCAATCAGGGCGCGGGCAATGGGGGAGTTGACAGAGATCATGTTCTGTTTGATGTCCGCCTCGTCGTCACCCACGATGCGGTAGACCACTTCCTCTTCCGTTTCGCTTTTCAGCAGAGTCACGGTCGCACCGAAGATGACGCGGCCATTGTTGGCAATCTTGGTGATATCGATCACCTGGGCATTGGAGAGCTTGCTCTCAATCTCCTGAATGCGGCCTTCACAGAAACCTTGCTGCTCGCGAGCGGCATGGTATTCGGCGTTTTCTTTCAGATCACCATGTTCACGGGCATCAGCAATCGCTTCGATAATCTGGGGACGCAGCTCGCTCTTCAGATAGTCGAGCTCTTGACGCAGCTTTTCAGCGCCGCGAACAGTCATCGGAGTATGATTCATAGTCGAAACCTGGGTTGCTTGAAAAAGAGAAGCTGCGGCAATCAAAGAGAGCCGCAGCTATCGGTTCGGATGAGGCATCTTAATATGAAGCCGCCACAAAATCCATGTCAGCCCCTGCGAGCGGGATCGCGCTTTGAATGACCAGAGGCCTGCCGGGAGGTTGAAGAAAATCGAGAGGATGAGGCGACCAGAGGCAGCCACGGCGACCTTGACCCTGGCTGCAATATTTTCGTTTTGGTTGTCTGATCAGGCTCACCACCGCATCGAGCCTCGCCTTGCCTAGGTGAAATCCTGCTTGCAGACACGTTTCCATGCCTTGCTGGCGATCATCGGCCGGAGGGGATCAAAAGGCAGACCAACATCAAGCCAGCGTGCAAAACCACCTCAGTACCTGGTGTCGTAATAGCTGTAGATGCTCTTTTCCCAAGAGGTATCTGCCATGTTGGGCCAGTGGTCGCTATCAAAACCCGGGGCGTTCTTCATGCGTTCCTCTGTGGTATCCATGATGAAGCGCTTGTTTTCAGTATCGACCTTCAGGGCGCTCCAGGGTACGGCAAACAGCTTCTCGCCGAGACTGAGGAAACCGCCGAAGGAGAGCACCGCATAGCACACCTTGCCGTTTTCGATATCCAGCATGAGCTCCTTGATGCTGCCCAGCTTTTCACCTCTCGGGTCGTACACATCGTCGCCACTGAGCGTGCTGGCGCTGAGTACTCTTGACCCAAGACGGCTGGATGGAATGATATTGTTCATTTGATACTCCTGACATTGTTGGAAGAAAGAGTGAGGGGAAAAGCGCGTTGGCAGAACGCTAACCAACGCGGTAACGATTTATTTCCCCTTTCTGGCGTCCCTGCGCTCTTCTTTTCTATCGTCGGGGGCTGCCTGGTGTTTGCCGGCGGACACTGGAATCGCCCCCTTTGATTCCTTGTCGTCCTTGCCTTTGGTCTCTTCAGTACGACCCTTGAGTTGGTCCTTGTTCATGATGAACTCCTGATAGTCAGTTGGATGAGGGTGCGAGCACCGAGAATGGGATCCCGCACCAGCCATCGTGAGAATAAGCCGCACACAGCAGGGGGTCTGTACGTTGACCCACATAGAGCACGGGCCCGACACCTGACCAATGGCTCGCTGATACGGCGTTAAGCCAGAGCACCACTTGTTCGATCCCCTCCCCCGGCTACCGCCGGCAAGGCCCCGAGGCGACACAACCCGCCGACAGGAGAGGCTGAGCCTCAGGCATCAAGATGAAGCCCCATCCAGATGTCAGAACCAAGGGAGCCTGCAGCTCCCCGGCCTGTGCCTGCCCCCTTTTCCCTGCCATGTCTGCGGTTCAGCGGCGCGCCCCGGGTGAGGGGCGCCAGTTGCCTGTGGCGCCGGCACAGAAGCTGGCCAGGCGCTGCACGGCCTGCTGAACGGCACTATTGGCCGCCATCACGCCGCCGTAGGGATTGGCCTGCGGTGCTGGCACTGTCTCGTCGAATTCGCGCCAGGCCAGCACCTGGCGGCTGTCGCTGTCCACCAGGTAGGCCCGCAGCGTGAAGCGGGTACGGCTGGGTGATCTGTCGAACTCCTGCTGCAGGCGGATGATTTCGACATCGAGGCGCAGATCCCCCGCAGCCGCACTGGGAGCCAGGACGACGGCGCGAAAGGCCCCCGTGTCCTCGAGTGCGGCGACTATGCCAGGAGCTATCATCCGGGCGGGCGTATCGATCCATTCACTGTGCGCGAAATACTCCAGCTGATAGGGCTCGCGAACGTAGATGATCCGCTGGCTGTCGAAACCGGGGGCAGCCCGCGGCGGGTTGACGATCAGCGTAGGCGCGGCGTCCAGTCTGGCCGCGGCGGCCTTGGTCGGGGGGGATGCACCCACCCCGGAGAGCGAATAGAAGGCCGGTGGCGGCACCTTGGCCGCATCGAACATGCTGCAGGCAGCGGGCAGGAGCAGCAACAGCGCGGCGACGGCGAGCCGGATGAAGGGTGGTGCTGGCTGGCGGATCATGGCTGTTTCCCTCCTTCGGATGATTCTCCCGGGCCATCCGGCACCGGCTTGCGGCCGAACAGGAGCCCGGAGGGGTTGCGTTCGGTCTGCTCGCTGAGACGGCGCAGCGAGGTCGTCAGCACGCTGAGCTCGCCGAGCAGGCGTTCCAGCTCGGGCAGGGTCTCCGCCGTGAAGCGGTTGATGTCGCTGCCGACCGCGTTGAGGGTCTTGCCTGCGCTGGCACTGGTGCCGGCGATCTCATTGCCCATCTTCTCGACGGCATCCGCCGCCCGCCCGATACGCGCGATCAGGGGGGCGAGCTCGTGGCTCGCGCTCGCGCTGTTTTTCATCACCCTGGCCGCATCCTTCAGGCCGGCATCTATGCTCTCGTTGCGCTCGGCCAGCGTGTGCGCCACCCGGGCAATGTCGGTCAGGGTGCTCTGGAAGGCGGCCTGATTCTCCGGACCGAGCAGGGCGTTGAGGCTGTTCGAGGTACTGTCCAGCTTGGCCAGCACGCTGGTGAGGACGTTCTCGAGGCGAGCAGCGAGAGAGGGATGGGTGCGGATCACCGGATACTGATAGCCAGGGGTGGCCTGCAACAGGGGCATGTCGCTGGCCCCGCCGCTCAGCTCGACGTAGGCGATCCCCGTCAGGCCCTGTGTCTTGAGCACGGCCACAGTGTCCTGCCTGATCGGCGTGCCTCGCTCGATGGCGAACAGCAGATTGACCTGCTCGGGATTGGCCGGATCGAGCCGTATCTGCCTGACCCTGCCGACATCGACACCGTTGTATTTGACCGGTGCATTGAGATTGAGGCCGGCGACCGACTCCTCCGAGATCGCCAGATAGAGATCGTATGCCTTCTGGAAAGCCCCTCCCGAGGCGAGCCAGAGGATGACGGCCACCAGCAGGGTGCCGAGGATGACGACAAAACCCCCTACCAGGGCGTAACTGACCTTGGTTTCCATCATGTCCCCTCGCTGCGTTGCTCGGCGGCCCGCCCCCGCGGGCCCTCGAAGAATGGCCGGATTGCCGGCAGATCCATCTTTGCCAGCGCTGTCATCGACCCTATCCCCTGCACCTTGCCGTCGCCGAGCACGGCGACGCGGTCGGCCACCTGCCACAGCAGATCGAGATCGTGGGTGATAAGGACTATGGTCAGGCCGAACAGATCGCGTAACTTGCGGATCAGACTGTCAATCTCGCCAGCGCTCTCGGGATCGAGACCTGCGGTCGGCTCATCGAGAAAGAGCAGTTCGGGATCGAGGGCCAGGGCACGTGCCAACGAGACGCGCTTTAACATGCCGCCGCTCAGCTCGGCCGGGTACTGATCCCCCACGACCGGCTCCAGGCCGCTCATTGCCAGCTTGCGGTCGGCGATGTCGTCGATCAGCCCTTGTGCGAGTTCGGTGTGCTCACGCAGCGGCAGACCCACGTTTTCCCTGGCGGTCAGGGAGCCGAACAAGCCACCACTCTGAAACATGACGCCCCAGCGCTGGCGCAGGGCAAGGGCGTCGGCGTCTTCGATGTTGGCGAGATCGACCCCAAGCACCCGGATCGAGCCCGACTCGGGTTGCTGAAGCAGGATGATCTCCCGAAGCAAGGTCGACTTGCCCGATCCCGAACCGCCGATCAGCGCGAAGATCTCGCCGTGGTTGACCACCAGATCGATCCCGTCATGGACCACATGCTCGCCAAAGCGCGTCATCAACTGGCTGATGATGATGGCCGGAGTGACACTGCCATCTGGCGCCTTCATCTCAAAGATCCAGGGCGCTGAATGCAACCGAGAAGAGCGCATCGGCCACTATCACCATAAAGATGGAGTGGACGACGCTACGCGTCGTCTGTCGTCCGACGCTGTCGGCACCTCCCTTGGTTTGAAACCCCTGGAAGCAGCCAACGGTCACTATGATGGCGGCAAATACCGGCGCCTTGCCGATGCCGATCAGCAGATCCGTGACGCTCACCGTCTTGACGAAGCGATCGAGGAATTCGGCCGTGCCGACGTCCAGCTGGATGTGCGCCATCAGCATGCCCCCCAGGACGCCGAAGAGATCGGCGAAGAGGGTGAGCAGGGGGAGAGCGATCAGGAGAGCGAGCGCCTTGGGCAGCACCAGCATGTCGAGTGGTGCAATGCCGATGGTGCGCATGGCGTCTATCTCCTCGGTCACCGCCATGGTGCCGATCTGCGCCGCGTAGGCGGAACCGGAGCGGCCGGCGACTATGATGGCGGTGATCAGCGGAGCGAACTCTCGCAGCATCGAGAGCGCGACCAGATCGACGACAAAGATGTTGGCGCCATAGAGGCGCAGCTGCGCGGCCCCCTGATAGGCGACGACGATGCCGAGCAGAAAGGAGAGCAAACCGACGATGGGCAGGGCATCGACACCTGCGCTGCGGATGTTGTAAAGAATTGGGCGCCAGCGAATCCGTGTCGGATGGGCCAGCCAGCCACCCAAGGCGAAGGTGCACTCGCCGATGAAGGCGAGCAGGGCGCAGCATTGTGCCAGCAGGGTCACCGTGCCCTGACCCAGGCTTTCCAGGCGGGATAAAGGGTGAGAGGGTATAGGCGCGGGCCCCGGAGCGGACTCCTGAGCCAGGGCATCGAACAGCCTGGCGAACTCCGGGCGCAGTTGGTGCAATTCGACGCCGGCCGCACCATCACGCAGCCGGCGCAGCAGTGTCTGCAGGATCCAGGCCCCGGCCGTATCGAGGGCCTCGATACCAGAGGCGTCGATGACCCAACTCTCTCCGGCCAGGGCGGCAAGGGCGTCGAGCTCGCTTGTCAGCCTGCCCATACCGAGCGCAGTCCAGGATCCCGACAGCACCAGCGCCTGTGGCGTCGCCCGGCTCATGGCCGCCGGTGTGGTGGTCGGCTTCAAGGCTGGCCACCCTGACAACAGAGTGGCAACCCCGAACGGGCGACGTGCCTAAGGGCCCCCATCGACCGATGGCGGTAGCCACACAGGCAGCGTGCCGGATCCGCAGGGTCAAGGGTTCCCCAGCAGGGCAGAGTGCCAGGGCCTGAGGGCTCGTCGGGCGTTTGCCTAGCGCTCGGTCCCGACCTTGATGTCATTCTTGACAGAGGTCACCCCCTCGACGCCCATGGCAATCGCGACGGCCTTGTCCAGCGCCGCCTGATCCACCGCGCCGCCACTCAAGGTAGCCTCCCCGGCATCATCGGTATCGACATGGATATTGACCAGGCTGGACATCTGCTCGGCCGCAAGCCCCGCCTTGATCTTGGTGGTGATGACCGAGTCCTCGACATATTCCAGCGTCGAGGACTCCATGGTCGACGATTCAGATGGCATCGACTGTGCGGCATCGGTGTCGTCGGTGAGCTCGGCGCCGTGGCTGGCTAACGGGAGCAACAGCAGTCCGGTGAGGAGCAAGCTGGCACTGAAGATATGGTTCATGGTGGTTCCTTCCTGGAGGGCTGAAAAAACGCACATCCGGCAGCCCGGGTGCTATCCATTCGCCGTGACGAAGATGTAACACGGGGCAGCGCGCAGTTCTGTACGGCATCGTACATAACGCGGGAGGTCTACAAGGCCACAGGGGAGCGGCATGAGATCAGGGGGGAGATGAGAGCGCATTGCCGCGCGACAGGCGGCGCATTGGGAGTGACTGATGGGCGGGCGAACCGCAGAGGCGCGGTTCAATCGGCCACTGTTCTCACCCAATTTGCCTGAACATGCGGCGGCGGAGGCCCTTTGCTAAGCAACTCCGACTCAACAGAAAAAGAGAAGCAGCGGTTATCGGAGACAACCGCTGCCTGCGGGATCGCGCTTTATTGCGAACGCTACTTGGGATCAGCCACACCGATAGGGGCAGATACCGTCGGTTTGCCCTGCATGATGGCGATCTCCACCCGCCGGTTCATGCGCCTGTTCTCCGGGCTGTTGTTCGGCACCAACGGCTGGGAGTCCGCCATTCCCTGCACCACCAGACGGTTGCCGTCAAAGCCGGGCACCTTGATCATCTGGTGGGCCACCGCCACCGCCCGCTGGGACGAAAGCTCCCAGTTGGACTGGAACAGCTCGTCTTCGGTGGCGACGTCATCGGTGTGACCGGAGACGGTGATCTCCCCGGGCACATCCTTGAGCAGGGTCGCCACTTTACGGATCACCGGCCAGAACTGGGGCTGCAGGAAGGCGGAACCCGCCGGGAACGCCGCCTTCTCGCGGATGCGAATGATGATCTGCTGACCCAGCGCCTCTATCTCTATGGCCCCGTCCTGGATCTGGGCCTGCATCTGCTCGGCCAGCGCCTTGGCCAGTTCGTTGGACTGCTCCTGCGCTTTCTGGGCCTGCTGGGCGGTGTCGCCACCGCTCTGCTGACCCTCGGTCTTGTCATGGCCCCCCGCCTGATCCGCATCCCCGGGCTGAAAATCCAGCTCGGTCTGGGTCATGTCGATGGTCTGCTGCATGATGGTGTCGATGGGGGTCGGCTCGGGCCGGCCAGGGCGAAACTCCTGAGCGATGACCGAGGTCCCCTTGGGAATATCCTTCACCTCCAGGATGTTCTGCACCCCGAACGCCTTCTCCATGGAGCCGGCGATCTGCTTGAACTTCTGCACATCCATCTCAGCAAAGGAGAGCAGCAGCACGAAGAAGCACATCAACAGGGACATGAGATCGGCGAAGGTACCCATGTAGCCCGGCAGGCCGGGAGGCGGACACTTGCACTTTGCCATGGGGCCTCCTAGTCGAGCCCGTTGTTGCGTTTGGACTGGTTGAGGTAGTTCTGCAGCATGGCCTGGATCACGCGAGGGTTCTGGCCGTCCTGGATGCCCATGATGGCGTCGAGGATCAGGGTGCGGCTCAGTTGCTCCTCACCGCTGCGCAGCTCCAGCTTGTCGGCGATGGGAATGGCCACCATGTTGGCTTCAATGGCGCCATACAGAGTCGTCAGCAAGGCCACCGCCATGGCCGGGCCTATGGACTTGGGATCACTCATGTTCGCCAACATGGCCACCAGCCCCACTAGCGTGCCTATCATCCCCATGGCGGGGCCGAGATCCCCCAGGGAGCGAAACACCTTGATGGCGATGACGTGGCGCTCCGAGGTCAGCTCTATGTCTTTTTCCATCACGGCGCGCACCACATCGGCATCATGGCCGTCCACCAGCATGTCGATGCCCTTCTTCATGAAGGCATTGGGGATCTCTGCCGCCTCCAGCGCCAGAAAGCCCCCCTTGCGGGCCGCGTCCGCCAGCTCCACCGCCTTGGCAATCAGGTCATCGAGCTTGTCGCCCTTGTACATGAAGGCCTTGCCCGCGACCTTGAATGCCATAAAAAACTGGCCAACGTTGAACTTCATCATGGCGATGAAGATGGAGCCAAGCAATGGTGATATAGACCGATGGCATATCCACATACATGTGACATGGGGCCACCCAGCAGCATGCCGTAAATCACGACCCCGAAACCGAGCACTATGCCGATCAGACTGCCTAGATCCACATCCCTACTCCTGTCACCGGTTCTTATGTCTATTTATAGTTTGTTGAATTTTCTGCTATTGCGACCCAAGCGGCAAGCATGCATCCACTGAGAATGATGGCTCATTATCGGCCAGTTTAGCGAGAGTTTGAGGGGCAGTGCTTTTCTGCCTCCCCCCCATGGACGGTCGATGTTAATATAAGCCGTTTTTTTCAATCCCCGAGGATGGACATGGCCAGTAAAAAAATCGACCGTCTGAGTTTTGATGCCACTCTGGAAGAGCTGGAAACCATCGTTCATCAGCTGGAGCAAGGTTCCCTACCCCTGGAAGAGGCGCTCAAACAGTTCGAGCAAGGCGTCCATCTGGTGCGGGCCGGTCAGCAGAAGCTGGAACTGGCCGAACAAAAGATCCAGATCCTGCTCAGCCAAGCCGATGGCAGTGAAGCTTGCCCCCTTCCAGCAGAACAAGGAGAAGAGTGAGTGGCGCTGGACCATTTTTCCCGTCTGCATCGTCAGCGTATTGACGACTGTCTGTCAGCACAACTTGAATCCTTGCCCGCCATGGCGCCGCGTCTGCGCGATGCCATGAAATATGGCCTGCTGCTGGGCGGCAAGCGGGTACGCCCGTTTCTGGTCTACGCGGTCGGCGAGATGCTGGGCGTAAAGAAGCGAACTGCTGGATGGCCCGGCCGCTGCAGTGGAGTGCATCCACGCCTACTCCCTGCTGCACGATGACCTGCCCGCCATGGATGACGACGACCTGCGTCGTGGCCAGCCAACCGTTCACAAGGCGTTTGATGAAGGCACCGCCATTCTGGCCGGTGATGCGCTGCAGACCCTGGCGTTTCTCCATTCTGGCCGATCACCCCATGCCAGACTACATTGATGGCCAACCGGGTCCGGATGCTGAGTACCCTCGCCCGCGCCTCCGGCTATCTCGGCATGTGTGGCGGTCAGGCGCTGGATCTGCAGGCTGAAGGCCGCCAGATCACGCTTGCCGAACTGGAGCAGGTACACCGCCACAAGACCGGGCGCTGATTGAATGTGCCGTGGCGCTCGGCGCCCTGTGCAAGGCCGACGTGGCGCCTGCAACCCTGGCCGCGCTGCAAACCTATGCCGCCGCCATCGGGCTCGCCTTCCAGGTGCAGGATGACATCCTCGACATCACGGGCGATACCGCGACCCTGGGCAAGCCGCAAGGTTCAGATCTGGCACAGGAGAAGAGCACCTATCCGGCCCTGCTCGGTCTCGACCCTGCCCGTGAGCTGGCTCGCGAACTGCATGACAAGGCCTTAACAGCCCTGCAATCCTTGCCCTACAATACCGACATTCTGGAAGCGTTTGCCGATTACATCATCGAGCGAACCCACTAAACGCTGGATAACAGTAACAATATGAGCGTTGATATTAGCGATTTCCCCAACCTGGCCCTCGCGGATACGCCGGTCGAGTTGCGATCCCTGCCCAAAGAGCGGCTGCCCATTCTGTGCGAAGAGCTGCGCGAGTATCTGCTGCGCTCGGTGAGCCGCTCCAGCGGCCACTTCGCCTCCGGCCTCGGCACAGTCGAGCTGACGGTGGCGCTGCATTACGTCTACAACACCCCCTTCGATCGCTTGGTGTGGGACGTGGGCCATCAGGCCTATCCCCACAAGATCCTGACAGGTCGGCGCGAGCGCATTCACACCATTCGCCAGAAAGATGGCCTGCACCCCTTCCCCTGGCGGGAAGAGAGCGAGTACGACGTGCTCAGCGTGGGCCACTCCAGCACCTCCATAGGTGCTGCCCTCGGCATGGCGGTTGCCGCCGAGAGCGAGGGGCTGGGCCGCAAGGTGGTGGCCGTCATAGGTGACGGCGCCATCACGGCGGGCATGGCGTTCGAGGCCCTCAACCACGCCGGCGACGTCCACAAGGACATGCTGGTGGTGCTCAATGACAACGAGATGTCCATCTCCGAAAATGTCGGGGCACTCAACAACCACCTGGCCAGGCTGATGTCCGGCAAGCTCTACACCACCATCCGCGAAGGTGGCAAGAAGGTGCTGGCGGGGCTGCCGCCGGTCAAGGAGCTGGCCAAGCGGGCCGAGGAGCACCTCAAGGGCATGGTGGTGCCAGGCACCCTGTTCGAGGAGTTCGGCTTCAACTACATAGGCCCCATCGACGGCCACGACATCCACGCTCTGGTCGAGACCCTGCGCAACATGCGCAACCTCAAGGGTCCCCAGCTGCTGCACGTCAAGACCAAGAAGGGCAAGGGCTACGAGCCTGCCGAGAAAGACCCCATCGGTTACCACGCCGTGCCCAAGTTCAACCCGGACGAGTGCGCCCTGCCCAAGAGCGCCGGCGGCAAGCCGACCTTCTCAGCCATCTTCGGCCAGTGGCTGTGCGACATGGCCGCCAAGGACGAGCGGCTGGTCGGCATCACCCCCGCCATGCGCGAGGGCTCGGGGCTGGTCAAGTTCAGCCAGCAGTACCCGGATCGCTACTTCGACGTGGCCATCGCCGAGCAGCATGCGGTCACCTTCGCCGCCGGCCTTGCCATCGCCGACAAGAAACCCGTGGTTGCCATCTATTCAAGCTTCCTGCAACGGGCCTATGACCAGCTGATCCACGACGTGGCGCTGCAGAACCTGCCGGTGCTGTTCGCCATAGACCGCGCCGGTCTGGTGGGTGCCGACGGCCCTACCCATCAGGGGGCCTTCGACATCAGCTTCCTGCGCACAGTGCCGAACATGGTGGTGATGACGCCGTCCGACGAGAACGAGTGCCGCCAGATGCTCTACACCGGCTATCAGTGCAACCAGCCCGCGGCGGTGCGCTATCCCCGTGGCAGCGGCTGCGGCACCGAGATCCAGAGCGAGATGACAGCGCTGGCACTCGGCAAGGGTCGCATCGTTCGTGAAGGCAAGGGCACCGCCATATTGGCGTTTGGTACCCTGCTGCATCAAGCCAGGGCCGCCGCCGAGGCGCTGGACGCCACCCTGGTGGACATGCGCTTCGTCAAGCCCATGGACGAGGCGCTGGTGCTCTCCCTTGCCGCCTCCCACGATCAGTTTGTCACTCTCGAGGACAACGCCATCATGGGCGGGGCTGGCTCTGCGGTGAACGAGCTGCTGATGCGTGCCAAGCAGTGCAAACCTGTGCTCAACCTCGGTTTGCCGGATCGCTTCGTGGAACAAGGCACCCAGGAGGAGATCTATGCCCAGCTGGGGCTGGATGCCACGGGCATTCAGGCCAGCATAGAGGCCTGGCTGCAAGCCTGATCAAGCGGTTAACGCGATCAAACAAAAGAAGGGCGCCTGATGGCGCCCTTCTTGTTATCCATTATTTCAAACCTGTGCACACACTGTCGCGAGAAGGGCGTCAGCAAGGTTACAAGCTGCTCAGGAACCGGAGCATATAGACATACGTGAGCACTCTTTGGTTCCACATAAGCGAGCAGCACATGAGCCTTGATCACGCCCTCGCAGTAAGTGTGAGGACAGGTTTTTATCAGCCCTTGTAGATCTTGGGGTTGAACACATCCCGCAGCCAGTCACCCAGCAGGTTGATGACCAGCACCAGCACCACCAGGCAGATACCCGGGAAGGCGGTGATCCACCAGGAGCCGGAGAAGATGTAGTTGAAGCCCACGCTGATCAGCGACCCCAGTGATGGCTGGTCTACCGGCATGCCCAGCCCCAGGAAGGAGAGTGCCGCCTCGCTCATGATGGCGTTCGCCACCTGCACGGTTGAGATAACCAGGATGGGCGACAGGCAGTTCGGCAGTATGTGGCGGAACATGATGCGCGGGGCACGGAACCCCATCACCTGGGCCGCTTCCACGTACTCCTTCTTCTTCTCCGCCAGCACGGAGGCGCGCACCGTACGGGCATACTGGGGCCACTCGGCGATGCCGATGATCACCACCAGCATCAGGATGGCGAACTTAGAGTAGAACTCTGAGCCAAAGGTCGCCTGGAAGATGGCGGAGATGATGATCGCCACCATCATGGTGGAGAACGACAGCTGCACGTCGGCAAAGCGCATCAGCAGGTTGTCGATACGACCACCGAAGTAACCGGCGATCAGGCCGATGACGATGCCGAGCACCAGCTGCAGACCGACGGCGAACAGGCCTATGGTCAGCGAGATGCGGGCGCCATAGAGGATGGTGCTCCAGATGTCCCGTCCCTGGTTGTCGGTGCCGAGCCAGAAGCGCGCCTCGCCCCCTTCCAGCCAGGAGGGCGGCAGCTCCGCATCCATCAGATCGAAGCTGGTCTGGTCATAGACGTTGTGCGGTGCCAGCCAGGGCGCCAGCAGCGCCGCCAGTACGAACACCACAAACACCGCAAAGCTGAACATGGCTACCTTGTCCCGCAGGAAGTAGTAGACGATGTCAGAGTTCTTGAATCGCGCCCAACGGCTTGGGCTTGCAGTTACAGCATTAGTCATCTGTTACCCCTTGGCGGTCAGGTTGACGGTCGGGTTGATGAACCCGTAGAGCAGGTCGACCAGGGTATTGGTCACCACGAAGATAAGGCCCACGAAGATGACGTAAGCGGTGATCAGCGGGGTATCGACCCTGTGGATCGCCTCGAGGAACAGGAAACCCGTCCCCGGCCACTGGAACACGCTCTCGGTCAGTATGGTGTAGGCCACCATGGTGCCGATCTGCACGCCGCCGACGGTAATGACCGGCAGCATGGTGTTTTTGAGGGCGTGGCTGTAGTAGACCTTGTTGTTATCCAGCCCCTTGGCACGGGCGAACTTCACGTACTCGGAGGAGAGCTGCTCCAGCATCTCGGAGCGTACCAGCCGGATGAACAGCGGCAGCATGATGGAGGAGAGCGACACCGCAGGCAGGATCAGGTGCTTGATACCGTCCCAGGTAAAGAAGCCCGACTCCCAGCCCAGCAGGTTGTAGGTCTCACCACGGCCATAGGCCGGCAGCCAGCCCAGCTGGATGGAGAAGAGGTACATCAGCATGATAGCGGTCAGGAAGACCGGGATCGAGATGCCGATGCTGCTCACCGCCATGATGAGCTTGGTCAGGAAACTGCGTGGTCTTATCGCCGAATAAACCCCCAGCGGAATGGAGACCACGACGATGATGAGCGCGGCAGCAAACACCAGCTCAAGGGTAGCCACCAGCTTGTCGAGGATCACCTCGAGGGCCGGTCGCTTGAAGAAATAGGAGGTGCCCAGATCCCCTTGCACCGCGTTCTGCAAGAAGCGGCTGTATTTCACCAAAAAGGGATCATTGAGGCCCATTTTGTCGCGCAGCTCCTGGCGCACGGACTCGGAGACGGATTGTCCCACCAGCTCGCGCAGCGGATCCCCCAGGTTGTCCTGGATGGAGAAGGCGACCAGGCTGATGACGAACATCACTATCACGGCCTGATAGAACCGTTTCAGCAGGAATGTAAACATGCTTGTCCTTCTACGTGGCCTGTGTCTTGGCACAGGCTTCTGTTAATACGGGGCACCCATGGGCGCCCCGCCAGGTCCTTCCTTAGCGCTTCACTTACTTGTTGACCACCAGGTCACCCAGGTAAGGGAAGTTCATCACGTTGACCACAGGCTTGATGTCGACGTTCTTCTTGGCACCGTAGGCCAGGTCTTCCCAGTGCAAGGGCACGTAGGCAGCGTCGTCGATCAGCATGGCTTCCACCTTCTGCAGGATGGCGGCACGCTTGGCCGGATCGGTTTCGGTGTTCGCTTCCATCACCATCTTGTCAGCTTCTGCGTTGGCATAACCGCCGCAGTTGTACTGACCCATGCCGGTCTTGGCATCCTTGGTGAAGGTCAGGAACTCGAAGAAGTTCGCACTGTCTTCGGTGTCGGAGTGCCAGCCGATCAACTGCATGTCGGAGGCGCACTTGTCAAACTCGGGCCAGTACTGGGCAACCGGCATGGTCTTCAGATCCACCTTGATGTTGATCTTGGACAGCATGGCGGAGACGGCCTGGGCGATCTTGACGTCGTTGACGTAGCGGGCAGCTGGGGAGATGAAGGTCATCTTGAAGCCCTTCTCGTAACCGGCTTCCTTCATCAGCTCCTTGGCCTTGGCCAGATCATACTGGGGCTTGAGCGCCTCGTTGTAACCGGCATAGCCTTTCGGGCTCAGCTGGCCAGCGGGGGTACCGAAGCCCTTGTTGATCTTGTCGACTATGCCCACCTGGTTGATGGCGTAGTTGATTGCCTGACGCACGCGCTTGTCTTTCAGCGCCGGGTTGGTGTTCTGGTTCAGCTCGATGATGATGGCGCGGGTACCGGACAGGGTCACCAGCTGGGAATCCTTGCCGTTCTTCACGCGCTCCAGATCGTTCGGGGCAACCGGGTAGATCATGTCCACGTCACCACCCAGCAGGGCGGCTACGCGGGTCGCGTCTTCCTTGATCGGCACCACGGTCAGGTTCTGGACGTTGCCCTTGGAGGCCTTGTCCCAGTAGTTGGCGTTGCGGGCATACTCCAGCTTCACGCCCTGCTCGCGGAACTTGACGCTGAACGGACCAGTACCGGAAACATGGGTAGAGGCATAGGAGTCGCCGTTCTTGACGATGGCGGCCTTGTCCTTGCCGGCTTCATCCTTGCCGCTGTAGAACTTGGAGTCCATCGGGAAGATGTAGGTGACGGTCTGCAGCACCAGCGGGAACGGCTTGGCGGTGACGAGATCCACGGTGAAGTCATCCACCTTCTTGGCTTCGGCGATGGGGTCGAAGATCGCCTTAAAGTCCGGGGAGGCCTTCAGACGGTTGACTGTCCATACCACGTCATCTGCGGTGAAGTCGTTGCCGGAGTGGAACTTGACACCCTTGCGCAGGTGGAAACGGACGGTCTTGTCGTCGATGCGCTCATACTTCTCGGCCAGACGCGGCTCGAATTGCAGATCCTGGGTGTAACGCATCAGGGGATCGAACACCAGGTGAGACATCTCCAGGGTCTGACCGGAGAGCTGCTCCTGCGGGTCCAGCGAGGTGGCGTCAGAGGCGACGGCAACCTTGATGTCGGCGGCAGAAACGTTGAACGCGAGACCAGCGGCGAACAGCGCCATGGCGATCTTGGATAATCCTTTCTTCATGTCTTTCTCCATGCTTTTGGCTTTTTATTGACAGACAAACCGGCGAACCGGTGCTTTCCTAGCTTGCGATTTCCAGCCCCTCGCGGGACATTCCCTTAAATTCCGGCATGAGGGAGATCAGCTTGCGGCTGTACTCATGCTCGGCATTGGTAAACAGTTTTTCGGTCTCCGCGACCTCCACCAGGTGGCCGTGCTGCATCACGCCGATGCGATCGCACATCTGGCGGATGACCGGCAGATCGTGGCTGATGAACAGCATGGTGAGCCCAAGCTCCTGCTGCAAATCCTTGAGCAGGTTGAGGATCTGGGCCTGCACCGAGACATCCAGCGCCGAGGTGGGCTCGTCGCAGATGAGGAAGCGCGGCCGGGTCGCCAGGGCGCGGGCGATAGAGATGCGCTGACGCTGACCACCGGAGAACTCGTGGGGATACTTGACCCCTGCCCCGCGGCCGAGGCCGACGTGATCCAGCAGATCGCTCACTATGCCCTGGATCTGGCTCTCGCTGCTCGCCAGTTTGTGGAAGCGGATCGGCTCGGCGATGATGTCACGCACCTTCATACGCGGGTTCATCGAGGAGTAAGGGTTCTGGAACACCATCTGCATCTGGCGGCGCAGCGGGCGGCGCTCATGCTCCCCTTTCAGGGCGGTGAGGTCGATCCCCTCGAAGAAGATCTTGCCGGTATCGGGCGGATAGAGGCCTGTGATGGCACGGGCTATGGTGGATTTGCCGGAGCCCGACTCCCCCACCAGACCGAAGGTCTCCCCTTCGAAGATCTCGAAGCTGATGTTGTTGCAGGCGCGCACGTACTGGCGGCGGCTCGGGAAGATGGAATCCTTGGTGACGAACTTCAGATCCACATTCTCCACCCGCAGCAGGGCACCCTCATAGCTGCGCTCGTCCTGACTCTGGCCGAGCCAGTGGGTCTTGAGATCTATGCTGAGATCCGGCGCACCGGCATCCTCTATGTAGGAGACCAGGGGGAAGCGCACCAGCTTCACATCCGAGCGGGGCACCGCCGAGATGAGGCTGCGGGTATAGGGGTGGCTGGGGCGACCCAGCACCTGTTCTGTGGTGCCGAACTCAACCAGGTCCCCGCGATACATGACAGCCACCTTGTCGGTGACGTTGGAGACCACGCCCATGTCGTGGGTCACCAGCATGCAGCCCACCTGACGCTCCTTGCAGAGGTTGCGGATGAGCTGGAGGATCTGGTCCTGAATGGAGACATCCAGCGCCGTGGTCGGCTCATCGGCGATGATGAGCTCGGGATCCCCAGACAGCGCTATGGCGATGACCACCCGCTGGCGCATGCCACCGGAGAACTGGTGCGGGTACTGCTTGATGCGGATTTCCGGCTGAGGTATCCCGACCGCCCCCATCAGCTCGAGGGCCTTGGCAAAGGCCGCCTCGCGATTGAGATCAGTGTTGGCCAGTATGGTCTCCACCAACTGCTGTTCAACGGTGAACAGCGGATTGAGGGAGGTCATGGGATCCTGGAAGATGAAGCCGATACGGGAGCCACGGATGGCCCGCATCTCGTTCTGGCTCTTGCCGGAGATGAGCTCGCCGTTGAGGTAGATATCGCCACGGGCGATGCGACCGGGCGGGCTCAACAGATCGATGACGGCATTGCCTATGGTGGACTTGCCGGCACCTGATTCACCGACCACACCGACGATCTCGCCTTTTTCCACGGAAAAAGAGAGATCCTTGACCGCGGCCAGCACCCCATAGCGGGAGGGGTACTCGATCCGCAAGTTTTTCACTTCGAGCAAGGACATGGTTACCTCTGCGGGGGACATCCGTCCCAAATAATTCGTCCGTAAATCAGCCGCAGATGCTGGTTGTGCCTTGGTACTTATGTTGAGAGCTTGTCTTGTGTAATAAACGCTCAATCCATGAGGCAGCCAAACCAGCGATCCGGGCGGGTTTTTTGCATTTTTTTGGAATAACCCGCGAGTAAGTTAGTCGGTTTGCCCGCGGGTGTAAATGATCCAGTTATACAATTTCGCAATACTTTGCGCAGATAACGCACCGCCAGCAGCATAAATGATGACTATCATCACAAAAACAGAGATATGACCATAAAATGCTGATTGGTGCATTTTTAATTTCAACAAAACGTAACAAGCAGCATTTATCACTATTGACAAACAGTCTTAAGGCTTCGAATGAGTAGTGAATATTTATGTGAAATGATTTTTTAACGGCAGCATATGCCGATGAATGAAAATTAAGCAGATATATATCGGGGGATGCCAGCATGGCGCTCCCCCGGAAGTTGTGACCCTCAACCGAGCCAGTATGCCAGCAATTGCATACAAAGCAGGGCGAACAGACCGGCGATGAGGTCATCCAGCATGATGCCGAGCCCGCCATGGATGCGGCGATCGAACCAGGAGATGGGCCAGGGCTTGAGCACGTCGAACAGCCGGAACAGCACGAAGCCGGCCAGCACCCACTCCCAGCCGGCGGGCGCCGCTATCATGGTGACGCCGAAGCCTATCACCTCGTCCCAGACGATGGCACCGTGATCCGGCATGCCGATGGCATCGGTGGCCGCCTGGCAGATGCGAATGCCCGCCACGAACCCCACAGCCAGCAGGGCGATGAACCAGAGGGTCGGCAGACCGCTCACCAGCAGGTAGAGCGGAATGGCCACCAGGGTCCCCATGGTGCCCGGCGCCCTGGGGGAGAGACCGGCACCAAAGCCCAGCGCCAGGCAGTGGAGCGGGTTCTTCAGGCTCAGGCCTTTCAGCTCGGGCCTTATCTTGAAAAAGCTCATGCGAAGTGATCCCAGCCCTTGAGTTGCAGCTCCACCACTTGTTCGCGCGCAGATAGTCGATGCCCGGCTCACCCGCCACGATGCGGCCGATGCGGGTGAACTTGACCCCGCTGTGGCCAGCGCCGTATCCAGCGCACCGTGATGCTCTTGTGGCACCGTGAAGCAGAGCTCGTAGTCATCGCCACCAGCCAGCGCCAGCTGCCAGGCATCCCGTGCGGGCACGGCGTCCTGCAACACGGGCGAGAGGGGCAGCAGGTCCAGATCTATCTGGGCCCGCACACCGGACGCCTTGAGGATGTGACCGAGATCGGAAGCCAGGCCGTCGGAGAGATCCAGCGCGCTGCTTGCCAGCCCGCGCAGGGCCTGACCGGCCAGGATGCGGGGATGGGGATGATCGAGCCTGGGCAGCACGGCCGCCAGCTGGTTCTCGTTGAGGGTGCGTTTGCCCAGCAGATGGGAGAGGGCCAGGGCCGCATCCCCCAGGGTGCCGGTGACATAGATGCCGTCCCCTACCCTGGCGCCGCTGCGCATCAGGGCACGGCCGGTCGGCACGGATCCCTTCACCGAGACGGTGATGGAGAGTGGCCCGCGGGTCATGTCCCCCCCCACCAGGGCCACATTGTAATATTCGGCGAGCTCGAGGAACCCTTCCGCAAAGCCCGCGACCCAGGCCTCGTTGACGGCGGGCAGGGTCAGCGCCAGGGAGACCCAGCGCGGCTCGGCCCCCATGGCGGCGAGATCGGAGAGGTTGACCGCCAGCGCCTTGTAGCCCAGATCCACCGGATCCATGTCCGGGAAGAAGTGCACGCCGCTCACCAGGGTATCCGTGCTCACCGCCAGCATGGTATCGGCGGGCAGGGTCAGCAGGGCGCAGTCATCCCCTGGGCCCATCACCACGTCCTTGCGGGCGTGGGGGACCTTGAAGTACTTCTCAATCAGCTCAAATTCACCCATACAGTAAAAAGCCAGCGGTTAAGCTGGCTCCTCTCTTAGATGCTGTTGATGCGCTTGCTGCGACATCGTGATCAAGGCTCATCTGCTGCTCGGGCTCCTCATGTATCTCTATACACTCCGGCCCCTGCGCTGCTCTTCACCTTGCTGACGACTTCTCGCGACAGAGCATCTATCAGCACTGAATGCTGATGGACGGCGGGATCAACGCTTGGGCAGCGTCTTGATCACCTTGTCCAGTACACCGTTGACAAACTTGTGGCTGTCATCGGCGGCGAAGGCTTTGGCCAGCTCGATCGCTTCGTTGATCACCACACGCGGCGGCACATCATCACGACGGGTCAGCTCGTAGGTCGCCAGACGCAGGATCGCCTTGTCCACCATGTCCACTTCTTCCAGCGGACGGGAGAGGAAAGGTGAGAACACCTTGTCCAGCTCGTTGCAATGGACCGCTACCCCGAACAGCAGATCGCGGAAATAGCTCAGGTCCACACCCTTGGTGTCCTGATCGATCTTGAACTGCTCTTCGATGTCGCCCACGTTGGCCTGGGTCATCTGCCACTGGTAGATGGCCTGGGTGGCGCAATGGCGGGCCTTACGGCGCTCGGACGGTTTCAATGTACTTCTCCTCGTTACACGTCCAGCTGTTTCAGGACGTTGATCATTTCGAGCGCGCTCAGTGCAGCCTCTGCACCCTTGTTACCCGCCTTGGTACCGGCGCGCTCGATGGCTTGTTCAATGTTTTCAGTGGTCAATACGCCGAAGGCGACGGGAATTTCATACTCCATCATCACCTGGGCCAGCCCCTTGCCGTTCTCGCTCGCCACCAGTTCGAAGTGATAGGTGCCGCCACGGATGACGGTACCGAGCGCGACTATGGCGTCGTATTGACCGCTCTTGGCCAGCTTCTTGGCTGCCAGGGGAATTTCGACGGCACCCGGCACACGCACCAGGGTGAGATTGCTGTCCTGGACCTGGCCTTGACGCTTCAGCACGTCCAGCGCGCCGTTCACCAGGCTGTCATTGATGAAGCTGTTGAAACGGGCAACGACAATAGCAACACGCGCCTCGGGAGCGGCGATATTCCCTTCGATAATCTTCATTGGAAATCCTGTCTCTGTGCAATCAATAGGGGCCGGGGCCAAAAGTGCACGCATTCTAGCACAACAGAGCCGCGACAAAAAACCATGGCCGCAACGAGCGGCCATGATAGTCATTCAAGCCATCAGGGACTTGTTCGCCGACGTACTCCACCACCTCAAGGCCGAAGCCGCTGTAAGAGGGTGGTGTACTTCATCTAGCGAGTACCAGGGCGCTTACTCGCCGACGTACTCCACCACTTCAAGGCCGAAACCGCCTAGGGCATGGTATTTCTTCGGCGAGCTCAGCAGGCGCATCTTGCCGACCCCGAGCGCCTTGAGGATCTGGGAACCCACGCCGACCCGGCGCGAGGTGCCCTGCCACTTGGCCCCTTCCGGTGCCAGTCCCTTGTCGGCGGCTTCAAAGCCTTTGACCCGGGCCAGCAGCTCGGCGCCCTGGGCTTCGGCCCCCAGGATCACCAGCACACCGCCCTCTTCGGCGATGCGGGCCATGGATTTGGGCAGCGGCCAGCTGCGGGCGCTGTGGCGATCCGTCAGCAGCAGATCGCTCAGCACGTCGTGCAGATGGACCCGAACTAGGGTCGGCTGGTCGGCTTTCACCTCGCCTTTCTTGAGGGCGAAGTGCACCTGGTTGTCTATGGTGTCGCGGAAGGTGACCAGATCAAATTCCCCGAACTCGGTGGGCAGCTTGCACTCGGCCACCTTCTCCACCGTGGTCTCGTGCTGGTTGCGATACTCGATGAGGTCGGCGATGGTGCCGAGCTTGATGCCGTGCTGCTCGGCGAAGATCTCAAGGTCGGGACGGCGCGCCATGGTGCCATCCTCGTTGAGGATCTCGACGATGACGGAGGCCGCCTCGTAACCGGCCAGACGGGCCAGATCGCAGCCCGCTTCGGTGTGGCCGGCACGGGTCAGCACACCGCCATCCTGGGCCATCAGCGGGAAGATGTGGCCAGGCTGCACCAGATCGGCGGCCTTGGCGTTCGGTGCGACGGCGGCCTGTATGGTGACGGCACGATCGGCGGCTGAGATGCCGGTGGTCACCCCCTCGGCCGCTTCTATGGTCACGGTGAAGGCGGTGGAGAACTGGGCGTTGTTCCTGTCCACCATCAGCGGCAGCGCCAGCTGCTTGCAGCGATCCCGGGTCAGGGTCAGGCAGATCAAGCCCCTGCCGTAACGGGCCATGAAGTTGATATCCTCCGGACGGACACAGGAGGCGGCCATGATGAGGTCCCCTTCGTTCTCCCTGTCTTCGTCATCCATCAGGATCACCATTTTGCCCGCCTTGATATCGGCAATGATTTCCTGGGTTGTGCTCAGCGCCATGGGCTACTCCATCAACATGCTTGGGGATTGAGCCTGCCGGCTCGGCTTGATACTGCATCATTGTGTGCTAGATGGGGGCGCGGGGCCCCATTTCAATCGGAGCGGGATCACAGAACCTCGTTTTGGTGGCCAGCCGAGCGCCACCATCACAGAAAACCGGATCGGGCCAGGGTCTCCAGGGTAAGGCTGGATCCGCCCTGCTCCTGCGCCCTGCCCTGCATCAGCCGCTCCAGATAGCGGGCGATTTGATCCACCTCCAGGTTCACCCTGTGGCCCGGTTTCCAGCGGGCTATGGTGGTCTCCTGGGCGGTGTGGGGCACTATGGTCAGGCGAAAGAGATCCCCCTGCACGGCGTTGACCGTCAGACTGATGCCATCCACCGCAATCGACCCCTTCTCGGCTATGTAGCGAGAAAGTTCCTGTGGCGCCTGGATCCAGTACTCGATGGCGCGGCCGCTGCTGGACTTGCTCTTCACCTCGCCTATGCCATCCACGTGGCCCGAGACCAGGTGGCCACCGAGGCGGGAGCTCGGCATCAGCGCCTTCTCGAGATTCACCGGATCCCCCACCTTGGCCTCGGCAAAACCGGTGCGAGAGAGGGTCTCAAGGGAGACGTCCGCGGTGTAGCTCTTGTCCCCCAGGGCCACCACTGTGAGGCAGACGCCGTTGGTGGCGATGGAGTCGCCCAGCTTGACGTCGCCAAAGTCCAGGGTCGGTGCATGGACGGTGAGGGCCATGTCATCCCCCTGGCGGCGCAGGGCGGCCAGGGTGCCCATGGCTTCGATAATTCCGGTAAACATGCAGATCACCTTGATGATGACGGGGCCGAACCGGCCCCGATAGACAGTGAAAAATCAGGCAATTTTCGCTGTGATGCGAATGTCCTGCCCCACCAGGCGCACATCCTTGAGCTGGAGCTTGGGGGCCTGGAACAGCTTGGTCAACTCCGGCAGGTGGAACAGGCCGCGCCCCTCATCCCCCAGCAGCTTGGGGGCCTGATAGAGTACCAGCTCGTCCACCAGCCCCTTGGCCAGCAGGGCGCCGCACAACCTGGGGCCCGCCTCCACCAGCACAGAGTTGATGTTCTGCTTGGCCAGCAGCATGAAGAGGCTGACCAGATCCAGCTTGCCATCCAGCAGCGGCAGGGTCAGCTGCTGCACCCAGGCAGGCCAGTCCCCGTCGACCTTGTGACGGGCCAGCAGCACGGGGCTCTCGCTCTGGAACAGGGGCAGGTCAGGGGTGAGCCGGTTCCGGGAATCGACGATGACCCGCAGCGGCTGGCGCAGGGTCTCCCTGGGATAGCTTGCCTTGACCGAGGCCGGCAGCTCGTCCCAGCGCACGTTGAGGGAGGCGCCGTCGGCCAGCACAGTCTCGGCGCTGGAGAGCACGGCATCGTGGCGGGCACGCAGCCGCTGCACGTCGCGGCGCGCCTCCGGAGAGGTGATCCACTGGCTCTCGCTGCTCGCCATGGCCGTGCGACCGTCCAGGCTGGCGCCGAGCTTGACCGTCACCTGCGGGAAGGCGGTGCGCATCCGCTTGAAGAAGCCCGGATTGAGGGCCTCGGCCTCGGCGCTGAGCAGGCCGAAGTCGGTCTTGATGCCCGCCTCGGAGAGCATGCGCAGGCCGCGCCCCCCCACCTGGGGATTGGGATCCACCATGGCCGCCACCACCCGGGTCACCCCGGCCTTGATCAGCGCCTCGGCGCAGGGAGGGGTGCGACCGTGATGGGAGCAGGGCTCCAGGGTCACATAGGCGGTGGCGCCGCGGGCCTCTTCACCGGCGGCATGCAGGGCATAGACCTCGGCATGGGGTTCACCGGCACGCTGGTGCCAGCCCTCCCCCACCACAACGCCGGCCTTCACCAGCACGGCGCCGACGCAAGGGTTGGGGGCCGTGGTGTAACGGCCGCGGCGGGCCAGTTCGAGGGCCCGACTCATCCATTGGTAATCATCTTGACTAAACATCTGGGCTCCCGTTCAAAGCGAGAAAATGGGCGTTGCAGGTTCGATTAGCGCAGCGTGATCGGACATTGGGAAGCTTGTTTCTCCAGCTTGGCGATCTCTTCACCGCTTCTTGTCATAAACAAGGCGGATGTCCTCGAAGCTGCGATAGGTGGAAACGAAGCGGATATCACCTTGCCCACCCGATAGCATTACTTCTCCAGCTTGGCGATCTCTTCGCCGAATTCGCGGATGTCCTCGAAGCTGCGATAGACGGAGGCGAAGCGGATATAGGCCACCTTGTCCAGGCTCTTGAGCTCATCCATCACCAGGTTGCCCACCAGCTGGGAGGCGACTTCGCGCTCGCCGGTGGCACGCAGCCGGGACTTGATGTGATTGACCCCCTTTTCGATGGCCTCCATGCTCACCGGCCGCTTCTCCAGGGCCCGCAGTATGCCGGCCCGCAGCTTGTCTTCATTGAAGGGCTCGCGGGAGCCGTTGGACTTGATGACTCGGGGCATCACCAGCTCGGCCATCTCGAAGGTGGTGAAGCGCTCGTGGCAGAGCAGGCATTCACGACGGCGGCGCACCTGATGGCCTTCTGCCACCAGACGGGAGTCGATCACCTTGGTATCAACGGCACTACAGAAAGGGCAATGCATCTGACCTCCGGCGTTAACGGAAAAGGCACCTGCCCCGCGGGGTCAGGATCTTGGCCGGCCAGTGTAGCACGGCCATCCAAAGCCGGTAAAAGCCCAGAAAAAACAATGCCACCCTAAGGTGGCATTGGTCTCAAACCAGACTGTCTGGCCGATCAGGCATAGACAGGGAAACGGCGGCAGATGTCCAGCACCTTCTCGCGAACTGTGGCCAGCACGGCGTCGTTGTCGTGGTTGTCCAGCACGTCGCAGATCCAGTTGGTCAGCTCGATGGACTCGGCTTCCTTGAAACCACGGCGGGTGATGGCCGGGGTACCGATCCGCACACCCGAGGTGACGAAGGGGGAACGCGGGTCGTTCGGCACAGAGTTCTTGTTGACTGTGATGTTGGCCTTGCCAAGGGCGGCATCGGCTTCTTTACCGGTCAGCTCGCGGCCGATCAGATCCACCAGCATCAGATGGTTGTCGGTACCGCCGGAGACGATCTTGTAGCCGCGCTCCATGAAGGTGGCGGCCATGGCCTTGGCGTTTTTCACGACCTGGGCCTGATAGGTCTTGAACCCTGGCTCCAACGCTTCCTTGAAGGCCACGGCCTTGCCGGCGATGACGTGCATCAGCGGGCCACCCTGACCACCCGGGAAGACGGCGGAGTTCAGCTTCTTGTACAGATCTTCGTCGTCAGCGGCGGAGAGGATCAGACCACCACGGGGACCGGCCAGGGTCTTGTGGGTGGTGGAGGTGACCACGTGGGCGTGGGGCACCGGGTTCGGGTAGACGCCTGCGGCAATCAGACCGGCCACGTGAGCCATGTCGACGAACAGGTAAGCACCGATCTTGTCGGCGATTTCGCGCATGCGGGCCCAGTCGACAATGCCGGAGTAGGCGGAGAAGCCACCGATCATCATCTTCGGCTTGTGCTCGACGGCCAGGCGCTCCATCTCGTCATAGTCGATCTTGCCGGACTCATCGATGCCGTAGGGGATGATGTTGTACAGCTTGCCGGAGAAGTTGACGGGGGAGCCGTGGGTCAGGTGACCACCGTGGGCCAGATTCATGCCCAGCACTGTGTCGCCCGGCTGCAGCAGGGCCATGTAGACGGCGCTGTTGGCCTGGGAACCAGAGTGCGGCTGCACGTTGGCATAGGTGGCACCAAACAGTTCCTTGGCGCGCTCGATGGCCAGGGTTTCGACCACGTCGACGTACTCGCAACCGCCGTAGTAACGCTTGGCCGGGTAGCCTTCAGCGTACTTGTTGGTCAATTGGGAGCCCTGGGCTTCCATGACGCGGGGGCTGGTGTAGTTCTCAGACGCGATCAGCTCGATATGTTCTTCCTGACGACGGGTTTCGTCTGTGATGGCCTGCCACAGCTCTGGATCATAGCCGGCGATGGTCATGTCACGTTTCAACATCCGTTTATCTCCTGAAAATCGTTTGCGCGATAGGTGAAGTGGGCCCGCGCATTGTAACGTGAGCTGGATCAAAGAGACAGTCCAACCACCCAAAAACTTGTTTATAAAATGTAAAATACGTCGCAATTTTCGAAGCCGGACGCCCCTCTTCCCCCTTGCCTCTCGCGGGGCCCGTACGCCCTGCGCCGACTTGCCCCCTCCTCAGGCGCCCGACGCTCCTGCCTGACCCGCCCTCCGAGTCTTCCCCAGTGAAGGGCAAAAACCAGAGCCAGATCATGGATATAGAATTTACTAACAGATAACATCTTTAGACAGCGCAGCGGTTGCGAAGCCTGGCGAGCGGCCATGGGCTGGCAACGGCAGGGCCCTTTGGCGCACAGGGTCACACCAGAGCCCTGCATTTGCCTCTCTCACCACAAGGGGGAACTCCACCATGGATCATCTGATGCTGTTTGTGATTGTCGCTGTCTTTGCCATCTTCTATTGGGTCTACTACACCGGCAGTCGCAAGGGCGCCTGCCCCACCAGCTGGGAGGCGCTGCCCACCCGGGCGCAGTACCTGGCGGCCCACCCCGAGGCCGTCGATGGCGATATCATCTTCTGCATCCATTGCGGCCACCATCAGCAGCTCGAGGTGGGGGTGGTGCACCAGGCCGACTACCGGCGCCAGCACATCTGCCCCCGCTGCAAACAGGCGCTCTATAGAGACGAGGAGCAGGAAGAAAGCGGCGGAGAAACCGTCGGCAGCAGACCAGGCTGAGGCTCATGCCGGGGCCGACAGCTGCCTCTCCTGCCACGCCTTGAGCGTCGCCACCGCCGTATCAAACTCCCCGGCCAGCCCCGCAGGATCACCCTCCCCCGCCTCCAGGGCGGCGCACTGCGCGGCAAAGTCATCCAACCCGAGTGCCAGGGCACTGCCCTTGAGCTTGTGGGCCATCCCCTTGCGCTCTTCCCCCTCGCACCGCACCAGCGCGGCCACCAGGGCCGCCCCCTGGGATTCAAACAATCCGATGAGCTGACGGATGCGCTGGCTGCCGAGCAAGGCCAGATCCGCGTCCAGCACTGGGTTGGCGGCCTGCGGGGCGGGCGGGTTGACGGTGCCCTCCCTCGCGCCCGGCGGGGCCTGCGTTGTCTCTCCCTGGAACTGCCGGTCGATGGCGCTGGCCAGCGCCGCCAGACGCACCGGTTTGCCGACAAAGTCCGCAAAGCCCGCCTCCAGACAGAGACGGATATCCTCGGGGTACATCTGGGCCGAGATGGCGATGGCCGGCAGGGGACGCTCGTGCACCTCCTCGCTGATGGCGGCCAGATCCTCGCGCAGGGTCAGGCCATCCATGTCCGGCAGGTTGATGTCGAGCAGCGCCAGATCGAAACCCCGCTCTGTCACCCGCGCCAGGGCCGAACGCCCGTCTTCCGCCAGGGTGACACTGTGGCCTAGGCGCACCAGCATGCCCTGCGCCACCAGCCGGTTGATCTCGTTGTCCTCCACCAGCAGGATGTCGCGAGGCTGGCCGAGATGCAGCGGCTGGGCCGCGGCCGGCAGCTGAGCGGCCGAGCGTTGCAGGGGCAGGCTGAAGCTGAAGCGGCAACCCTCCCCGGGCCGGCTGTCGAGGCGCAGCTCGCCCCCCATGGCGGCCACCAGCTTGCGACTGATGGCAAGCCCGAGCCCTGTGCCCCCCTGGTGCCCCATGTCCCGCTTGCGCTGGCGGAACGCCTCGAACACCGCCTCCTGCTCATGCTCCGGAATGCCGGGGCCGGTATCGCTCACCACGAACAGGATGCAGGGCTCGGCGCAGGGGCCACCGCATGGGAGGGGGCTGACCTCGAGGCAGATCCGCCCCCTGGCGGTGAACTTGACCGCGTTGCCCAAGAGGTTCCCGAGCACCTGGCGCAGCTTGCCCAGATCCCCTTCCACCACGGGGGGCAGGCCGGGGGCATATTCCAGCACCAGAGCCACTCCCCTGGCCTCTGCCTTGGGCCTGAACAGGGCGCTCAGCTCATCCACCAACTGATGCAGCGGGAAGGGTTCCCGGCGCGCCTCCACGTGACCCGCTTCAATCTTGGAGTAGTCGAGGATGTCGTTGAGGATCTCCAGCAAAGATTCGCCGCTGTGCTCTATGGCGGCCAGATAGCGCCGCTGTGTCTCGCTGAGATGGGTATCCTCCAGCAGGGTCAGGCCCCCCAGAATGCCATTCATGGGGGTGCGAATTTCATGACTCATGGTGGCGAGGAAGACCGACTTGGCCCTATTGGCCTGCTCCGCCTCGGCGCGGGCCAGGCGCTGGTTCTCCACCTCTTCGTTGAGGCGCAGGTTGGCATGGCTGAGCTGGCGGGTGCGCTCCACCACCCGCGACTCCAGCTCCCGCTGGTAGCGACCCAGTTCGACCGCGTTGTCACGAAACACCTGCAGGGCCCGGCCCAGCTCCGCCAGCTCATCGCGCCCGGTGCTGGCGACAGGGGCAAGGGGGGCCAGATCCCCACGCGCCAACCGGCTCATCCCCGCCACCGCGTGTTGCAGCGGCCAGACGATGCGGCCGTAGACCATGCGCCACATCAACAGCATCAGCAGTACCAGGGTGAGCAGGCCTATCCCCATCAGGGCCTGCTCCAGCAGCCTGAGGCGCTGGCTTAGCGCCTGCTGGCTCTGCCCCAGTGAATCGCGGGCGTCATCGACCAGCTCACCGACCTGCTGGTTGAGGCTGCTCATCAGGGCCTCATTGGCTGGCCAGCACCCGCAGCGCCTCCCCACTTGCCGAGCCATTGACGGCGCAGTTGCACGAACTTGGCACTCTGCGCCAGCACGGTCAGCGCCTGCTCCACCGCCTGCCGGCGGGCCGGATCGGTCACTGCCCCGGCCCGCAGTTGGATCACCGCCAGCTCCCGCTGCCCCTCAACCAATAGGCGTTTGCAATTGTTCCGGACTTCGGCACGCCACAACTCTTCGATGCGCTGCTGTTGCATCAGGGTGCGATGACGCAGCTCCGTCATCTGCTCCAGCCAGTCGAGATCCTGCTCCAGCAGGGTATCAAGCGTCCTGAGCGGGCGGCCTGCCCCCCTCAGGCGGTAGAGGCCGCCGATGTTGGCCACCGTCACGGTTTCGGCATTCTCCATCTGGCTGCGGGCCAGCTCGGCGACCTCGCCCGCCGCCGCCACCAGTTCGGGCCCGCTGCGCCTCCCCTGCGCCATCAGGGTCAGGCGCTCCCCCACCAGCCAGCCCTGCTGTCCCAGGTTGCCCGATATGCTCTGACTGAGCTGATCGAGAGCTGCTCCTGAACCCTGCCCACGCCAAGCTGCCAGCAGGCGCTGCATCTGCTGCCCCTGCAGGGTGAGCAAGCGCCCCTGATGCTCCCGCTCCGCCTCGCTGGTTGCGGTGGCCAGCAGCCGCGACGCGCTCTGGATGTCGCCGCTGAGGCTGGGCCAGCGTCACGGGCACCGTCCAGGGTCAGCAGGTCTGCTGCACCCCTTGCTCCAACTGGCGCAGATGGCTAAGCCCCACCCAGCCCAGCAGGGAGGCGGTCAGGGTCAGCAGGGCCATCAGGGAGAAGGCGAGCAGCAACTTGCCACCCCAGGCCGGAAAAGATTCGCACGGGAAGTCCCTTGGTTGTCACGGCTTTGACCGGATAATATGGCCTCACACTTTAACAAAACCCCACCATGCGAAGCGTCTATCTCTGCCGTTGTTGCTCACCTTTGCTAATGCGACCTGCACCCGCCCTCGCCTTTGCGGTCGATATCTGGCCCGGCGGCGAATTCAGCGGCCAGCCACTGCGCCAGCAGTGGCCGGAACCCGCCGCCGCAACCAAACCGCTGACCCTCTGTGCCCTCTACCCCCATCTGCGCGACGCCTACTGGCTCTCGGTCAATCAGGGCATGGTGGACGAGGCGAAGCGGCTGGGGGTCGGGTTGCAGATCCACGAAGCGGGGGGCTATGGCGCCCTCGTCGAGCAGCGCCGCCAGTTGCAGCGCTGCGTGCAGGAGGGAGCGACGCCATCTTGCTTGGCGCCGTGAGCTATCAGGGCTTGCGCGAGGCCATCAAGGCCACGCCGCTGCCGGTCTTTGGCCTGGTCAATGCCCTGCCCGAAGCGAGCAGGTGCAGGCGAAGGTGGGGGTCTCCTGGTACCAGATGGGCTGGCAAATCGGCCACTGGCTGGCGCAGCGCCACCCGGCCGGTAGCAAGCCGGTCTCGGTCGCCCTCTTCCCCGGCCCGCAGGCGAGCGGCGGCAACAACTTCGTCGAGCCGGGCTTTGCCGATGCCATCAAGGGGAGCGCCATCAAGCTGGTGACCACGAGCGCGGCGACAACAGCCGGGAAATCCAGCGCACTCTGGTGCAGCAGCACGTCTGGCCCGCTATCCCGGACCTCGACTATCTGGTGGGGGGGGCCATCGCCGCCGAAGTGGCGGTCAACGAGCTGGCGCAGCGCCATCTCGACAGGCCCCAAGTGCTGAGCACCTACTTCAGTCACGGGGTGCAGCGGGGCCTGCGCCGGGGCAAGATGCTGGCCGCCAACAGCGATCAGATGCGGCTGCAGGGCGCCTTGCAGGGCCAGCCTGCTGCAACACCCGGATGCCGTGGCCCACAGGGGCCGTCTGCGCTGGCGACCCCGCATCCCCGAGTCCCGTCTATCGGGCGAGCAGCAAAGTGCCCGCGAAAGGTGATGGGGCCTGCCGGATCAGTTCTGGGGAACTGCCACTGCAGCGAATGGCCCCCTGGCGGCGACTGGACCAAGGCATTGAAAAGTTAAGGGAGAAGAGGCCATCCCTCTCCAGCAGACCATGTCACTGCGGCTCCAGCCTTTCAGCCAGAAGAGCAGCAGCCGTCTGCGCAAGCTAAGCAGCGGGTGCGCCTGGACGATGTACAGCCAGCGACCCGCGTTTCACATCTTTGTCGGCTCCAAGGCGCCCTGGCACCAGATTGGCGACGACTGCCCGCAATTTGATACCCGCCCGCCGGTCTGATACCCGCCAGCTAGCAACGCCAGCTGACTCAGGGGGCCAGCTCGCCGGCAAACAGATAGCCTTCCCCGTGGACGGTGACAAAGAGCTGGGGATCCCGGGGATCCAGCTCCATCTTGCCCCGCAACCGCCGGATCAGCACGTCTATGGTGCGATCGCTCGGGCCATCGCCACGGTGGCTGATGAGGGTCAGGATCCGCTCCCGGCTCAGCACCCGCCCGGGGTGGGCGACGAAGGCCACCAGCACCTCGTATTCGGCCTTGGTCAGGCGCACCGGCACCCCGTCCTTGCTGAGCTGGCGGCGGGGAATATCGAAGCGCCAGGGGCCGAAATAGACAGCGTCGTCGAGGGGCTCGGCGACTCTGGTGGCAGGCGCCGCCAACGAGATCCGCCACAGCAGGTTCTTGACCCGCACCAGCAGCTCCCGCAGCTCGAACGGCTTGGTGACATAGTCATCGGCCCCCATCTCCAGGCCGACTATCCGGTCCACCGCATCGCTGCGGCCGGTGACCAGTATGATCCCGACAGTGCTGCGCGCCCTCAGCTCGCGGGTCAGCAGCAGGCCATCCTCCCCCGGCAGGTTGATGTCCAGCATCACCAGATCCACCTCCTGCTGTGCCAGCACGGCACGCATCTCCTGGCCGTTTTCCACCGCCGTCACCCGATAGCCCTCCCGCTCGAAATAGCCGGTCAGCTTCTCGCGGGTAACCGCATCATCTTCAACAACCAGAATGTGGTAGCTCATGGGCAGGGTTCACGAAGGTCGACAAGGGAGGATTATTCTATTCACATTTTGTCATAAATACCCCTATTTCGTTAATTTGTGGCGGCAACCCTGTTCACAGCCTCTCCCTATCATGGCCCTCATCAAAAAGTCATGATGATGAGAGACAGCTATGAAAAAACTGTGGCACTTCCTGCGCACACCCAGCCGCCGCTGGTCGGTGCTGGCGCTGGTTCTGGCCGGCGTCGGGGTCACCCTGGCCGGTACCGTCGGCCTGCATTACGGCTTCGAGAAGACCAGCAGCCTCGAGTTCTGCATCTCCTGCCACTCCATGAAGGACACCGTCTATCCGGAGTACAAGGAGTCCATCCACTTCAAGAATGCCTCCGGCGTCCAGGCTGTCTGTACCGACTGTCACCAGCCGAAAGACTTTGTCGGCAAGGTGGCCCGCAAGATGGAGGCGGCCAACGACCTCTATCAGGAGTACATAGGCCACAGCATCGACACCCAGGAGAAGTTCGAGGACAGGCGCCTGCACCTGGCCGAGAAGGTGTGGGCCCGGATGAGCAGTCAGAACTCCAAGACCTGCAAGTCCTGCCACAGCTACGACAACATGGATCACGCCAAGCAATCCCCCGCCGCCGCCCTGGCCATGAAGGATGCGGCGGCGAAGAACATGAACTGCATCGAGTGCCACAAGGGCATAGCCCACGAGCTGCCCAATATGGCGGGGGGCTTCAGGGCCACCTACGCCACCCTGGCCAGCGAAGCCCAGCAGGCGCCGACCGGCAACACCCTCTACACCCTGGGTGAGAAGGATCTCTACGCCAGCGAGCAGAGCACTGATCCCGTCGGCAAGCTGCTGCCCGCCTCCCGCATCGATGTCGTGGCCCGCAGCGGCGATCGCCTCAAGGTGACCATAGAGGGCTGGCGCGAGCGCGAAGGCAAAGGCCGGGTGCTGAGCGAATACATGGGCAAGCGGGTCTTCGTGGCCACAGTCCGTGACGAGCTGAAAGCGAACGAGAAAGTCCTCAAGCAGGAAACCGACAGCGCCACCCATATCCAGTGGGAGCAGGTGCAGGTGCAGGCCTGGGTCGATGGCAAGGGGCTCGAGCCCTCCCTCAAGCCCATCTGGGATTATGCCGGCGAGATGTACAAGTCCACCTGCAACTCCTGCCACGGCGCGCCGGACCCGGCTCACTTCACCGCCAACGGCTGGATCTCGGGGCTCAAGGCGATGTCTGCCTACTACCGCCTCAGCAAGGAAGAGGAGCGCACCCTGCTCAAGTACCTGCAAAACCATGCCGCCGATACCGGTGGTCAGGGCAGCCACTAAGTCCGGATTCGAAAGAGGAATAACAAGATGATCAACATTTCCCGTCGTGGTTTTCTGGGTGGCTTGCTGGCCAGCGGTGCCTCTGCCCTGATCGGCCCCTCCCTGCTCGGTCGCGCCGTGATGGCCGCCGAGTCCGGCGACAAGCTGGTGCAGTCCGGCTCCCACTGGGGCGCCTTCCGTGCCCGGGTCGTCGATGGCCGCTGGGTCGAGACCCTGCCGTTCGAGCATGACAAGCACCCAACCGACATGCTCAAGGCCTTGAGTGAAGTGGTCTACAACCCCTCCCGCATCCGCTACCCCATGGTACGGCTGGACTGGCTGCGCAAGGGCCACCAGTCCGACACCAGCGAGCGCGGCCAGAACCGCTTCGTGCGGGTGACCTGGTCCCAGGTGCTGGACTTCTTCTATCACGAGCTGGAACGGGTGCAGAAAACCCATGGCCCGAGCGCCCTCTATGCCGGTCACTCCGGCTGGCAGTCGGTGGGCAAGCTGCACTCCGCCGGCGCCATGCTGGGGCGTGCCATGAACCTGCACGGCACCTATCTGGCCAAGGCCGGTGACTACTCCACCGGCGCCGCCCAGGTGATCCTGCCCCACGTGGCGGGGGCCATGGAAGTCTACGAGCAGCAGACCTCCTGGCCACTGGTGCTGGAGCACAGCAAGACCATAGTCATCTGGGGGTCTGACCCCATCAAGAACCTGCAGGTGGGCTGGCTGGTGCCGGATCACAGCGTCTACGACTACTGGGCAGAGTTGAAAGAGAAGGTGGCCAAGGGCGAGATCCGGGTCATCAGCGTCGATCCGGTCAAATCCAAGACCCAGAAGTACCTCAATTGCGATCAGATAACCCTGAACCCGCAGACCGACGTGCCCCTGATGCTGGGCATAGCCCACACCCTCTACAGCGAGAAGCGCCACGACGAGGCCTTCCTCAAGAACTACACCACAGGTTTTGACAAGTTCCTGCCCTACCTGCTGGGCACCAGCGACGGTCAGGTGAAGGATGCAGAGTGGGCCGCCGCCATCTGTGGCGTCCCTGCCGAGACCATACGCGAGCTGGCCCGCGCCATGACCAGTGGCCGTACCCAGCTCATCGGCGGCTGGTGTGTGCAGCGCATGCACCACGGCGAGCAGTACGCCTGGATGCTGGTGGTACTGGCCTCGATGATTGGACAGATCGGCCTGCCGGGGGGCGGTTACGGCTTTGGCTGGCACTACAACGGGGCGGGCACCATCACCTCCAGCGGCCCCATCATGTCCGGTTTCAGCTCTGTCATTCCCGGGGTCAAGCCGATCCATGACGGCGACTGGAAGGGTTACTCCAAATTCATCCCGGTGGCCCGCTTCGTCGACTGCATCCTCAATCCGGGCAAGCAGATCGCCTTCAACGGCCAGACCATCACCTACCCCCACATGAAGATGGCGGTGTTCTGCGGCAACAACCCGTTCCATCACCAGCAGGATCGCAACAAAATGGTCGCGGCCTGGCGCAAGCTGGAAACCGTGGTCAGCATCGATCACCAGTGGACCGCCAGCTGCCGCTTCGCCGACATAGTGCTGCCCGCCACCACCACCTATGAGCGGGATGACATCGAGCAGTGGGGCTCCCACTCCAACGCGGGCATTCTGGCCATGTACAAGGTGGTAGAGCCGCTGTTCGAGGCGCGCGATGACTACGACATCTTCGCCGATCTCTGCCGTCGCTTCGGTCGCGAGGCCGAGTTCACCGGCGGCAAGAGCAAGCTGGAGTGGATCCAGAGCATCTATGACGACGCACGCCTGCAGGGTCGCGGCATCGGCATCCGTCTGCCCCGTTTCAGCCAGTTCTGGCACGGCGAAGGCTTCGTCACCTTCCCGGCGGGCCAGCCCTGGGTGCGTCACGCCTCGTTCCGTCAGGAGCCGGATCTGGAACCGCTGGGCACCCCGTCAGGCCTCATCGAGATCTACTCCAAGACCATAGCCGACTACGGCTATGGGGATTGCCCGGGCCACCCGGTCTGGATCGAACCCTACGAGCGCTCCCACGGCGGGCCGGGCAGCAAGCAGTATCCTCTGCACCTGCAATCCTGCCACCCGGACAAGCGGCTGCACAGCCAGCTCTGCTCCTCTGACAACTACCGCGCCACTTACACTGTGCAGGGCCGCGAGCCCGTCTATATGAACCCGCAGGATGCCCACTCCCGTGGCCTCAAGGACGGGGATCTGGTGCGGGTGTTCAACGGTCGCGGTCAGGTGCTGGCCGGTCTGGTGGTGAGCGAGGACTACGCCCCCGGGGTGGTCAGGATCCAGGAGGGGGCCTGGTATGGCCCGCAGGAGGGCGGTAAGGTCGGCACCCTCTGTACCTATGGGGATCCCAATGTACTGACCGCCGACATCGGCTCCTCCAGCCTGGCGCAGGCCACCACGGCCCACACAGCACTGGTGGAGATCGAGAAGTTCAGTGGACAGGCGCCTGCCGTCACCGCCTTCGGCGCGCCTGAGTCGGCCAAGGGCATAGACCCCATGTTCCCGGCACTCTGACCCTGGGGGAACGAAAGCGCCCCCTTGAGTTTCCTTTATTTTTAAAGTCGTTAGAATCGGGAGCCATCAAGGCTCCCGATTGCCATCCACGGAGGAAAAATGCAGGAATTTATGGCTACCAGCGAACGCCGGGCCCAACTCTACTGGTGGTTCTCCACCCTGTTTGCCGCCGAACTCAGTGATGAGCAGATCGCCGAATATGACACCTATGACGTGCGAAGCTTCCTGAAAAGCCTCTCCACTCTGGATCCCATGCGCGAGGCAGTGGCCGAGCTCAATGACGCCATCGCCCGCCTGCTGGTGCGCACCGATCGCCAGCTCGAACTGGCGGCCGATTTTGCCGGCCTCTTCCTGGTCGATCCCAAGCAGGGGGCCCTGCCCTACGAGTCCCTCTACCGGGGTGAGGCCAAGCTGCTGATGCAGGCCCCCATGGCCGAGATGCAGGCCCGCCTGGATCGCCTCGGCATCAATGTCAGCGACAAGTACAAGGAGCCCGCCGATCACCTGGCCATAGAGCTGGATCTGATGGGCAACCTCATCATACACGCGGCGGAAGCGACCACGGCCGCCCAGCGGGAGAGCTGGCTCGGGGAGCAGGAAGCCTTGCTGCACGAACATCTGCTGGCCTGGTTCCCGCGCTTCGAGGCCGCCTGCCGCGCCGCCGACCAGTTTGGCTTCTACGGCGCCAGCGCCCGGCTGCTGGGGGTCTTCCTCACCATGGATGCCAACTACCTCAGCCTGGTCAAGCCGGCGCAGTCCGCCGACTAAGCCTCGCATGAAGACAGCCCTGCTTCTTATTGCATGCTGGCTGCTGGCCCTGATCCCGCTGGATCAGGGCCTGACCCCCCTCGCGGTCCTGCTGTTTCACCCGGACAGGGAACTGTACGGCGCCGCCCAGCTCACCGGCTTTGCCGGTATACTGCTCACCCTCTACCTCGCCAATCTCGGCGTCGAGGTGGTGCTGCGCCGCCGCTTCCAGATAGCGGGCATGCTGACCCTGCTGGTGGCCTGGATAGACTTCATCAACAGCAGCGGCAGCGAGTCGCACTTCCTGCTGCTCTACCTGCTGGCCCTGCCGTTCCACCTGCTCGGCTGGCTGGTGCTGGTGCGCGGCATTCAGGCATTCGGCCGCCAGAAAGGCTGACATCCCGTTGATTTAACATCACTCCCAGACTTTTTCTCCCTCTTGAAACTTCCTGCCATACTGACACAGTCGTCTAAATGACAAAGAAATCAATTCAGGAGCCTCCATGGAAAAAGTGCTACCCGAATCGGTTCAGACACTGCATTTGTCAGGCCCGTTATCCCTTCATGAATGGCAACAACTGTTCGAGCTGGCACCCTTTGGGATAGGGGTCTTCGATCGTGACTTCAGGTGCCGTGGCGTCAACGGTATCTTCACCGAGCTGAGCGGTCTGGCCCAGGGGGATCACCTCGGCAAGACGCTGTTCGACATCACGCCGGCCCAGGCCCCCATGCTGCTCCCTCGGCTCAAGCAATTGCTCCATGGCGCCCCCCGGGCAGAGCTGGATCTGGGCTGCATTCATGTCTCCCGTCCCGGCGGGCCGAGGCGCTGGCAGATGAGCTGCAGCCCCCTGATGGATGCCGCTGGGATCTTCAATGGCATCTTCCTCATCGCCCGCGATCTCACCCAGGATCCCCGCGCCTACCTGGGCGTGACTCGCTTCACCGGGGAGATCCAGGAGGCCAGCAGCCAGCACGCACAGCGGCTCTACCAGGCGGAAGCCAGGCTCCACCACCTCTCCTATCACGACCCCCTCACCGATCTTGGCAACCGCAACCTGTTGCAGGAGCGGCTCGAACTGGAGATAGAGACGGCCCGCCTGAACAAGCAGGCCCTCGCCCTGCTGTTCATCGATCTCGACGGCTTCAAGCTGATCAACGACAACCTGGGACACAGCGCCGGGGATCTGCTGCTCAAGCTGCTGGCACAGCGCATCCGCCACAGTCTGCGCCCGGGGGATCTCGCCACCCGGCTAGGCGCAGACGAGTTCCTGGTGCTGCTTCCCGACATCCGGCAGCCCCAGGATCTGGTGGGGCTGATCGAGCGGCTGCAACACAGGCTCCACGATCCGGCCGACATAGGGCAGGAGCGGGTGAGGCTCTCGGCCAGCATAGGCGTCGCCCTCTACCCGGAACATGGCCTGACCCCGGACAGCCTCATCAGTGCGGCGGACAATGCCATGCATGAGGCCAAGCGCCGGGGCCGCAACGGCTATCTGTTCTACTCTCCCGACATGATGACCCAGATGAGGGAGCGGATGGCCCTGGAGCAGGGGCTGATCAAGGCCATGGAGCAGCAGCAGTTCCGCCTGCTGTACCAGCCAATGACGGATCTCGCCAATGACAGCCTCAGCGGCCTCGAGGCCCTGGTGCGCTGGCAGCACCCGAGCGAGGGCATGATCTCTCCCGCCCGCTTCATTCCGGTGGCCGAGGAGTGCGGCCTGATAGAGCAGTTGGGGGAATGGGTGATGCGCACCGCCTGCCAGCAGGGACAGCGGTGGCTGGCGGAAGGGTTCGCCGTGCCCAGGTTGTCCGTCAATGTATCGGTCAGGGAGATGCGCTCCCCCGACTACGTGGACAGGGTCACCGCCATCCTGGCTCAGACCGGCTTCCCGGCAGAGCGGCTGGAGATAGAGGTCACCGAGAGCATCATCCAGAGCGTGGATCAGAGCCTGAGTCTCTTTACTCGCCTCAAGGCGCTGGGAGTGCAGATCGCCATCGACGACTTTGGCACCGGCTTCTCCTCCCTGAGCCTGCTCAAAAGCCTGCCCATAGACCGCATCAAGATAGACAGGGCCTTCGTCCAGGCGCTGCCCGACGACAAGCACAGCCGGGAGCTGTGCCGCACCATAGTCAGCCTGGCCGACAGCCTCGGCATGGCGGTCACGGCGGAGGGCATAGAGACCCAGCCCCAACGCCAGTTCTTGCAGTCTCTGCGCTGCGAGGAGGGCCAGGGCTACCTGTTCAGCCACCCCCTGTCAGAACCCCACATGACCTCCATGCTCGCCCCCCAGCGCTGACAACGGCCGCCTCAAGGGATCCAATGAAGAAGGGAGCACCAGGCTCCCTTCTCTTTATTCCTTTCAGCTTGCTCCCGTCAGGGCCTGTTCACAGGCGCCCCTCCTCCTCTCGTCGCTATCCAAAAGTCTAATTGCCCTCCCGTGCCAAAGGTATAAGTTGTTACTCAATCATTACAAAAATGTATTCACAGGAGTGAGAGATGAGCGAGAGCAAGGTCTATCCGGTCAAGGCCCACATAGGTAGCGACGCCCTGCTGGACAAGGAAGGTTATGAAGCCATGTACCAGGCGTCGGTACAGAACCCGGACGCCTTCTGGGGGGAGCAGGGCAAGATCCTCGACTGGATGACCCCCTACACCCGTGTCAAGAACACCTCCTACGATCCGGGCCACGTCTCCATCAAATGGTACGAGGATGGCCTGCTCAACGTCTCGGCCAACTGCCTGGATCGCCATCTCGCCGAGCGGGGTGACAAGGTCGCCATCATCTGGGAAGGGGACAACCCGGCCGAGGATCGCAAGCTGACCTATCGCGAGCTCTACGGCGAGGTGTGCAAGTTTGCCAACGTGCTCAAAGCCCAAGGGGTCAAGCGCGGTGACATGGTCTGCCTCTACATGCCCATGGTGCCGGAGGCGGCCATCGCCATGCTGGCCTGTACCCGCATCGGCGCTGTGCACAGCATCGTCTTCGGCGGCTTCTCGCCGGAGGCCCTCTCGGGTCGCATCATAGACTCGGGCTCCTCCATCGTCATCACAGCCGACGAGGGCCTGCGCGGCGGCCGTCCCATCCCCCTCAAGAAGAACGTGGATGAGGCGCTCACCCACCCGGATACCCGGGTCAACAAGGTCATCGTCCTCAAGCGCACCGGCGGCAAGGTCGCCTGGCATGACCACAGAGACATCTGGTGGCACGACGCCGTCGCCGCTGCCAGCCCGGATTGCCCGCCCGAAGCCATGGGCGCCGAGGATCCCCTGTTCGTGCTCTACACCTCTGGCTCCACCGGCAAGCCCAAGGGGGTGCTGCACACCACGGGCGGCTACCTGGTCTACGCCGCCCTCACCTTCAAGTACGTGTTCGACTATCACGAAGAGGACATCTACTGGTGTACCGCCGACGTGGGCTGGGTCACGGGTCACTCCTACCTGGTCTACGGGCCGCTCGCCAATGGCGCCACCACCCTCATGTTCGAAGGGGTGCCCAACTACCCGGCCACCAACCGCATGAGCCAGGTGGTGGACAAGCACCAGGTCAGCATCCTCTATACCGCCCCCACCGCCATCCGCGCCCTGATGGCCAAGGGCAAGGAGGCCATCGAAGGCACCTCCCGCGCCAGCCTGCGCATCATGGGCTCTGTGGGGGAACCCATCAACCCGGAAGCCTGGGAGTGGTACTACCGCACCATAGGCGACGAGCGCTGCCCCATAGTCGACACCTGGTGGCAGACCGAGACAGGCGGCATCCTGATCAGCCCCCTGCCCGGCGTCACCGCCCTCAAGCCAGGCTCCGCCACCCGTCCCTTCTTCGGGGTGCAGCCGGCACTGGTGGACAACCTGGGTGAGCCGCTGGAAGGCGCCACCGAGGGCAACCTGGTGATCACCGACTCCTGGCCGGGTCAGATGCGCACCGTGTTCGGCGATCACGAGCGCTTCGAGCAGACCTACTTCTCCACCTTCCCCGGTCGCTACTTCACCGGCGACGGTGCCCGTCGCGACCAGGATGGCTACTACTGGATCACGGGTCGGGTGGATGATGTACTGAACGTCTCCGGCCACCGCATGGGTACCGCCGAGATAGAGTCAGCCCTGGTGGCCCATCCCAAGATAGCCGAGGCGGCCGTGGTGGGCGTCCCCCACGAGATCAAGGGTCAGGGCATCTACGCCTATGTCACCCTGATCGCCGGGGAGGAGCCGAGTCGCGAGCTGCATAAAGAGGTGAAGGAGTGGGTGCGCAAGGAGATAGGCGCCATCGCCACCCCGGACGTGATCCACTGGGCCGAGGGCCTGCCCAAGACCCGTTCCGGCAAGATCATGCGCCGTATCCTGCGCAAGATCGCCACCGGCGAGACCGACAGCCTGGGGGATATCTCCACCCTGGCGGATCCAGGTGTGGTGGACAAACTTATCCGCGAGAAGTCGGAAGCGGCCTGAGTCCTCTCCCACCTCTCTCGACAAAGCCGGCCTTGTGCCGGCTTTGTCGTGTCTGGAAAGCCCAAAGAGGCGGGCATTGCGGCAGAGCGGCTCCGCGCACCAATATGCTTAATAAATGGCCAGATGTAGAGATTAGACCAGTAAAATGCTGCTAATTTTCACGAAATCAATATAATTGCGAAATCTGTGTGCCAGGGCACACCGAATTGTGCAGAAAGTGGCTAGATTTTTGGTGGTCCACAGATAGCTGATAGATAGCAGCATAATCATCGAGGATGTACTCAATATGTCGCAACATCACCGAATCCTCCTGCTCAACGGTCCCAACCTGAATCTGCTGGGCAAGCGGGAGCCGGGAATCTACGGCAGCAAGACGCTCGATGAGATCGTCGCCGATCTGAGCCAGTACGCCAACGAACTCGGTGTCACCCTGGAACACCTGCAATCCAATGCCGAACATGAGTTGGTCGGCCGCATCCATCAGGCCATGGGCCAGGTGGATTTTATCATCATCAACCCGGCCGCCTTCACCCACACCAGCGTCGCCCTGCGCGATGCCCTGCTGGGCGTGGCCATCCCCTTTATCGAGGTTCACCTGTCAAACGTTCATGCCAGGGAACCCTTCCGTCATCACTCCTATCTGTCTGATGTCGCCAAGGGGGTCATTTGTGGGCTGGGTGCCGATGGCTACCAATTCGCTTTAACCGCGGCCGTGCATCAATTGCGCGCGGCTTGATAATCACTGATCAGATAAAGAAGAAAGAGAATGCTAATGGATATCCGCAAAATCAAGAAGCTGATTGAACTGGTTGAAGAGTCCGGCATCGCCGAGCTGGAAATCTCCGAAGGGGAAGAGTCCGTTCGCATCAGCCGTAATTTCTCCGGCCAGGTTAGCGTTGCCCCGCAGATGATGATGCAGCCGGCACAGGTTCAACAAGCCGCCGCTCCGGTCGCTGCTGCCGCACAGGCCGCTGCCCCTGCTGCCGATGCCGCCCCGAGTGGCCATCTGATGCGCTCCCCCATGGTGGGCTCCTTCTACCGCTCCTCCAGCCCGGAAGCCAAGCCGTTCGTGGAAGTCGGTCAGCACGTCAATGTCGGCGACACCCTGTGCATCGTCGAAGCCATGAAAATGATGAACCAAATCGAGTCTGACAAGGCCGGTGTGATCAAAGCGATCCTGGTTGAAAATGGTCAGGCCGTCGAATTTGACGAGCCGCTGTTCATCATCGAATAAGGGAAGACGCCACCCATGTTGGACAAAGTAGTCATCGCCAACCGCGGTGAAATTGCCCTGCGGATCCTGCGCGCCTGCAAAGAGCTCGGGATCAAGACAGTGGCCGTTCACTCCACTGCCGATCGGGAGCTCAAGCATGTGCTCCTGGCCGACGAAACCATCTGTATCGGCAAACCCGCCAGCGGTGAGTCCTACCTCAATGTGCCGGCCATCATAGCCGCCGCCGAGGTGACCGGGGCCGTCGCCATCCACCCGGGCTACGGCTTCCTCTCCGAGAACGCCGACTTTGCCGAAGTGGTCGAGAAATCCGGCTTCATCTTCATAGGCCCGCGCGCCGAAACCATTCGCCTGATGGGTGACAAGGTTTCCGCCATCGAGGCCATGAAGAAGGCAGGCGTACCCTGCGTACCCGGCTCCGACGGCCCGGTGGACAACGATGCCAAGCGCAACGCCACCATCGCCAAGCGGATCGGCTACCCCGTGATCATCAAGGCCGCCGGTGGCGGTGGTGGTCGTGGCATGCGCGTGGTGCGCAACGAGTCAGAGCTGGCCGCCGCCATCGCCCTGACCAAATCCGAAGCGGGCCAGTTCTTCAAGAACGACATGGTCTACATGGAGAAATACCTGGAGAACCCGCGCCACATCGAGATCCAGGTGCTGGCAGACGGCCAGGGTACCGCCCTCTATCTGGGTGAGCGGGACTGCTCCATGCAGCGCCGTCACCAGAAGGTGGTGGAAGAGGCACCGGCACCCGGCATCACCGAAGAGATGCGCAAGTTCATCGGTGAGCGCTGCGTGCGCGCCTGTCTGGAAATCGGCTACCGCGGTGCCGGTACTTTCGAGTTCCTGTACGAGAACGGCGAGTTCTACTTCATCGAGATGAACACCCGGATCCAGGTCGAACACCCGGTCACCGAGATGGTCACCGGCGTGGATCTCATCAAGGAGCAGCTGCGCATCGCCGCCGGTCAGCCCCTGTCGATCACCCAGCAGGACATCCGCATCCGTGGCCATGCCATCGAATGCCGGATCAACGCCGAAGATCCGGCCACCTTCATGCCGTCTCCAGGTCTCATCCAGCGCTTCCACGCGCCGGGTGGTCTGGGTGTTCGTTGGGAATCCCACATCTATGCGGGTTACAAGGTGCCGCCCTACTACGATTCCATGATCGGCAAGCTGATCTGTTACGGCGAGAACCGTGACATCGCCATCGCCCGCATGCGTCACTCTCTCGACGAGCTGGTGGTGGAAGGGATCAAGACCAACATCGCCCTGCAAAAAGAGATCATGAAGGACGAGAACTTCCAGCACGGTGGTACCAACATCCACTATCTGCACAAGAAGTTGGGTCTGTAAGAGAGGTGCCAGGACCCGATAACTTGCCGCACGGTGGCATTAACAGCCACCATCTGCACAAGAAGTTGGGTCTGTAAGGACTCTTCAACAGAGATTGTCCGGTCCCTCCGGATCGGCAACGAAAAAAGGGCCATGGCGACATGGCCCTTTTTTGTTATCCTTGCGCCCCTCAAAATTGTCGGAGGCCAAGGTGAATCGTTTCGCGCTCGCCCGTCGGGAAGCAGCCCTCTGTCTGTTGCTGACCCTGCTCTATTTCGTTGCCTGGTATGGCACCGCTTATTTCATCCCGGAAGAGCTGGAACTCTGGGATATGCCGCTCTGGTTCCTGCTCAGCTGCATGCTGATGCCACTGCTGTTTATCGGCCTGTGCGCGCTCATGGTGGACCGCCTGTTCATCGACATACCTCTCGACACCGAGGAGCCTCCCCATGAATCCTGAGCCGCGCTGCGAATCCATGACGGACCACCGGTTTACCGACGTCTCGCTGGACACCCAGGAGTCCCCCCATGAATCTTGAGTTGATGCTCCCCCTCGTCATCTACCTGGTGCTGGTGCTGGGGGTCGGCTTCTGGGCCGGTCGCCACCGCGCCGGTGGTGACTTCGTGCAGGAGTACTTCATCGGCAACCGCAGCATGGGCGGCCTGGTGCTGGCCATGACGCTAGTGGCCACCTACACCTCGGCCTCCTCCTTCATCGGCGGGCCCGGTGCCGCCTACAAGATAGGCCTGGGCTGGGTGCTGCTGGCGATGATCCAGCTGCCCACCGTCTGGCTCACCCTGGGGGTGCTTGGCAAGAAGTTCGCCATCATAGCCCGTCGGGTCAATGCGGTGACCATCAACGACATGCTGTGGGCCCGCTACCGCAGCAAGTGGGTAGTGGTGCTGGGCTCGGTGACCATCATCCTCGCCTTTATCGCCACCATGGTGGTGCAGTTCATCGGCGGCGCCCGCCTGCTGGAAACCGCCACCGGCCTCAGCTACCAGCAGGGGCTCTTCCTGTTTGCCAGCTGCGTGCTGCTCTACACGGTGATCGGCGGCTTTCGCGCCGTGGTGATGACGGATGCCCTGCAGGGCATCATCATGCTGATAGGCACGGGTGCCCTGCTGGCGGGGATACTGATTGCCGGTGACGGCCTGCCGAACCTCATCCACCAGCTCAAGGTGATAGATCCCAAGCTGGTGAGCCCGACCGGGGCCGGTGACATGCTGACCCAGCCCTTCATGCTGAGCTTCTGGATCCTGGTCTGCGTCGGTGTGGTGGGGCTGCCCCACTCGGCCCTGCGTTGCTTCGGCTACCGCGACAGCAAGGCGCTGCACAGAGGCATCCTCATCGGCACAGTGGTCAGCGCCCTGCTGATGCTGGGCATGCACCTCGCCGGCGCCCTGGGCCGCGCCATCCTGCCCGGCATGGACAGCCCGGACAAGATTATGCCCTCCCTGATGATGGAAGTGCTGCCCCCCTGGCTGGCGGGGGTCTTCCTGGCGGCCCCCATGGCGGCCATCATGTCCACCATCGACTCCCAGCTGATCCAGGCTTCGGCGACCCTGGTCAAGGATCTCTACCTCAACTACCTCAATCCTCGCCAAGAGAAGCTGGAAGTGCGCATTCCACGGCTCTCCCTGCTCTGCACCCTGATCCTCGGCACGCTAGTGCTGCTGGCGGCGCTGCAACCTCCCGAGATGATCATCTGGCTCAACCTGCTCGCCTTCGGCGGTCTGCAGGCGGTCTTCCTCTGGCCCCTGGTGCTCGGCCTCTACTGGTCGCGGGCCAATGGCCCCGGGGCGCTGGCCAGCATGGTGTCAGGCATTGTCTGCTATGGGGCCTTGAGTCAGTGGGGGATCAAGCTGGCCGGCCTGCACGCCATAGTGCCCAGCCTGGGGCTCGGGCTGGTGGCCTTCATCCTGGTCAGCCTGCTGACCCCGGCACCGGCCTCGCGGCCAGCAAGTGCGGCGCTTGTTTGAGCCGCAATAATCGATGGATTAATAAAGGGTTCCGAAACTATCCCAAAATGAGGTGTCGAGTGGGTAAAATGTGCGCCACGTCACAAAATGCCGCGCCCTTATGCCAGTCCAGAACGCCAGAAAGATCCTGACCCAGTCCCTGCAACGGCTCGGTTATGCCCTGTTGCTACCCGTTTCCATTTTGCCGCTGGCGGCCCTGCTCTATCGGCTCGGCCAGCCGGACGTGCTGGATCTGGCGGTGCTCTCCCTGGCCGGACGTGCCCTCTTCAGTCAGATGCCGCTCATCTATGCGGTAGCCATCGCCTTCGGGCTGAGCCGACAGGGGCAAGGGGCGCAAGCCCTGGCCGGCGCTGTCAACTTCCTGCTGCTGAGCTCGGCGCTCGCCACCCTGCAGCCCGGCCTGCATGCGGACATGATCTGCGGCCTGCTGGCGGGCCTGACCACGGCCATGGTCTGCTCCTGGACCCGCAGCCTCTCCCTCCCCGGCTGGCTGCGACCGCTGCAGGAGGAGCTGCCCGGCCTGCTGCTCTCGGCCCTGGCCAGCCTGCTGCTGGTCGTGCCCCTGGCCCTGCTCTGGCCTCTGCTGGAGCAAGGCATCACACTGCTCGCCTCCGATCTCCTCACCACGCCGTTTGGCGCCTTCTGCTACGGCGTGCTGAACCGGCTGCTGATCCCCCTCGGCCTGCACCAGGTGCTGGGCAGCCTGATGGGGCTGGGGGAGAGCAACCTGCAGGCGCTCTCCGCCGCCCAGCCGCTGCACGAGGGCTATGTGGCGGGTCTCTATCCCGTCATCATGTTTGGTCTGCCCGGCGCCTGTTTTGCCATCTGGCTCCATCGCCAGCGGATGCGGCGCCTGCCGCAGGGGGGCTTGCTGCTCACCCTGGCACTCACCTCGGCCCTGGTGGGGATCACCGAACCCATCGAATTCCTGTTCGCCTTCACCGCCCCCTGGCTGTTCCTGGCCCATGCCCTGCTGACCGGGCTGTCGCTGGCCATCTGCAGCGGGCTCGGCATCCAGGTGGGCAGTTACTTCTCCGCCGGGCTGCTGGATCTGGTGCTCAGCTACGGCTCGGGTGAGCACAGTTTCTGGCTCATTCCCCTCGGCATACTGTTCTTCGTCATCTATGCCCTGGTCTTCTCCCGGCTGCTTGAATACGCCCCCCTCAGCCTGCCGAGCAAGCCCATCGCCGAGGATCTGCCCCAGCTCGCGGCCGTGGCCCCCACGGATCCGCAGATGCTGGCCATCCAGTACCTCAAGATGCTGGGGGGCATGGACAACCTGCAGGCCATGAGCGTCTGCCTGACCAGGCTCAGCCTGCGGGTGCGGGAGATGGCCCTGGTGGATCAGTCCCGTCTGGCCAGGCTCGGCTGCCTCTCCTGGATAGTCCTGAACGACCATCAGCTGGTGCTGGTGCTGGGCCCCAACGCCGGCCTCATCGAAGGGCAGATCCGCATGCTGGCAGAGCGCCAGTCGGTCCCCCTCGGTCTCGAGCCGGGTCAGGCCCCCCTCAGCCAGCACCGCTGATCAGGCGAAGGGCAGCCTTTCGGCGACGAAGTCCATCAGGCTGCGCAGGGCGGGCGCCAGGTGCTCGCGGCTCGGATAGATGAGGTAGAAGGGATTGGGCGGTATGGGGTGAGCCGGCAGCACCTTCAGCAGGCGCCCCGCCGCCAGATCCTCCCGGCAGACGTGATCCGGCAACAGGGCTTATTCCCCCCTCGTGGAGCGCCAGCTCCCTCAGCGCCAGCAGGCTGTTGCTGAGGCAGGCCCCCTGAGGTCGCCAGCCCCCCTCCTGCAGTGGCCACACCGGCAGCGCCCCATGCACCAGGCAGGCATGGCCTCCCAGCTCCGTCAATTGTTGCGGCATGCCGTGGCTCGCCAGATAACCCGGGGCCGCCACCAGATGGCGTGCCACCTGGCCGATCCGCCGGCAGATGAGGCTGGAGTCTTTCAGCGGCGCCGCCCGCAGCGCCAGATCGTAACCCTCCCCCACCAGATCCAGCTGCTCGTCACTCAGGGTCAACTCCAGTACCACCTCGGGGTAGAGGGCGCGAAACTGGGCCAGGATCCGGCCAAGCAGCAGGGTGCCCGTGGCCTCGGGGGCTGTGATCCGCACCCGGCCCGCCGGGGCCGAGCGCAACCTGGCCATGGCCAGATTGGCGCTTCTCGCCAGGGCCAGCAGGGACTGGCAATGCTCCACATAGACCTCTCCCTGGGGGGTCAGGCTCAGTCTGCGGGTGGTGCGCTGCAACAGCCGCACCCCGAGCTGGGACTCGAGGCGCGAGATCTTCTGGCTCACCGAGGACTTGGGCATGCCGAGCACTTCGGCCGCCCCGGTAAAACTGCCCTGCTCCACCACGGTAGCGAACAGCCCCATCAACTCCAGTTCGACATTGTTCATATATACAAACAGTCTGTCCCAATTACCCATCTTAATCTGAATAATCAACCAGACTAGACTCTCTGGCAATCCCACTCATACCGATTTGAAAGGAACTGCCATGAAAGCCATCGCCCTCACCCATTATCTGCCAAGCGATCACCCCCACTGCTTCATCGAGACCGAACTGCCGGATCCGACCCCAGGCCCGCGGGACCTGCTGGTACGGGTCAAGGCCACCTCCATCAACCCGGTCGATACCAAGGTGCGTTCCCCCAAGGCCAAGGTCGAGAGCTCGCCCCGGGTACTGGGCTGGGATGCGTGGGCGAAGTGATCGCCGTCGGCGCGAGGTCACCCTGTTCAAGGCGGGCGACCGGGTCTGGTATGCCGGCGATATCAGCCGCCCGGGCAGCAACAGCGCCCTGCAACTGGTGGATGAGCGCATCGCCGCCATCGCCCCCACCAGCTTGAGCGATGTGGAGGCCGCCGCCCTGCCGCTCACCGCCATCACCGCCTGGGAGACCCTGTTCGAGCGCTTCGCCTCACCCGCGAGAGCCGTGGCAAACTGCTGATCATCGGCGGCGCCGGTGGCGTGGGCTCCATCGCCATCCAGCTGGCCCGCCAGCTCACCGACATGGAGGTGATTGCTACCGCCTCCCGCCCCGAGACCCGCGGCCTGGTGCCTCGAGATGGGCGCCCATCAGGTCGTAAACCATCACCAAGTTGCAGGAGGAGCTGACCGCCCTTGGCATCACCCAGGTCGATGCCATCTTCTGCACCAATGCCACCGAGCAGCACTGGGCCACCATGGCAGGGCTCATCGCCCGTTCGGCCATATCTGCACCATCGCCGAATCGAGCGAGCCGTGGGATCTCTCCCTGCTCAAGAGCAAGAGCGTCACCTTCAGCCAGGAGTTCATGTTCACCCGCTCCCTGTTCCAGACCCGGACATGATCGAACAGCACAACCTGCTCGGCCGGGTGGCGGCCCTGGTGGACCAGGGGTATTGCAAGACCACCCTGACCAGGAACCATGCCTCGCTGACCCCGACTACGCTGGCTCAGGCCCATGCCGAGGTGGAAGCGGGCCGCATGGTGGGCAAGCTGGTGATCGACATGAGCGGCTTTGCCAACTAAGCCCTCTTATGGGTAAAAACGCACCATGATGGGATAAGTTCACCAAGGAGATGCCCCAAACGGGCACAACTCAGCGGCACTCATGACAGCCTGTGGCAGGCCAACGTCCGACAATCAGCCATAAAAAAGAGGCCATTTCGCGAGAAATGGCCTGAATACCTGAACATTGGGGTAACAATCACACACATATCCTTATGCAGGACATCTGTCTTTGCATCTGGCGTGCCAATGAATGCGCCAAAACGGCGTCAGCCCGTCCTTGAGCAAGGTGACCTTGCTCTTTTTTGTCTGGCAGCCTGTTTACCAGGCAAACAAGTGCAGATAAAAAAATGCCACCCGAGGGTGGCTGAAAAAGATGACGGAACTTGAGCAAAGCGTTCAGCGAAAACCGGTCGTCTTCGCCTGCATAGTAAGCAATACAGGAACCGTGCCAACTTGGCAGAGTAGCCTCCCTTCCCCATCCCATCATGGGCAAACCACGACAGCACAGGCCCATGATGATAGAATCCCGCGGTTTCACATTTATGAAGAGTCGACCCCATGCCCTGGATACAAATTCGAATCAACGCCACCGCCAAGACCGCGGACAAGGTGAGCAACATGCTGCTGGGGCGTGGAGCCCAGGCGGTGACCTTTATGGATGCCCAGGATGTGCCCGTTTACGAGCCGCTGCCTGGTGAAACGCCGCTCTGGGGCGAGACCGAGGTGATGGGGCTGTTCGATGCCGAAACCGATCCGGCGCCCACCATCGCCTTCTTCCAGCAGATCTTCGGGGAAGATGTCGGCTACAAGGTCGAGCAGCTGGAAGACAAGGACTGGGTGCGCGAGTGGATGGATCACTTCCACCCCATGCAGTTCGGCGAGCGGCTCTGGATCTGCCCGAGCTGGCGCGACGTCCCCAACCCGGATGCGGTCAACGTCATGCTGGATCCGGGTCTGGCCTTCGGCACCGGCACCCACCCCACCACGGCGCTCTGTCTGCAGTGGCTGGACGGACTGGATCTGGCCGGCAAGACTGTGGTCGACTTCGGTTGCGGCTCCGGCATCCTCGGCATCGCCGCCCTGAAACTGGGCGCCGCCCGCGTCATTGGCATCGACATAGATCCGCAGGCTATCCAGGCCAGCCACGACAACGCCGAGCGCAACGGCGTCGCCGGCCAGATCGAGCTCTATCTGCCTGCCGACCAGCCGCAAGACGTCGAGGCCGACGTGGTGGTGGCCAACATACTGGCCGGCCCGCTGCGCGAGCTGGCACCGCTTATCGCCGGCCACGGCAAGCCCGGCAGCCTGATGGCCCTCTCCGGCGTGCTGGAGAGCCAGGCCCCGGAGCTGGAGACCATCTACGGTCAGTGGTTCGACATGGACCCGACCGCGGTGAAGGAAGAGTGGTGCCGCCTCTCAGGCCGCAAGCACGACTGATTGCAAGAGGCCATCAGTGTGGCAACACTGCGGTCGCAAGCACGGCTGATAACAGTGTCATCCTGCAGAACAACAAGGGCACCCCAGGGTGCCCTTGTTGTTTCCGGCGCCAGCTGCGCGCCCTTTCGCCCACTCTGGGGAGAGCTTCACGCTTCTCTGCCTCTTGATGACTTATCCTCTCTTCCTCCATTCCATTGAGGCCCAGCCATGACCGAATACGAAAAGATGCTAGCCAGCCAGCCCTACAACTGCATGGCCCCGGAGCTGGATGTTCTGCGCCGGGAGACGGCGCGCCGCTATAGCCGTTTGAATCGGTCGGAAGATGAGACTGAACAGCGGGCACTGCTGGCGGAGCTGGTTGGTGAACTGGCAGAAAACGCCTTTATCTGCCCGCCCCTCTACTGCACCTATGGCCGCCACATCCACCTTGGCGAGCGCAGCTACATCAATATGGGGGCCACCCTGCTGGACAACGCGCCTATTCGCATCGGCGCCGACGTCATGATAGGGCCGAACGTACAGATCTATACCGCCGCCCACGCCCTGGATGCCGATGAGCGCATCCAGGGGGTAGAGACGGCGCTGCCGGTGACCATAGAAGACAGGGTCTGGATCGGCGGTGGCGCCATACTGCTGCCTGGGATCACCATAGGGCGGGAGGCCATAGTCGGCGCGGGCGCCGTGGTGACCAGAGACGTCCCGGCCGGAGCCCGGGTGGTGGGCAACCCGGCCCGTATCCTGCCCGCCAGGGACAAGATGCCAGCGGCCGAGAGCCAGGGGCAAAAATTCCCATCAACATAAAGCCCGATATCATCAAGGCCCGTAAGACGGTAAAAAGAGGCCGCCCAGAGGCGCAGAGGGGCTGGAGCTGAAGCAGAAAACCGCCCATAAAAATAAAGCCCAATGTCATAACGACGTTGGGCTGTAAAAAGGTGCTACGGAATTGCGACTCTCATCGCAGAAAATTAGAAGGGGTCACCTTCTAAACTGGCAATGGGATAATAACGGGGCGCAAACGTTTTACATAGGGTAATCAACCAGGATTGAGAACAGCCTCTCACTATTCAAAAAATTCCCAGGCAAGCCCGAACTCCCCCTTGGCAAGTTTCCATTTATCAGTACAGCCTGCCATCATTTTGGGGTAAATAAAAAAGCCCTGAATAATCAGGGCCTTTCTGCACTGTCCCTGGCTTAGAAGCGACGCACGAAGTCAGCTACAGGCAACTCGCGCAGCTTGCGCGCCTCCAGCATGGGGGTGCCCAGGTAGAGGAAGCCCACCAGTTGATCGTCCGGTGCCAGCCCCAGCCCCTGACTGATCACCTCGTCGAAGATGAACCAGCCGGAGCGCCAGATGCCGTTGAACCCCTGTGCCTGGGCCGCCATCTGCATCGCCATCAGGGCGCAGCCGGCAGAAAGCTCCTGCTCCAGCCTGGGCACCTTGGGGTGCGCCTGATAGCGGGTCGCGACAGCCACCACCAGGGGCGCTCGCAGGGGCGCCTCACTGCACTTCTTGATGCTCTCGTCGTCCTCGCCCCGGGCGCGGGCAGCGTCCGCCAGCAGGGCCCCCAGTCGCTCGCGCCCCTCCCCTTCAAACAGGATGAACTGCCAGGGGGTCAGGGTGCCGTGATCCGGTGCCCGCAGGCCGGCCTTCAGAATATTGTCGAGCACCTCGCCACTCGGGGCCGGGGTGGTCAGACGGCCACAGGAGTGGCGGTTGAGTAACAGGGAGAGGGCATCCATGGTCAGTTCCTTATCAGGGGGCAATGATGGCGCTACCTTAGCACAGCCCGAAGGGGAGCACAGCCGGGGCTGGCACGCGCCACCAATAGAAACCCCCTGATAGTCAGGGGGTTATCATCATGCTGTCAGCCAAGGCCTGGGCGCTAGATAACGGACGCCAGCTCGGCCCCCTGGCGGATGGCCCGCTTGGCGTCCAGCTCCGCCGCCACGTCGGCACCGCCTATGATGTGCACCGGCTTGCCCGCCGCCTGCAGACCGGCCTGCAGCTCCCGCAGGGGCTCTTGCCCGGCGCAGATGATCACCTGATCCACCGGCAGGCACTGCCTGGCCTCACCCACCTGGATGTGCAGCCCCTCGTCGTCGATGCGCAGGTACTGCACGCCGGAGAGCATCTGCACCTTGCGGTTCTTGAGCACGGTTCTGTGGATCCAGCCTGTGGTCTTGCCCAGGCCATCCCCCACCTTGCTCTCCTTGCGCTGGAGCAACCAGATCTGGCGCTCGGGAGCGTCTATCTCGGGCTTGATCAGGCCGCCGCGCTCACCCAGGCTCTTGTCGATGCCCCACTCCTTGAGCCAGTGATCGCGATGATGATCAGCGCTCCCCTCCGCCTTCTTCTCCACCAGGAACTCGGCCACGTCGAAGCCGATGCCGCCGGCCCCGATCACCGCCACTTTCTGGCCCACCGGCTTGCCATCGCGCAATACATCGAGGTAGTTCAATACCTTGGGATGCTCGATCCCTGGAATGTTGGGGGTGCGCGGGCGAATGCCGGTGGCGAGGATCACCTCGTCAAAACCGCCGCCAAGCAGGCTCTCGGCGCTCTGGCGCTGGCCGAGATAGAGCTCGACGCCGCACTTCTCCAGCCGCCTGGCGAAGTAGCGCAGGGTCTCGTGAAACTCCTCCTTGCCCGGGATCTGCTTGGCGAAGTTGAACTGGCCGCCTATGGTCGGCGCCTGATCGAACAGGCTCACCTGATGGCCACGCTCGGCGGCGTAGCAGGCGAATGCCAGCCCGGCCGGCCCGGCCCCCACCACCGCCAGCTTCTTGGGCTGGGGCACCCGGCCAAACGTCAGCTCGGTCTCGAAACAGGCGCGGGGATTGACCAGGCAGGAGGCGCGTTTTTGCTTGAACACGTGATCGAGGCAGGCCTGGTTGCAGGCGATGCAGGTGTTGATCTCGTCCGCCCGGTTCTCGGCCGCCTTGATGACAAACTCGGGGTCGGCCAGGAATGGGCGCGCCATGGAGACCATGTCCGCCTCCCCCTGCGCCAGGATGCGCTCGGCCACCTCTGGGGTGTTGATGCGGTTGGTGGTGATAAGTGGCACCTTGAGGTGCTTTTTCAGCTCGGCGGTCACCCAGCTGAAGGCGCCCCGCGGCACGCTGGTGGCTATGGTGGGGATGCGCGCCTCGTGCCAGCCGATGCCGGTGTTGATGAGGCTCACCCCGGCTTGCTCCAGCGCCTTCCCGAGCGCTATCACCTCCTCCAGGGAGGAGCCCTTCTCCACCAGATCCAGCATGGAGAGACGGAAGATGATGATGAAGTCGGTGCCGACCCGCTCGCGAATGGCCCGCACTATTTCCAGCGGGAAGCGCATGCGGTTTTCGCTGCTGCCGCCCCAGCCGTCGCTGCGCTGGTTGGTGCGCTCGCAGATGAACTGGTTGATGAGATAGCCTTCCGACCCCATCACCTCGACCCCGTCATAGCCGGCGGCCTTGGCCAGTGCCGCGGTCGAGGCAAAGTCCCGTATGGTGCCACGGATCTGCCGCTCGCTCATGGCTCGCGGCTTGAACGGAGAGATGGGAGCCCGGATGGCGCTCGGTGCCAGGCTGAACGGATGGTAGGCATAGCGGCCGGCATGGAGGATCTGCAGGGCTATCTTGCCCCCCTCCTGATGCACGGCGCTGGTCACCTTCTTGTGCTTGGCGACCTGCCAGGGGAAGCTGAGCTGGGAGCCATGGGGCACCAGGCGCCCCCGCAGATTCGGCGCTATGCCGCCGGTGACTATGAGGCCGACACCGCCGCGGGCGCGCTCGGCATAGAAGGCGGCCAGCTTGTCAAAGCCCCCCTTCTCCTCCTCGAGGCCGGTATGCATGGAGCCCATCAGCACACGGTTTTTTAGCTGGGTAAAGCCGAGATCCAGGGGAGTCAACAACGTTGGATAAAGGCTCATGATGTGGCTCCTTGCAAGACTGGGGCGCAGGGGATCGCGAGCACACTGCGACGCGAGGGGGCACAAGCTGACTCAAGAGGGATCGGCAACGTCGGGTAGCGGCTCACAGGGCCTCCAGTTAATTTTTTGTTATCAAATTGAGGCTAGAGTAAAGAATCGAAAATCCTTTTTCAAACAAATGTTTGGACATTTTTTCGGCGAACAGCCGTATCCCGAAGCCAGGGGGAGCGATCGCGGCCAAGCGAAAATGGCAATTGGCGGGTCAACTGGTTAATAATGCCCTTCTCTACCCATTAACAGGGCGTTAGCACGGCTATGTCTATTTTCAAAGGTCTGGGGTGGCTGTTTCGCAGCCTCTGGCGTCTGCTCAACTTTACCCGCTTGATGCTGGTCAATCTGCTGTTTCTCATCGTCGTGCTGGTCATCGCCTTCAGCCTCAACCAGAGCGAGACCCCCAGCACCCCCATAGAGGGCGCCCTCACCCTCAATCTCGCCGGCGTACTGGTGGAGCAGCGCACCCAAACAGATCCGACGGTGCAGCTGCTGAGACAGATGGAGAAAAGCGACGATCAGCCCAGTGAAATCGTCCTCTCCGACCTGCTGTGGGCCATCAAGAGCGCGGGAGATGACGATCGCATCAAGGCGCTGGTGATCAAGCCCCAGGGACTGCAGGGGGCCAGCCTCTCCAAGCTGCAGGAGGTGGCGAGCGCCATAGACGCATTCAAGGAGAGCGGCAAGCCGGTCATCGCCATGGCCGACTACTACAGCCAGGGCGCCTACCTGCTCGCCGCCCATGCCGATCACGTGCTGCTCAACCAGAGCGGCGCCGTGCTGATCGAAGGCTTTGGGGTCTACCAGACCTACTTCAAGTCGGCGCTGGAGAAGCTCAACGTCACCCCCCATGTGTTCAAGGTCGGCACCTACAAGTCCTTCGTCGAGCCCTATACCCGTGACGAGATGTCCCCCGAGAGCAAGGAGGCGAACCAGCGCTGGCTGGATCAGCTGTGGCAATCCTATGTCACCGACGTGGCCGAGCAGCGGGAGATAGAGCCGGATGCGGTCGCGCCAGACAAGGATCACTTCCTCGAGCTGCTGCGCAAGGCCGGTGGCAATGCCGCCAGCTACGCCCTCGACAACGGTCTGGTGGATCAGCTCGCCACCCGCGACGAGATGACCCAGGCGGTCATCAAGGAGGTGGGCGAGAGCGAGGATCACGGCTGGAAAGGGGTCGGCCTGAAAGAGTATCTGGCCGCCATCCCCGAGCAATATCCCCAGAGCGGCAAGGATGAGGTGGGTCTCATCACCGCCAGCGGCGCCATCATGGACGGGATCCAGCCGGCCGGCACCATAGGCGGTGACAGCCTCTCCGAGCTGCTGGCCGAGGCCCGCCGCGACGACCAGATCAAGGCCGTGGTACTGCGGGTCGACAGCCCGGGGGGGAGCGCCTTCGCCGCCGAGCAGATCCGTGCCGAGCTGCTGGCCCTGAAACAGGCGGGCAAGCCGGTGGTCATCTCCATGGGCAGCTACGCCGCCTCGGGGGGTTACTGGATCTCCGCCGATGCGGACAAGATCTTCGCCTCCCCCACCACACTCACCGGCTCCATCGGGGTGTTCGGCATGTTCGCCACCATCGACAAGGCGCTCTCCCAGTTCGGGGTGCACACCGACGGCGTCGGCACCACCGACTTCGTGGGGGTCGGGCTGACCCGCGCCCTGCCGGAGCACGTCGGTCAGGCCATCCAGCTGAGCGTGGAAGACACCTATCAGCGCTTCGTCGGTCTGGTCGGCAAGGGCCGTGGCCTGAGCCCGGAAGAGGCGGAGAAAGCCGCCGAAGGCCGGGTCTGGACAGGTCAGGATGCCAAGGAGCTGGGGCTGGTTGACGAGTTTGGTAACCTGGACGACGCCCTCAAGGCCGCCGCCGAGCTCGCCAACCTCAAGAGCTGGCAGGTCACCCCCATAGCGCCGGAAGAGTCGGCAAGGGACAAGTTCCTGCGCGAGCTGTTTGACAGCAGCGCCCAGGCGCTGGCCCCGCACCTGCAAAGCTGGCTGCCCGCAGGATTGGGCCAGGCGCTGGTGGAGATGAACCGCAGCCTGGACCCGCTGACCCGCTTCAATGACCCGCAAGGCACCTACGCCTTCTGCCCGGTCTGCGTGCCCTGAGACTGACAGTGTGCCGAAAACAAATAAACCGCCGAATGGCGGTTTATTTGTCTTGGTAACGCCTTGCTGTCAGCTCAGCAACCCGGCCTCTGCCCAGTGCTGCAACTCGGCCAGTACCCGGGTCTCCCGCACAGTCCACTGGGGGCAAGGGCCGGCCAGCTGGGTCTTGTTGGTCTGCAGGGCCTCTTCCAGGGCGAACCAGCCCGGGGTGAAGCCAAGACGTATCTCGTAGGGCTGGGGGTGCGGCTCGCACCAGTCCTCCCCCACCTGGCAGAGGTAATAGAAGGAGCGGATGCAGTAGGCGTCGTAGTCGGCCTCGCGGGCGGCGCGAAACTCCCGGGTCTGCCCGAGCAGCAGACCCACGGCCACCAGCTCGGCGCCGCACTCTTCCCGCAGCTCCCGGGCCAGGGCCGTATGGTGACACTCCCCCGCCTCTATGCCGCCCCCGGGGAACATGAGATCCCCGTTGACGCGAGAGTGCACCAGCAACAGTTCATCCCCGCGCATCACCACGGCCCTGACCGTGGTCCGCTCGAGCACCCTCCCCTCGCAGGGGACCTGACCATGGACGAGGCGGATGTCGAAGGCATGGGCCCACTCAAGGGCGCCGGATGGCAGCGGTATCATGGGGCCTGGTAGCTCCCTTGTCTGAGCGCGTCGACTATGGTGGCGGCCGCCTGATCCAGCCTCTCCTGCTGCTCCTTGCCGATGGCGTGGTAGATCCCGAGACGGGTGGACGAGACCTCGGGGGTCTCCTGAAACGACTCGCTCACCTTGCCCCACTGATAGGCCAGATCAAACGCCTTCTGCCCCATGTAGAGGGTGCTGAGGGCGGTGAGGATCCGGCTGTTGACCTTGTCCCCTTCCCCATAGAGGGAGAGGGCGTGATGCATCAGGGCGATGGCCTTCTGGGGCTCGCTCTTGGCATAGATGCCCCCCAGAGCCAGTTGCAACTCCGGCTCCTCGAGGGCGGGGGTGCCTTCCAGCGCCAGGAAGCTGGCACGGGCCGCTGGATTGGTGTTGTTGGTCCAGTGCCAGAGCAGCAGATAGGGATCCTGGGAGCCACGGGTCTGGGCATCCAGCTGCTCCAGCTGAGCGCCGGCGGCCAGCATGCCCTCCACCCTGGGGCTCTTCTGCTCGCGGGCCCGCTTGTATTCGATGTTGGTGGAGTGTTCGGCGCACTGGAGGTAGCGCTCCAGGTCACGCATCAGCTCGTATCTGTGCCTGTCCGTGCCCTCCTCTTGGAGGTAGTAGCGGGCGCGGATGACATCGCTGCGCTCATGGCGACACCAGCCGTCGTCCACCAGATCCGCACAGAGCGCCGGAGACTGGGTGCAGATGTTGTGGATCCTGTCGTCATCGCAGGCCATCAGCGTCAGACAACAGGCGAGGGGGAGCAGTAACGGACGCTGTGAGAATAGGGTCATGGTTCACATCTGGTTGGTAACAATCGCAACCCGCCCTGGCCACCGCCAACTAGCAAACAGGCTACATATCCATTACAATGCGCGCGCCGTATAAGGCCGCGACTGCAGAATAATATAACGAAACCGTCAGCCCTACACTGATCTGCATTCGACGAATTTCAATTTGCCCAGGCAACTTGCTTCAACAACGTGAAATAAAGGATCTGGTTAATGACCCACGAGCACTACTTGCAGGCGTGGCAGGAGAGCCAGGAGCTCGCCGAAGCCATGCAGCCCTTGATTGGTCGCCTCTACCGACAGCAAGGGATAGAAATCACCCTCTACGGGCGCCCCCTGCAGAACGCCTCCACCATCGACATCCTCAAGGCCCACAGGGTCGTTCGCCGCCACCAGGGCACTCCCCTCCCCATCCAGCAAAGCTTCCCCCTGCTCCAGGCCATGGTCGCCCTGAACCCGACCGCCGCCGAAGTGGATCTCGGCAAGCTGGCGGTGGGTTACTGGCAGGATCACCAGGATGACGCCGGCATAGACGACTACCTGCGCGCCAAGCTGGCCCCGGCCCTGAACCGCAATTCAGTGCCCGCCCCGACCGACGTGGTGCTCTACGGCTTTGGCCGCATCGGCCGCCTGCTGGCCAGGCTGCTGATCGAGCGCACCGGCGCCGCCAACTCCCTGCGTCTGCGCGCCATAGTCGTGCGTGGCGGTCGCGAGGGGGATCTGGAGAAACGCGCCAGCCTGCTGCGCCGCGACTCTGTGCACGGTCCCTTCAACGGCTCCATCGAGGTGGATAACGAGCGCAGCGCCATCATCGCCAATGGCACCTTCATCCAGGTGATCTATGCAAACAGCCCTGCCGACATCGACTACACCGCCTATGGCATCGACAATGCGCTGATCGTCGACAACACCGGGGTCTGGCGCGACGAGGCGGGTCTGTCCGAGCACCTCAAGGCGCGCGGCGCCGCCCGGGTGCTGCTGACCGCCCCCGGCAAGGGGGAGATGAAGAACGTGGTGTTCGGGGTCAACCACGAGGTGATAGGCCTGGATGACAAGATCATCTCTGCCGCCTCCTGCACCACCAACGCCATCACCCCCGTGCTCAAGGTGATGCAGGACAAGTACGGCATCCGCCACGGCCATGTGGAGACGGTGCACTCCTATACCAACGATCAGAACCTGATCGACAACTATCACAAGGGGGAGCGCCGCGGTCGCAGCGCAGCCCTCAACATGGTGATGACCAGCACAGGCGCCGCCAAGGCGGTGGCCAAGGCGCTGCCGGAGCTCAAGGGCAAGCTGACCGGCAACGCCATCCGGGTGCCGACCCCCAATGTGTCGCTGGCCATCATCAACCTGTCGCTGGAGCAGGCCACGGATCGGGAGAGCCTGAACGCCTATCTGCAGCAGATGGCGTTAAGCTCGGCCCTCCATCGCCAGATCGATTACAGCGCCAGCACAGAGCTGGTCTCCTCCGACATGGTGGGTTCGCGCTTCGCGGGCATAGTGGACTCCCAGGCCACCATAGCCGAGGGGGACCACTGCGTGCTTTACGTGTGGTATGACAACGAGTTCGGGTACAGTTGTCAGGTGGTGCGGGTGATGGAGCAGATGGCCGGCGTAGTCCGCCAGGATCTACCGGCATAGTCCGCCAGGATCGGCCCGCCAGATCCCTGTTTATGGCTCAATAGTTCAAGGAGAGGCCGGATGTCGTTTCAACAGGGTGAGTTTTTACAAGTGATAGGGCAGATGCCCAAAGAAGTGTACGAGCGGCTCAAGACCGCGGTCGAGCTGGGCAAGTGGCCGGACGGCCAGCCCCTCACCGAGGAGCAGAAGGCCACTTCCCTGCAGGCCGTGATGGCCTGGCAGGCGATGCACCTTGCCAATCCCGAGCACATGAACATAGGCCGCGACGGCGAGATCGTGATGAAGAGCAAGAGCGAGCTCAAACGCCAGTATCGTGATGAGGAAGAGATAGTGCGGATCGACCTCAGTCACTGAGCCTGACCCTACGAGGTAGCCCGCAGC